>NZ_JBIUVC010000001.1:412913-1186552 GCF_044742755.1 Streptomyces sp. NPDC087845
GAACCGGGGATGTTCACCCACGGGTTCGCATCGTCATTGGTGTACCGGTAGATCCCACCACCGGAGTTGACACCCCACACGTTCGTCCTGGACCCGACCGAGATCCGGGACAGGCCACCCGCGATCTTCACCCAGCGCGTCGAACCCTGATCCCCGGTGTACCGGAAGATCTCACCCCCGGCATTGACACCCCACACAGTGCCGTCGGCCCCGGCGCCGATGTCACTCAGGGAACCGGGGATGTTCACCCACGGGTTCGCATCGTCATTGGTGTACCGGTAGATCCCACCACCGGAGTTGACACCCCACACGTTCGTCCTGGACCCGGCGGAGATCGCCTTGAGCGAACCGGAGATTTGCTTCCATCCAGCCATGTCGAATCCGTTCCTTCGTCGCGGACCTTGCAGCTGGGTAATCGGCGGGCGAGAGGCAACCCAAACAGCTCAATATCATGATTGATCGCTCACATCATCCAAAAAACGACGTTTGGCGTCTCTGGGCGCCTGTGCAGGCAGGGCGCGCGGGCCGGTGGCCCGGGAGGCACATGTCCGGAACGCCGTACCACCTGCGAGGGATCGACGGGAGAACCATCCTGTGCACCCATGCCGTCCGGCCGTGCCTACGCGTACGGGGCCGGAGTCGACGGCGTCCCCACGGATGCTCCTGGGACGAGGTGCTACCGGGGAATCCCTGGACCCGCCGCTGGGAGCAATGGTCAGCAACTCCGTGGCGTGGAACCATCAGCGGCAGTCATCCCCCGGTGAGCATTTGACCTGCGGTTTCAGGAACGGTGAAACGACAGTTGTTGGACGAGATGGTGTTCCGCAGCGAAGACGTGTCGGCGGCGGACCGGTTCAACTACTGGACCGAGCTCGTGGGCCGTACCCATGCGCCCATGGAGCTGCGCAGCGACCACACCGGCGACTTCCAGGCCTCCCAGCGCGTGCTGGACCTCGGTGCCGTCACCGTGTGGTCTGCCACGTTCCAGCCGCTGGTGTTCCGGCGCACACCGAAGCTGATCCGGCAGTCCGACCCCGAGGCGTACCACCTGTCACTCGTCGTGCGCGGGAGCGGGGCGGGCGTGTGGCGGCACCGGGAGACCGAGTACAAGCCGTACGACCTGTTCATCAACTCGTCGTCGCTGCCGAACGAGGTCTACAGCACCGGGGACCTGGTCCAGAACATGGCGCTGGAGGTTCCCAAGGCCCTGCTGCCACTGCCTCGCGACATGGCCGGCCGGATCGTCGGAGCGCCGGTGTCGGCCCGGGAAGGCATGGGTGCCCTGCTGGCACAGTTCCTCACCCGGTTGATCGCGGACCCGGCCGCGTACCAGCCCTCCGACCGGCCGCGTACCAGCCCTCCGACCGGTCGCGGCTGGCCTCCATCGCGACCCCGCTGGTCGCCGCGCTCTTCGCCCATCTGCTCGAAGCCGGCGACTGCCTGCCCCCGGAGACGCACCAGCGGGCCCTCACCTTTCGCATCCAGTCGTTCATCCGAGAGCACCTGCACGACCCGCATCTCACCCCGGGCACCATTGCCGCCGCGCACCACATCTCCACCAGCTACCTGCACCGCCTCTTCCAGGACGCGGACGCCACAGTCGCCGCGTGGATACGGCGCCTGCGCCTGGAAGCGGCCCGCCGCGACCTCACCGACCCCGCGCTCCGCACCACCCCCATCCACACCATCGCCGCCCGCCGGGGATTCCCCCGCGCAGCCGACTTCAGCCGCGCTTACCGCGCGGCCTACGGCACCACGCACATCTCCAGGACCGCCCCCAATGTGTGACCTGAACACGCGCCTCCGACGGCCCGCCGGGAAACCCGGCGGGCCGTCGCGTTCCCGGGGACGGTGTACAGCGCCCCGCCCCGTTCAGTCCGGCAGCAGATGGCCCCGCCTCGACAGCAGGAAGCGTTTGAAGGCGGCCACCGGCGGGGTGTCCGGGTGGCCGTCCAGCCAGGCGACGCCGATCTCGCGGGCCGCCCTCGGGGCCGTGACGGTGAGTTCGACGACGCCGGGGCGGGCCACGGCGGGCGGCGGCAGCAGGGCGACGCCGAGGCCGGCCGCGACCAGGCCGCGCAGGGTCTCCGCCTCCTCGCCCTCGAAGGCGACACGTGGCGCGAAGCCCGCCTCCGCGCACAGGTCGTCGGTGATCCGTCGCAGGCCGTACCCGGGTTCGAGGGTGACGAACTTCTCGTCGGCGGCCTCCGCCAGGCGGATGCGGCGGCGCGAGGCGAGGCGGTGGTCCTCGGGGACGACCAGGCGCAGCCGCTGTTCGTCGAGGCGGCGGGCGACCAGGTCGGGGGCGTCCGGGACGGGTGAGGTGAGGCAGAGGTCGAGGCCGCCGGCCCGGAGCCGTTCGATCATGGCCTCGCCGTAGTTCTGCACGAGCTGGAAGCGGACCCGGGGGTGGTCGGCGCGGAAGGCCCGGATCAGGGCGGGCACGGTCTCGGAGCCCATGGTGTGCAGGAAGCCGAAGGCGACCTTGCCGGTGGCGGGGTCGGCGTCGGCCCGAACCGAGTCGGCGGCCTTCTCGACCTCGGCGAGGGCCCGCTCGGCGGAGCCCAGGAAGGTGCGGCCCGCCGGGGTGAGGGTGAGGTTGCGGCCCTTGCGGGCGAACAGGGCGACGCCCAGGTCCTGTTCCAGCCTGACCATCGCCCGCGAGAGCGTCGACTGCGGGACGCCGAGCTCGTGCGCGGCACGGGTGACGTGCTCGTGGCGGGCCACCGCCTCGAAGTGGGCCAGTCGCGGCGCGAGGACGGCACGAATGTCTTCTTCGTAACTACTGGGTGACAGCCGGGGCTGTGAGCTGCGTTCATGCACCATGGGATTGATTATCGCCAGTTCGTGCATTGGACGCATGAAACCGGGGCGCCTACGTTCGAAGCATGCCTCCTGCCAGTACCGGGGCGTCCACCCTCACCGTGGCCGCCTCGCCCCAGCCGTCCCCCGTCGCCGCCGCTCCTGCCGAGCCGGACCGTCTCGAACCCGGCCGCCCCGGCTACCGCCGGATGAGTTTCGCGCTCTTCGCCGCCGGTGTCGCGACCTTCGCACTCCTCTACTCCACGCAGGCCCTGCTGCCCGCCGTCTCCGCCTCCCTCGGCGCCACGGCCGGACAGGCCAGCTGGACGGTCTCCGCCGCGACGGGCGCACTGGCGCTGTGCGTACTGCCGATGAGCGCGCTCTCCGAGCGGTTCGGGCGGCGGCAGATGATGACGGCGTCGCTGACGGTCGCCGTACTGGTCGGGCTGCTCGTGCCCTTCGCCCCCTCGCTGGGCTGGCTGATCGCGCTGCGCGCCGTCCAGGGCGCGGCGCTGGCCGGGCTGCCCGCCTCCGCGATGGCGTACCTGGCGGAGGAGGTGCGGCCGAAGGCGCTGGTCGCCGCGATCGGGCTGTTCGTGGCGGGCAACAGCATCGGCGGGATGAGCGGCCGTATCCTCACCGGCTGGATCGCTCAGCTGTGGGGCTGGCGGGCGGCGCTCGGCGCGGTCGGGCTGCTCGCCGCCGGCTGCGCGGTCGTCTTCCACTTCATGATCCCCAGGGCCCGGCACTTCACCCCCGGCTCGCTCAACCCGAAGGCCCTCGCCAAGACCGTGGGCGGGCACCTGGCCGATCCGCTGCTGCGCCGGCTGTACGCGATCGGCGCGCTGTTCATGACGGTGTTCGGCGCGGTCTACACCGTGATCGGCTACCGCCTGGTGGAGGCGCCGTTCAACCTCCCGCAGGGCATCGTCGGCTCGATCTTCCTGGTCTATCTCGTCGGTACGGTCTCCTCCGCCGCGGCCGGCCGGCTGGTCGCCCGGCTCGGCCGCCGGGGCGCGCTGTACCTGGCCGTCTCCACCACGGCCGCCGGTCTGCTGCTCTCGCTCGCCGACCAGCTGGCCGCCGTACTCCTCGGGCTGGTCCTGATCACGGCGGGCTTCTTCGCCGGGCATGCGGTCGCCTCCTCGTCCGTGAGCCGTACGGCGACGAAGGGCCGGGCCCAGGCGTCGGCGCTCTACCAGTCCGCGTACTACCTGGGCTCCAGCGCGGGCGGCACGCTCGGCGCGGTCGCCTTCCACGCCGGAGGCTGGGCCGGGACCGTGTCGCTGGGGCTGCTCGCGGTCCTCGGCGTGGTCTCGATCACGCTGTACGGCTCGCGGGCCGCACGCGCCGAGCGCCGCCGGCTGGTGCCGGTGGCGTCTGTACCGAACTGAGACATACGGCGCACAACCATCCACTCCCCGGCGCGCGTCTAGCAGGCGGAATCACCTCACGACGCGCGAAGGAGAGTTGGCGTACATGGGAATCGCAGGGAACATACGGGGGGTCCGGGCGCGGCGCGCGCTCGCGCTGTCCGCCGCCGCTCTGACGGCGGCGCCCGCCCTCGTCCTGGGCACCGGCGGATCCGCGCAGGCGGCGGCATCCTGCACGACATCCACCGGGCCGTACCAGAAGCAGGTCGAGAAGTACCTGCACCGGCCGGTCGACGGCAAGCAGTCGGCCGCCGACTGCAAGGCGATCCGGTCGTTCCAGCGCACCTACGGGGTCACCCCCGACGTCGGTTACGCGGGGCCGGTCACCTGGCGCACGATGAAGACGCTCACGGACCAGAAGGCGGCCGGCAAGAACCCGAACAAGGCCAAGAAGTGCCCCACCAACAAGGGGCGCATCGCATGCGTGGACCTGACCCGGCAGCTGAGCTGGATCCAGGACGGCAGCAAGCTGAAGTTCGGTCCGGTGCCGGTGCGGACCGGCCGGGACAAGTACGAGACCCGCACCGGGTCGAAGAAGATCTACATGCGGCACATCAACCACTGGTCGACGCTCTACCACGTGCAGATGCCGTACGCCCAGTTCTTCGACGGCGGGCAGGCGTTCCACTCGGTGGGCCTGAAGATGTGGAACCCGCCGGGGTCGCACGGTTGCGTCAACATGCGGCCCGGCGACGCGAAGTCCTACTGGAATCTGCTGAAGAACGGCGACGACGTCTACGTGTACGGGCGCAAGCCCGGAACGTGACCTGAAGGTGCGCCGCTCCGGCACTTCCCGCCGCCTGTGCTCCGCGGGCGTTCACGCGCAGCCGGACGCCCGGCGCAAGGCGCTGTGCCCGGGGGTTCGCTTCACCACCTGGCCGAAGAGTCCGATGCGCCGCGCATGGGCCTGGTAGCTTCCGAAGTGCTGAAGTGAGCGGCGTCACAGCGCAACAGGGGTGGAGCGATGAGTGATCTGACAGCGGCGGCGGACATCGACAGCCGTCTGGAGGGACACCGGGTCGAGCTGACCGGCTACTGCTACCGGATGCTCGGCTCGGCCTTCGAGGCGGAGGACGCGGTACAGGACACGCTGGTGCGTGCCTGGCGCAACTTCGAGAAGTTCGAGGGGCGTTCCTCGCTGCGGTCCTGGCTGTACCGCATCGCCACCAACGTCTGTCTGGACATGCTGAACGCGGGCAGGAAGCGGGCCCGTCCGGTCGATCTGACGGGCCCGACACCGCTCGCCCGGGCGGCGCTCAACCCACTGCCGGACAACACCTGGCTGGAGCCGATGCCCGACGGGCGGATCCTGCCCACCGCGGCCGACCCGGCGGAGGCCGCGGTGGCGCGGGAGTCGGTGCGGCTCGCGTTCGTGGCCGCGCTCCAGCACCTGCCGCCCAAGCAGCGGGCCGTGCTGATCCTGCGCGAAGTGCTGGCCTGGAAGGCGAGCGAGGTCGCCGAACTGCTCGACACCTCGGTCGCGTCGGTCAACAGCGCCCTCCAGCGGGCGCGGGCCACCCTCACGGAACACGAGGGCAAGGCCGTCGACACCGCGAACCCGCTCGACGAGGAGCAGCGCAAGCTCCTCGAACGGTACGTCGCGGCCTTCGAGGGGTACGACATGGCGGCGCTGACCGCGCTGCTCCATGAGGACGCCGTGATGACCATGCCGCCGTTCGACCTCTGGCTCCAGGGGCACGACGACATCACCGGCTTCATGCTCTCCATCGGCGCGAGCTGCGCGGGCTCCCGGCTGGTGGCCACCGCGGCGAACGGCACCCCCGCCTTCGCGCACTACAAGCCGAATCCGGACGGGCCGGGGTTCGTGCCGTGGGCGGTGCAGGTCATCGACATCTCGGAGGGTTCCATCACCGGTATGCACTGCTTCCTGGACACGCCGCGCTGGTTCCCGCTGTTCGGCCTGCCGGACCATCTCGACGCCGACACCGACGCGACGTGAGGCGCGGCGTGAGGCGCGGCGTGAAGCGCGACGTACGGAACGGGCTGGTGGTGGCGGGCTGACGGGGCGGTGGCCGGCGGGGGGCGGGTCGGCGGTGCGCGCAGGCGCCCTCAGCTCCCGCTTCCCCCGGCCTCGGCCTCCGCCCCGCTCCCGGGCCCGCAGCGCACGTCCACCACGTCGGCCAGCCCCACCAGGTCCAGCAGGCTCCGCAGCTCGGGCGGCACATTGCGCAGCCGTAGCCGGTTGCCGTCCGCCCGGCGTGCGACGAGCCCCAGCCGCGCTATCGCCTCGACCAGGGCCAGATCCGCGTGTACGACCCCGCCCACATCGCAGTCCACCCCGGCGTCCGGGGCGCGGGCGGCGCCCTCGGGGCCGTACAGCAGCGACTCCAGCTCGGCACAGAGCCCCGGCACCATGGCCCGCGTGACGCGGCCGGTGACGACGAGGACCTTCGGGGTCATGGATTCCACACCAGGAAGACCGGTTCGACGGCCGAAACTCATCGCTGACCGGTTCCGCGGTTTCCCGGTGCACGCCCCATCGCCCCCGCTGCACAGCGACCCCTCGGCCGCCACTGGCCCCGCCGGCCCACCGGTGAAACTCCTTCAACTCCGGCCATCTGTGCGTTTCTTGTGAACCCTCTCGCTCAATTCCCCCTCTAGGAACGTGAACCGGTCCGCACCGGCATCCCATCGGTGCCGACTGACCAGTGGCCCCTCAGCGGGCCGCCTGATTCTCCAGGGGGAGAGTTGCGCAGACACGTGAGAAGCGCGTGTGTTTCGACCATCGCCGCGGCGGCCGCCGTGGCGCTCGCAGCCGGGATGACCACGCCGGCCGTGGCACAGCCCGACGCCACCCACCCGGCGGACACCAAGTCCGTGACACAGCACCGGCTGACGCTCATCACGGGCGACCGCGTCTCGGTGGACGCCAAGGGCCGGGTCGTGCACTTCCAGCCCGCCAGGGGCCGCGAGCACATACCCGTGCAGCGGCAGATACGCGACGGCCACACCCTGCTCGTCCCGGC
The DNA here is from genome assembly GCF_044742755.1 of Streptomyces sp. NPDC087845. Classification (NCBI taxonomy): domain Bacteria; kingdom Bacillati; phylum Actinomycetota; class Actinomycetes; order Kitasatosporales; family Streptomycetaceae; genus Streptomyces; species Streptomyces sp. NPDC087845. The sequence continues at coordinate 420,136 of NZ_JBIUVC010000001.1, forward strand.
CGACGCACACCGGCTGATCAGCTCCGGAAAGCTCGACCGCCGACTGTTCGACGTCACCGAGCTGAACCGTGCGGAGAACCGCAGGGCCCAGAAGGCGGGCCTGAAGCTGATCGTCGCCTACCGGGGCACCCGGGCGGCGGCCGCGAAGGCGGAGGTCCGCGACGCGGGTGCCACCCGGGTCGACCGGGCCCTGAAGTCGCTGAACGCCGAGTCCGTGACCACGCCGGAACGCGACGCCCAGGACATCTGGCAGGCGCTCACCAGCAAGCCCTCGCACGGCGCCCAGCGCACCACGGCCGCCGGCATCGACCGGGTCTGGCTGGACGGCGTACGCAGGGTGAGCCTCGACAAGAGCGTGCCGCAGATCGGTGCGCCGACCGCCTGGAAGGCCGGGTACACCGGAAAGGGCGTCAAGATCGCCGTTCTGGACACCGGTGTGGACGCCACCCACCCGGACCTTCAGGGCCAGATCCTCACGTCCAAGAACTTCACCCCGTCGCCCGACACCCAGGACCGGGTCGGCCACGGCACGCACGTGTCCTCGATCGCGGCCGGTACCGGCGCCAAGTCGGGCGGGAAGTTCAAGGGCGTCGCGCCGGACGCCAAGCTGCTGGAAGGCAAGGTGCTCGACGACGACGGCTTCGGCGACGACTCCGGCATCCTGGCCGGCATGGAGTGGGCGGTCGCGCAGGGCGCCGACATCATCAACCTGAGCCTGGGCGGCGGCGACACCCCCGAGATCGACCCGCTCGAAGCGGCGGTCAACAAGCTGTCGGCCGACAAGGGCGTCCTGTTCGCCATCGCGGCGGGCAACGAGGGCGACGGCGCCGGCACGGTCGACTCCCCGGGCAGCGCGGACGCCGCGCTGACCGTCGGCGCGGTCGACGACAACGACAGGCTGGCCGAGTTCTCCAGCCGCGGCCCGCGCATCGGCGACGGCGCGATCAAGCCCGATGTGACCGCACCCGGTGTGGACATCACGGCGGCGGCCGCACCCGGCTCCGCCATCGACCAGGAGGTCGGCCAGAACCCGCCGGGCTACCTGTCGATCTCCGGTACGTCGATGGCGACCCCGCACGTCGCGGGTGCCGCGGCGCTCCTCAAGCAGCAGCACCCGCAGTGGCAGTACGCCGAACTCAAGGGCGCGCTCACGGCCTCGACGAAGCCGGGCGCGTACACCCCGTTCGAGCAGGGCTCCGGCCGGATCGCCGTCGACCGGGCGATCGCCCAGACCGTCGTCGCGGACCCGGTCTCGGTGAGCTTCGGTGTGCAGCAGTGGCCGCACACCGATGACACCCCGGTCACCAAGAAGGTGACGTACCGCAACCTCGGCACGGCGGACGTCACCCTCGACCTCGCGGTCACGGCCACCGGGCCGAAGGGCAAGCCCGTCCCGGCCGGCTTCTTCACCGTCGGCGCCGACAAGGTGACCGTCCCCGCGGGCGGCACCGCCGACGTGCCGCTGACCGTGAACACCAAGCTCGGCGGCACCGCCGACGGCTCCTACTCCGCGTACGTCGTCGCCACCGGCGGCGGCCAGACCGTCCGCACCGCGGCCGCGGTCGAGCGCGAGATCGAGTCGTACGACCTCACGGTCAAGACCGTCGGACGCGACGGCAGGCCCGCCGTGTTCTACGACTCCGCCCTCTACGGGCTGTCCGGCGCGGCGAGCGGCGTGTGGCTGACCCCGACGGGCCCCGACGGCACGGCGAAGGTCCGCGTTCCCAAGGGTGGTTACGCGCTGAACTCGGCCGTCTACGTGGATCCGGAGGACGGCTCGAAGGGCACCGACTGGCTCTCCCAGCCGAACCTGGACGTCACCAAGAACACCACCGTGACCTTCGACGCGCGCAAGGCGAAGCCGGTGGGCTTCACCCTGCCCGCCACCGGCACGAAGTCCCAACTGGCCTCGGCCGACCTCCAGTTCGACGGCAAGGACGGTGGCTACGGCTACGGCTGGATCCTCGACTCGTTCCAGGGGTTCCGCACCGCGCACATCGGCCCGAAGGTGACCGACGGCTCGCTCTCCCAGCACTGGCTCGGCAGCTGGACGAAGGGAGCCTCGACCCGCTACGACATCGCGGTCGGCGGCCCGGTGACCCAGGCCGCGACCGGCTACAGCCGGAAGTTCACCAGCGGTCAGATGGCCAAGGTCCGGACCACTCTCGGCTCGTCCGTCAAGGGCAAGACCGGTGGCTTCGCGGCCTGGGGCTCGCTCCCCGGTTCGTCCAGCGGCTGGACGGCCTGGTCCAGCCAGAAGCTCCCCGGTACCAACACCGCGTACGTCTCCACCGCCGACAAGGTGCAGTGGAACTTCGACTTCAGCCAGGAGGGCGCGCTCGACGAGGACGGCTACCCGGCGACCGACGCGCAGTACTCCCTCGGTGACCCGCAGACTCTCAAGGCGGGCAAGACCTACACGAAGAACGTCAACACCGCGGTGTTCGGCCCCGCGCTCGGCACCGGCTACGGGATCTTCCGCGACGGCGGCGACATCATCGGCTCACTGCCGCTCGTGGCCGACGGACGCGGCAACATGGGCTGGTCCACGTACAGCTCGGTCAAGACCGTCCTGTACCGCAACGGCGTCAGGCTCGCGCAGAACACCGACCCGCTGGAGGGCGGCACCCCCATCGCCGTGCCGTCCGCCGCCGCCGACTACAAGCTGACGACCTCGGTGCGGCGCAGCACCAAGGTCTCGGCCGTCTCCACCCGGATCGACGCGAGCTGGACCTTCCGGTCCAAGAAGAGCGCCGGTCCGACCCCGCTGCCGGTCTCCACGGTCCGCTTCACGCCCCATGTGACACCGGACGGCAGGGTGACGGCCGGCAGGACCGCTTCGGTGCCGGTGACGGTGCAGGGCGCGGCCGCGGGAAAGAACCTCAAGTCGCTGACGGTGTACGTCAGTTACGACGCCGGAAAGACCTGGAAGAAGTCCGCGGTCAAGTCGGGCAAGCTCTCCGTGAAGAACCCGGCCAGGGGGAAGTCACTCTCCTACAGGGCCGAGGTCACGGACAAGAAGGGCAACAAGTCCTCGGTGTCGATCTACAACGCGTACTTCGGCAAGTAGGCGAGCACGCAGGTGGGCGGGGAGTGAGCGCGTAGCCGCACCGCCCGCATGAGAGCGGCCCGTCGGAACGGATTCCTCCGCCCGACGGGCCGTTCGCGTACCCGTACCCGTGCTCGTGCTCGTCCCGTTCCCGGGAGGCGTTACGCGATGCGCTCGCGCACCACCGGCGTCGGGGTGAACTCCGTGCCCTGCGGGGCGATGTCGTACGAGGAGGGCAGGGCCTTCAGCGCGTAGTCGAACTTCTCCGGGGTGTCGGTGTGCAGCGTCAGCAGCGGCTGTCCGGCGGTGACCGTGTCGCCGGGCCTGGCGTGCAGTTCGACGCCCGCGCCCGCCTGCACCGGGTCCTCCTTCCGGGCCCGGCCCGCGCCGAGGCGCCAGGCGGCGACGCCGATGTCGTACGCGTCCAGGCGGGTCAGTACGCCGGTGGACGGGGCCGTCACGACGTGCTGCTCACGGGCGACCGGGAGCGCGGCGTCCGGGTCGCCGCCCTGGGCGGAGATCATCCGGCGCCAGACGTCCATCGCGGAGCCGTCGGCGAGGGCCTTCTCCGGGTCGGCGTCCTTGAGCCCGGCCGCGTCCAGCATCTCGCGGGCGAGGGCCAGGGTCAGGTCGACGACGTCCTTCGGGCCGCCGCCGGCGAGCACCTCGACCGACTCGCGCACCTCCAGGGCGTTGCCCGCTGTCAGGCCGAGCGGGGTGGCCATGTCGGTGAGCAGCGCGACCGTCCGCACTCCGCTGTCGGTGCCCAGCGCGACCATGGTGGAGGCCAGTTCGCGGGCGTCCTCGATGGTCTTCATGAAGGCGCCCGAGCCGACCTTGACGTCCAGGACGAGCGCGCCGGTGCCCTCGGCGATCTTCTTGGACATGATCGAGCTGGCGATCAGCGGGATGGCCTCGACGGTGCCGGTGACGTCGCGCAGCGCGTACAGCTTCTTGTCGGCGGGAGCGAGTCCGTCACCGGCGGCGCAGATCACCGCGCCGGTGGTGTCCAGGACGCTCAGCATCTCCTCGTTCGAGAGGTGGGCGCGCCAGCCGGGGATGGACTCCAGCTTGTCGAGCGTGCCGCCGGTGTGGCCGAGTCCCCGTCCGCTGAGCTGCGGCACGGCGGCGCCGCACGCGGCGACCAGCGGGGCGAGCGGCAGGGTGATCTTGTCGCCGACGCCGCCGGTGGAGTGCTTGTCGGTGGTGGGCCGGGAGAGCGACGCGAAGTCCATGCGCTCCCCGGAGGCGATCATCGCGGCGGTCCAGCGGGCGATCTCGGTGCGGTTCATGCCGTTCAGCAGGATCGCCATGGCCAGCGCGGACATCTGCTCGTCGGCGACCTCGCCGCGGGTGTACGCGTCGATGACCCAGTCGATCTGCTCGGGGGTCAGCTCGCCTCGGTCCCGCTTGGTGCGGATGACGGAGATGGCGTCCATGTCCTGGGAATCCTTCCGGCCGGTACGTACGCAAGAGTCCCGAATGACTCTACGCGCATAGAGGGTGGAGAGAGGGGTGGCCCTCCCGGCGGGCGGGAGGGCCACGGTGGTGCTGTCGCGGGTGATCGCTACTTCAGGTGGTCCGGTCCGAACGCCTGCGGCAGCATCTCGGCGAGCGTGCGCAGCCCGTCCGGCGTCTCCAGGACCAGCTCCGGCCCGCCGAACTCGTACAGCAACTGCCTGCACCTGCCGCACGGCACCAGGATCTCGCCCGCCCCGTCCACGCAGGTGAAGTGGGTCAGCCGCCCGCCGCCGGTGGCGTGGAGCTGGGAGACCAGACCGCACTCGGCGCACAGCCCGATGCCGTACGAGGCGTTCTCGACGTTGCAGCCGGACACCGTACGCCCGTCGTCGACGCGGGCCGCGGCGCCGACGGGGTAGTGCGAGTAGGGGACGTACGCACGCGTCATGACGGACCGTGCGGCGCTCCGCAGCGCCGCCCAGTCGACCTCTGCGGCGGCCGTCACTTGCCCTGGCCCTTCCGGTAGCGCATGCCGTCCGCCTTCGGCATCCGCAGCCGCTGGGCGGAGAGCGAGAGGACGAGCAGCGTGACGATGTACGGGGTCGCGCTGACGAACTCGGTGGGCACCGTGTCCGTACCGAGGTACCAGACCAGCACCGCGGCGGCGACGACCGCGCTGACCACGCCCTGGACGAAGCTCTTGCGGTAGAGCTTCCAGGCCGCGAGCACGGCCAGCACGACCACGAGCAGCAGGAGCAGCGCGTGGACGGACTCGCCGCCGTTGCGCAGCTGGAGCGCGTCGGCGAAGCCGAACAGGCCCGCGCCCATGGCGAGGCCGCCGGGACGCCAGTTGCCGAAGATCATCGCGGCGAGACCGATGTATCCGCGGCCACCGGTCTGGCCCTCGTTGTAGATGTGCGAGGTGACCAGGGAGAGGAAGGCACCGCCGAGGCCGGCCATGCCGCCGGAGACGATCACCGCGATGTACTTGTAGCGGTAGACGTTCACGCCGAGCGACTCGGCGGCGACCGGGTTCTCGCCGCAGGAGCGCAGCCGCAGTCCGAACGAGGTCTTCCACAGCACGAAGAACGTGAGGGCGAAGAGGACCACGGCCAGGATCGTCAGCAGCGACACGTTGGTGACCAGGCCGCCGATGACGCCTGCCAGGTCGGAGACGAAGAACCAGTGGTGCTTCTCGATGGAGTGCAGCCAGTCGGAGAGGCCCGGGACCGTCACCGAGGTGATGTCGTCGGCCGGCGGGGACTGCTTCGGGCTGCCGCCCTTGGCCGCCGCCTCGCCCGAGTTGAACCAGAGCTTGGCGAAGTAGGTGGTGAAGCCGAGCGCCAGGATGTTGATGGCGATACCGGAGATGATGTGGTCGACGCCGAAGGTGACGGTCGCGACGGCGTGCAGCAGCCCGCCGAGCATGCCGCCGACGACCCCGGCCAGTACGCCGAGCCAGGGGTTGGTCTGCCAGCCGGCCCAGGCGCCGAAGAACGTGCCCAGGATCATCATGCCTTCGAGGCCGATGTTGACCACACCGGCCCGCTCGGCCCAGAGGCCGCCGAGACCGGCGAGCCCGATCGGCACGGCCATCGCCAGCGCCGCGCTGATCTGTCCCGCCGAGGTGACGTCCTCGGCTCCGGTGATGGCGCGTACGGCGGACAGCGCGAGCAGCACGCCCGCGATGATCAGCAGGACGACGGGGAAGGAGAGGCGGGTGCGGCCGCCCTTGCCGCCGGCGACCTTGGGGGCCGCGGGGGGCGGGGTGGAAGTCGCCGTGACGGTCACGCCGACACCTCCTGCTGGTCGGAGTTACGGGCGGCCTGTGCGGCGAGTTCCGCGCCGACCTTGCTCTGCTGGCGCTTGAGTCCGTAGCGGCGGACGACTTCGTAGGCGATGACCACGCACAGGACGATGACGCCCTGGATCACGCCGACGATCTCCTTGTCGTACCCCTCGAATTCGAGCTTGCCGGTGCCGCGCTCCAGGAAGCCCCAGAGCAGCGCGCCGAGCGCGATGCCGACGGGGTGGTTGCGGCCGAGGAGGGCGATGGCGATGCCGGTGAAGCCGATGCCGACCGGGAAGTCGCCGCTGTACTCGAAGCTGTCGTTGAGGAGCGTCGGCATGCCGATCAGACCGGCCACGGCACCGGAGATCAGCATCGAGGTGACGATCATCTTCTTGACGTCGACACCGCTGGCCTCGGCCGCGGAGCCGGACTGGCCGACGGTGCGCAGGTCGAAGCCGAACCGGGTGCGCGAGAGCGTGAACCAGTAGGCGATGCCCGCGACGACCGCGACGACGATGAAGCCCCAGACGGGTGCCGGGGCGGTCGGGAACTCGAAGAAGTGCGAGGACTCCGGGAGCGGCTTGGTGGAGATCTTCGTGCCGGCCTTGTCGAGGTGGCCGAGGCGGCCCTGCTGGAGCAGGTAGCCGATGACCGCGGTCGCGATGGCGTTCAGCATGATCGTCGAGACGACCTCGCTGACACCCCGGGTGACCTTGAGGACACCGGCGATGCCGGCCCACATCGCGCCGACGATCATCGCGGTGAGGATGATCAGCGGGATCTGCAGGGCGCCGGGCAGGGTCAGCGCGCCGCCGACCGCGGCGGCGAAGAAGGCGGCGAGGCGGTACTGGCCGTCGACACCGATGTTGAAGAGGTTCATCCGGAAGCCGACGGCCACCGCGAGACCCGCGAGGTAGTACGTCGTCGCCTTGTTCAGGATGTAGACCTGGCTGTCCGACTTCAGCCCGTAGTCGAACATGATGCCGAAGGCGCTGAACGGCTCCTTGCCGGTGGCGGCCAGCACCAGTGCGGTCACCAGGAAGGCGACCACGATCGCGAGTACGGGGGCCGCGATCCCCAGGAGCAGCCGCTCCTTGTCGATCTTCTTCATCGGTCCTCTCCCCCGTTCCGGGGGTCGGTGTCGGTGCTTTCGGCACCCGAGTCGTCCGGTGCTTCACCTGAGTCGTCCGGCGCTTCGCCCGAGTCGTCCGGTGCTTCGAGGTGGCCGGTGGCCGCGCCCGTCATCGCCGAGCCGAGCTCCTCCGGGGTGATGGTGGCCGGGTCGGCGTCCGCGACCAGCCGGCCGCGGTACATGACGCGCAGGGTGTCGGAGAGCCCGATCAGCTCGTCCAGGTCGGCGGAGATCAGCAGCACCGCCAGTCCCTCGCGGCGTGCCTCGCGGATCTGGTCCCAGATCTGCGCCTGGGCGCCGACGTCCACGCCGCGGGTGGGGTGCGCGGCGATCAGGAGCTTGGGGGCGTGGCTCATCTCGCGGCCGACGATCAGCTTCTGCTGGTTGCCGCCGGAGAGGGAGGCCGCGGTCACCTCGATACCGGGGGTGCGGACGTCGTACTCGCGCACGATCCGCTCGGTGTCGGCGCGGGCGCCCTTGAGGTCGAGGAACGCACCCTTGCTGTTGGGGCTTTCGGTGACGTGCCCGAGGATGCGGTTCTCCCAGAGGGGGGCCTCCAGCAGCAGTCCGTGCCGGTGGCGGTCCTCGGGGATGACGCCCATGCCGTTCTCGCGGCGCTTGCGGGTCGGCGTCCGGGAGATGTCGGCGCCGTCCAGGGTGAGTACGCCGCCGTCGAGCTGGCGCATGCCCATGATGGCGTCGACCAGCTCGGACTGCCCGTTGCCCTCGACGCCCGCGATGCCGAGGACCTCGCCCTTGTGGATGGTGAAGCCGATGCCGTCGAGCACCGAGCGCACCACGCCGTCCGGGTCGGTGGCGCTCAGCCGCAGCCCCTCGACGGTCAGCATCGGGACGTCGGTGACGGTCGACTCGCGGGTCTCCGGAGAGGGGAGCTCGCTGCCGACCATCAGCTCGGCGAGCTGCTTGGTCGTGGTGTGCTTCGGGTCGGCGGTGCCCACCGTCGTACCGCGCCGGATGACGGTGATCTCGTCGGCGACCGACAGCACCTCGCCCAGCTTGTGCGAGATGAAGATGACGGTCAGGCCCTCGGCCTTGAGCTCGCGCAGGTTGTCGAAGAGCGCGTCGACCTCCTGCGGTACGAGGACGGCGGTGGGCTCGTCGAGGATCAGGGTGCGGGCGCCGCGGTAGAGGACCTTGAGGATCTCCACGCGCTGCCGGTCGGCGACTCCGAGGTCCTCGACCATGGCGTCCGGGCGGACACCGAGACCGTAGGCGTCGGAGATCTCCTTGATCTTGGCGCGGGCCCGGTCGCCGATCCCGTACAGCTTCTCGGAGCCGAGGACGACGTTCTCCAGGACGGTGAGGTAGTCGGCGAGCATGAAGTGCTGGTGCACCATGCCGATACCGCGGTCGATGGCGTCGCCGGGGTTGTGGAAGGAGACCTGCTCGCCGTCCACCGCGATGGTGCCCTCGTCCGGCTTCTGCATGCCGTACAGGATCTTCATCAGAGTGGACTTGCCGGCGCCGTTCTCGCCGACGAGAGCGTGGACGGTGCCGCGGCGCACGGTGATGTCGATGTCGTGGTTGGCCACGACCCCGGGGAACCGCTTGGTGATGCCGCGGAGCTCCACGGCATGAGGACTGCTGGACGCGTTGATGGCGCACTCTCCTTGGCAGGAGCGGAGGGCGGAGGCGGGGGGACGGAGGCGGTGGGACGGAGGCGGTGGAAGCGTGAAAGGTACCGTGCCCGATGGGCGCTACGCGCGTAGCGCCACCGAATCGTTGGCCACCTGATGAGCAGGTGGCGGACGGTGTGCGTACGGCTACGGCGAGAGCGGGGAAGCCGTACGTGAATCGGGGCCCGCGCCGAGCCGAAACGGCTCAGCCGGGCCCCGATCGACGGGCCTGATCAGGTCGTGGACTTGACCGTGATGGTGCCGTCGACGATCTTCTTCTTCGCCGCGTCGAGCTGGGTCTGGATGTCCTTGAGGTGGTCACCCGTGGTGGTCAGGCTGACGCCGCCCTTGGCCAGGGAGTACGTCTGCGTGCCGGCCAGCGGCTTGCCGTCCTTGACGGACTTGATCAGGTCGTAGACACCGCCGTCGACGTTCTTGACGACGGAGGTCATGATCGTGTCCTTGTACTTCGCCAGCGACGGGTCGAGGGCCTGGTCGGAGTCGACGCCGATGGACCAGGCGCCCTTCTTGCCCGCGACGGCCTCGATCGAACCGGCACCCGAGCCGCCCGCGGCGGCGAAGATGACGTCCGCGCCCTTGTCGAGCATGCCCTTGGCGGCGTACGCGCCCTTGTCGGGGCTGCCGAAGCCGGACAGGTCCGAACCGGTGGACAGGTACTGGATCTGCACCTTGGCCTTCGGCTTGGTGTCCAGGACACCCTGCTGGAAGCCCGCGGCGAACTTCTTGATCAGCGGAAGGTCCACGCCGCCGATGAAGCCGACCTGGCCGTTCTTCGACTTCGTCGCGGCCGCGACGCCGGCGAGGTAGGAGCCCTGCTCCTCGGTGAAGACGATGCTGTCGACGTTCTTCACGTCGGAGACCGAGTCGACCAGACCGAAGTTGACCTTCGGGTACTTGGCGGCGATCTTGTCGACCGCGTCCTTGTACGCGAAGCCGATCGCGACGACCGGGTTGTAGCCGCCCTCGGCGAGGGATTCGAGGCGCTGCTCGCGGTCGGCGGGGGTCTCACCGGTCTTGGCGGTGAGCTCCTTCGTCTCGGCACCGAGCTCGGACTTGGCCTTGTCCAGACCACGCGCGGCGGAGTCGTTGAACGAGTTGTCACCACGGCCGCCCACGTCGTAGGCCATGCCGATCTTCATCTTGCCCTTGTCGGAGCCGGAGCTCTCGGTGGACGACTCGCCACACGCGGTGGCGGTGAGCGCGAGGGCCGCGGTGACAGCACACGCAGCGGTGATCTTGGATACCCGGCGCAAGGGAAGGCTCCTTCAAACCTGACCGAAGCGCCTCTTCCGGCGCTGGTTTCGCGGCGATCGTAACGCGCGTAGATGTCAGATAAAGCCCTGTACGGAAGCCGTTATCGGATCGTCGCGAACCGGGGGTGACCTGTCCCGTTACGGATGGTTGCCATCGAGCAACGCGGAGGCGGTGAAGAGCTCCACCGCCACCGTGATCGCCTCCTCGTCGGCGTCGAAATCGCCACGGTGCAGGTCGAGCCGGGCGGTGTCACCGGGGGTGCGGACTCCGAGCCGGGCCATGGCTCCCGGGACGTGTTCCAAGTACCAGGAGAAGTCCTCGCCGCCGAGGCTCTGTTCGGTGTCCTCGATCGCGTACGAGCCGCGGCGTGCGGTCATCGCTCCGGCGAGCAGGTCGATCACGGCGGCGTCGTTCACGACGGGCGGGACACCCCGGACGTAGTCGATCACGGTCTTGGCGCCGTGCATCGCCGCCACCTCGTCGATCGCCGCGTGCACCAGGTCCGGCGCCTCCCGCCAGGCCGCCAGTTCCAGGCAGCGCACGGTGCCGGAGAGCTCGGCGTGCTGCGGAATCACGTTGCAGGCGTGCCCGGTCTCCAGCCGCCCCCAGGTGACGGCGAGCCCGGCCCGTGCGTCGATCCGGCGGGCCAGCAGTGCGGGCACCTCGGTGGCGACCTTGGCCGCGGCGGTGACGAGGTCGGTGGTCAGATGCGGCCGCGCGGTGTGCCCGCCGGGGCCGTCGAGGCTGACCTCCAGCCGGTCGCAGGCCGAGGTGATCGCCCCGACCCGCAGCCCGATCCGCCCCACGTCCACCTTCGGGTCGCAGTGCACCCCGATGATCCGCCCGACACCCTCCAGTGCCCCGGAAGCGATCGTGTCGGGCGCCCCGCCGGGCAGCACCTCCTCGGCCGGCTGGAAGATCAGCCGCACCGGCCGGGGCAGCAGCCCCTGCCGGTCCAGCTCGGCGAGCACGAGCCCGGCGCCGAGGACCGCGGTGGTGTGGATGTCGTGCCCGCAGGCATGTGCCCGGTCGGGAACGGTGGACCGGTACGGGACGCCGCTCTTGGTGTCCGGAATGGGCAGGGCGTCGATGTCCGCACGCAGGGCGAGCATGGGCCGTGCGTCGCCTTCCCGACGGCCCACGTCGCACAGGAGCCCGGTCCCGGTGTCGAGTACCCGTGGTTCGAGGCCCGCCTTCTCCAGCCGGGCCTTGATGGCCGCAGTGGTACGGAACTCCTGGTTGCCCAGCTCGGGATGCATGTGCAGATCGCGGCGGAAGGCGATCAGTTCGGCACGCAGGGCCTCGGGCAGGGTGCCGGGCAGCGCCTCGTCCCCGGACGGTCGGACATCGGAATCACGGGACATCAACTGGTTCACCTGGTGAAGGGTAAGGCCCTTCCCCCGTCAACTGACCATGAAACAAGAAAAGTTCAGCCACATAGACGAATAAATGACTGCGTCGTGGCGTGTGAGGCGATGGTGAGGTGGGTAAACTCGCCCATTTCGCGCCCACCACCACCCGCACGGCCTCCTCCCCGAGGGACTCCGTCAGCCGGGGAGCCCCCGGCGTACCGGAAACAGCGCCGACCCGATGCACAGGGCTCCGACCGGCAGCAGGTCCAGGCTCATGGCCATCAGCACGGTCCCGGCCAGCACGGCCACGGGGGCCCACGCCCGGACCAGGTCCCGGCGGAAGACCGCGAGCAGGGTGACCAGGCCCAGCAGCCCGACCCAGAACAGCATCGGCACCACTGTGTAGACCAACGGCATCACGCCCGGTACGTCCTGTACCCGCCCGAACATGTCGCTCATGGCCTGCTCGTCCGCGGCGACGAACCCGATCAGCAGGTCGATCACCGCCTGGACCGCCACCGCCGCCGCCCCGACCAGCCCCGCCCAGGCCGCCGCCTCGACGGCGACCCGCCTGCCGCCACGCACCGCGGCGGCCTTCCGCAGGTCCAGGAACACCCGCACGAAGACGAGCACCCCGGCCAGGAACAGCAGATGTGCCACCGACCACCACCCACCGGGCCCGTAGTCACCGACGGCCCGCCCGACCAGCCGAACCACCCCGTACCCGGCCATCAGAGCCGGTCCGGCGAGAAACACTGCCCCTGTCACCCTGGCTGTCCCGGCCGTTCCGGCTGTCCCGTCCATCCCGGCTGTCCTGTCTGTCCCGGCCGTCCCGGCTGCCTTGGCCGTCCTGGCTGTTCCGGCTGTTCCGGCTGTTCCGGCTGTTCCGGCTGTCTTGGCCGCCCCGGCTGTCTCGCCCTGTCGCTCCGTCGGCATCCGCATCGTCGTCATGCGCCGATGCTCGCGCCCGGCCGACCCTGCCCGCTATCGGGGCTTTCCCCCAACAAACCCTGTACGCAGGCCACTTCCGGCTCAGGGTGCCGCCCGGCGCATCGGAGTACGGCTCAACCGGACGCCGACTCCCCCATCCCCGCGCGGCCGGTCCTTCCGGCCGAACGGCCGGACATCGAACCTGAGCGACCTCGGTCGCAGGTTACGTCCTCACCCCGGCCACACCCGCAAGGAAGCCCTGGCCAAGCTCACCGAGAAGGTCGCAGCCAGCAACCGCGGCCTCCCGCGACCGGCCCCTCTGCCGCGCCGCCGGAAATGCTGCTCCAGACCACTCTCGCCACTGCCCCTGACCTACATGCACTCCGTGTTCAAGTCCGCCCTGGAGCACGCGGTGCGCGAAGAGGAGATCCCGCGCAACGTCGCCCGCCATGTCCGCACCGGCACACCGCGCCCCCGCCGGTTCGAACCCTCACTGCCACGGAAGCTCGCGAGTTCCTTGCCGCCGCCAGCGATCACCGGTTGCGGCCGTTATTCGAACTCGCTCTGCACACCTTGGGGGTGCTCTCCTCGGCCTGCGCCGGGAAGACCTCAACCTGGCTGGCGGAACTGCCAGCATCCGCCGCACCCTCCAGCGCACCAATTCCGGCGGCCGGACCGCTCTCCCGACCAAGGCCCAGAGTTCCGAACGGCGTATCGCCCTGCCAACGCCGCGCCTACGCCCCCTCGAACAGCACCACAACCAACAGCGCCAGGAACGCGAAGCAGCAGGCGAAAGCTGGCAGGACAGCGGATACATCTTCGCCCGGCCGAACGGCGCACCGATCGAAGGCGCTACCCTCACGCGACACTTCATCACCCTGCTCCATCAGGCCGGGCCCCGCCGCATCCGCTTCCACGACCTCAGGCACACAACCGCCACCCTCCTCCTGGAGCAGGGCGTCGAACTGGTCGTGATCAAGGAACTCCTCGGCCACGCCCACATCGGCGTCACCGCAACCGTCTACGCCCACGTCCGGCTCCGCCTCCAGCGCGACGCCATCGAACCTCCTCGGCCACGCCCTCCGCGACTCCGCCGGCCAACCCGGCGACCCTGACGACCCACCGCTCTGCGCACTCACCCCCCTGACGTCGCCGTCAACTACTGCCGTCAGACACCTCTGAAGCCCCATCAATCACAACCGATAGGGCTTCATATTTGCGCTTGGAAATTCATGCGGCTCGGATGGAGATCCCATTTCGATAGGACCGGGATGCCGGATCGCTCAGCAGGAGAATCTACCCACCCCCAGCAATCTGGCAGTGAATCCCTCGCATTGCAATCAGCAAATCACAAAATGGAGGAACTAATGATGCTCGACCAATAACTGCGAGCTGCCTCGACAATCGGATCATATTCGGCAGATGCCACGACGGCGACCAATGTAGGCCCCATCAACGATCCATCCTCGTCACCTCGCGCCACCACGACTACGTTCCCCTTGTATACGTATCCGTGGATCAACCAGTCGTCCAACGACTCGGCGATGGACAGGGTTGTGCGGTCGTGGAGCTCCTCCTCGGTCAGCAACGCTGAGAGTAGGGCATCCCTGTCCGAGGACAAGAGATTAAGTCGATCGTCATCCAGATGCGTCAGGCCTCCCAGCCTGGCCATGGCTGTGCCCAGAATGCACGGTTCGGTGTCACCGATCAATTGACTGTCGATGATGAGCTGGAACCGGAACATACCGCGGCCCTTCAACGGGGCGACAAGAAATCCGAATCGACCGTCGTCGGTCAAGAACCTCACGTCTAGCCTCTCTTGACCTGAATGGGAACACGACTCATCGGAATCGGAACCGGAGTGCCCGACTTCGTCACACCGCTGGTACTGCCACTCCAGTGCCACTTACCGTTGCCGTCATCGAAGTAGCGGTAATACTCGGCGCTCTTGCCGGAACCAACCTTGGTCCACCTAAGACTTGTCCCGTATGTGAAGGTCGAGGCAAGTGAGTCATGACCGGCCCGGAGTCCGCTGCGACGAAGGTCCAGTGGCAGGATGGCGGCTTCGACCATCTTGAGAGGCCATCCTCGTGCCCACGCCTGCCGATTACCTCGCACTGGCACGTGCCGAGAGAGACAGCTTGGTCCTGCAGCGTCTCGCGAAATGTCCGTACCCTTTTGTCTGGCAAGCCCTGGCCACCAATCTCCACACGCCGCCCGAAGCCCTCCAGGAACTGAGCGCGGCCCGCGACAGCGTCTGGAACGACAACAAGCTTCTTCGCCTGCTCGCAGACCATCCCAATGCGAACCCTGTCGTTCTTCGAGCTGTCCTCGAAGCCGTTGCAGCGAAGCTCGATGAGGGCGAGCGGCCCTACGCCGCCGTGCTCGCTCTCGCCGACCGGCTGGAGCTTGAGGTGGATGAGGTAAGGAAGCTCGGAACCCTTCGTGGTGCCTCTGCTCGTCTACGCCATCTGCTTAACCTGCGGCTGAGCATCCGCATCAGAGGCACCCCCTCTGGTCACGGGTGAGATGATCTTGTTGTGGCTGGTGTGATCACGGCGTCTGAGCTGTCCTGGATAGCCCCGTTCACCGGGCTGAGCCCGCGTTCATTCGGCAAGCTGGTGAACGCTCTGCGCCGTGAGGGTGCAGATCCGGTCCGCAAGGGCCGCCCGTGGTCTCTTCCCCTGGAGGACCGGGTGCTGCTCGTGGCGGCCTACTGGCGCACGAACTTGACGATGCGCCAACTCGCACCGCTCTTCGGCGTTTCGAAGTCCGCGGCCGACCGCATCATCGACCACCTCGGCCCGTCACTCGCGCTGCAGCCCCGCAAGCGGTTCGCCAAGGACGCCGTGCTAATCGTGGACGGCACCTTGGTGCCCACCCGCGACCACACCATCGCCGAGCAGTCCAAGAACTACCGATACTCCACCAACCACCAGGTCGTCATCGACGCCGACACCCGGCTCGTCGTGGTGGTCGGCCGGCCCCTGCCAGGCAACCGCAACGACTGCAAGGCATGGGAGGAGTCCGGCGCGAAGGCCGCCGTCGGCAAGACCGTGACCATCGCCGACGGCGGCTATCCGGGCACAGGACTCGTGATGCCCCACCGCCGCCGCAAAGGCGAAGAACTGCCCGACTGGAAACAGGCCCACAACACGTCCCACAAACAGGTCCGCGCCCGCGTCGAGCACGTCTTCGCCCGCATGAAGACCTGGAAGATCCTCCGCGACTGCCGCCTCAAAGGCGCCGGCGTCCACCACGCCATGCTCGGCATCGCCCGCCTCCACAACCTCAACCTCGCCGGATAGGCGAGCAGTCGGACTGGCCACCAACCACGTCCACACCCAGTCGAAGATCATTTACGGGACAGCCCTTAGTGCCGTCGACGAGGACGCTCCTGCCGAATTGCTCTCCAGCGTCACCCGGCAGCACCGCCTTCTTCGGAACATACGGGTTCGGACCACCCGTCGGATCATGGTGCCCCGGGTTCTCATACTTAGGGCATGTGCTGTTGTGAACGAGCACCGGAGTCGCGCCCGCCAGCACATAGTACGTGTGCTACGCGACCCCTCTCTATCTGCGTATTCGCAGATCAGCGGTGGTTTCGGGTTCCGCTGGCGTCCGTGGTTGTGCGGGGAAATCCGTGGGTGTTGCCGTCGCTACTGCCGTCAGCGGCTCGGGCCGCACGGGTCGCGTTGCCGCTGGCGTGCTGTCGGCGCGGGGGACTCTACTGCCACGCGCCAGGCTCGGCACGGACGAGGGCTCGGACGGTCTGCTCGTACATCTCGTGGCCGCTCTGGGCGCAGTGTTCGGCGATCCAGCGGGTCAGCTCGTCCGGGGTGTGCAGCGTGCCTGACGTGGCACCGCAGTTGCGCTCTTCGCCGGTGACGCAGACCGCCTCGACGCTCGGCAGCGCCAGGGGGTCGGGGACGGTGATCACGTGGTACTCACGGAAGCGATAGCGGCCCCGAGAGGCGTTGCGTACTGGTGCCGCGCCGCCGGCGGTTGGAGAGTCAGGCATCTTCGGTCACCTCTTCTTGATCCGGGATGCGCTGTCCGCGTGAGTCCGCGACCCTGAGCGCGTCCGCCAGGGCCTCTGTCAACCGGCGGGCCAGCCAGCGGTATTCGGTGGCCGACAGGGTTTTCGCGCCGGGCGCTGTGGCGTCGCGGGCGTACTCCAGCAGTTCCTGGCCCATGCTGAGCTGTACCGTCTCGATGTTGTCGGCGAGGGTGGAGAGGTAGCCGCGGCCGTCGGTGCTGAGGTAGCAGGGCTTTCCGTCGGGGGTGGTCCACGGCAGCAGGCGGGGGCCTGTCAGTCCTGCTGCCGCGTCATGGAGGTCCCTGCGGCGCATGCGGTCCGCGTCGCTCCTGGGCTGCTTCATCGGGTACCCCCGGACTGGGTCGCTGTTGGGACACAGAAACCGTAGGTACTGACTGCCCGTCACTCCACGTACAGCGCACGCCAGTTGGCCACTTAGGGTGCGGAAAGTGTTGCGCTGCGTGGTAGTTAGCCGACGACGCCCAGGTAGTCGGCCATCTCACGCATGTCGGTGGTGAGAGTGCGCTTGCGCTTCTTGAGGATCTCCTGCATGGTCTCGGCGGCCATGTTCTGGTGCCGCATCCACTGTGGGGCGGCCTTGCGGGCGCGGGTCAGTTCGTCCATGGCGGCTGACAGGTCGCCGGTGCGGGTGTGGGCGCGCGCCACGTCGAGAGTGAAGCGGTTGCCGTCGTTGGTACTGGGCTTGCCCAGGCGTTTCCAGGCGGTGGGTGCGAGTTCCTCTTGTTCGCCGGCCTTGCGTACGACCGCGCGGGCGTCGCCGATGACCATGGAGTCTTCGAGTGCTTTCATGGCGACGGTGACGGGTCCGAAGACGGACCAGTGCCGGGAGATGTTGCGGTGTGCGGTGCCGACGGCGGTTGCCGCGATCCGGGCTGCTCTGCGGTATTCCCTGGCCTCGTCAGGGCGGTTGTTCCTCGCGGCTGCCGCTGCGGCTTCCATGGCCAGTCCGCCCCATACCGCGTAGTGATCGGGTTCGGCTCCGGTGATCTTCGGTTCCACCGCGTCCATGCTCCGGGTGGCGATCTTCTCGGCCTCGTCCAGGCGGCCCTGACGCACCAGCAGCCAGCACATGCCGCCGACCCCTGACCCTGCGGTGAGCAGGTCTCCGGCCTGCCGGGCGTCGGTGATGGCGCCGCGCAGGGCGGTGTACGCGATGTCGTACTGGCGGACCTGGGTGAGGTAGGTCCCGGCCAGCCGCAGGGCCTCGGCACGGGCCAACAGGGCCTGGCGATGCTCGTCCCCGGTGTCGTAGTAGGCGACGGCTTGTGCGGCATCGCGCAGCAGGCCCGGGAGTTGGGCCGCGACGCTGGCGTAGCTGTCGGAGAAGTACAGCACCCGGGCATCTTGCAGGGTTCGCCGGAAGATGCGCAGGTTCGGCTCCTCCCCCAAGACCTCGGCGTCCGGGTCCGTGAGCCCGACGGCTGGAGTGAGGGCGGCGCGGAGCTGGATGAGGTTGACGCGGTTGGGCTCCTCGCTCCGCCCGACGGGCTCCGGGGCATCGGATGCCATCAGCGCGGCGGTCGTCACCCCCAGTGCGCGGGCGAGGGTGTGCAGGGTTTCCATGCGCAGGGTGCCGCCCTGCTCGGCCTTGCGTACGGTGCCCGGTGATACGCCTGCGGCGTGGGCCAGTTCCTCCTGGCTCATCCCCGCGCGGCGCCGGTACTTGCGGACGTTGTCGGCCAGCTCGGTCGTCATCAACTCACCACCTCCCGTTCCACGGTACGCCCGGCCGGCACCTCAGCCGGGGGTGATTCGGCAGACGTCCACCCACGGGCGGCAGTTGACCATGTGGCGGTCCGGCACCCCGACAGGATCGCGGCCTGAGCGGGAGGGGGTCCCTCGTCGGTCGGGCAGCTTCGCCGTGCCAGGGTTCCCCGGGGGCCGCCAAGGCTCACCCCGTGACGCGTGCGCTCGGCCTTGGCGGCCCCCGGGGGTTCCTGGTACGCCTCCGGTGACCGGGCGGCGAGGGACCCCCTCCCGCGACCCCGAACCCCACACCACGACGAAGCCGCACCCGACACACGCGCCCCCGCCCCTCGGAGGGAGGGCCGGGGTCTGGGGCGGAGCCCCTGGAAAGGTTCATCGTGCTGGCTGTTGCGCGCCCGGTCCGGCGGGGTCGTCGGCGAGCGGGGCGGAGACAGGAGCGGGCGGCGGCCCCGAGGGGCCGGGCGCGCGCGGGCCGCGACAGCGGGCCGCCTTGACCAAGTAAAGAAACTCTGAACAGCTCTCGGGGAGCCGTCCCCCTGTCGCCGCGCCGAGGCGTAGTCCGGGGTCAGCGTCAACCCGGCGTCATCCCACTCCCGCTCCTGGCGCAGGACGAGTTCGCCGTCACCAAGGGAGTCCTCGACCACGCCCACATTCGGTGACCCCGCCACCGTGTAAGCCCATGTCCGACTCCGCCTCCAGCGCATTGCCATCGGCCTTCTCGGCAACGCCCTCCGCAACCCCGCCCGGACCCGACAGCGGCGACCCACGACACTGTGCAGCCCCCGTCCGCCGACGTTGCCGTCAACTACTGCCGTCAGAGGCTTGCGCAGTCCCGTCAGGCACGTGCCTGACGGGACTGCAGTTCACCGGTGCGAACCAAAGATCTCTTCCTACCTCAAGTTCCATTTCCCCTTGAGTGACACATTTGATCAGCCCTCTATGAGTCGATGAAGTCCGGGCTGATACCCAGCTCAAGGACATCTCGCCGAATATCTGTAACGAACTCATTGATACACGCGGTGAGATTTTCCCATGAAACGGGCGAACTCTTCACCTCCGGCGTGAAAATTGATCCCACCGTCCAGCCTGACCCGCTGCCGAGAATTCGGATCGCACCCGGCTCTTCGAAGGATAGCGAAGCGAAGAGGAAGTCCGGAGCCTTCCTCTCACCCAGAGACACCCAACGGGCAAGATCGCGCGCCAACTCCGCCACGGGGAAATAAGGCTCCTTGTAGATCACGTCACACCCATCGACCACCTCAATAGAGGCCTCGATGTTCACGAGATAGTCCGCGATCGTCGACCCTCTCAGATCACTCGCATTGATCGCGTCATAGAGAATCCTCATCTAAATCATCCCACATTGAACGGGAAGGCATTGATCACTCTTCCGTCGTTGGCCACAATGATCCTGATTCCCGTCTGGCCTTTAGTTCCGATGGTGCGTTGCATGTCCACTTCCATCTTGAAGGTGCCATCAAGGCCGTTCGGCTTGAAGCTCGCACCTCTGGATCTGAGCCCTTCGGCGACCCATGATTGCGCTTCCGATGCATCAGCTGTATTGAACTTGGCGTAGCGCCCCTCAAAGGATGAGAGATGCTTGTTCTTGATAAAGATACCCGCAGGATTTTCGGCAGCCTTAAAAGCGGCTTCCGAGGCAGAGGGTATAGCGCAGTTGCTGTTGTGAACGAGTACCGGCGTCTCACCAGCGAGTACATAGTACGTGTGCAGGCCGTCCACCGTGAGGTTGTAAGTCCTGACGTGCTTGATGAACGGGCGGTTGGCCTTGATGAGCAGAGGCTTGCCACCGTCGGAGCGCAGCGTCATACCTGGTCTGAGCTGACCGGCTGCTACCCAGCGGTGCTCCGAGAGAGACCAGAAAGGGTGCTCGTGGGTGGCGGTCAGCTTCTTGTTGCCGTCCGGCGTTTCGATGGTGAGTTCATTGAAGTTCTTGTCACCGTCGGTCGTGATGAGGCGAGTTACCTTCCGCGCCCCCGTCTCACCCGTGACAGGATCGGTGGCAATGACCTTATCGCCAACACGGATTGACTCGATGCTCTTGTGCTTGCCGTCAGGCATGAGAACTTGCGTGCCAGCCAGAAAGCACTTGCAGGGGAGGCCATACTGCCTACGCAGGGAACGTATCCCTTTGCCAAGTTGCGCAGCAAACGGGATCCTTACGGCGCGGCCTCCCGATCCCGCGTACTGACTCATCCGCAGGAATTCGAGGCCGATAAGAAAATCACCCAGCTTTTTCGGGCAACTCTTCCCCGGACCGAAACAACTGTTGGCCGCTTCGGCTACGAGATCGTCTTCGGTGATTTCTCGACCGTGTGCCGCGTAGGCAGCGAGTTGAGCGTTGTACCGCGCCCGCCAAGTCGCATACCCTCTACCGTTCGTGAATTTTCTTGCAGCGTCGGTGATGGAGCTCCCGACGATATTTACGGGATTATTCCGTGCGCGATTGTCGTTGGATGTCGGGGTTGCCGTTCTGTTCGGCGCTCCTGGACCATGGGGCTGGTTGCCGTTCCGCGTCTCGGAATGGCCGGTGCCGTCATCGAGCCACAAGCCAGTGGGGTCGCTGGAGGCAACCGGATTGTTGTTGGCATAGGTGTAGCCGTTGATCTGCTGCGGATCCTGCAGGTCCATAACCGGGTCGACAGAGATGAAGCGGCCGGTGACGGGGTCGTATTCGCGGGCGCCGAGGTGCGTCAGATCTGTATCGGTGTCCTGGGTGCCGCCGACGAATCCCTTGTCGCCCGCCCATCCGGTGGGTGCCGTGCCGCGCGGGGCTCCGAAGATCGTGCTCTTGCGTCGGGTGACGGCCTGCGTGGCGTCCGCGCTGACCTGGGTGGTGCTCGTGCCGTGGTGATCGTTGATCAGGAAGGTCAGCTTCCCACCGGTGCGCAGTGCGGCGGTTTCACCGGCCGCGCTGTAGTAGCGGCTTCCGGTGACCTTCCCCGCCTTGTCCAGGTGGAGTTCGTTGCCGGCGGGAAGATAGAGCGTGGTGCCGGTGGAGTCACGGCGGACCAAGCGCTGGCCCGAGGTGTCGTAGAGGTAGCTGGTGGTATCGGTGACCTGGGTGACGGACGCCAGGTGGCCTTCGGGGTCCCAGGCGAGGTCCTGAAGGTCGCCGTTGCCGATCTTGCGGGTCTTGGTGTTGCCGGTCGCGTCGTAGGTGTAGCTCTCGTTGTGCGGGTCGGTGCCCGTCTGGGTGACGCCGGGCAGATTGTGGGTGCCGGGCTCGGGAGCCGTGTAGGTGCGGACCGTGTCGGTGGCGGGTCCGGAGGCGGTGGTGTGCCGGGTCTCCGTCTTGCGGTTGCCGACCGCGTCGTAGGCGTACGTGGTCCAGTAGGCGTCCGGGCCGCCGACGGTCGCGGCGGCGGGCTTGGCGGCGCAGCCGTCGGTGGCGGTCCAGGCGTCGGTGATGCGGCGCAGCGCGTCCGTGAGGAAGCACTGGGTGTCGCTCTGCGCCGTGGCGTCCTGCCCGGTCGTCGTCGCGATCCTGTTGATGTTGCCCGCGAGGTCGTACGTGTACCGCACGTCGTCGATGCGCTTGGGTGCTACCTCGCGGTCGGTGAAAGCACGCGTCAACTCGCCGGTGTGTTCGTCGTATTCGTAATTCTTCCCCAGGTGCTGGCCGAAAGCTCCGTACTCCTGCTGGCTCGGTCTGCCGTAGTGGTCGTAGGTGGCGGAGTAGAGGATGGTGTCGCTTCCGGCGGCGACACCCATCGGGAGACTGGAGCGGTAGGCGTAGCTGTTGATGACGCTCTCCGCCGGCAGGTCCCCCATGGCGGGCTGCCTCGTCTCCATGAGCTGGCCGGTATCGGCGTTGTAGATGTCCGTCCACTCGTACGTGCCGGCGAGCCCCGCTTCCGAGCCCGGGACGGTGAACCTGGTCACAATGGGCTGGTAGAAGGCGTTGTAGTTGACGACCGTGCTGACGTAGGCGTCGGCGCCCTCGTAGCGGGTGGTGCTCGAGAGCTGGCCGATCCCCTTCGTCGCCTTGTCGTACTCCCAGGCGGCCCGCTTGGTGGTGCCCTGGCTCAGTGCGGTCGGGCGGCCGAGTTCGTCGTAGTCGGTGTGCAGGACGATGCCGCGGGCGTCCTTGACATCGGTCGGCCGGTCGGCCTTGTCATAGGCCGTCGTGTCGACGGTGCCCTTGTCGGGGTCCTCCGTGTGGTTCTGGCGGCCGGCGACGTCGTATCCGTAGGTCCAGACCGCGTTCGACGGGTCGGTGACCTTCTCCAGTCGCCCGAGGTGGTTGTACGCGTAGGTGGTGGACTGGGACTTGGTCCTGTCGGCATCGGTGTACTGCTTCAGTTCCACGGTGCGACCGAGCGCGTCGGTCACCGTGGTGGTGGCGGTTCCGCCGGCCGGAGGGACGACCGTCGTCGTGTCGCCGGTGTACGAGGTGGTGACGGTGCGCTTGGTGTCATTGCCGAACTTCTTGGCGATCACCGCGGTCGGGCGGCCCGCTCCGTCGAAGACCGTTTCCGTGGACGACGGGTACTTGGTCTCCTGCCCGGTCACCAGGACCGGTTCGGCGGCACCGTCGGCGTAGTACGTACCGGAATCGCGCCACGCCTGGCCCCGGCTGTCGTACGCGATCTCGGTGACCAGCCGCCCCTTGCCGTCCGGGGCCTCCGCCTGGCTCTGGCGTTCGCGGAGCAGCCCGTCGTAGAACTGGTACGAGGTCTGGTACTCGGCGTTGTGATTGAGCACCTTGCTGGTGACCACGATCGGGCCGTCGTTGCGCACCTGGTAGCCGAACGTCCGACTCGGTTTGTCCGGGTCGGTGACGGCGGAGCGGGTCGGCAGCCAGACGTTGGTGACACGGCCCAGCGGGTCGTACGCCGTCGTCGTCACCCGGGCATTGGCGTCCGTCACCTTGACCGGCTGGCCACGCAGCGGATCGAGTTCGGTGGTGACCCGATGGCCGCGGGGGTTGGTCACCGATGTACCGGTCGGGGCCTCTCCCGTCGTGGGCGTGTAGACGGTCGAGGTCTTCTTCCCGTACGGGTCCGTGACAGCAAGGGCCCGGCCGTAGATGTCGATGTCCGCCACCGCGGTGGTGGCCACGGTGTCGTAGCCGTCACCCGCCCCGTTGATCTTCTCGATCTTTGTGACGTCGCCCCTGGTGGGCGTGGACGGCGTCGCCGTCGCACCGTCGTAGTACGTGCGCTCGTCGCTGATCACGTCACCGGGGCGCGACACCGTCGCGCCGCACAGCACCCCGACCACCTCGGTGCGGGCGACCTTGTTGAGCATCCACTTCGGGACGTTGGGGGCGTAGGAGCTGGTGGTGCACTGCTCGTCACCGGACTTTGCCGCGTCTCCCGTGTCCGAGACGGAGGTGATGAGGCCGTAGTCGTTGAAGCTCCGGGTCAGCACCTGCTTGCGTTCGCCGCCGGTGATCGCGGTGCGCACTTCCTCCTTGAGCGTGCCGGTGAGGTACGCCTCGAGGTCGGGCATGTCCGAGCGCGTGCGGCCGGCCGTCCGCGCGGATCGCCAGGGGGTGTACGAAGTCGCGGAGACGAGCTTGGCGGTGTTGTCGCCGTTGTAGGTGGCGCTCTCACGCGCCTGGCCGGCGAACTGCTCACGGTCGGTGACCGCGACGCCCGTGGAGTCCTTCACCGCGGCACCGTCCAGACCGCGGAAGTACCGGGTCTCGGTCAGAGTCCGCGGGTCCAGGCCGGCCCCTGTGCGGGTCTGCACCAGACCGTAGCCGCGAGCCGTCGAGTAGGTCCGGTCGTCCTTCTTCGTGAACTCGTCGGTGCTCTTGGCCCATGCGGCACCGTTGAGGTAGCTGTATTCGGTGGTGGTGTCCGGGGTGTCGGCCAGGTTGTCGCCCTCGACGACCTTGGTCACCACATACGAGTTGAACCAGTCCTGTTTGGCCGTCTCACCCTCATACGCCCACTTCACCGGATAGCAGCGTCTGTCATTCGTGCCATCGGCCGGCGGGAGGGTGGAGGCGGTGCAGTCCGGCTGCGAGTAGTACGCGCCGATGGTGCCGCCCGTCTCCGTGGTGATCTGGTAGAGCCGCAGCCGGATGAAGGGGGCCAGCCCGTCGCCCGTCTTGTCGACCCGGTTGGCCTTCTGTTCACCGGCGAAGGTGACCGCCGGCAGGGTCGCGCTGCCGCCGACCTTGCCCGTGTGCTGGATGGACTCCAGCCACATCGGTGTGGAGATTCCGTCCCCCGAGGCCGGGAAGCCCTGCTTGAGCGCCCAGGAGTCGACCTCCTTGTAGGCGCCTCCCGTCAGCACCTTGGTGGTGATCGTGCTCAGCTTCCTGCGTGACCAGAAGCTGGGCGAATACTGGTCCTTGCACTCGGTCGCACCGGGCTTGCAGTACAGGTCGTACGGGACGTCGGGCCAGTTCTTGGCGTTCGTCTGGTCGAACGTTCCGCAACCGCTCAGGCAGCGCTCGCCGGTCCCGAATTCGACGCGGCCCATGGCCTTGGCCGCATAGGCGCCACCGTCGCGCAGCCCGTAGTCGATGTGATCGAGGTAGCTGTCTCGGTCGTACGCCGTGACCGTCGCTTTGCCGGTGGCCTCCGAGACGTTGAGGCCGTAGTTGTTGGTATCGGTGTTCCAGTAGTACGCCATGGCGTTGTCGTGCGCGTCGACGACGTAGTCGAGCTGCCAGCGCCATGCCTGCTGGCACCAGGCCGAGGCGAAGGACGCGTTGTAGCAGGGCTCACCCGACTGGTTGCCGAACACCGGTACCGTGAGGGTCGAGTTGGTGACCGGATCGTCGTCGGTGGTCGCCTTGGTGCCGTGGTCGCTCCAGCCCGGCAATTTGTTCAGACCGAAGAAGTACTGCGTGCCGTCGGTCGTGGTGATCTTCCAGTGCTCACCGACGCCGTCGACACCGGCCGTCCCCTTGTCGTCGTTGGACGCGCCGGTCAGCTTTTCGACCTTCTCGCCCGAGTCCTGAGCCGGGTGCCACCCGCTTTTCGCGTCATGGACCAGTTCGGTGCTCTTGCCGCCGAGGGAGAGCGTCGCGTTGTCGTTGTACCAGCACAGGTCGCCGACCTTGGTGGTGTTGGTGCCGTTGTCCTTGTCGTCGTTGCAGGACTTGTACCGGCGCTCGATGTAGCCGGGCTCCCAGTTCCAGCCGTCGCCGATCCAGCTCGGCTGGTTGTTGGACGCGGCGGTCTGGCCGTCGACCCGCTGCGAGGAGTAGTTCAGGGAGACGCTCGGCTGCAGTTCACCCGGGACGGACGGAACGCCGATCTCGTAGGACCAGTTGAACGCTCCGGTCGAGCCGCCGGCGCTCCACGAGCCCGATGGCTGGAGCGGCGTCGCCTTGTACGAGCCCGAGGAGCCTGCCGCACCGGCTGTCGCGGCCAGCACGGTGGCGGCGGGAGCGGTCGAGGAGACCGCGGTGCGCGCCGCGGCGCGGGGGGCGGAGTCGGCGGCCTCGGTTTCGACCTCGGCCGCCAGTGTGCTCAGTTCGGTGTCGTTCGCCGATGCGAGCGGGGTGCTGATCCGGCACTCGGGCTTCTGCGGTGTCGTCAGCACACACGCCGGGAGCTCCACCAGCCGAAGCCGTGCCGCCCAGTCACCGCCGTAGGCGCCCCGGAAGCCGGAGTAGTCGACCTTCACCTGCACGGACTGCTTGTCGCGTCCGGAGTCCGTCCGGCTCATCGACAGCAGTACTCCGTCGACGCCTGCCTCGGCCGCGGCTGCCCTGTTCGCGACCGAGACCTTGAGCTTCGCGGGACGCGTTGCGGGACCACGCGTCCGCTTGCCTGCCGGGGAGACGGAAACAGGCAGTCCTCCCACGCGCGCGGACTTGGTTCCGGCTGCTTCCAGCTCCATCTCGGCGCTGGCCGCGGTCGGCCAGGTGGTCTTCGGCGCCCCTCGCCAGGCATGAGTCCTGGCATAGTCCTTGCGCTTGTTGCCGCCGAATTTCATGGGCGCCACCGGAACGGCCCTCGGCTGCTTCACCTGAGCACCCAGATGCTCCTGCGATATTCCGGAATCCGCTGAGACAGCGGATTCCGGCAGCATCCCAAACATAAGTGCAGCAGACAATGGCAATGCCATCAAGGACTTGCCGAACCAGCTCATTCCCCACCCCTCGCCCACCCCAAGAATGACCGTCGGAAGCTAACAGATCCTTCACAGAAAAGTCACTGGTTTATCGCTGCACACCCTGAGATCGCCCGTCCATGTAGGGATATGACACCACTCCTCCCTCCCCTCCCCCCACCGAACACCCACATCTGAAAATGTCCGAAACATTCACCTTTCGAGAAAATATCCATCATTGAGTCGTTTAATTTCACATTGGATGCATTCACCCTTGCCAGAGATGCCGCCCTGAAATCATGAGCCGCCCTGCACTTCATGAGGCCGAGCCGCCACCTATAGGGTCGGAGCGAAGATCCATGACTTCCTGGGGGGAGCAAAATGAATCGCTTTACCAAACGAACCGTTCAAAGAGACAGAACCCGGCTTCGAGCCATTTCTCTGGCACTGGCCACCGTCGTCGGATCGGCCGGAGCCCTGACACCGGTCGCCTCTGCGGCCGCGGTCGCATCCGCGCCGAGCAACGCTGCTACTGCCGCTGCCGACGACCCTGTGGACGACGGCTCGGTCAGCGAGGAGGACAGGGCACTGGAAACGGCCAAGTCCACCAACGCGCCGGCTGAGTTGGCATCTGCGCGTACAGAGACGTCGGACACCTGGGCGCTGCCTGATGGCTCCTTCTCGGTCAAGCGCTACGGATCTCCCGTGCGACTGTTCCTAAACGGCGCCTGGGTCGCGACGGACCCCAGCCTGGCATTCGCCGCCGATGGCACGGTCGTACCCCGGGCGACCACGGTGAACGTCGCCTTCTCCGGAGGCGGAACGGGACCGCTGCTGTCCGGCGTGAAGGACGGCCGTACGCTCACGCTGTCCTGGCCGACCGCTCTGCCCAAGCCGGTGCTCGCCGAGAACGTGGCCACGTACAGCGAGATCCTGCCCGGGGTGGATCTGCAACTGAAGGCCGAAATCGAGGGCTTCTCCCAGCTGCTGGTGGTCAAGACCGCCGAGGCCGCCAAGAACCCCGAACTGGCCACCCTGAAATTCAAGATGAAGACAGCGGGACTGACCGTCACGGCCGACCCCGACACCGGCAGCATCTCGGCCGGTGACCCGGCGGGCCAGACCGTCTTCACCAGCCCCTCGCCCCTGATGTGGGACTCGAAGACCGCCACGTCCGGTGCTGCCGCCAAAACCGCCTCCCCCACCGCTACCACCGGGACGACACCCTCGGACGCCTTCGAGCCCCCGCCCGGTGCCACCGACGCCCAGCTGCCGGCCACGGTGGTCGGCGACAGCATCGAGATCAAGCCTGACCAGGCCCTCCTGACCGGAGCCGACACCAGGTACCCCGTCTACATCGACCCGTCCTGGGCCTGGGGCAAGAAGGAGAACTGGACCCGGGTCTATAAGAAGTACCCCAACTCCTCCTTCTGGAATGCCAACGAGGTCGCCCGCGTGGGCTACGAGAACGAGACTCTCGGACTCTCCCGCTCCTTCTTCCAGGTCGATACGGACAACCTCAAGGGCGTACAGGTCAAGTCGTCGACGTTCAGGATCAAGAACGTCTGGTCCTGGTCCTGCCAGGCCAGGCCGGTCGAGATCTGGCAGACCAAAACCATCTCCAAGAAGACGACATGGAACAACCAGCCGGCCAAGGTCGGCAGCACACCGCTCAAGACCGTGAACGACTCCAAGGGATGGAGCAAGGACTGCGCCGCCGGCAACCTTGAGTTCGACGTCACCTCCAAGGTGCGCGACGCCGCCGCGGGCAACTGGTCGAGCCTCACGCTGGGGCTCTACGCGTCCAACGAGCAGGACACGTACGGCTGGAAGAAGTTCGACGCCAAGACCGCCGTCCTGGAGACCACGTACAACAACCCGCCCAAGACCCCGTACGACCTGGGCACCAACCCCAAGTCGTCCTGCTCCGCGGGCGGACTCATCGGCAACACCAGGGTCAGCGTGCACGCGACCGTGGACGACCCCGATGCCGGCAACCTCACCGCCCAGTTCCAGATCTTCAAGAGCGGCAGCACCACTCCAGTGGTCGACCAGTCCCTCTCCGCCCTGAAGAAGCGAGTGGTCACGCTTCCGGTCCCGGACGCTTCCCTCCCCACGGGGGACTACACCTGGAAGGTCCGTGCCAAGGACAGCGACGGCGCGACCTCCGGCTGGAGCTCGACGTGCGCGTTCTCGGTGGACCGCACACGGCCGAGCAGCCCGCCCCGGATCAGCTCCGCGTACTTCCCGGACGGCGAGAACGGTTGGCCGGAAACGACGGGCAAGGCCCGTACGCCGGGCTCGTTCACCCTTGAGGCGAACGGCGTCACGGATGTCGAGCAGTACGGCTGGTACACCGACTCGGACCCGGAAGTCAGCTACATCGCAGCCAGCGGTCAATCGGCTTCCGTGACCAGCACCCCGCCCGGTTACGGGGCGCATTTCCTCTACGCGTTCAGCGTCGACAGAGCGGGCAATCGTTCGGACACCGCCACCTACGTCTACTACGCGACGCGGTCGGCCGAGCGAGACGCCCCCGGTGACCTCAACGGTGATGGCATCAAGGACATCTGGAGCGTGGACTCGAACGGCACACTGCTCACCTACTCCGGGCAGCAGGGCGGTGTGTTCTCGTCGGCGACCAACGGAGGTCAGGCCTTCGAGGACGCCGACATCGCGTACCGGACGGACTGGGGCCAGGACGGGTACACCGACCTCGTCACGCTTGAGTACAACCCGGTCGCCAAGCGCAAGAACCTCTGGACCTACACCAACAACGGCCTGGGCATCGCCACCACCGACTACAAGGAGGGCAAGCAGCCGCTGACCGTCACGTGCCCGGTCGTCGACGAGGACTACGGCTGCGTGGGCGAGCCGGGATGGACCGGGAACGATCACTGGAGCAACGCCGAGCAGATCATCGCTCCCGGCGACCTGAACGCGGACGGCAAGCCCGACCTTCTCGTGAAGCAGGGCACATTGCTCTGGGCGTACTACGGAGACTTCAACAAGCGGCTGAGCTCCCCGGTGTTGGTGGGCACCAACGACTGGGACAAGTTCACCGTCCTCTGCCCCGGCGACCTGAACAACGACGGCCTCGCCGACCTGTGGCTCCGGAACAAGTCCACGGGGGAGATCTTCCGTGCCTACGGCAGCAAGGGGCCGGACGGGCTGCTGGACCCGACCGCCTGGGGCAATGCCTCGGCACGGGTGAAGGTCGGCGCCGGCTATCCCGCGAGTGAGTATCCGACCCTCGGCACCGTCGGTGACCTCACGGGTGACGGTGTGGCCGACCTGTGGGGCCGCAAGACCGACAACACCATGACCGGCTGGCCGGGCCAGGTCACCGACACGGTCTTCTCCTTCGGTACCGCGTTCCCGATCGACGGCACCGTCGGAGGTACGCGGATCCCGGCAGGTACGACGCTCGCTGCCGGTCAGTCCTATACCTCCCGTTCGGCGAAGCTCACCATGAAGGACGACGGCGACCTGGAGATCTCCTCCAACGCCGGCCGTCGCCTCTGGTCCACCGGGACCGCCGGGAACCCCGGAGCGAAAGCGGTCATGCAGGCCAAGGGCAACCTGGTGGTCTACAAGGCCGACGGCAGCACCGTGCTGTGGGATTCGAAGACCAGCGGTGCGGAAGGGTACGCGGTGCTGCAGGACCGGGGGAACCTGGTCGTTCACAACGTCAAGGGACAGTCTCTGTGGAGCAGTGGGACCGCTCTTCGGCACGACTACAACGGCGATGGGCGCAGTGATCTGGCCGACTGGTACGACCACGTCGATGGCTCGGACACCATTCACAGCTTCCTGACGAACTCCGACGGAACCTTCAGGACTCCGTTCGCCGGGTGGAACGTCCCGCCGGACTCGTGGGCGGCGGCTCATATGAAGCGCACCACGGGTGACTTCAACGGGGACGGGATCGGCGACGTCGCGGCTGTGTACGGGTATGCCGACGGCCGGGTGGCTCTGTGGACGTGGCTCGGCACCCAGAGCGGCAAGTTCGGAACGCCGTTCGCGTCGTGGAAGGTCGCTGCCGGCAATTGGGGCTTCGAACGAATGAATGTGCACAGCGGCGATTTCAATGGCGACGGACGGGACGATGTCGCCGTCTGGTACGACTACGTGGACGGACACGATGCGCTGTGGACCTTTACCGCAGACGTCCGGGGCGGCTTCAACACACCGTTCATGTCGTGGACCAGCCCGACGGGCAGCTGGTCGGCTTCACGCGACAAGCCGGTCACCGGTGACTTCAACGGTGATGGACGGGACGATCTCGCCGTCTTCCACGGATACGCCGACGGAAGCAACAAGATATTCACGTTCCTCACCTCGCCCACAGGCGCGTTCAAGTCCCCGGTCGGTTCCTGGACCAGTACGTCGTGGGGGAGTTGGGCAAGTACGACCGTTCACTCCGGCGACTTCGACGGGGACGGTCGGGACGACATCGCCGCCTGGTACGACTACGCCGATGGCCACGACAGCATCTACACCTTCCCCAGTAGCACGACGGGCACCTTCAGCGCTCTGTCCGAGGCCTGGACCACCCCGGCGGGCTCGATGTGGCGTGAGCACATGTCGATCGTCATCGGTGACTACAACGGGGATGGCTTGGACGACTTCGGAGCCCTGTACGGCTACGACGACGGCAGCATCAAGGCCTGGACATGGTCGGCCCGGTCGGATCGCACGTTCGCAAAGCCTGTGAGCAGTTGGGGAGTTGCCTCCGGCTACAGCTTCGCCCGCTCCTACGTGGTGGAGCGATACGGCAGCTGACAGCACAAGGGGCTGTGGCCGGGGTCACCATCGTGCCGGTCACAGCCCCCTGTTGACTGACGGGCGCGGCGCCGGGACTCGTGGGTAGCCGGTCACGCATGTCTATGACGCGTGAGGCACGAGGCCTGGCGTGCAGGTATCGGGAGTGCCCTGTGTCGAAGGTGTCTCGTCGGACAGCGTTGGGGGCATTCGGGGTCGGTACTGCCGCGATCACCGGATATCGCATGCTGGACGGATCGGGCTCGGCCACGCATGCCGGCGACAGCCCCGTGATGCGGGAGAACCGTGCGGCCGGATCGCGAGCGTGGTCCGGGGGCCGGGCAGGCACGAAGGGGGCGACGGACGAGCTGGTCCAGATTCAGGGCTACGCGTCGAAGACTTCGGTGAGTTGTGGCGAGTCGGTCGACTTCCACCTGTCGTCGCACGTCGCCCAGGAGCGCACGGTGGCGATCTACCGCATCGGCCATTACGGCGGATCGGGCGCCCGGCATCTGGTGACGAGCGATGGAGTGCACGTGCGGCCCCGGACCAAGCCCAGTGCTGCTGCCGTCCGCCATCTCCCCCGACACCCGCCCCCTCACCATCTACTGGTCGAAAACAAACAAGATGTGGTCGTCGTCCAAGTACTTGATATCGACCTCGCAGCCTTTCTGTACTTTCGACGAGTAGAAGGAAGAAATGGTGTCACTGCCTTCCACGCTCCTGGTCACACCGTCCTCATTCCATGAGAGCCGGTATTTTATGTTGACGCTCCCACCATCATTCGAACTGATGTAACGAACGTACTCCACCAGGGCACGAATATCGCGCCCGTGTGACCGGATTTCATGGTCGCGCTTGAAGAGATGGACGATATAGGCAAAACTGCCCACGACAATAACGACAGAAATAACGGCAGCAAAAATCATGGATGACCCCTCGCGTAAAAGCGCAGTCTAACGTCGCCCGCCAACGCTGTCACAGCAATATGGTCAAACCCACAGGTGGGTGATCGGGTGGGCGATCTGGTGGCTGCCCGGCCGCCGTCGACTCGGCCTCGCTGCGAGCACCACTCCTGCGACCGGTTTCCTCGTGCCAATTCTGCGCGAGTGGCGAGCAATTGAACCCACGAGTTTTCCGCGTTCCGCAAGTACTTCGGCTTTTTCGGGAGGAACAGGCGCGGCATGTGCCCGGTCATCCGGGCTTTGTCATCCCGCCCAAGGGAATGCTGCGTGGAGACACCTTGCGACGGCTGGTCCGCCATCCGTCAGTGGTGCGCACGATGGTGTCGCCGTAGGAAACGGAACCGCAGGAGCCGTCCGCTTCGATACCCAGGTCCTTGGACCGGACGTGCGCCCAGTTCGATGATGGCCGAGCGGTCTTCACGAGCGAGTGACACACGTGTCCTCTCCGGCCCGGCGCGGAAAGGCCAGACCAGACCAGACCAGACCAGACCAGACCGAGCTTCTCTTTTGTCGTCCTCGGCGAGGAGGGTGGCGATGACTTCTTCCGGAGAGGTCTCGCCCACCGGCGGGCCGGTGACCAACCACCTCGTCGCGCAGCGGTGCCGGGGCGACCGGGGCCAGGGGCGGCGCCCCGGTCGTGGGCCGGTGGGCGGGCGGGGCTACGCCTCCGTGATCGCTGTCGCCCGCCAGGGGGCCAGGCGCTGGACGTCGCGGGCCGTTTCCGTGACGCCGCTCAGGAAGCCCTGGGCGCGCGGGGACGCCGTGTCGCGGAGCCATTCCGGGGCGATGTCGCAGACCGCGACCTTGACGTCCGTGCCGGCCAGGGCCAGAGGGAGGGTGTGGACGACCGTGGAGGGGAAGCTCAGGACCGTGCGGCCGATGGGGCCCCGGCGGGCTATGAGTTCCAGGGGGAGATCGGGGCGGACGATCTCCAGGCCGGTGGCGGCTTCCAGGGCGTGGAGTTTCTCGGTGGACTCGCGGCGGTGGGCGAAGTAGCGAGTGGCCTGGTGGGTGCGGGCCAGGGCCGCGACGGCCTCCAGGTACTGGGCCCGGTCGAGGACTCCGGTCTCGACGAGCGAGGTGCCGACCAGGTCGGCGCCCTTGGTGAGCAGCGGCGGGCCGAAGCGGGCGCGGGTCCAGGCGAAGGTGTTGGAGGTGACGGTGACACCGGCCGGGGCCTCGACCGGCATGGCCGTGAAGACCTCGACCGTGCGGGTCGCGGACGGGGTGAAGCGGCTGCGGGCGCGGGCGGTGACCGGGGCCAGGACGAGGTCGCGCGGACCCGGGCTGCCCTTGCGGTGCCAGCGCACCAGCCGTTCGCCGCGCGCGAGTTGGGCGACGAACTCCATGGTGGCCGTGCCGTCGTCGACCACCGTGAGGCGGCGGGCGCGGACCAGGGTGAGCAGCAGCTGGACGTAGCGGGAGAACGGGTCGCCGATGACGATGCGGTCCGCTCCGCGCAGAAGTCCGGTCAGTGAGCGCAGGGTCTTCAGGGGCGCGCCCGTGCCGCCGCGCGCCTCCTGCCAGCGGACGTTGACGCCCTCGTCGCGGGCCAGCTCCGCCATCCGGCGCAGCTGGCCGCGCGACATCGGGTCGACCGGGGGAAGGACGACGACCGTGATGTCCGTGAGGACCTGGTCGTCGCCTCCCTCTGTGTAGGCCCACTCCAGGACGTTCAGGAGCTGGACCGGGCTCTCGACGAAGGCGAGGTTCACCGGTCGGCCCGTCAGACCGCGACCGGCTCGGCGGCCGGAGCCTCGTCGGCGTTCTCGGCGACGACGCCCGCGACCCGGCGGAGCTTCTTCATCGGGCCGAGCTCGGACTCGTACACCTTCTTGATGCCGTCGCCGAGCGAGGCCTCGATGGTGCGGATGTCTCGGACGAGACGGGTGAGGCCCTGCGGCTCGACGGAGGCGGCCTGGTCGGAGCCCCACATGGCGCGGTCCAGGGTGATGTGGCGCTCGACGAACGCGGCGCCGAGGGCGACGGCGGCGAGGGTCGTCTGGAGGCCGGTCTCGTGGCCGCTGTAGCCGATCGGGACGTTGGGGAACTCCTGCTGGAGGGTGTTGATGACCCGCAGGTTCAGCTCCTCGGCCTTGGCCGGGTAGGTCGAAGTGGCGTGGCAGAGCAGGATGTTGTCCGATCCCAGGACCTCCACGGCGTGGCGGATCTGGCGCGGGGTCGACATGCCGGTGGAGAGGATGACCGTGCGGCCGGTCGCCCTGAGGGCGCGCAGGAGTTCGTCGTCGGTGAGGGAGGCCGAGGCCACCTTGTGCGCGGGGACGTCGAACTTCTCCAGGAAGGCGACGGCCTCGGTGTCCCACGGGGAGGCGAACCAGTCGATGCCGCGCTTGGCGCAGTGCTCGGAGATGGCCAGGTACTCGGCCTCGCCGAACTCGACGCGGTGCCGGTAGTCGATGTACGTCATCCGGCCCCAGGGGGTGTCGCGCTCGATGTCCCACTGGTCGCGCGGGGTGCAGATCTCCGGGGTGCGCTTCTGGAACTTGACGGCGTCGCAGCCGGCTTCGGCCGCCACGTCGATCAGCGCGAGGGCGTTGCCGAGGTCGCCGTTGTGGTTGATGCCGATCTCGCCGGTGACGTAGACGGGGTGGCCCGGGCCCGCGGTGCGGGTGCCGAGGGTGCGCAGACGGGAGGTGTTCATGGGTGGTGTTCCTTAGCTTGGGGGTTGGGGGTTGGGGGCTTGGGGGGCCCGGGGGTTGCTCGGGGCTTGGGGGCCCCAGGGTTATTCGCGGGACTGAGCGGGAGTCGTGGTCGTGAGGGTGGGGCCCAGCAGCCAGGCCGCGATCTCGCGGATGGCGCCGAAGCCGCCGGGGGTCGTGGTGACGGCGCGCGCCGCGGCCCGTACCGAGTCGTGGGCGCTCGCGACCGCGACCGGCCAGCCGGCGAGTGCGAAGCACGGCAGGTCGTTGACGTCGTTGCCCACGTAGAGGACACGTTCCGGAGCGACGGACTGTTCGTCGCACCATTGCTTGAGGGCCAGGTCCTTGCGGTCGATGCCGTGCAGGACCGGGATGCGGAGCTTGTGGGCGCGGGCGGCGACGACCGGGTTCTGTTCCGTGGAGAGGATCAGCAGCGGCATTCCGGCCTTGCGCAGGGCCGCGATGCCCAGCCCGTCGCCGCGGTGGACGGCGACGGTCTCGCGTCCGTCGGCGTCGATGAGGACCCGGTCGTCGGTCTGTGTGCCGTCGAAGTCGAGGACGACCGCGTCGATGTCGTCGAGGGTGGGCAGCGGTGAGGGGTCCAGGAGCGGCGCGAGGGCGCGGGCGCGGGCCAGGTCGTGCGGGTCGTCGATCTCCAGGACCCGGGCGGCGTCGGTGCGCACCAGGGCGGTGTGGCCGAAGAAGCGGTGGCGGTGGGTGCGGAAGCCGGCGGCGTTCATGGCGTACGCGGTGCCGGTCTCCAGCAGGTCCTCGGGGCGGTCCTGCCGCATCTGCCGGACGGACTTGTCGTGGTTGACGCCGTGGTTGTCCTTCTCCGACACACCGCCGTCGCGCCAGAGGAAGCCGTGGAAGGGCGCGACCGTGACCGCCGTGTCGGCGCCGTCGCGGGCGACCGCCGCGGCGACGCCGTCGATGTCCTCCCGCACGACGAAGGGGCTGGTGCACTGGACCAGCAGCACCACGTCGGCCGTACGGGAGTGCATCGCCTCGTACGCGTCCAGGGCGTGCAGCACCGCGTCCTCGCTGCTCGACCTGTCCCCGGCGATGGCGGCGGGGCGCTGGACGATGTGCACCCGCTCCGGGGCGCCCAGCGTGTCGCCCGCGGCGCGGGCCGCGTCGGCGATGGCCGCGTCGTCGGTCGTCACGACGACGTCCGTGACCTCGCGGGAGGTCAGGCAGGCGCGTACGGCGCGGGCGACCAGCGGTACGCCGCCGACCTGGGCGAGGTTCTTGGCCGGGACGCCCTTGGATCCGCCGCGGGCGGGGATCACGGCGAGCACGGTCGGGGTCGGGGTCATCTCTGCTCCTGAGGTCGTGTTCACAGCTCGCCCATCCGTCGGATCACCGGGGCGACCCGCTGGACGCCCTGCCGGTACGCGCCCCGCGCCGCCTCCCGGACCGCGTCGCGCACCGCGCCGCGCACCCCGCCGGTCTCGCGCGGCCGGTCGGCGCCCGGCAGCGGACGGCCGTCGGGTGCCAGGTGGTGGCGGGCGAGGATGCCGGGGAGATAGCCGGGCGCGGTGGCGGGTGTGTAGTACGGGGCGAGGTCGGGCAGGCGGGCGGCGGCGAGCAGGGCGTCGACGCGGGCGCGGGCGTTGTCGTAGGCCGTGGCGTACGTGCCGTCGGCGGCGACTCCCTGGCCGGCCAGCCATTCCGGGTCGGGCTCCGGACGGAAGCCGCCGTCCAGGTGGTCCCAGGAGGTGAGCAGGCCGGAGCCGATGAAGTGGTGGTTGCCGAGGGTCTCGCGGACGCCGAGATCGGTGAGGATCGCGGTCGGGATGCGCCGGTGCAGGGACTCCAGCGCGGCGGTCGAGGAGACCGTGACCAGCAGATCGGCGCGGTCCAGGACCTCGCCCATGTGCCCGTACACCAGACGGAAGTTGGGCGGTGGCCCGCCGGGCAGCTTCTCCGCGAGCCGCTGGTACGGGAGTTCCTCGATGTGCGTGGTGTGCTCGCCGGGCTTGGAACGCAGCTTCAGCAGCACCTCGCGGTCCGGGTGCAGCCTGGCGTGCTCGACGAGCCTGCGCAGCAGGTACGTGCGGTCGGCGCGGGAGGCCGGTACGGAGGGCTGGGCGGCGAAGACGACCGTGTCGCGGCCCTCCTGCGGGCGGTGCGGTGCGCCGCCGAGGAACGGCAGGGCGGCCTCCGTGACGGCCGAGGCGTCGGCGCCCACCCCCTCGTACACGGCGCGGAAACGCTCCGCGTCGTGGCGGGAGTTGGCGAGGACGACGTCCGCGCCGTGCCGCAGCAGCAGTCCGTCGGCGAGCTTCTCGTAGACGACGCCGACGTAGCCGGTGACGACGACGGGCCTGGCCGGCAGGCGCAGCGCGGCGAGGCCGTGCAGCATCGCCTGAACGGCTCCCCCGACGAGGGCGAGGACGACGACGTCGTACCCCTCGTCCCGCACCGTGTGCAGGAATTCGACCGCCGTGACCTCGCGCACCCGGTCGGTGTCGACACCGACGTCGCCGACCTCGGCGAGCTGGCGCGGGGTCGGGGTGGCCCGGCCGCGCAGCAGGAGTCCGGTGATCTCTACGCGCTGCGCCGTTTCCCCGGACGCGCCGGTGGTGAGGCGGCGCGCGGTGAGCGCGCCCCATTTCCACCGGGTGTCGGAGTCGGCGAGTACGGCTACCCGGAGGGCGGTCGTCCTATCGGTACGTGGGGGCACGCCCCAGAACTTAGGAAGGCATTTCGATTCGCGGCCCAACGCGACGGCAACAGCTGGTTAACAGCCCGCCGACGATCGGCGAATCCGCCTCGCAAATGCCCCGCATTGAACAAGTAATCGATCCGGTTCATCATTTCGACATTCTTCGTTCACCTGTCGTCCTTTCCGGGGCCAAGGCAAATGACGGGCCCCCGCCTAGCGTGTGACTCGTGGTTAAGCTCTCCGTCATCGTGCCGTTCTACAACGTGCAGGCATATGCTCCCGACACCTTGCGAAGCCTGCGGGCCAATGCCCGCGAGGGCTTCGAATTCATCCTCGTCGACGACTGTTCGACCGATGGGACTCCGGAGATCCTCATGCGCGCCGAGCGCGAGATCCCCGGTGCCGTCCTGGTCAGACACGAGAAGAACGGAGGCCTGGCCACCGCACGCAACACGGGTATCGACGCGGCGCGCGGCGAGTACCTCACCTTCCTCGACGGCGACGACTGGGCGGCCCCCGGCTACTACGACCGGCTCCTCGCCGCCATCACGGATCTGGGCTGCGATTTCGTACGCACGGACCATGTGCAGTTCACGGACCGGGTGCGCACCGTCCACCAGGTCCCGCACGGACTGCGCGGCACCGTCATGCGGCCGCGCGACGTGATTCTGCCGTCCGACAAGTCGACGCCCGTGGACTACGCGTACGCCTGGGCCGGCGCCTACCACCGCCGGCTCGCGGAGTCGGGGCTGCTGCGCTTCCAGGACGGGCTGCGCACGGCCGAGGACCGGCCCTGGATCTGGCGTCTGCACCGCGAGGCCGAGTCCTTCGCCGTGGTCGGCCTGCTGGGGATCTTCTACCGGCGCGGCGTGGCGTCCTCGCTCACCCAGATCGGCGATGTGCGGCAACTCGACTTCATCCGGGCATTCGATCAAGTGCTTGAGGAAACGGCACAGGATCCCGAGGCGGAACGCCTGCTCCCGAAGGCGGTACGGACCTATTGCGCGGTCATGGCGCATCATCTGGAATCCATCGAAAGGTTCGAACCGGCAGTGGCACGGAAATTGCGCTCCCTGAGCGCGGCGTCCCTGCGGCGTATGCCCCAGGACATTCTCGCCGATACGCTGCATTCGCTGGGCGACCGCCGTGCGGCCCAGTTGCGCCGCGTACGGCGCCGCTCCGTGTCCCGGGAGGTCGCGGCCTGATGACTGGCACGTACACCGCGCCGGTCGGCCGGTCCACCACTCAGATCTTCTTCGCGTGCACGCAGTACTCCGTCGCCACGGTCGTCGCGGCGTTGCGCGCGGGCCAGTTCGGTCCGCGGTCCGGGCACCGGCGCATTCTCGTCGTGAGCGACACCTCGCCCTCCCCCGAGCTGGGCACTCCGCTCCACCGCAGGCCCGGATTCGAGAAATTGGCGTTCGAATTCGACACGGTGCATTCCTGGAACGACTTCATCGAGCCGTTCCATCCCGCGGGATGGTCGCCCCGGGAGCAGGACGCCTCGCTGTGGGAGCGCGCCGTGCGCAAGGCGTGGGACCTCGGGGACGAACCGGTCGAGATCGCCTGCGAGTCCATCCAGGCCAATCCCTCCCAGGCTCTCGCTCTGATCTTCGGCGAGAGCCCGGTGCACATCTACGCCGACGGCCTGATGAGCTACGGTCCGACCCGCAGCAAGATCGACCAGCTGATCGGCACCCGCATCCGCAGGCTGCTCCACCTGGACCTGGTGCCCGGCCTGCGGCCCCTGCTGCTGACCGAGTTCGGCGTCGAGTCCGAAGTCGTACCGACGGACGTCTTCCTGAAGGTGCTGGACGAGCTCGCCGGATCGGCGGGCGCCCATGGTCCTGCCGGCCCCGCACCGGCCCTGCTGCTCGGCCAGTACCTCTCCACGCTCGGCATCCTGACCTCTCAGGAGGAGGAGGAACTGCACGCACGGATGCTGCGCGGCGCCGTGGCGCTCGGCCACACCCGGATCGTCTTCAAGCCGCACCCCAGCGCGCCGGGCCACTGGGCACGGCTGCTGGAGCAGGAGGCGGAGCGGCTCGGCGCCGAACTCACCGTTCTCGACAGCCCCGTCCTCGCCGAGACGCTCTTCCGGAGCATGCGGCCGGCTCTGGTCATCGGCTGTTTCTCCACCGCGCTGCTCACCGCCGCTTCGTTCTACGGCCTCCCGGTCGCCCGCGTCGGCACCGACACCCTGCTGGAGCAGCTCGCCCCGTACCAGAACAGCAACCGCATCCCGCTGACCATCGTCGACGCGCTGCTGCCCGACCTGGAGGACCCGTCCGCCGTCACCGGCTGGTCGCTTCCCTCCGCGGAACAGGTCCGGGGTGAACCGACCGGCCTGATCAGCGCGGTCGGCTACGCCATGCAACCGCAGATCCAGGCCGGCCTGCGCCCCGACGCCGAGCGCTACCTCAGCGGCCGGCACAGCGACATCTGGCGCTATTTCAAACGGCGTCGGCTGACCGCACTGGGGCTGCCCGGCGCCCTCCCCGCGCAGCTCGCGTTCATCCCGCGCAACGCGACGGTGCGCCGCATCGCCCGCAGGGCCCGCACGTTGAAGCGGGCGGCGGCGGGCTGACGCGTTCTACGGCCATGTGAACGGGGCGGCGGACGCATCCGCGCTCTCCCGCACCCCCAGCCCTTCCGGCGGAACCCGATCCGGAAGGGCCGTCGCGTCAAGCGGCCGTCACAACCGCTCGACGAAGTGGTGGACGCGGTCCCGGTGGTCGGCGATCCATCCCTCTCCGGCCACCGCCCCGGTTTCTCCCCGATCACCCCAGATCGCCCCGGTGAGCCGGTCCGGGCCGACTGGACCGACTGGCCCGCCCGGATCGGACGCCGCCGCAATGTCCTCAACTCCCCCAAAAAATGGACACGTTCGCATTCCCGCGGCGACGCCGAGACTTCACCTGATCACCATCGCCACGTGGTGGGCCCCGCACATCGCGCCCGCGTACGTTCCCAGCCATGCCCTCCCTTCTGCGCAACCGCTTGACGAAGCGCGCCCTGCGCCCCGCCATCACCCTGGTCGACCGGCACATCCGGCTGCGCGTGGACCGCACCGCCGAACAACTGCGCAGCGAGCTCGACGTGCTGCGCAGGGACGCCGAGGACATGCGGCGGAGCCAGTACGCCCTCGGACTGCTGCTCGACGGCACGGGCCGGGGCGCGCACCGCATCCCGCCGGCCCGCGAGATGGATGAACTGGTCCGCCAGATAGCCGACTTGTGCGGCAACGAGGCGCATGCCCGGCGCAGCGCCGTCGTCGCCTACCGCACGGTCGTGGCGCTGGAGGCTCTCGGGGTGGGCAGGCTGGCCGGTTCCACGTCCAATGTGTGCGGGAAGCTGGCGACCGTCCCGCTGCTCTCCCCGCCCAACGGAAGCATTCTCGAAATCGGCACCCTGTACGGGCTGTTCGCCTCCGCACTGACGCGCATGGTGCACCGGGCGGGCATCGAACCGGACCTGACGATCGTCGACCCGCTGGCCGGCTTCCAGCTCCAGCCGGGCACCACGCAGCCCGCCGACCCCACGGGCACCCCGGTGCGCGCAGACGTGGTACGGGCCAACTTGGCACTCTGCGGCGGCGGTTCGGCGCGGGAGAGCCGGATCCGGCAGGGCTTCTCCTCGGATCCCGAGGTGCGGGACGCGGTCTCCGACCGGGCGTACGGTGTGGTCGTCGTGGACGGCGACCACTCCCTCGAAGGAGTGGCGGCCGACCTGGACTGGGTCGAGCGGATCGTCGCCCCGGGTGGCATCGTGGTGCTCGACGACTACGGCGACGCGTCGTGGCCCGGTGTCCGGGAGGCCCTGGACAAACATCTGGCGGACGGTTCGTCCCGGCTGCGGATGCTGGGCAGGGTGTCGACGTCGGCGTACCTGCGGGCGGTGTGAGCGACGGCCGTGGCGCGGGCCGCGCGCCGACGGGTCGGGGTCCGCGCCGGCCCCGGCCCCGTCAGCCCACCCCGTACCGCGCCTCGATGCCCGCGACGATCAGCCGCAGTCCGTCCTCGAAGCGTTCGTCGTAGCGGGCGAAGATCTCGGCACCGGCCGCCGCGGCGAGCGGATACGCGGCCATGCGGTCCGCGCGCTCGCCGATGTCGAAGCCGTCCCGCCGCTCGTCCGGCATCGGCTGGACGCCCTGCTCCTCGGTGACGAAGCCCATGGTGTACGCGTACGCGGTGGTGCCCGCCCGGACGGCCTGCCACAGCTCGAAACCGGCGGCGGCCATCGTGCGCAGATGGGACTCCAGCCCGTCGGCGTGGTCGGTACCGGTGAAGCGTGCGCCGCTGTAGACCTTCGCCCCGTCGCGGTAGCGCAGCAGGGCGGTGCGCAGTGCGCTGTTGTACGCGACGAGCTGGTCCTGCCAGCGCTCCGGGGCCGGCCCCGGCAGGTCCTCGTCGAGCATCCGGCGGTACATCACCGTGGCCATCTCGTCGAGGAGCGCCTGCTTGTCCTTGAAGTGCCAGTAGAGCGCGGGGGCCTTGACGTCCAGTTCCCTGGCGATGGCGCGCAGGGTGAGCC
The DNA here is from genome assembly GCF_044742755.1 of Streptomyces sp. NPDC087845. NCBI lineage: Bacteria > Bacillati > Actinomycetota > Actinomycetes > Kitasatosporales > Streptomycetaceae > Streptomyces > Streptomyces sp. NPDC087845. The sequence goes on from NZ_JBIUVC010000001.1 coordinate 462,167, forward strand.
CGTCGAGGCCCACCTCGTTCAGCAGCCGCAGCCCGGTGTCGGCCACCCGCGCCCGGTCGATCTTCGTTGTGCCCACCTTGACAATTTAACAGCGTTAAGCGCAGACTCCGAATCATGGAGCTTAACAACGTTAAGGAAACTGGAGTCCTGATCGTCGGCGCGGGCCCCTGCGGCCTGGCCCTCGGCTGCGATCTGGCCCGGCGCGGCGTGCGCGCCCTGGTCGTCGAGCGGGCGCCCGCCCTCTTCCCCGGCTCACGCGGCAAGGGCATCCAGCCGCGTACCAGGGAGGTCCTCGACGACCTCGGGGTCGGCGACGCGGTGCGCGAGCACGGCGGCCCGGCCCCGGTGGGGATGGTCTGGCAGGACGGGGAGCGGCAGCGGGAGTACGACATGTTCCGCCGTGCGGCCCCGACGGACGCCGAGCCGTACGGGGCGCCGTGGCTGATGCCGCAGTGGCGCACCCAGGAGATCCTGCTGGCCCGGCTGCGCGAGCTGGGCGGCGAGGTCGCCTTCTCCACCGCGCTGACCGGACTCGACCAGGACGCGGACGGCGTCACCGCCCACCTGACCACGGGCCCGGTCCGGGCCTCGTTCCTGGTCGCGGCGGACGGCGGCCGCAGCACGGTCCGGCGCGCGCTGGGGATCGCGATGACCGGTGAGAAGGGTCTCCCCGGCTCGGACGGAGCCGAGGGTTCGGGGGTGGTGGACCCGGCGCCGATGCTGGTCGCCGACGTGCGGGTGGCCGAGGACGCGCTGGACCGGGACAACTGGCATGTGATGAGCGGCGAACGGGGCTTCCTCGCGCTCTGCCCGCTGCCCGGTACGGCGGACTTCCAGCTGGTCGCCCAGTTCAGGGAGGGCGAGCCCGACACGTCCCCGGAGGGGGTGCGCGCGCTGGTCGCCGCCCGCACCCATCTGGCGGCGCGGGACGTCACCGAGGTCCGCTGGTCCTCCGACTTCCGGCCGCGCGCGGCGCTGGCCGACCGGTTCCGCGACGGACGGGTCTTCCTGGCGGGCGACGCCGCGCACGTGCACTCCCCCGCGGGCGGCCAGGGCCTGAACACCAGCGTCCAGGACGCGTACAACCTGGGCTGGAAGCTCGGCCAGGTCCTGCGGTACGGGGCGCCGGCCGCCCTGCTCGACAGTTACGAACAGGAGCGCCGCCCGATCGCCGCCGACATGCTCGGCCTGTCCACCCGCATCCACCGCGGCGAGCAGGAACGCGGCGCGGCGGCCCAGCAGCTCGGCCTCGGCTACCGCGAGGGGCCGCTGTCGGCGGGCCGGGCCGGCGCCCTGCGCTCCGGCGACCGCGCCCCGGACGGCCCGACGGCCGGGGGCCGGCGCCTCTTCGACGTCTTCCGCGGCCCGCACTTCACCCTGCTGGCGGTCGGCACGGACACCGAACTCCCCTTGTCCGACGGCGAGACGGTCCGCGTCCACCGTACGGACGCCTACGAGGCGTACGGAAAGGGCCTGTTCCTGGTCCGCCCCGACGGCTACATCGGCTGGGCGGGCGAGGACGCCTCGGGGCTCGCCGGGTACCTGGCCCCGCTCGGCCTCGCCGCGGTCACACGCTGCTGAACGAGAGCTTCGCCGCGAACCCGAGGAACAGCAGACCGGCCGCCGAAGTGGCCCCCGCCGACAGCCGCTTGCGACGGCGGAACGCGGCGGACAGCCGGGTGCCGCCGAATATCAGCATCGACAGATAGAGGAAGCTGGCGATCTGCAGCAGGGTGCCCAGCACCAGGAAGGACAGCGCGGGGTAGGCGTAGCCGGGGTCGACGAACTGCACGAAGAACGAGATCAGGAACAGGATCGCCTTCGGGTTGAAGAGGCTGACCACCAGCGCCCGCCGGTACGGCCGTTCCATCGCCGTGGCGGCCTCGGGCCCGGCGCTCTCCCCGGTCAACTCGGCCACCCGCCGGTGCCGTTCGCGCCACGTGGCCACCGCGGCCCGCAGCATGCCGATCGCCAGCCAGGTCAGATAGCCCGCACCCGCGAACTTGACGACGGCGAACAGCACCGGCGTCGTCCGCAGCAGCGACGAGGCCCCGAGCGCGGACAGTGTCATCAGCACGGTGTCCCCGGTCCACACCCCGGCCGCGGCCACATAACCGGTCCGCACACCGCGCCGGGCGGCGACGGACAGCACGTACAACGAATTCGGCCCCGGCAGAAGAACGATCAGCAACAGGCCGGCGAGGTAGGTCGGAAGGTCGGTGACACCCAGCATGGAACGGAGTGTCGCACGCGGGTACGACACTCCGTTCCGGGGGTTCGGAGAAAGACCGGGGTCGGTCCTCGTCGCCGTCGAGGAGGCGGTCCACGGAGAGCTTCGTCTCGACACCGACCACGTCCGGCACGGTGAACGACGACCCGCGCTTGTGGGGCACCTTGTTCCTGTCCTCGCCGCTCCGTGGATCGCTGCAGAGCAGCACCTGGTCTTGCTTGCGATCGGCCACCACGTAGGCCGGAATGCCCGACTGGGCGCAGTCCTCGGCCTTGGGGCCGAGATCGTCCGCCCAGTTGGCGGACGTCACCTCCACCACCATGCGGAAGACGTGCGCGGCGTAGCAGTTCTTCATGACGTGGGCGTCCCCTTGACCGTGGCCGTGGGCATTCAGCGAGAGAGCGCCCCTGCGGGTGGACACCGCCTCAGAACGCGTCCGACGGCGCATACGTCCCCCACACGTCGCGCAGCGCATTGCAGACCTCGCCCACCGTCGCCCGCGCCTTGAGGGCGTCCTTCATCGGGTACAGGACGTTGTCCGTGCCCTCGGCGGCCTTCCGCAGCCGTGCCAGTGCGGCGTCCACCGCACCCTGGTCGCGTTCGGCGCGGAGTTTCGCCAGGCGGGCCGCCTGCTGGGCCTCGATCGCGGGGTCGACGCGCAGCGGCTCGTACGGCTCCTCCTCGTCGAGCTGGAAGCGGTTGACGCCGACCACGACGCGCTCCGCGCTGTCGGTCTCCAGGGCGATGCGGTACGCGCTGCGCTCGATCTCGTTCTTCTGGAAGCCGCGCTCGATCGCCTCGACCGCGCCGCCCATGTCCTCGACCTTGAGCATCAGCTCCAGAGCGGCGGCTTCGACGTCGTCCGTCATCCTCTCGACGACGTACGACCCCGCGAACGGGTCGACGGTCGCGGTGACGTCCGTCTCGTACGCCAGGACCTGCTGGGTGCGCAGGGCGAGGCGGGCGGACTTGTCGGTCGGGAGGGCGATCGCCTCGTCGAAGGAGTTGGTGTGCAGCGACTGCGTACCGCCGAGGACCGCGGCCAGCCCCTGGACGGCCACGCGCACCAGGTTGACCTCGGGCTGCTGGGCGGTGAGCTGGACGCCCGCGGTCTGGGTGTGGAAGCGCAGCATCAGCGACTTGGGGTTCTCCGCGCCGAACTCCTCCTTCATCACCCTCGCCCAGATCCGGCGGGCGGCACGGAACTTGGCGACCTCTTCGAGGATCGTCGTGCGGGCGACGAAGAAGAAGGAGAGACGCGGCGCGAACTCGTCGACGTCCATGCCGGCGGCGACGGCGGTACGGACGTACTCGATGCCGTCGGCGAGGGTGAACGCGATCTCCTGCGCGGGCGAGGCGCCGGCCTCCGCCATGTGGTAGCCGGAGATCGAGATGGTGTTCCACTTCGGGATCTCGGCCCGGCAGTACTGGAAGATGTCGGCGATCAGCCGGAGCGAGGGCGCCGGCGGGAAGATGTACGTGCCGCGCGCGATGTACTCCTTGAGCACATCGTTCTGGATGGTGCCGGTGAGCCGGTGAGCCGGGACGCCCTGCTCCTCGCCGACCAGCTGGTACAGCAGGAGGAGCAGCGCGGCCGGGGCGTTGATCGTCATGGACGTGGAGACCTCGTCCAGCGGAATCCCGTCGAACAGGACCCGCATGTCGTCGATCGAGTCGATCGCGACCCCGACCTTGCCCACCTCGCCGGACGCGATCGCCGCGTCGGAGTCGTGGCCCATCTGGGTGGGCAGGTCGAAGGCGACGGAGAGGCCCGTCGTGCCGTTGGCGATCAGCTGCTTGTAGCGGGCGTTGGATTCCGTCGCCGTACCGAAGCCCGCGTACTGGCGCATCGTCCACGGCCTGCCGGTGTACATCGTGGGGTAGACACCGCGCGTGAAGGGGTAGGCACCCGGCTCTCCCAGCTTGTCGTCGGGGTTCCACCCGTCGAGCGCGTCCGGCCCGTACACCGGCTCGATGGGCAGTCCCGACTCCGACTCGCGCGTCATGTGCTGTGCCTCCCGCTGAAGCCGCCCAATAAGGCTACTTACTGGTAACAAATGATTCCCGCGACGGACTGTAGCGGCGGGCACGAGACCGGTGGAGGGACACGGGCTGGGACCTTGCTCACAGCCCTCCGCCACGGACCCCGCCGCCGCTCTCCCCATCATGCGCGGGCTTTGGCAACCGGGCAGAGCGGGAATCCGTCCAAGGGAACACCGGAGCAACCCGGAGAAGCAGGGGGCCGAGATGACAGGCAGCACCACCGCAAGCACGTCACGACGCGGAGCACGGGACCGGCCGGGAAAGACGGCCGCGGCGACACTCGCCGTTCTCGCCATGACCGCCGCGACCGCCGGCTGCAAGGCGCAGCTTGCCGACGACGCGTCGGCGGCCCCGGCGGCACCGCCCAGGGCCTCGGCGACCGACGACGCCAAGCCGGCCGCCCGGCAGCCGTCCTCGCCGGACGCGCCGTCGCCGTCGCCGTCCTCGAAGGCCCCCGTGGCGAGGGAGACGCCCACCCCGAAGCCGCCGGACCCGCAGGGCACGACGCTGATGGCGAGCGGCTCCCAGGGCAAGCAGGTGCGGGAGCTGCAGGCCCGGCTGCGGCAGATCGGCCATTTCGACCGCTCCCCCACCGGCTACTACGGCACCCTCACGGCCGCCGCCGTCCGGTCCTTCCAGGGCAAGCGCGGCCTCTCCGCCACGGGCAGGACGGACACCGTGACCTGGCAGAAGCTGCTCGGCATGACGCGCGAGCCGACCGCGGCGGAGCTGAACCCGCCGACCACCGTGCCCGTGGCCAAGCCGGACAAGCGCTGCATGACGGGGCGGGTGCTCTGCATCAGCAAGAACAGCCGGACGCTGTCCTGGATGATCGACGGCCGCGTCGTCTCGTCGATGGACGTCCGCTTCGGCTCCCAGTACACGCCGACCCGCGAGGGCACCTTCTCCGTCTACTGGAAGTCCCGGCACCACGTGTCGACGATCTATCACACGGCCATGCCGTACGCGATGTTCTTCAGCGGCGGCCAGGCGGTGCACTACTCGGCGGACTTCGCGGCCCGCGGCTACAGCGGCGCCTCGCACGGCTGCGTCAACGTCCGGGACGAGGGAAAGATCGCCTCGCTCTTCGCCCAGGTGAAGACGGGCGACAAGGTCGTCGTCTACGGGTAGGGCCCGTCCGGCCGGAGGAAGCCGGAAGGGCCCGGAAGGCCCTGGAAGGAAACCAGAGGGAGCTGAAGGAAGCCGGAGAGAGCTGAAGGGAAAGGGGCGCGGACGGGACCGGGGGAACGTGTCCCGCCCGCGCCGATGCGCTGAGCCGAAGGTACGGGGGGAACCCCGGCTCTGTGCGCCGCCGATGACCAGTCGGCTCATTCTGTACTGCGCCGCGGCCTCGAAAAACGTCACACCCGGACGTCACACCCGCTGGTGAGCGGCGTACAGCAGGGCCGGCGCGCAGGCACTCAGCGGGATGAGCCCGTGGCTGCGCCGGCCGCCCGGTCCGCCGCCGGCGGGGCGGCGGGGGCGGAGTTCGAGGTCGACGGCGACGGGGTGGTGGTGAACCGGATCGGCGGGAGCGTGCCGGAGTTCCCTCCGCCGTCCCCGTTCGCATCGCCGTCGCCGCCCTGCTCGTCGTCGTTGCCGTTACCGTTGCCGCTGCCCTGGCCGCCCTTCCCTGCTCGGGCGATCACGCGGTCGCAGAACCGGTCCAGATTGCGGGCGCCCTTCGCCAGCGCTTCGAGCCTCCGCCTGCTGTTGTCGTCCAGATCGCCGCCGCGGTAGGCGCGGCAGGCCTTGAGCGCCCTGGTGTACCAGTCTCCGGCGGCGAGGCCCCCGGAGCCCCCGGGCGCCTTGCCGTTCCCGGTGCCCTTCGACGACCCGCCCGCGGCGCCGCCCGGCTTCCGGCCTTCGTCGCCGCCCTTGCGGTTCTGGCTCTTGCCGCTGTCCCGGTGGCCGCCGGGCGCGGAGGGGGCCGCCGGGGGCGCGGAGGGCTCCGTGTCCGGGGAGGCGGACCGCCGCGGAAGCGGGGTCTCGTCGGTGATGGTCCCCGAGCCGAGCTCCTCGGGCGTCGCCGCGGCCGAGACGGAGGTGGCCGGTACGGGGTCGTGCCCGCCGAACGGTCCGGGGAGCATCCCGGTGCCCGCGGCCACGGCCACCCCGCCGAGCGCGCAGCCCGCGAAGGAGGCGACCAGGCCGAAGCGGATGGGCCTGCTCCAGCGCGGGGGGCGGGTACGGCGGGGCCCCGCGGCCGAGGTGTTCGCCGCGGGGCCGCCAGAGGCGGGCCGGATGTGCACCGGTTCGAGTACGTCGGGCCGTGCCGGTCCGGACGTCTGCTCGGCATGCCCCTTCACCTGCGGGTGCGCCGCCCGGGTCCGCGCGCGTGCGGAGTGCGCGGCGGTGCGGAAGGCGGCCAGCGCCGCGGCCTCGCCCGGCAGTTCGCCGGTGGCCGGGCGGGCGGCACGCGCGGCGGCGTCCAGCGCTGCCGCGAGCATCTCCGCTTCCGTACACGCGTGGCCGCCGACGGGATCGACCGGCTCGCCGCGGAGCATTCTCTCCGCCGCGTCCTTGTCAAGCCATTCGTAGTGCTCGTCGGCCATCACATGTCCTTCTGCGTCGACAGACGCGAATGCGTCACACCGGCCGGCGCCGCCAGACCGTTGCGGGAAGGGCGCTGTGCGGGTACGGCGCCGAGTTCCGCCGTCCGGCCCGCCGCGCTCTCGCGAGAGGCGGACGAGTCCGCCGGACCGCCTGCGGGGGACCGGTCCGCGCCGCCCCCGGCACCGCCGTCCCGGCCCTCACCCCCGTCCTCGACAACGCTGTCGCTGTCGCCGCGGCGTCCGCCCGCACCACCCGGGCCGTCCGTACGCAGCAGCTCGGCAAGCCGCTTCAGCCCCCGGTGCGCCGCGGTGCGTACCGCCCCCGGTCGCTTGCCCAGCGTCTGCGCCGCGCTCTTCGCATCCAGTCCGACGACCACCCGCAGCACCACGGCCTCGGCCTGGTCCTGCGGCAGCTGGGCGATGAGCGACATCGTGCGGCCGGTGGCCAGGGCCTCCATCGCCTCGTCGGCGGTGTCCGACTCGGCCGGCCGGTCCGACAGCTCCGACTCGTCGCCGCCGGCAGCGGGGCGCCTGCCGCGCATCCGCAGATGGTCCAGGGCGCGGTTGCGGGCTATCCGCGCCGCCCAGCCACGGAAGCGGTCGGCATCACCGCTGAAGCGGTCGAGGTCGCGCGCTATCTGCAGCCACGACTCGGACGCCACGTCCTCGGCGTCCGGCTCCCCCACCAGCGTCCGTATGTAGCCCAGCAGCCGCGGCTGCACAGCGCGGTACACAGTACGGAAGGCGTCTTCGTCCCCGTCCTGCGCCGCGATCACCGCGGCAGTGAGCTCCGCGTCGTCCCCCAGCACTCCCTCAACCTGTCCTGCTGTCCTGAATCGCAGCTGGTCATCACTGCCGCGCCACCCTGCGCGACTCAGCACGCTACGTCCTTCGCGGGGGCCACGTCCATGACTTGTACAACCCGCAACATTCCGTCGGCACGGCGCGGTGTGACAGAAAACGCAGTGACGGCGCTGAGAAGAGTACGGGGTCGTCCTACGGCCCCGCGGAAGACGACCGGGGCCTCTCCTGTGGGGGGTGGCGGCCCCGGTCGTCGTTCCATTTCCCGGCTCTCTCCGTCCGGCCGCCTGCTCCGCGCCCGCGCCCGCGCGCCCGGCGCGAGGCAGCCGTGCGCAGCACCCGCCGGCCCTCGGCCGACACGTCGAGCTTCTGGCGCCCGCCGAGGCATCCGCGGTCTCCGCCAGACATCTCCAGGATCCGGATCTGCCGGCGCGACTCCCCGGCGAGCAGGGGGCCGACGCCCTTCTGATCGGCCTCGCGACAGCGCCGCACCGTCTCCTCCCCGGAGGAGAGCGCGCTCCCCGCAACGCGCGGCAGGCGAACGCGGCCCCGGCCCGCCGCGCCGCCCGCCGCCCGCCGCCCGCCGCGCCGCGACGCCCGCGGGGAGCCCCGCCCGCCCCCGCTCAGCCCACCCCGTCGATCTGCCCGGCCAGCGCCTGGAACCGGTCCCAGCTCAGCGCCGGCTTGCGCGGGTCCCACAGCTTCTGGGCGGTTGCCCGCAGCGGCATCCGGATGCCCTGCGCCACCTGCGCCGGGGTCTGCGCCTGCGGGAGGTCGCCCCAGACCGCGAACCGGCCGCCGAGGATCTGGCCGGAGTAGCTCGCCGGGACCGGCTGGGTGCCGCGCAGAACGAGCGGGGTCCACTGCTCGTAGATCCGCTTGCCCGTGGGATAGACGAAGTTGTTGGGCTGGCCGAGTACGTAATAGAGGAACTCGTCGTTGAGGTTCACCACGCGCCGCCCCTCGCGCAGATACTCCTCCGGCGGCCGGGCACCGTATTCCTTGCCCGTCCAGTACTCGACCTCGATGTCCTTGTCGGCGTGGACGACGCCGTCGCGGAAGAAGCCGTCGTTCCACGCCTTGGGCTGCTTGCCGTGCGGGCGCACCACCGCCGCGCGGTCGTTGAGCCAGCCGGTGGCGAGGTCCTTGATGCCGGCCTGCGGTCCGTATTTCTGCTGGGCGGCGCGTTGCAGCTGCGGGTACGAGGCGGCGGGGTCCCGTGCCATCAGCGCGAGGTACTCGTCGGCGCCGAGATGCCAGTAGCGGCCGCCGAACAGCTCGGTGAACTCGCCGAGGAGTTCGTCGACGAGCTTCGCCGCCCCCGGGTCGGAGATGTCGAGCGATCCGGGCGAGCGGACCCCCGACACATTGCGCAGCTGGAGGTCGGGGTGGGCCCGCAGGACCGCGCCCAGATGGCCGGGGGAGTCGATCTCGGGGACGACCTCGATGTGCAGCCGGCCGGCCAGGCCGAGGATCGAGCGCACCTCCGCCTTGGTGAGGTGCTGCGGCGACACCACCTCGGGGTGGGTGTCGGACTGGATGCGGAAGGCCTGGTCGTCGGAGAAGTGCAGGCCGAGCTGGTTGAGCTTCAGGTCGGCCATCTCGCGCAGCCGGTCCTCGATCCACGCGGCGGTGTAGTACTTGCGCGCGATGTCGAGGTTGAGGCCGCGCTGCGGCCGGTCGGGGCGGTCGCGCACCTCGCCCTCGGGCATGCCGCCGTCGGCGCGCACCGACTGCTTCAGCGTGCGGGTTCCGTAGAAGACACCGGCCTGGTCGGGTCCGCTGATCGTGACCCGTCCCCCCTGGGCCTTGAGGGTGTACGACTCGGGGGTGCCCCGGCCCGGGGTGAGGGCCAGTTCCACGTCGCCCGCGCGGGCGGGGACGTCGCCCCGGTACTGGATCCTCAGCTCCTGGGCGAGCAGCTTGCCCTCGTCCGCGAGCGTCCCGCTGCCGTGGGCGACGACGACCCCGGTGGACGGGCCGGGCCGCCAGCCGGGGCCGCGGGCGGCGATGTGCTCGCGCACGGCGGGGATGGTGCGGGGCGGGGTGGAGAGCGGGTAGCTCCGGGTCGGCGAGGGGGCGGCCGAGGAGCCCGAGGGGGTACGGGCCCCCGACTCCCCCGCGAGTCCGCTGTCGGAGCTCTCCGGCCAGACGACGACGGCGATCGTCGCGGCGGCCGCCGCGGTGAGCACCGCACCGGTCACAAGAGCGCCACGTGAGGGCGACATCGGTCAGAGACCTCCGATACGAGCAGAAAAATGGGCAGAAAGCTGGGCAGAAAACTGAGAATAAGCAAGACAAGAACAGCAGGACCGAAGGAGGCGAAAGAGGGAGTCAGCCGGGCATTCTCCTCGACCCACGGTCCCTCAGCCGTTCCGAAACTCTCCCGTCCGGGTGAAGTTCGCTCATCCGTCGGACGGCCGTTGCCCGGCCTCGCTACCTTTGAGGCACATTCGTCACTCCCTTCACCCTGCACATCTCCTTTCACTCTGTAAATCTCCCTTCACCCTGCATCCGCCCAGATCCAGCCGTCCCGCCCCACTCCGGGCTGCGGGCTCACGGATGCCGCTGATTCGAGGAGCCCACGCTGTCCAGGTCCAGCGAGTCCCACGCCGGCCTCCCGAAGCGGCTGCGGCCCCCGGCCCCCCGGACGGCCGCACCCGTCCGGAATTCCGGACCGGCGCAGGGCCGGACCGGCCTCCCGGGCCTCGACCGCTTCAACACCGCGCCGCCCGCCGAGGCCGAGGCCGCCCTGCTGGAGTGCTCCGGCAGCCGCCGCTGGGCGCAGCGGCTGGCCGCCCACCGCCCGTACCCCGACCTGGACGCGCTGCTGGCCGCCGCCGACGAGGCAGGCTACGACCTGCCCCCCGCGGACCTCGCCGAGGCGCTCGCCGCAGAGGTCTCCCCCGGGCTGCACCACGCCGCGCCGCACTCCGCCCATCTCGCGCTGCGGGCCGCGCACGCCGCTTACGAGTGCCGCTTCGGCCATGTCTTCGTGATCTGCCTGGACGGCTTCGAGCCCGCCGAGCAGCCGGACCAGGTGCTCGCCGGGATCCGGGCCAGACTGGGCCATGACCCCGACCAGGAGCGGGTGGTCGCGGCGGAGGAGATGCGGCGACTCGCCCGGGGCCGCATCATCGGGCTGATATCGGGTTCATAACGGAATGGGATCGGTCCGTGGTGTTCAGTGGCCCGTTCTAGTCCGTCCGTGGCTGTTTGATTGCCACTTTGATCACACCAGAGGCCCCCGCGCGAACGAACCGACAAAGCGTCGCTACGATGGCCGGGGCCGGTGGACCGTACCCGGCCGGGTCAGACCGACAGTCAAGCCGGCCGGCCCCAATCCCCGCTCCCGGAGGGTTCTTCCGTGCCGGCTGGAACGCTGTACCGCGGCCGGGAAGGCATGTGGTCCTGGGTGGCTCATCGAGTCACCGGTGTCCTCATTTTCTTCTTCCTGTTCGTACATGTCCTGGACACCGCTCTCGTCCGCGTTTCCCCCGAGGCGTACGACGATGTCGTGGCCACGTACAAGACGCCGATCGTCGCGCTCCTCGAATACGGCCTGGTGGCCGCCATTCTCTTCCACGCGCTGAACGGTCTTCGTATCGTCGCCGTGGACTTCTGGGCCAAGGGCCCGCGCTACCAGAAGCAGATGCTCTGGTCCGTCGTGGGTGTCTGGGTCGTGCTGATGGTCGGGGCCCTGTACCCCGTCCTCGGCCACGCCGTACGCGAAGTCTTCGGGAGCTGAGGCCAATGTCCACCGAGTCCTCCGCCGCGATCGGCTCCGTCGAGGGCGTAAGCCTCTACGACGTCGACCACCCGGCCCCGGTCATCGAGCCGCCGCGCAAGCGGACGGCCAAGACCCCCAAGGGTTCGCGCACCAATTTCGAGATGTACGCCTGGCTCTTCATGCGCCTGTCGGGCATCGTCCTGGTCGTCCTGGTCCTGGGCCACCTGCTGATCCAGCTCGTGCTGGACGGCGGCGTCTCCAAGATCGGCTTCGCCTTCGTGGCCGGCCGCTGGGCCTCGCCGTTCTGGCAGGTCTGGGACCTGGCGATGCTGTGGCTGGCCATGCTGCACGGCGCCAACGGCCTCCGTACGGTCATCAACGACTACGCCGAACGGGACAACACCCGCTTCTGGCTGAAGATGCTGCTGTACACCGCCACGGTGTTCACCGTCCTGCTGGGCACGCTGGTGATCTTCACCTTCGACCCGAACATCCGCTAGGCGCCGGGCCAGAGGGACCAGAGGAAATCATGCAGATCCACAAGTACGACACCGTCATCGTCGGCGCCGGCGGCGCCGGCATGCGCGCGGCCATCGAGTCCACGAAGCGCAGCCGTACCGCCGTGCTCACGAAGCTCTACCCGACCCGCTCCCACACGGGCGCCGCGCAGGGCGGCATGGCCGCCGCGCTCGCCAACGTGGAAGAGGACAACTGGGAGTGGCACACCTTCGACACGATCAAGGGCGGCGACTACCTGGTCGACCAGGACGCCGCCGAGATCCTGGCGAAGGAGGCCATCGACTCCGTCCTCGACCTGGAGAAGATGGGCCTGCCGTTCAACCGCACGCCCGAGGGCCGTATCGACCAGCGCCGCTTCGGCGGCCACAGCCGCAACCACGGCGAGGCCCCGGTCCGCCGGTCCTGCTACGCCTCGGACCGCACCGGCCACATGATCCTCCAGACGCTGTACCAGAACTGCGTCAAGGAGGGTGTGGAGTTCTTCAACGAGTTCTACGTCCTGGACCTGCTGCTCCAGGAGGTGGACGGGGTCAAGAAGTCCGCGGGCGTCGTCGCGTACGAGCTGGCGACCGGCGAGATCCACGTCTTCCAGGCGAAGGCGATCATCTTCGCCTCCGGCGGCACCGGCAAGTTCTTCAAGGTGACGTCGAACGCGCACACCCTGACCGGTGACGGCCAGGCCGCCGCGTACCGCCGCGGGCTGCCGCTGGAGGACATGGAGTTCTTCCAGTTCCACCCGACGGGCATCTGGCGCATGGGCATCCTGCTGACGGAGGGCGCCCGCGGTGAGGGCGGCATCCTCCGCAACAAGGACGGCGAGCGCTTCATGGAGAAGTACGCGCCCGTCATGAAGGACCTCGCCTCCCGCGACGTCGTCTCCCGCTCCATCTACACGGAGATCCGTGAGGGCCGCGGCTGCGGCCCCGAGGGCGACCACGTCTACCTCGACCTCACGCACCTGCCGCCGGAGCAGCTGGACGCCAAGCTCCCGGACATCACCGAGTTCGCGCGTACCTACCTCGGTATCGAGCCGTACACGGACCCGATCCCGATCCAGCCGACCGCGCACTACGCCATGGGCGGCATCCCGACCAACGTCGAGGGCGAGGTGCTGGCGGACAACACCACCGTCGTCCCGGGCCTGTACGCCGCCGGCGAGGTCGCGTGCGTCTCCGTGCACGGCGCCAACCGGCTGGGCACCAACTCGCTGCTCGACATCAACGTCTTCGGACGCCGGTCGGGCATCGCCGCCGCCGAGTACTCCGCGAAGCACGACTTCGTCGAGCTTCCCGAGAACCCGGCGCAGCTGGTCGTGGACCAGGTCGAGCGGCTGCGCAACTCGACGGGCACCGAGCGGGTCGCCACGCTCCGTCTGGAGCTGCAGGAGTGCATGGACGCCAACGTGATGGTGTTCCGTACCGAGCAGACCATCAAGACGGCCGTCGACAAGATCGCCGAGCTGCGCAAGCGCTACCTGAACGTGTCCATCCAGGACAAGGGCAAGCGGTTCAACACGGACCTTCTGGAGGCCATCGAGCTGGGCAACCTGCTCGACCTCGCCGAGGTCATGGCGACCTCCGCGCTGGCCCGCAAGGAGTCCCGCGGCGGTCACTACCGCGAGGACTACCCGAACCGCGACGACGTCAACTTCATGCGCCACACCATGGCGTACCGCGAGGTCGCGGCCGACGGCACCGAGTCGATCCGGCTCGACTACAAGCCGGTCGTCCAGACCCGCTACCAGCCGATGGAGCGTAAGTACTGATGGCTACCCCGACAATGGAGAAGGCCGGCCAGGCCGAGGCGGGCTTCGCCGACTCCCCGTACATCACGGCCACCTTCCGGATCCGCCGGTTCAACCCCGAGGTCTCCGACGAGGCCCAGTGGCAGGACTTCCAGATCTCGATCGACCCGAAGGAGCGTGTGCTCGACGCCCTTCACAAGATCAAGTGGGACATCGACGGAACGCTGACCTTCCGCCGCTCCTGCGCGCACGGCATCTGCGGCTCCGACGCGATGCGGATCAACGGCAAGAACAGGCTCGCCTGCAAGACGCTGATCAAGGACATCAACCCGGAGAAGCCGATCACGGTCGAGGCCATAAAGGGCCTCACGGTCCTCAAGGACCTCGTGGTCGACATGGACCCGTTCTTCCAGGCGTACCGCGATGTCATGCCCTTCCTCATCACCAAGGGGAACGAGCCGACCCGTGAGCGCCTGCAGTCCGCCGAGGACCGCGAGCGCTTCGACGACACCACCAAGTGCATCCTGTGTGCCGCGTGCACGTCCTCGTGCCCGGTGTTCTGGAACGACGGCCAGTACTTCGGCCCGGCGGCGATCGTCAACGCGCACCGTTTCATCTTCGACTCGCGCGACGAGGGCGGCGAGCAGCGCCTGGAGATCCTCAACGACCGCGACGGTGTGTGGCGTTGCCGCACCACCTTCAACTGCACGGACGCCTGCCCGCGTGGCATCGAGGTCACCAAGGCGATCCAGGAGGTCAAGCGGGCGCTGATCACGCGCCGCTTCTGACGCCCTCGCACACCGGTCGCGTCCGGTCGCGTCAAGAGGTCCCGTTTTCCGCACGAACCGTGCGGGAAGCGGGGCCTCTTGCTGCGCCGCCCGGGTGTTGACGGTACGGTCATGCGGAACCGGGCACCGGTTCGCCGCCTCCGGCGCAGCAAGGCGCGGGGCGCACAGGCTTGATCGAGAGCGGGGAACGTTGAGCGATCCGAATCCGTACGCGGACGACTCATACAAGTGGGGGCCTCCCCAGCAGCCGGGCCATCCGCCCACCGTCGCGGACGGCCAGGGGAACGGGCAGCCCGGTCCGGGCGCTCCGGCCTACGGCTACCCGCAGCAGCTGCCCGACTCCGCGGCCCAGCCCGGCCCCGGCTACGGCTACCCCCAGGAGCAGGCGGGGCAGCCGACGATGCCGGGTTACGGCTACCCGCAGCAGCCGGGCCCGCCGCCCGGCGGGGGCGCGCCGATGCTGGCGTTCGGTGACATCACCGTCATGAACGACCAGATCGTGACGCCGGCCGGCACGATGCCGCTCAAGGGTGCGGTGTGGACGGCCACGGACCTGTCGCGCACCGAGGAGAAGATCCCGACGGTCGCGATCGTGCTCGCGATCGTCTTCGCACTGCTCTGCCTGATCGGTCTGCTCTTCCTCCTGATGAAGGAGAAGAAGACGACCGGCTACATCCAGGTCTCGGTGACCAGCGGCGGCCGGCACCACTCGACGATGATCCCGGCGACCGGCCCGGAGACCTTCCCGATGGTGATGGCCCAGATCAACACGGCCCGCTCGATGAGCATCTGACGGCTCGCGGGGAAGGCCCGCCTCCGGCACACCGTCACGACCGTCGCGCCGGACCGCGACCGGCTCCACGCGTACGCCGGGTCGGTGGCTGCTCCGGCCGGTCGCCGCGTTCGCCCCGCTGCTCGCGGGTGTACCGCTGCGGCGCGGCTTCCGGGCCCCGGTGTGAGCAGGCGGCCGGGCGGTGGAACGAGACGCTCGGCAGCATCCGGGCGCAGGACCTGGACGGACTGCGGGCGGAGTCTGCCGATTACGCCGTCAGGGACCCCGGCGGCGTGACCGGTGGTGCCCGCGAGGCCGGCTGAGCGCCCGGCCCCCGCGTCTCAGTTCCACCCGGCACCGCCCCGGTCCTCCGCGACCACCATGATGCGCCGCAGCATGTCGTTGAGCAGCCCGCGTTCGTCGGCGTCGAGAACGCCGAGCAGCCGGTACTCCTCCTTGCCGACGATGTCCATCGCCCCGCGCCAGGTCGAGCGGCCGTCGTCGGTGAGTTCCACGTCGACGCGCCGGCGGTCGGTGGGGGACGGCGTACGGCGGACGAAGCCGCGCCGCTCCAGGGCGTCCAGCCGGCCGGTGACGGAGGCGGGCGCGAGGTCGAGGTCGGCGGCGAGTTCGGAGGGGGCCGCCTTCCCGCCGCGTCCGGCCAGCTTGTGGAGCGTGTCGAACTCCTGCCGGTCCAGGTCGAGGTCGACCAGTGACTGTTCGCGCACCCGGCGCAGGTGGACCGAGAGTTTGGTCATCCGGGTCACCGCGCCCTCGATGTCGGGATCGAGGTGGGGCAGGACGGGCTTCCAGCGCTCCACATGTCCGTCGGTCCAGTCGCGTCGCTCCATGGGGAAAGCGTACGCCCGACGACCAAAGATGTTTCGGTGCCGAATAATTCGTTGACGAATAATTCGGTACCGAAATAGATTGCGCGCATGCCGCATCCCCTGCGCACACGCGCCTTCCGCCTGCTCTTCATCGGGCGCTCCCTCTCCCTCCTCGGCGACGCCGCCATCCCCACCGCCCTCTCGCTGGCCGTCTACCTGGCCACCGGTTCCACCGGAGCACTCGCACTGGTCCTCGGCTGCGCGATGGTCCCCAAACTGCTCCTGCTGCCACTGGGCGGCGTCGCGGGCGACCGCTTCAACGCCCGTACGGTCGCGCTCACCACGGACCTCGTACGGTGCGCCACCCAGCTCTTCGTCGGCGCCGAACTGCTCGGCGGCTCCCCCGCGCTCTGGCAGATCGCGGTCGCCGAGGCGATCGGCGGCGCCGCCGGAGCGTTCGCGATGCCGACCGTCTCCCCGCTGATCCGCGGCACCGTGGCGGAGTCGGGGCTGCTGCGCGCCAACTCCCTGATGGCGGTGGTCAACAGTGCGACCCGGCTCGGCGGCCCGGCCCTCGCCGGGGCCCTGATCCTGACGGCGGGTCCGGGCTGGGCCTTCGTGCTGGACGGTGCGAGCTTCGCGGTGAGCGCGGCGCTGCTGTCCGCCGTGAAGGTCGGCCATGTGCCCATCCCCCGGCGCTCCCTGTTCACCGATCTCAAGGAGGGCTGGAGCGAGGTCAGGGGCCGCGACTGGTACTGGACGAGCCTGATCGCCCACGCGGTGTGGAACGGCGCGGCGGCCGTCCTGATGACCCTGGGTCCGGCGCTCTTCGTCCACGAACCGGGCGGCAAGGGCGTCTGGATCGCCCTGCTCCAGACCGGCGCGGCCGGCCTGCTCCTCGGCTCCCTGCTGGCCGGCCGGGCCCGCCCCCGCCGCCCGGTCCTGGTCGCCAACCTGGGCCTCGCCACGTACGCGCTCCCCCTCGGCCTCCTCGCCGCCCACGCGCCCGCCGCGCCGGCCATCGCCGCGTACGGCCTCGCCCAGGCGGGCCTCGGTTTCCTCAACCCGGTCTGGGAGACCTCGGTCCAGTCCGCCGTACCCGCGCACGCACTGGCCCGCGTGACCTCGTACGACTGGCTGCTCTCCCTCGGCGCGATGCCGCTCGGCTACGCCCTGGCCCCGCTCGCCGCCTCGGCCTGGGGCGCCGAAGTCCCGCTGGCCGCAGCCGCGGTGGCGGTCGGTGCCGCCTGCCTGGCGACGGCCGCGGTGCCGGGAGTACGGCGCTTCGGCGCCCCGGACAGGCAGCCGGAGCGAGCCGTCGGAGCAGTGGCTTGAACATGTTCAAAGTCGGGTCTACAGTCCACGACAACAGCTTTTGAACGCGTTCAAGGGAGGGTGGGACATGGATCTCACTGTGGTCGCGTACGTCATCTACCTGCTGATCAGCGTGGCGCTCACCATCTGGGTCGCGCGCACGCTCAGCCGCAACGGCAGGGTGTTCCTCGCCGATGTCCTGCACGGGAACGAGAAGCTCGCCGACGCCGTCAACCACCTCCTGGTGGTCGGCTTCTACCTGGTCAACCTGGGCTTCGTCACCCTCTACCTGAGGAACGACGACGGCGTCACCGACGCCCGCGGACTCTTCGAGGCGCTCTCGGTGAAGCTCGGCGTCGTCCTGCTCGTCCTCGGCGTGCTGCACCTCGGCAACGTCTATGTGCTGAACAAGATCCGCCGCCGCGGTCTGATGGAGCGTGAGCAGACCCCGCCCGTACCGCCGCAGGGGTGGACGGCACCGGGCACCGGCCCGTGGACCGCACCCGCCGCCAAGGCCTGAGCCCGCCATGGCGACCGGAACCGGCGGGCGGCACGCGTCCGTCGAACGGCTCACGGTGCTGTACGACGCGCAGTGCCCGCTCTGCTTCCATCTGCGCCAGTGGCTGGTGAAGCAGCGGCAGCTCGTCCCGCTCGACCTCGTCCCGGCCGCTTCCGAGGAGGCGCGCCGCCGCTTCCCCGGGCTCGACCACGCCGGGACGCTCGACGAGATCACGGTGATCGGCGACCGGGGGCAGATCTACCGCGGGACGTCCGCCTGGATCGTCTGCCTCTGGGCGCTGGCCGACCACCGGCCCAGGTCGCACTGGCTGACCACCCCGGCGGGCCGCCCGTTCGCCCGTGCCACCGTGCTCGCCGCCGCGAAGTACCGCTCGCTGACCGCAACGCCGTGCGGCGGCGGGGACGGGGACGGTGCCTGTACGGCCCCCGGATCCGGGGACTGACCGGGGCGGATACCCTCGGGACTGTGGTGAAGGAAGCGAAGGACGTGAAGGAAGCCAAGGCTCCCAAGAGCGAGCAGACCCGCACGCTCATCCTCGAAACCGCGCTCCGGCTCTTCCAGGAACGCGGCTACGACAAGACGACGATGCGGGCCATCGCCCAGGAGGCCGGCGTCTCCGTCGGGAACGCCTACTACTACTTCACGAACAAGGAACACCTCGTCCAGGGCTTCTACGACCGGCTCGCCGCCGAACACGAAGCGGCGGTGCAGCCGGTCCTGGACGGTGACAAGGACCTCGCGGTGCGGATGCGCGGGGTCCTGCTCACGTGGTTGGACGTGGCGGAGCCGTACCACCGCTTCGCCGCCCAGTTCTTCAAGAACGCCGCCGACCCGGAGAGCCCGCTCAGCCCGTTCTCGGCGGATTCGGTCGCGGCCCGCGAGGCGGCGATCTCCATCCACCGGCGCTGCCTGGCCGGCTCCGACACCAAGACCGACCCGGAACTGGCCGAATTGCTGCCGCAGTTGATGTGGCTGCTTCAGATGGGCCTGGTGCTCTACTGGGTGTACGACCGGACCGAGCACACCGAGCGCAGCCGCCGCCTCGTCGAGCGCGCCGCCCCGATCGGTGCCCGCTCCATCGCACTCTCCCGGTTCCGGGTGCTGCGACCGCTGGTGCGGCAGATCCACGAGGTGCTGGAGGAGTTCCTCCCCGGCGCCGCGAAGCGCCGGGCCTGAGAAGCCGGGGCCAGGACTGAGGGGCCGGGGCCAGGACTGAGAAGCCGGGCAGGTCGTCCCGGACGGAAGGGGCGGCCGTCCGGCAGTGCCGGGACGACCGCCCCCGAGATCCCGTCGTACGCGCCGGATCCGGCGCGGCGGTCCGTCAGATCCGCTTCAGCTCCCACAGCCGCCAGATTCCGGTGCCGTCCGAGAGGTACTGCGAACCGGAGACCTCGGTCGTGCTGAGGACGTAGTCCTTCTTCTGCCACAGCGGCACCAGCGGCACGTCCTCGCCGACGAGCGCCTGGAGCTCCTTGTAGTCCGCCGCGGTACGGCCGCGGTCGCTGTACTGGAGCGTGGACGCGATCAGGGAGTCCATCTTCTTGCTGGAGTAGCCGTTGTGGAGGCTGTTGTTGCTGCCGACCAGCGGCTGGCTGAAGGTGTCGGGGTCCGGGTAGTCGGGGAGCCAGCCGACGGTGTACGCGTCGTACTTGCCGGCCGCGTACTCCTTCTGGAACTTCTTCCAGTCGACGGCCTTGACCGAGACCTTGAACAGCCCGTTCGCCTCCAGCTGGTGGCGCAGCTCCGCGGACTCCTTGGCGTACGCCTCGTCGCCGCCGCGGTAGGCGAAGGTGATCGGCAGCGGCGTCTGCACGCCGGACTCCTCCATCAGCTTCTTGGCGCGGGCGGGGTCGGGCGAGGGGTAGGCGTCGAAGAACGGCGTGCTGTGCCCGATGAAGCCCTGCGGGATCAGCGAGTAGAGCGGTTCGACCGTCCCCTTGTAGATGTCGGTCACCAGCGGTCCGCGGTCGATGAGCGACGCGATGGCCTGCCGGACCTTCTTGTTGGCGAGGGGTTCGCCCTCCCGGACGTTGAAGACGAGGTTGCGGATCTCGGCGCTGTCGGCCTCGGTGACGCGCAGGTCGGGGTCGCCCGGGTTCAGCTCGCTGAGCGTGGCCGGCGGCAGCTGGCGGTGCGACACGTCGAGTTGTCCGGCCTCCCAGGCCGCGAGGAGCTGGTCCGACTCCTTGTAGTAGTGCACGGTGACCGGAACACCGGTCTTCGTCAGCGCGCCCTTGTACCGGGGGTTGGGGACGAACTCGGCGAGGGCGCCGGGCCGGTACGACTTCAGGATGTACGGACCCGAGCCGTCGACCGTGTTCCCGGTGCGGAGCTTCTTCGCGGGGTACGACTCGCGGTCGACGATCGAACCGGCTCCCGTGGCGAGCTTCTGCGGGAAGGTCGCGTCGCGCGAGGAGAGGTTGAAGGTGATGGTGCGGCCCTCGGTCACCACGTTCTTGAGGCTCGGGAACAGCACCCAGGGACCGACATCCGTCTTGATACTGATCATGCGCTCGATGGAGTACTTGACATCCGCGGCGGTGATCTTGCGGCCGTTGGAGAAGTACACGTCGTCGCGCAGCTTGCACTGGTACGTCTGGAGCTTCTGCCCGATGAACCCGCAGCTCTCCGCGGCGTCGGGTTCGGGGACGGTCGCTCCGGACTTGAACGTCAGAAGGGACTGGTAGATGTTGCTGTACATCGCCCAGGAACCGGCGTCGTAGGCACCGGCCGGATCGAGCGAGGTGACCTCGTCCGTCGTACCGACCGAGATCGGGTCACTCTTCACCTCGTCCGAGGGGAGCAGCTGCCAGGCGCCGACGCCTGCGATGACCAAAACCGCGAGAATCGCGAGAATCCGTAGTCGGATCGACCGCATTGCCGTGCTCTCCCTTACCAGCCCCACCTCGGCGTGGCGCACAGATACGCACATCACCGCATGCCCGGCTCAGCCAATCACACGATTTTCACATCTGGAAGAGCAAAACTAAGACTCATAGCCTTTTGTTGGGCACTTGAAACCTCGGGTCATCCGCAGGGTCTGTAACCGGCCATCGACGGAATGTCAGGCCTGCCGGGACGCGAGCTCCACGACGGTGATGTCGGAGGGTGCGCCGACCCGGACGGGCGGGCCCCAGGCGCCCGCGCCGCGCGAGACGTAGAGCTGGGTGTCGCCGTAGCGGTCGAGCCCGGCGACCGTGGGATTGGCGAGCTCGGCCACGAAGTTGCCCGGCCAGAGCTGACCTCCGTGGGTGTGGCCGGAGAGCTGGAGGTCCACGCCGTGGGCGACGGCGTCGTGGATGACGACGGGCTGGTGGGCGAGGAGGACGGCCGCGCGGGCACGGTCCCGGTCACCGAGCGCGCGGTCGAAGTCGGGCCCCTGCCCCTCGCTCTCCCCGGCGATGTCATTGACGCCCGCAAGATCGAATCCACCGATCTCGACCCGGTCGTTCTCCAGAGGGTGAAGCCCCAATTCCTTCACATGATCGACCCATTGGGCGGCACCGGAGTAATACTCGTGATTCCCGGTGACGAAGTAGCTGCCGTGGCGGGCGCTCAGCAGTGCGAGCGGCTCCGCGGCCGGCCCGAGGTCGGCGACCGTGCCGTCCACGAGATCCCCCACGACGGCGACCAGGTCCGGCTGGGTCCGGTTGATGGTGTCGACGATCCGCCGGGTGTGGGCGCGGCCGAGGATCGGGCCGAGGTGGATGTCGCTGACGACGGCGATCCGGAAGCCGTGCGCGGACCGGGGCAGCTTGGCGAGCGGCACGGTGATCCGCTTGACCCGCGGCCCGCGCAGCACGCCGTACGTGCCGTAGCCGACCGTGCCGAGCCCGGCGACGGCGGCGGCGCCCCCGACGGCCCGCGCGACGAAGAGACGGCGCGTGGGGGCAGCGGGGCCGTGCGCGGCGGGGGCGACGGCGAGGAGGGTGTCGGCGGCGGAGGTGTCCGCAGTGGCGGCGTCGGAGGCGGAAGTGGCGGTGCCAGTGGTGGTGGCAGCGGAGGCGCCCGTGGCAGTGGAGGCGTCGGAAGCGTCGGGGACGGTGGCGGCGGAGATGCCGGCGCCCACTGTCGCGGCCTGCGTTTGGGGGGCTTCTGTCGCTGAAGTGCCGTATGCCCGGTGCGGCTCCCACGCGCGGCGCGCGAGTGCCCGTCGCAGGATCGGCCGCACCACCTCGCCCACCAGCAGGGCCAGCGTCAGGTACAGCAGCGCGGCCAGCCACAGATAGCCCGGCCAGGCCAGCGCCCGCTGGAGCCAGAAGGGCGCACCCGTACGGCCGGAGACGAGGGCGCCGACGCTCAGCAGCGGCAGGAGGTACGCGGCCGCCGTGCCGGTTCTGCGCAGGGCGCTGCCCTCGGCCGTGGTGTCGCCGACGAAGCGGCGCCACAGATAGCGGTGCACGCCGACGAGCAGGGCGAGCACCACGACCGCCGTCAGTGCGAGACCGGCCACTGCCACGTACGACTCCTCCACCTGTCGTGCGGTCTGTCAGGCACGCTCTCGGCGCAGAGCCCTGACACCACGGAACCCGATCACACCAACGGCCGTCCCCAGAAGAAAGGACGTGATGGCGAGCAGCAGATGCACCCAGAAGTAGGCAGTCGGGTCACCCGCGTCGTCGAAGGCAAGTCCGCTGCCGTCCTTCCACAGGTTCTTGACGAAAGTGATCCAGATGAACCAGCTCCACACCCCGAAAGCGAGCAGGAACCAGGAGACGGGGCGGCTGAGCTTCATGGATTCAGTATCTCCGCCGCGCTCCGGCGGCGTCGCCCGGGGTGGGCTGTCCCGGGGGCATGCACGGCGGGTCAGGCCATCCGTGTCCCCAACCACATCTTCGCCCTGTACGTTTCCGACCGTGCCTGCTCTGAAAAAGATCGCATTGACGATCGCCTCGACTGCCTTTTTGTCCACTTTTGTCGTTACTCCGGCATCGGCGGTCGACAAGGACACCTCCGACAACCGGCCGAAGCCGCCCGCCGGCATGTCCCGGGTCGGTGGCGAACTGCTGGGCCGGACCGGCACACAGGTCAAGCTGGGGGCCGGCGCCCCGGTGCTGCCCGAGAAGCTCACGGGCAGGTCCTGGATCGTCGCGGACGCGGAGAGCGGCCAGGTCCTCGCCTCGCACAACGCGCACTGGCGGCTGCCCCCCGCCTCCACCCTGAAGATGCTCTTCGCGGACACCGTGATGCCCGGTCTCCAGCCGAAGACCCGGACGTACACGGTGCAGGACGAGGACCTCGCGGATCTCGGCGAGGGCAGCAGCCTGGTCGGCGTCAAGGAGCACCTCAGCTACACGGTCCACGACCTGTGGCTCGGGGTGTTCCTGCGTTCGGGCAATGACGCGGTGCATGTGCTGGCCTCGATGTACGGCGGCATCCCCAAGACCGTCGCCGACATGCAGGCGCACGCGGAGGAGTTGCAGGCGCTCGACACGAAGGTGGTGTCGCCCGACGGGTACGACGCGCCCGATCAGGTCTCCAGCGCGTACGACCTGACGCTGTTCGCCCGCAGCGGTCTGCAGAAGGCGGACTTCCGGGAGTACTGCTCGACGGCCGAGGCGGAGTTCCCCGGTGCGGAGAAGAAGAACGGGAAGCGCGAGACCTTCGGGATCCAGAACACCAACCGGCTGCTCACCGGCGCGGACGGCGTCGACCCGTACAAGGGCATCGCGGGCGTCAAGAACGGCTACACCACCCACGCGGGCAACACCTTCACCGGTGTCGCCGAACGCGACGGCAAGGTGCTGCTCGTCACCGTCATGAACCCCTCGTCCGGAGAGCCGCACGCCGTCTACAAGGAGGCCGCCAGCCTCCTCGACTGGGGCTTCGACGCGAGCGGCAAGGTGACCCCGGTCGGCGAGCTGGTGCCCCCGAGGTCCGCCGGTACCGGAACGGACAGCGGAAGCGGGAAGGGGCCGGCGGCGAACGGGAAGAGCGACGGCGGCAACGGCTCCTCGCCCACCGCCCGGACCGCCGCCGCGACCGGTGGGGGCGGCAGGGGCGTCGGGATCGCGCTGGGGATCGCCGGGGGCGTCCTGGTACTGCTGGCCGGCGGGGTGTTCCTGGTCAACCGGCGCTGGCCGCTGCCGGACCTGGTGCGCCGCCTCCCCCGTCGCTGACGGCCGCCGGTTCCTTCCCGGTGCCCCTGCCGCTCCGCGTCGCCGTCCAGGCGGCGCAGAACAGCAGCAGCTTCGCCGTGAAGTTGATCCACAGCAGCAGCGCGACCGGCACGCCGAAGGCGCCGTACATGCTCTTCGACGCGACGCTCCTCATGTAGCTGCCGAGCAGCAGCTTGAGCAGTTCGAAGCCGACCGCGCCGATCGCCCCGGCGACCAGCAGCCTGCGTCGCGGGGGCTCGACGCCGGGCAGCAGCGTCAGCAGGTAGAGCAGGAGCAGGAAGTCGGCGAGGGCCGCCACGACCAGGGCGGCCACCTGGAGCACCACACCGCCCGCCCCGCGGTCCGAGATGCCCAGCAGACCGGCGGTCCAGCCGACGGCGACGGAGCCGACCGAGGAGACGGCGAGAGTCGCGAGCGCCGCCCCGCCCAGGCCGAGCAGCAGCCCGACGTCCTTGAGCTTGCGGATGACGGGATTGCCCTGGTCCACGTCGTCCATGCCCCACACGGCGCGCAGGCACCCCCGCATCGCACCGATCCAGCCGACGCCGGTGAAGAGCAGCAGCGCACCGGCGACCACCCCGACCGTGCCCGCGTGGGCCACCAGATCACTGATGCCGAGCTGGTCGGAGATGCCCGGCACCTGCTCGGCGACCTTGCTCTCGATCTTGTGGAGCTGCTCCGTGGAGAGCAGCGTGGCACCGATCGCCGCACCGACCGCGATCAGCGGGAAGAGCGCCAGGAAGCTGATGAAGGTGATCGCGGCGGCGAGCCTGCTCCAGTGGACCCGTTCCAGCGTCTCGTACGAGCGCCAGGTGTGCGTCGCCATCAGCCGGGAGACGAGCGGCCCGATGACGGGGAGGTTTTTCAGCCAGTCCATGACGTACGACTACCCTCCCGGGCGCAGAAAACCGAATCCCGGTCACCGCCGTACGAGTTGACACTTCCTCAATCACCCATATCGGTGAGTGTTGTAACAAATGCCTCGAAAGGGTTTTCTCGGGCGATACGGTCACGATCATGTCTGTCGACACCGTGTCCCTGACCGGCTGGGGCCGTACCGCTCCGACGACCGCCGTGCGCTTCCGCCCCCATACCTACGAGGAGGCGGCGGCGACGGTACGCGGCTGCGGGCCCCGCGGCTCCATCGCCCGGGGCCTCGGCCGGGCCCACGGCGACGCCGCGCAGAACGCGGGCGGCTCCGTGCTCGACATGACCGCGCTGAACCGGATCCGCACCATCGACGCCGCGACCGGCCTGGTGGTCTGCGACGCCGGGGTCAGCCTGCACCGGCTGATGGAGGTCCTGCTGCCGCTCGGCTGGTTCGTTCCCGTCACGCCGGCCACCCGTCATGTCACCGTGGGCGGCGCGATCGGCGCCGACGTCCACGGCCGCAACCACCACTTCGCCGGCGCCTTCTCACGGCACGTCCAGGAACTGGAGCTGCTGACCGCCGACGGCGAGATCCGTACGGTCCGGCCCGGCACCGGGCTCTTCGACGCGACGACGGGCGGACTGGGGCTGACGGGCGTGATCCTCTCGGCCACGCTGCGGCTCCACCACGTCACCAGCTCATGGATGTCGGTCGACACCGAACGGACCGTGGACCTGGACGACCTGCTGGCCAGGCTCTCCGCCGGAGACCACCGCTACCGCTACTCCGCCGCCTGGGTCGACCTCCTCGCCCGCGGCCGGGCCACGGGGCGTTCCGTGCTCACCCGAGGGGAGCACGTACCCCGGTACCTGCTCCCCTCGCGCGCCCGGCGCACACCGCTGGCGTTCCGTCCGGGACAGCTGCCGTCCGCACCCGCCTTCGTACCGGAAGGGCTGCTCGGCCGCGCCTCCGTCGCCCTCCTCAACGAGCTCCGCTACCGCAGCGCTCCCGCGTACCGCATCGGCGAACTCCAGAAGCTCTCCACGTTCTTCCACCCCCTGGACGGCCTTCCGCACTGGAACCGGATGCACGGCCGCGGCGGATTCGTGCGGTACCAGTTCGTCGTCGGGCACGGTCAGGAGGAGGCGCTGCGCCGGATCGTGCGCCTGATCTCGCAGCGGCGCTGCCCGTCGTCCCTCGCCGTCCTCAAGCGGTTCGGCACGGGAGACCCGGGCTGGCTGTCGTTCCCGATGCCCGGCTGGACGCTCGCTCTCGACCTGCCCGCCGCCCTGCCGGGCCTGGCCGGGTTCCTGGACTCGCTGGACGAGGAGGTGGCGGGGGCCGGTGGCCGGGTCTGCCTGGCGAAGGACTCGCGGCTGCGGCCGGAGATGCTGGCCGTGATGTATCCGCGGCTGGCCGAGTTCCGGGCGCTGCGCGCCGAGCTGGACCCGAACGGGGCATTCCGCTCAGACCTGTCACGCCGCCTGTCCCTGTGACCTGTCACCTCCTGCCCGCCCCTCTCCTCTCCTCTCCTCTGCTCTCCTCCCCTCTCCTCTCCTCTCCTCTCCTCTCCTCTCCTCTCCTCTGCAAGGAGTGTTTCCGTGAAGGACGCCTTCGGTGCCCCGCAGTCCCTGCTCGTTCTCGGCGGCACGTCGGAGATCGCTCTCGCCACCGCACGCCGGCTGATCGCCCGCCGTACCCGTACGGTCTGGCTGGCGGGCCGCCCCTCCCCCGCGCTCGACTCGGCCGCCGCCGAACTGCGCACCCGCGGCGCCGACGTCCGTACGGTCGACTTCGACGCCCTGGACTCCGCGTCCCACGAGACCGCTCTGGGAAAGGTCTTCGCCGAGGGCGACATCGACGTGGTGCTCCTCGCCTTCGGCATCGCGGGCGACCAGGGGCGTGACGAGGAGGAGCCGCTCTCCGCGGTCCGGGTCGCCCAGACCAACTACACGGGCGCCGTCTCCGCCGGACTGGTGTGCGCCGGCGCGCTCCAGGCGCAGGGCCACGGCTCGCTGGTGGTGCTCTCCTCGGTGGCCGGCGAACGTGTCCGCCGCACGGACTTCATCTACGGGTCCAGCAAGGCGGGCCTGGACGCGTTCGCGCAGGGGCTGGGGGACGCGCTCCAGGGCACGGGGGTGCAGGTGATGGTCGTACGCCCCGGAGTCGTACGGCCCCGGAACCCGCGGCCGGAAACGGCGGCGGGGGCGGCGGCCGGGACCCCGCGCGCGAAGGCCCGGCTCTCCGCGGCCCGGTTCGCCGCGGCACCGCTGGAGGCGCCGCCGCTCACGACGACTCCGGACGAGGTCGCGGCAGCCGTCGTGACGGGGCTTCGGCGGGGTTCGGAGACGGTGTGGGTACCGGGGTCACTGCGGGTGGTGATGTCGGCACTGCGGCATGTGCCGCGCCCGTTGTTCCGGCGCCTGCCGGTCTGAGCCCGCGGGCCGGCGGGGCGCTCGGAGAGCGCGAGGGCGTCGGTCGAGGGCCGGGAGGGGTTCGTTCAGGGCTGCAGAGAGGGCTCGTCCACGGCGGAGCCACCCTGCGCGGGCACGGCGGGCGCACCGCCCCCGGCGCCGAACGGGAACTCGTTGATCTTGCGCCAGACGCTGTCCGGGCCCTGCTCGTACAGCGCGAAGGAACCGCAGGTCCAGGCGGCCTCGTAGTCGGAGAGCTCCTCGTACGCCCGGTCCATCGCCCGCTCGGGGATGCCGTGCGCCACGGTCACATGCGGGTGGTACGGGAACTGGAGCTCACGCACCAGCGGCCCGGAGCTGTCCCTGACCCGCTTCTGCAGCCAGGTGCAGGCCGAGGCCCCTTCGACGACCTGGACGAAGACGACCGGCGAGAGGGGGCGGAAGGTGCCCGTGCCGGAGAGCCGCATCGGGAAGGGGCGGCCGCCGGTCGCGATCTGGGCGAGATGCGCCTCGATCGCGGGCAGGTCGGCCGCCTCGGCCTCGGTCGGCGGGAGGAGGGTGACGTGGGTGGGAATGCCGTACGCGGCAGGATCCCCGAAGCTCGCGCGCCGCTCCTGGAGCAGGCTGCCGTAGGGCTCCGGGACCGCGATCGAAACGCCGAGCGTTACGGTCCCCACGTCGTTCTCCTCAATCCTCGATGATCGATGGTCCTCAGATGATCGATGGCCTGTTTTCGGCCATCCACCGGATCAACTTCCCGTCGCCAGTGTGACGCCTGCGGCCGCGAAACCGCCAGGGTCCTTGGACTCAGTGCTTCGCCGGCAGAAAGCCCATCCGGTCGTACGTCCGGGCCAGGGTCTCGGCCGCGACGGAGCGGGCCTTCTCCGCGCCCTTGGCCAGGATCGAGTCCAGGGTCTCCGGGTCGTCCAGGTACTCCTGCGTACGGGTGCGGAACGGTGTGACGAACTCGACCACGACCTCGGCGAGGTCCGTCTTGAGCGCACCGTAGCCCTTGCCCTCGTACTTCTGCTCCAGATCCGCGACACCGGTGCCGGTGAGCGTGGAGTAGATGCTGAGCAGGTTGCTGACGCCGGGCTTCTCGGCCCGGTCGAAGCGGATGACCGTGTCGGTGTCGGTGACCGCGCTCTTGACCTTCTTGGCGGTGGCCTTCGGCTCGTCGAGGAGGTTGATCAGGCCCTTCGGGGTGGCCGCCGACTTGCTCATCTTCGCCGACGGGTCCTGAAGGTCGTAGATCTTCGCCGTCTCCTTGAGGATGTACGGGTCGGGCACGGTGAACGTGTCGCCGTAGCTGCCGTTGAACCGCTCGGCGAGATTGCGGGTCAGCTCCAGGTGCTGGCGCTGGTCCTCGCCGACCGGGACCTGGTCGGCCTGGTACAGCAGGATGTCGGCGACCATCAGCATCGGGTAGGTGAAGAGGCCGACCGTGGTGCGGTCCGCGCCCTGCTTGGCGGACTTGTCCTTGAACTGCGTCATGCGGGACGCCTCGCCGAAGCCGGTGAGGCAGTTCATGACCCAGCCGAGCTGGGCGTGCTCGGGCACATGGCTCTGGACGAAGAGCGTGCAGCGCTCCGGGTCGAGACCGGCGGCGAGGAGCTGGGCGACGGCGAGCCTGGTGTTCGCGCGCAGCTCCGCGGGGTCCTGCGGAATGGTGATCGCATGCAGGTCCACGACCATGTAGAAGGCGTCGTGGGATTCCTGCAGCGCCACCCACTGGCGGACCGCACCGAGGTAGTTGCCGAGGTGGAACGAGCCTGCGGTGGGCTGGATTCCGGAGAGCACGCGGGGGCGTTCAGAGGCCATGAAACCCATTGTCTCAGGTACGGAACCCATCTCCGGCAGCTGGTGCGGAAGGGGCACGGGAGCAGCACGCAAGGCGGAGGGACTCGGGACACGCACCGTCGCGAATGAGACGAGCACCACAATCGGGAGACGCGGCGGGAGGCCGGCGGGAGGCACCGGAGGCACGACGGGAGACGCGGCCGGAACACGCGGCGGAACGGGCGCGCCGTGATTTGAAGGTTTCCTCGCCAGGGTTGCGACCGACGATACAAAGTGGGCACCACCCCCCGCCCACGCCGCACGACGAACGGAGATCCCGTGTCGACCACGGAAACTGCCATCGCCTCCGCCGAGGCGCACAGCGCGCACAACTACCATCCGCTGCCCGTCGTCGTCGCCTCGGCGGACGGAGCCTGGATGACCGATGTCGAGGGCCGGCGCTATCTCGACATGCTCGCCGGATATTCGGCGCTCAACTTCGGTCACGGCAACCGGCGCCTGCTCGACGCCGCCAGGGCGCAGCTGGAGCGGGTGACCCTCACCTCGCGCGCCTTCCACCACGACCGGTTCGCCGATTTCTGTACCCAGCTCGCCGATCTGTGCGGCATGGAGACGGTGCTGCCGATGAACACCGGAGCGGAGGCCGTGGAGACGGCGGTGAAGACCGCCCGCAAGTGGGGCTACCAGGTGAAGGGTGTCCCGGACGGCATGGCGAAGATCATCGTCGCCGCGAACAACTTCCACGGCCGTACGACGACGATCATCAGCTTCTCCACGGACCCGGAGGCGCGGGAGGGCTTCGGTCCGTACACGCCGGGGTTCGAGATCGTGCCGTACGGGGATCTGACCGCGCTCGCGGAGGCGATGACCGAGAACACCGTGGCGGTGCTGCTGGAGCCGATCCAGGGCGAGGCCGGGGTGCTGGTGCCGCCGCCCGGCTATCTCCCCCGGGTCCGTGAGCTCACCCGCGAGCGGAACGTGCTGTTCATCGCGGACGAGATCCAGTCGGGCCTGGGCCGGACCGGGAAGACCTTCGCCTGTGAGCACGAGGGTGTCGTGCCGGACATGTATGTACTCGGCAAGGCGCTGGGCGGTGGTGTGGTGCCGGTGTCGGCGGTCGTCTCCTCGCAGGACGTGCTCGGGGTGATCCGGCCCGGTGAGCACGGTTCGACGTTCGGCGGGAATCCTCTTGCCTGCGCGGTCGCGCTGGAGGTCATCGCGATGCTCCGCACCGGCGAATTCCAGCAGCGGGCGACCGAGTTGGGCGAACACCTCCACCAGGAGCTGGGGCTGCTGGCGAGCGGGGGCGCGGTGGAGGAGGTGCGGGGGCGCGGGCTGTGGGCGGGCGTCGACATCGCGCCGAGCCACGGCACCGGCCGGGAGATCTCCGAGAAGCTGATGGACCGCGGGGTGCTGGTCAAGGACACCCATGGCTCGACGATCCGGATCGCCCCGCCGCTGGTGATCAGCAAGGAGGACCTGGACTGGGGGCTGGAGCAGCTCCGCGGCGTCCTGCGCGGCTGAGCCCTGGGCCCGGGCCGCCGGGCCGGGATCCAGAGGAAGACGTGGGGCAGGAAGCGGGCGTACTCGTCCGTGACCAGCCCCGCCGATTCCCGGATGCCGAGCCCGGCCGCCTCGTCCCTGGACGGCCTCCATCCCGGTTCAGTCGCCGCCTGGTCTTCTTCGCCTCGGTGATGAACCGCTCCGACAGCTCCGCCGACTTCAAGAACCGCTCGCCCGCAGCGCGGGTCTCCCGCCGCGCCCGCAGGCAGTCGTTCCACACCACCCGCGCACAACCGAACGCCCGCGACAACGTCATGCGCTGCCCTTGTCGTCGGCTCCATACGGAAGGAATAGCGAAGCTGCACACATGTGACCGTACGACCGCCACTCGACGACACGTACGACAAGATCGGAACTGGCAGACATTGCCCCTTC
Organism: Streptomyces sp. NPDC087845; assembly: GCF_044742755.1. Lineage (NCBI taxonomy): Bacteria > Bacillati > Actinomycetota > Actinomycetes > Kitasatosporales > Streptomycetaceae > Streptomyces > Streptomyces sp. NPDC087845. The sequence goes on from NZ_JBIUVC010000001.1 coordinate 493,155, forward strand.
GCGATCCACAGCCGCACGACTCCCGCGAATGATTTACGAATCAAGCCAACAAACCAATCTCTTGCTCCACTTATCAGACAAACGGCCGCAAGTTACGGCCGAAAGCGGGTCCACCGAACGTCCGCAAGTAGAGTCCTTGGTGTGCTCCTCGGGATGATCTGCGCACTCGGCGCCGCTGTTTGCTTCGGTACGGCCTCCGTCCTCCAGGCCGTCGCCTCGCGGGCCGCCGCCGAGCCGGGCTCGGACGCGGGAGTCGATCCGGCCCTGCTGCTGCGCGCCCTGCGGCAGTGGCGCTACCTCGCCGGACTCGCCCTCGACGGCTGCGGTTTCGTCCTCCAGATCGTCGCCCTGCGGTCCCTGCCGATCTACGCGGTGGGCGCCGCCCTGGCCGCGAGCCTCGCGGTGACGGCCGTGGTCGCCGCCCGGCTGCTCGGCGTGCGGCTGAGCGGCGTCGAGTGGACCGCGGTCGGGATCGTCTGCGCGGGGCTGGGCATGCTGGGGCTCGCCTCCGGCGGCGAGGGCCACGGGACCGGTTCGGCGACTCTGACCTGGTGGATGCTGGGGATCGCCCTCGGCATTCTGCTGATCGGCACGGTGGCCGGACGCCTCCCGGAGAAGCCGCGGGCTCTCGTCCTGGGGCTGGGCGCGGGGTGCGGTTTCGGGGTGGTCGAGGTCACCGTCCGGCTGATCGACGACCTGTCCCCGTCCGCGCTGCTCACCAACCCGGCCGTGTACGCGCTGCTGCTGGGCGGCGGTTCGGCGTTCCTGCTGCTCACCTCGGCGCTGCAGCGCGGTTCGGTGACGACGGCGACGGCCGGCATGGTGCTCGGCGAGACGATCGGCCCGGCGCTGGTGGGCGTCGTCTGGCTCGGGGACCGTACCCGTGAGGGCCTCGGCTGGCTGGCGGTCGCCGGTTTCGTGGTGGCGGTGGCCGGTGCGCTGGCCCTGGCCCGGTTCGGCGAGGCACCGCAGGACGCCCCCGAACCGGTCTGAGCCCGCCCGCACCGCCTGCACCGTCCGCACCGTCCGCAATCGGCGCGAACCGCGCCGGGCGGACGCCCGGGGAGCCGGGCGGGCCCGACGGGGGAGGCGCCGACCCCGACGGCCTCCCCTTCGGCGCGGTCGTTCCCTAGTTGTCCCAACTGAGGGGTGACCGGTGGTGCGTCAGGCTCTTCGACCGGGGTCGCGTTCGGCTCCCCCCAGTGCCTTGTTCGCCAGTGCCCCGTTCGCCAGTGCCCCGTTCGCCGCGGTCACCGGACGGTCGCCCTGCGGCGGGACCATACCGACAGCCCGAGTGCCACGGCCGTGCCGGCGAGGAGGACGGCAACCGCGATCCAGGTGGCGTAGCCGACCGCGTCGGTGAAGGCGGTGCGCGGGTCGCGGACGTGGGTGAGGCGGTCCTCGAAGCGTGTGGTGATCAGTGTGCCGAGGATGCTGGTGCCGAGGACCGCGCCGATCTGGCGGGCGGCGTTGACGGTGCCGCCCGCCTCGCCCTCGCGGCCGTGCGGGACGTGGCCGACGGCGAGTGCGGTGGACGGGGCGTTGGCGAGACCGCAGCCGAGGCCGAACAGGACGAAGGCGGCGGCGTATCCGGCGAAGACGGTGTCCGGTTCGACCCGCGCGAAGAGGGCGGCGCCGCCGGCGGCCAGCAGCAGGCCCGCCGTGATCAGGACGCGCGGACCGAGTCGGCGTACGAGTATTCCGGCCAGGACCGAGGCCGCGATGAACGCACCGAATTCCGCGAGGAGTTGCACGCCCACCTGCAGGGCGGTCAGCCCCCGCACCCGTTGCAGCCACAGCACCTGGAGGAGGGAGAGGCCGACGAAGCCGAACAGGACGGTCGCGGCCAGCAGCAGTGAGGCACCGTAGGACGGATCGCGCATCAGCCGCAGGTCGACCATGGGCGCCGCGCGGCGCAGTTCGACCACGGTGAAGGCGGCCAGCAGGAGGACCGCCGCCGCGGCGGCGGCCAGGGCCCGTGCCGAGCCGTAGCCGTGGTGGCCGCCGTCGATCAGCCAGAAGACCAGCAGCGCCAGACCGGCGATCGCGGTGAACTGGCCTGCCCAGTCGAGGCGTTGGGCGGGATTGCGGGACTCCGTGACCCGGCCGAGCGCGACCGCCGCCGCAAGACCTGCCACGACGAGGTTGAGCCAGAACGCCGTGTGCCAGGTCCACCAGCGCAGCGCGAGGCCCGCGACGAGGGGGCCGACGGCCAGGCCCAGCCCGGAGGTGGCCGCCCATGCGGCGATCGCCCCGGCGCGGCGGCGCGGGTCGCGGACGGCGTGGGTGATCAGCGCGAGCGAGCTGGGGGTGATCAGGGCGCCGCCCAGGCCGGCGATCGCCTGACCGGTGAGGACGGTGGCCAGGCTGTCGGAGAAGATCAGCGTCAGAGCGCCCGCGGCCATCGCCGCGGTCCCGGCCAGGAAGACGCGCCGCCGCCCCCACCGGTCGGCCAGGGCGCCGGCGCCGAGCACGCAGGACGCCACGACCAGGGTGTACATGCTGGGCACCCACACCATGTCGGCCGGGTCGAGGCGAAGGTCGGCCTGGACGGCGCCGAGCGTGCCGATGGTCTCGGTGGTCTGGAGGAACACCGTGAACAGCCCCAGGCAGGCGGCGACGAGGACCGGCCCGGGGCGGCTGCCGGCGGCGTTGCCGCGTTCCTCGGCTGCCGGGTCACGTAGGTCAGTGGTCATGGTTCGCTCCTGCGGACAGCATGGACTTGATCTGGCGGGTGATGGCGTCGGCGAGGACTTCCTCGCGGTCGGCCGCGACGGCGTCGAGGACCTGGTCGACCACGTCGGCAGGGCTGATCTTGGGCTGGTCGACGTGGCCGGCCATGTCGGTGTCGATGAACGCGGCGTGCACGGCGACCGTGAGGGTGCCCTGCGCGCGCAGCTCTTCGCGCACCGCGTTGGTCATCGACCAGGCCGCCGCCTTGGAGACGCCGTACGAGCCGATCTGGGGCAGCGCGTGCCAGGAGAGCGCGGAGAGCACGTTGACCAGGGCCCCGCCGCCGTTCCGGCCCAGAACGGGGGCGAAGGCGCGGCACATGGCGAGCGTGCCGAACAGGTTGGTCTCCAGCTCGGCGCGCGCCCCGTCGAGGGAGTCCGCGGTGAGCAGCGAACCACCGCGCAGGATGCCCGCGTTGTTGACCACGAGCGTGGTGTCCGCGCAGCGCTCGGCGGCCGCGGCCACGGAGGCCGGGTCGGTGATGTCGAGCGCGACGGGCGTCAGCCCGGGGTCGGCCACGGCCTGCGGGTCACGCGCTGCCGCGTACACGGTGTGCGCGCCGCGCGCCAGCAGGCCGCGGGCGAAAACGCGGCCCAGTCCGCGGTTGGCTCCGGTGACGAGCGCGACGGCTCCGTCGATGTTCACGAGGTCTCCTGCGGGGAGGCCGTGACCGAGGACAAGGACGCGCTCTGCGCGGGGGCGCCCTGGACGACGCGGGCCTGCCGGGCGAGGGCCAGCAGCCGGCCGTCGGCCGACCACACCTCGCTGTCGTCCACCACCCAGCCGCTGCCGGCCTGTTCGGTACGGATCCGGACCAGGGCCCAGCCCGCGAGTGCCCCGGCGTCCAGCGTGTCGGTGAAGTGGACGGTCAGTTCGGCGGTCGGCACCGGGCGCGGGGTGCGCCAGCATGCGAACAGGGCGGGCGGGAGGACATCGGTGAGGGTGACGACGGCGGCCTCGTCCAGGGCCCGCCCATCGGTGAACCGCACCCAGGCGACCAGCTCGGCCGACTCGCCCCCGGCGAGAGGCAGCGCCTCGGTCGCGGGACGCACCTCCACCTGCCGGGCGAAGGCCACGGACCCGGCTGACAAGTCGAGGGGCACGCAGTCGGCCGGACCCGGCACCTGGGGGAAGGTCCGCCCGTCGCAGCTGGGCCCCGGGCGGCCGGAGCCGAACAACGCCGACCCCGCGAGCACCGGGGCTCCGCCCTGATGACCCGTGAAGAGACAGGTCGAGGCCCGGCCCCCCACTCGGGGCCCGGCCAGGGACAGGTGGAGGGGACGGGTGTCGACGGGGGCGAGGAAGTGCGCGGTCAGGGCGCGGACCGGGCGGCCCTGCCCGGCGGCCCGTTCCCGCACGGCGATGAGCGCCGCCGCCGCGACATGGCCCCCGTGTGCACCCGCCCAGGACCGCCACAAGGGGTCGATCCGGGCCACCGCCTCATCGGTGGCACACGTGCTGCCGGGTAGTGAAGTCCTCATTCCGGTCTCCTCGTTCGATCGAGCCCGAAGTGATGCTCGAACCAGATAGTTGGAAAACAGGACTCACTATAAAGATGTTAGTTGGAAAAACAAACGCATCCCTCGGTGACCCGTCGGTCGCAGGCTCACTGGTGGGTCTATTTTTCCAACTCGCTGGTTTACACTGAGAGGGCAAGCGGCTCGGAAGGCAGATGATGGGTGACGCACCGCTGGGCGGCAGGTGAGCCCGGGGCTCCCGCCGAGACGTGCCGGGCACCCCTCGGTCCGGGCCGTACCGGCCCGCCACGAGACCGGTGAGGACGGGAGACCGGCAGACCGGCAGACCGGCAGACCGGCAGACCGCAGGCTCTGCCCCCGAAGCGGCGCCCGCCCGTGCCGTGCCCCGCCCATGCCGTGCCCCGCCCGCACTCCGCCAATTCCCCGGAGGTCCACGCCGATGACCGTCGCCCGCCCGCGCCCCTGCTCCATCGCGAACTCGCTCGCCGTCATCGGTGAACGCTGGAGTCTGCTCGCACTGCGGGAGGTGTTCCTCGGGGTGCGCCGCTTCGACCAGATCGCGGCGAACACCGGCGCCAGCCGGGACATCCTCACCGCCCGGCTGAAGAAGCTCGTGGAGCACGGCGTCCTGGCCAAGGAGCTCTACCAGGCCCACCCGCCGCGCTACGAGTACACGCTGACCGAGACCGGACTCGCGCTGCACCCGGTCCTGCTCGCCCTCAAGGAATGGGGCGACCTCTATGTGACCGAGGGAGAACCCCCGACGGTGTTCGGGCACGACTGCGGCGCGGAACTCCATCCGCGCACCGTCTGCGACGCCTGCAGTCGGCCCGTCCCTCTCGACAGCACCCACGCGATCCGCATCGGCGGCATCCCGCAGCACTCCGGGGCGGACGCCCCCGACGAGCCGTCGTCGACGAGCACGTGATCATTCCTTCGCCGCCCAGGACCGCCCCGTAAACGCGCCGTTCGTCGTGCGCCATGCGCCACACCTGCCGCCACCGTCACACCTGCCGCCACCGCCACGGCGTTCTCCCGACCGCCGCGGCGCTCTCCTGACCACCGCGCGTCCGGCCGCCACGCGAGGAACGCTCCCGAACGGCGTTCAGGCAGGCCGTGACCGCGGTGGCCGGGTGGCGTATGACGCGCTCGGTCAGTTCCCGGGCGTGGTCGAGCAGTTCGCCGACGAGGCCGACGAAGCGAGCCCCTGGCCGAGATCGGCGATCAGGTCTGCTTCGTGTTCGAGGCCGACCGCGAACCGGATCAGGCCGCCCGGGACTCCGGCCTCGGCGAGTTCCTCCTCGGTCAGTTCGTTCGACCACATCGCGGCGGGCCGCACCAGCGTCGAGCGGGTGCCGCCCAGGCTGGGGGAACGCACCGGAAGGCGCAGCGCCGAGATGAGCTGCTCGGCCGTGGCCCGGCCGCCGCGGAGCTCGAAGCTCAGCAGTCCACCGAAACCCCGCATCTGCCGCTTCGCGAGGTCGTGCTGGGGATGCCCCTGAAGCCCGGGGTAGTTCACCGTTCGTACCGCGGGGTGACCGGCCAGGTACTCCGCGACGGCCTGCGCGCACTGGTTCTGCCGCTCCGCCCGCAACGACAGTGTCCGCAAGCCGCGCAGCGCGAGCCAGGCATCGAACGGGCTGATCACCGAGCCCACCATGGTGTGTGCTCTCCAGAGCCGTTCGATCAGCTCGCCGCTCCCGAGCACGATCCCGGCCTGCACGTCCGCATGCCCTGATATGGCCTTGGTGACGCTGTGCATGACGAGGTCCACGCCCTGCTCCAGCGGCCTCTGGTTGAAGGGGGTCGCCACGGTGTTGTCGGCGAAGGTGAGGATGCCCCGGGCGCGGGCCGACGCGGTGACCGCTTCCACATCGGTCAGCCGGAGCAGCGGATTGCTGGGCGTCTCCAGCATGATCAGCTTGGTCTGCGGTGTGAGGGCCCGGACGAAGGCATCGGTGTCGGTCTGGTCCACGAAGGTCACCTCGACACCGAAGCGGGGTGCGACATCTCGCAGCAGACTCAGCGTGCCGCCGTACATGCTGTGCTGGGCGACGACATGGTCGCCCTGGGACAGCAGGGCGACCACGGCTGTGGTGATCGCCCCCATGCCGGATGCCGTGGCCAGGGCTGCCTCGGCACCCTCCACAGCCGCGACGACGCGCTCCAGCCGGGCCTGCGTCGGGTTGCCGTAGCGCCGGTAGTAGCGCAGGGGCTGGGACTGCTCGTTGAGTGCGTCGAAGTCCTCTGCCGTGGCGGCCGAATAGTTCACCGCCTGGTGGATGGGCGGCGCGACACCCAGTTCGTCCGGATCGGTATCGGCATGCGCAAGGAGAGTCTCAAAGGCCGGGAAAGAGTCCATGGCGCGAGCATGCGGGTTGATTGGCATTGTTTCCGATATCCAATCAGGGCAACATTGGACTGCATGGATGCCTCGACCCTGTCAGCTGGTCTCATCAGTGGCTCATCTGGACCGCTCTACCAACGACTGGCCGAGGGCCTCCGTGATGCCGTGCGCCGGGGTGAGGCCGGCGCCGGTTCCAAGCTGCCTTCCGAGCGCGACCTCGCACGGTTGCTGGGCGTCAGCCGGACCACCGTGATCGGCGCCTACCGGCTGCTGCGCGAGGAGGGCCTGCTGGAGAGCGCGCGCGGCAGCGGCACCCGGGTCGTCGCCTCCGGCCGCTGGATCGGTCCCGCGGTCCCCGCCGCGGCCCTGCCGTCGGGCAAGCTGCCGGGCGAGCCGGCGGCCGGCGTGGTGGACCTGTCCGGATCCGTCGTCGTCGGCCCCGACGTGGTACCCCGCCTGGCGTCGGACATCACCGACCTGCACGCACTGACCACCGACTTCGGTTACCAGCCGCTCGGCCTTCCCTCCCTGCGGGCCCAGATCGCCGCCCGCTACACCCGGCTCGGGCTGCCGACCACGGCCGAAGAAGTGCTCGTCACCAGCGGAGCACAGCAGGCGATCAGCCTGCTCTTCACGCTGTTCGGCCGCAACGGCGGCGTCATCGTCACCGAGAACCCCGGCTATGTCGGTGCCCTCGACGCCGCCCACGCCGCAGGGGCAACACTCCTCGCGCTGCCCACCGACGCCGAGGGCATCAAGGTAGGCCCGCTGCGCGAGACGCTCGCCCGCTGTCCCGTCTCGCTGTTGTACGTGATGACGACCTGTCAGAACCCCACCGGCGCGGTCATGAGCACCCAGCGGCGCACCGAGATCGCCCGGCTCGCCGAGCACGCCGGTGTCCCGGTCGTCGACGACACAACCCTCGCCGACCTGGTCTTCGAAGGACGCTGGCGCCCCCTGCCGACCGCCGCTTCCGGCGTCACCATCGGATCCCTGAGCAAGCTCTTCTGGCCCGGCCTGCGAATCGGCTGGCTGCGGGCGCCCCAAGCGCTGATGACCAGGCTCGCCCGCCTGAAGGTCGTGGCGGACCTCGGATCCTCACACGTCGGCCAGCAACTGGCCTCCCGTCTCCTGCCGGTGTCCGAGGACATGGCCACGGCACGGCGGGAGCAACTGACCGCGCGCCTCGACCTGCTGACCGAACTCCTGCGGACACGGTTGCCGACCTGGTCGTGGGCCCGCCCGTCGGGCGGCCCCTTCCTGTGGGTGCGGCTCCCGTTCGGCGAAGCGGAGACCTTCGCCCAACTCGCCCTCGGATACGGAGTCCAGGTACTCCCCGGCGCCAGAACCTCGCCCGACCGCGGCTTCGCCGATCACCTCCGCCTGTCGTTCGTGCACGAACCAGCAACCCTGCGGGTCGCGGTCGACCGGCTCGGCAAAGCCTGGGCCGCGTTCCAGTCCGGCCACGACGCGGGCCACCTCCGCCCCTTCGTCACGGCCTGACGAAGGCGCGGCACCCACCGCGCGGGCGCCGCCCGAGAGGCCCGAGCCAGACGCTGCGGGCCCGCAACTCGCCCACCCTGAGCCGGAGTTCGCGACGGTCACGGGAACCCAATGGGTGCGGCGGGGCCTTCGTCACGTCCGGGCAGCACGAAGCCCCGCCACGCCCGGCACGATGGGACGACGCCGAACCAGCCGGTCAGACGGTGCCGAACTCTCCAGCCCTGACACCCGCCACGAAGGACGCGAACGCCGCGACGGGAACGTCCAGAACGGGACCACCCGGGCTCTTCGAATCACGGACGGGAACCACGCCGCGCAAAGCGACGAGGTTGGCGGCGACCTCTACGCACTGGCCTCCGTTGCCGCTGTATGAGGACTTGTGCCAACGGGGGGATTCGGTCACGGGGTGCCCTTTCGTACCTGCTCGATCAAGGCCACGGATGCTGCTTGAGACAGTGCTTCGGCCTGTAGTTGATGGCAGGCCGTCAGTATGGGCAGCACGAAGCTTGTTTCGCGCTCCAAGTGCCCTCGCTGGGAGGACTCGGCGTATGACATGAGCGAGCGGTCCGGCAGAGTCAGCACCGTAATGGGCAGACTGAACGGCCGACGTGCCCCCATGCGGAACGGGGCGATTTGAAGCGTGGTGTTCGGCAACTCGGCGAACTCCAGCAACTGAGCGAACTGAGCGAACTGAGCATCCATGATCTCAGGATCGCCCATCGGCCGAAGGATGCACTCTTCATCAAGTACCGCGAAGATCAGGGGTGATGGGGAACGAGCAAGTGTGGCTTGCCGCTCCGCCACCAAAGCGACTCGCTCACTGGCTTGCTCAGGGGTGATTGCTTCCCGGCGTACGGCGTCCGCCTCCAGCGTCGCCGCGTACTCCGGCGTCTGGAGCAGTCCAGGGATGACACCGACTTCATAGAGCCTCATCTCTGCCGCGCGTGCCTCATGCCTGACGTACTCCGGGAAGCCTTCCAGCAGCGCCGTGTACCGAACGGCACGACTCTGGCGTTCGAGTCCGTCTCCGGTGCCGAACACCCTGTCAGCGCTTGCTGCAAAGCGTCTGGTTGGAGGGCGGCGACCAGTTTCCACGGCGGAAATATGCGTTCCGGTGCACCCCATGCGTGCACCCAGCTCGTCCTGTGTCCAGCCGCGCCCATCCCGTAACTGGCGTAAACGCTGCCCAAACTTTGCGCCCGGCGACTTTTCGGGGTCCAGTTCCTTACGGTTCACCATCTGCGCGTCCAACCCTTAGAGCAATCTGCGCAAGTTGAAGACAGTCCGACCCTAGGTCAATGCTGGGCCTCCCGGTAGCGGAATGACTACGGAGAGGAGTGGCTCATGATTGCGAAGAACGGCCTCCCGAACGGACAGGAATCCCTCCGCACTCCAACCCCCGGCACGCTCATGGCAGATGCGAGTCACGGTGGCCGCGTAGGAGAGTTCCGCGGGCTCGCCGGCCCGCACTGGTCCCTGCGGCCGCTCGGTGGCGGCACCGAGTGGGAGGCCGAGCCCGAGTGGGTCCGCGCGCTCACCCCCGCCGAGCGGCTGAGCGCCGAGAACGCGTTGCGGAACCTCAGGAGCAGGCGGGGTGGACTGTGAGCGCGAACCCCTGCGCGTCTCAGGATCAGTACCTTGCCGAGGCGTATGCGGGCGACGACCGGACGACCGTCTATCTCGGCGGAGTGCTCGTCGCGACTCCCCGGCTTGCGCTCCGGTGGCTCCGGGGACAGGCCGAACGGCTCGCGAGCGGCTTGGATCCGGACCCCGGCGCCCTGTGGATTCCCCGGTCCGTGTGCGAACGGGCACTCCGCTCCGCGGCTGACGCACCGGCCGAGCTGCGGGCCTGGGCGGTTGACGACGAGCGCCAGGGCGAGGCGTTGCAACGGCTCGCCATGGGCGCCGAGTTCGAGTTCATTGCCAAGGACGAGACGACCTGGTACGGGCTCACCGCCCGCGTCCTGCTCATACCGGAGTTCACCCCAAAGACGGACGCCCTGATCAGCACGTAGCCCACAAGAACCCCGCCCGGCCGCCCCCATGTCATAGGGGACGGTGGCAGTCGGGCGGCTCCATCCGCCAGAGGAGAGATCGGGAAGGCATGAGCACCCTCGTCGACAGTCAGTACGGCCACACGCGCCGAGCCAACGCAGAGGCAGCGCCGGAGACGGAAGAACCCCCGCCGTTCATGGTTCCCTACGTCACGTCGCGGAGCACTGATGTCGCCACCCGGCTGTCCGAACTGACCGTTGAGATCACCCCGGGCGGGCCCCGGCTCGCCTACACCGTCCCGACGCCCACGGACCGGGACAACCACGGGAATCTCCGGATTCGCATGTACGACGGGCCGGGCAGGGGGCGCCCCTTGTACGAGTGCATGCACGCGCACCGGCAACGCGCGTGCATGGAAGACATGCTGTGCCAGGTGTGCGCCGGGCCGGCCGACCGGAACAAACAGGGCTGGCTGTTCATCGACTGGCGGCGCGAGGACTCGCCCCCGACATGGCCCGAGCGGTCCATCACGTCCATGCCGCCCCTGTGCGCCCGGTGCGCCCGGGTCTCCGCGTGGTACTGCCCGTTCCTGCGCCGCACCGAGTACGCCGTTCTGCGTGTGCGGAAACCACAGCTCTACGGGGTGTCGGGAACCGCCTGCACCGTGACGGCCGACGGCCGGCGGGAGTCGGAAACCGACTTCCTTTCCGCTTACAGCAAGCCCCGGTTTCCCGGCATGCTCGCGTCCCGCCTCCACCGCGAGTTGCGTGGTGTGACCGTCGTGGATCTCCCGTAACCCCTCGCCCACAGCTTCCGTCGTCGGCGGGGACTTCCCAGGGCTCCGGACCCACTCACGCCCGGCAGCCCACCCGATGACGGCCGTTCGGCTCCGCGTGACGACACGGGGCGGAGCCGGGCAACCCCGAGCCCGACCGGGACGGGGACCAGCGAGAGAAGACACTGCTGACGCGGCAGCGGTGGAAAAGGTGGCAAAGAAGGTGCTCCTGCCGCGCGCGACATCCTGCCGTCTCACGTAGTCAAGAGGGGTATGCACGGGGATCACGGAACAAGAGAACAGGCGGGGGCCGAGTGAAATCAGCACAGGAGGATCAGTACCTGGAGTTCGTGGCCGCGAGGGCGAAGGCGCTGTACCGCTCGGCATACGTCCTCGCGGCCGGCGACACACATCTCGCCGAGGACCTGGTCCAGGAAACCCTCAGCCGGGTGTACGTGCACTGGAAGCGGGTGGCCAGAGCGGACAGCCCGGCGGCCTACGCCCAGACGGTTCTGATCCGCACCTCCCTCACCCTGCGGCGTCGGCGGAGCACCGGCGAGCGCCCCATCGGGAACATGCCCGACAGCGCGGCGGCCGGCCCGGACGCCGCACTGCGGCTCACCCTGCTGGACGCGCTCGGCCAACTGCCGCCCCGGGACCGGGCGGTGCTGCTGCTGCGCTACTGGGAGGACCGCAGCATCGAGGAGACCGCCCGGATGCTCAAGCTGAGCAGCAGCGCGGTCCGCTCCCAGGGCACCCGGGCACTCAACAGGGTGCGCGCGTTGCTCGGCGACAGCCTGTCCGACCTGGTTCCGCACTGAACACCGGTGCACACAGGTCGAACCCACCGCAAACTCCCCATCAGCGACAGAAAAGGTGACGCCAGCATGCCGTTCGAAGCAGACCTCGCACACGCCCTGGACCGCGCGACCGACTCCCTCGAACCCGATCTCACCACGCTCACGAGCGGAGCCGTCGAGCGCGGGCGGAGCCGCAGTCGACGTCGGCGCAGCGCGGGCGTCATCGCCGGGGTCGGCGCCTGCGCCGCGATCGCGGCAGCCGGCCTGGTGCTCCCCGGCGTGCTCGCCGGGACTCGCTCCGCAGGGTCCGACATGGAAACGGTGGCGCTGGCGATGCCCCGTTCGTCGATCACCGGCACCCAGATGATCGACGCTGTGAAGAAGACGTTCCCCGGGGGCCGGTTCGGGCAGGAGCACGGACAGAGCAACGACCCCTCGAATCCGTCCGGCGGGTGGGTCGCCAACGGCGCAGTGGACGTCAACGACGGGCACGGCGCCGCCAACGTCGGCGTTTCGGCCCTGCGGCTCAAGCTGCCGCTCAGGGACGGCGAAGGGCTGAACTGCGACCATACGGCCGGGCGTGCCGAGGTCGGCGACACCTGCAAGCTGAGCGAACTGCCGAGCAGTGCCGCGCTTCCCGGCGGAGCCCTGGTGATGTCGGAGAAGATCGCGGAAAGGCAGCCGATCGGTGCCGACCCCGTCCCCGACTCCGACATCGCTCACCGCTGGACGACGACGGTGACCCTGAAGTCGACCGGCGCCCAGCTTCAGATGGTGCAGTGGAACACCGCCGGCGACTTCGGTAGTGGAAACAGGCCGAAGCCGACCCGTGACGCTCCCCCGCTCTCCCAGAAGCAGGCGGTGGCCGCACTCACCGGTCCCACCTGGGCGCCGATCCTCGGTGCCGTCGGCTGACCCGTTGCCGCGCGCTCCTCAGCCCCGCGCGGTGAGGGGCACGAGCCCCGCCCGGACCGTTCCCGGGCGGGGCCTTCACGTTCCCGGTCTCAGGCAAGCACCCGGCACAGGGCTTCCAGCGCCCCCGCCCAGGCACTGTCGGTCGGCGCACCGTACCCGATGACCAGCGCGTCGCGCCCCGGCGGCGCCTGCGGGCACCGGAAGCGTGAGAGTCCCTCCAGCGCGAGCCCCTGCCACGCGGCCGCCCGCAGCGCCGCTGCCTCGGTGCCCTCCGGGAGTTCGAGGACGGCATGCAGACCGGCGGCGATACCGCTGACCCGGACATCGGGGGCCTGTTCCGCCAGTACCGCGACGAGTTGATCACGGCGGCGCCGATAGCGCAGCCGCATCGCCCGCACGTGGCGGTCGTACGCGCCCGACGTGATGAACTCCGCGAGCGTCAACTGCTCCAGCGCGCTCGACGACCAGTCGCTCAGCCCCTTCGCCTCGGTCACCTCCTGCACCAGGCTTCCTGGCAGCACCATCCACCCCAGCCGCAGCCCCGGCGCCAGGGATTTGCTGGTCGTCCCCAGGTGGACGACGCGTTCCGGGTCGAGCCCCTGGAGCGCGCCGACCGGCTGCCGGTCGTAGCGGAACTCGCCGTCGTAGTCGTCCTCCAGGATCAGCCCGCCCGTGCCGCGCGCCCAGTCGACCGCCGCGGCCCGCCGGTCGGGGTGGAGCGGCACCCCCGTCGGGAACTGGTGCGCGGGCGTCATCAGGACCGCGCCCACACCGCGCAGCCCGGCCAGTTCGCCGGTCCTGGCCCCGAGCCCGTCGACCGGCAGGCAGGGCATGCGCAGCCCGGCATCCGCGAGCAGTTGCCAGTGCACGTCGAGTCCGTACGACTCGATGGCCACCTCCCGCACCCGCCGCTTGCGCAGCACCGCCCCCATCAGCTTCAGCGCCTGCATGAAACCGGCGCAGATCACGATCCGCTCCGGATCCGCGTACACACCGCGGGCGCGGGCCAGATAGTCGGCGAGTACGGTGCGCAGCTCGACGCGCCCGCGCGGGTCTCCGTATCCGAAGGCGTCATTGGGCGCGGCGGTCAGGGCGCGGCGGGCCGCCTTGAGCCAGTCGGCGCGCGGGAACGTCGAGAGGTCGGGCGATCCCGACAGGAGGTTGTGGACGGGCCGGGAGTGCACCGGCCGGGCCCGCGCCGTCCTCCTGGCCGCCGGGCGCGGCTCGGCCCGCTGCGCCACCCTGGTCCCCGAACCCTGCCGGGCGGTGAGCCAGCCCTCGGCGACCAGCTCCGCGTACGCGTCGGCAACGGTGTTCCGGGCGATACCGAGGTCGACGGCGAGGCTGCGGGAGGACGGCAGCCGGGTGCCGGGCGCCAGCCGCCCCGTCCGTACGGCCTCGCGCAGGGCGTCCATGAGCCCGGCCCGCAGCCCTGCCGAACCCGTCGTCTCCAGATGCAGGTCGGCACCGAAAGCGGCCCAGGGATCTGTCATGGAAATGGACCATACAGTTGCGCCGCCCGCCGCGTAGCGTCATACCCATGACGACGCACGAGCACAGCCAACCGCCCTCCGAACTCAACCCCGAACACACTCCTCGTCTGCAGGAGTGGGCCGAGAAGGCCCCCGATGTCTTCAAAGCCATGGTCCGGCTGGACGCCGCGTCCTACAGGGGCCTCGACCCGGTCGTCGGGGAGCTGGTGAGGATCCGGTCCTCGCAGCTCAACCACTGCGCGTACTGCCTCGACATGCACTCCAAGGACGCGCTCGCGGCGGGCGAGTCCGTCGAGCGGATCGTCCAGCTCAGCGCGTGGAAGGAGTCGCAGCACTTCTACACGCCGAAGGAGATCGCGGCCATCGAGCTGACCGAGGCCGTGACCGTACTGACCGACGGTTTCGTGCCGGACGAGGTGTGGGAGAAGGCCGCCGAGCACTTCGACGAGACCGAGCTCGCCCATCTCGTCGCCGCGATCGCGGCGATCAACGCCTGGAACCGGTTCGCCGTGGCCACCCGCAAGGCCCCCGGCCACTACAAGCCGGGCGACATCAAGCACTGACCCGGCACGCCCGCCGCGTCCCGCACCCCGCCCGCCCCGCTGCCCGCCTCTCGCCCCTCTGCCCGCCCCTTCGTAGAACCGCCCCGGGAGCCTCCGCGATGACCGCATCCGTCCTCCGATCCCTGCACCACGACCGCGCGCCCGGCGACCCGCTGGTCCTGCCCGGCCCGTGGGACGCGGCAAGCGCCCGCGTCTTCGCCGAGGCGGGTTTCCCGGCGCTCGCCACACCCAGCGCCGGGGTCGCCGCCTCGCTCGGCTACGAGGACGGGGCGACGCCCGCCGCCGAGATGTTCGCGGCCGTGGCCAGGATCGTCCGTGCCGTCCCGGTCGCCGTGCCCGTCTCGGCAGACATCGAAGGGGGTTACGGGCTGGCACCGAAGGAGCTGGTGGAACGGCTCCTGGAGACCGGGGCCGTCGGCTGCAATCTGGAGGACTCGGTCGACGGCGCCCTCGTCGACGCGCAGCGGCAGGCGGACCGGCTGGCGGAGGTGCGGGCGGTCGCGGGCGACCGGCTCTTCGTCAACGCCCGCGTCGACACCTACGTCCACGGCGTCCCCGACGGAACGGACCAGGAGGCGGAGACGGTGCGCCGCGCCCTGTTGTACGTGGCGGCGGGCGCGGACTGCGTCTACCCGATCGCGGCCCCGCCCGAGGCCCTGCCCCGGCTGGCCGCCGCCGTCCCGGCCCCGCTCAACGCCCTCGGCCTGCCCGACGGGCCGGCCCCGGACGCGCTGGGACGGCTGGGCGCCACCCGGATCACGTTCGGCCCCGGGTTGCAGCGCCGGGCCATGGCGGCCGTGCGCGGGATCGCGGACGAGCTGCGGAAGGGGTAACCGCCCTGGGCCGCACGGTCACGCCTGTCCGCCATCGATGGCCGCCGGGGTCCGTTCCAGCAGGTCCGGCCGGAGAGCCCATACGCGCTCTGTCGGCAGTCCCCGGTCACGGCCGCGTATTACCGGCGCAAAAAACCCACAGCCCCCGGCAGCGACTGCTGCCGGGGGCTGTGGGGTGCGCCCCGAAGGGCGGGCGGATCAGATCAGCGCGCGGATCAGATCAGGCCGAGCTCGCGAACCGCGTCGCGCTCCTCGATGAGCTCCTGCACCGACGCGTCGATGCGCGTACGGGAGAACTCGTTGATGTCCAGGCCCTGGACGATCTTGTACGTGCCGTTCTCCGTGGTGACCGGGAAGGACGAGATGATGCCCTCGGGCACACCGTAGGAGCCGTCCGACGGGATGCCCATGGACGTCCAGTCACCGGCGGCGGTGCCGTTGACCCAGGTGTGGACGTGGTCGATGGCGGCGTTGGCGGCGGAGGCGGCCGAGGACGCGCCACGGGCCTCGATGATCGCGGCGCCGCGCTTGGCGACGGTCGGGATGAAGGTGTCGGCCAGCCACGCCTCGTCGTTGACGAGCTCGGCGGCGTTCTTGCCGGCGACCTCCGCGTGGAAGATGTCCGGGTACTGGGTCGCCGAGTGGTTGCCCCAGATCGTCAGCTTCTTGATCTCGGAGACGGCGGCACCGGTCTTGGCGGCCAGCTGCGAGATCGCGCGGTTGTGGTCGAGGCGGGTCATCGCGGTGAAGCGCTCGGCCGGTACGTCCGGGGCGGCGGCCTGCGCGATGAGCGCGTTGGTGTTGGCCGGGTTGCCGACGACGAGGACCTTGATGTCGTCCGCGGCGTTGTCGTTGATGGCCTTGCCCTGCGGCTTGAAGATGCCGCCGTTGGCGGAGAGCAGGTCGCCGCGCTCCATGCCCTTCGTACGCGGTCGGGCACCCACCAGCAGGGCGACGTTGGCACCGGCGAAACCGACATTGGCGTCGTCGGTGATCTCGATGTTGCGCAGCAGCGGGAAGGCGCAGTCGTCGAGCTCCATCGCGGTGCCTTCGGCAGCCTTGAGACCCTGCGGGATCTCCAGGAGACGCAGGTTGACCGGCACGTCCGGGCCGAGCAGGTGGCCGGAGGCGATGCGGAAGAGCAGCGCGTAGCCGATCTGGCCGGCTGCGCCGGTCACGGTGACATTCACGGGAGTGCGGGTCATGGCGATCTCCGTTAGACAGCTGGCGGTGGGGGCTCCTGGCCCCTGGTGCTGGACATCTCTGAATCTTGATGTGAAGAGATATCCAGCGATCAGGCTATCCGACCCGGAACCTCCGGTCGGCCCGGCCCCCTGTGGCACCGCACACAACTCGTCACACAGCGCTCACACGGCCGTATCGGTCCGCTGTCGACCTACTGCCGACCCGCCGCCGGCCCGCTGCCGACCCGCTTGGGAGGCGGCCGCCCGGCGGTGGGGCGTTCGCGTCGCGGTCGGTGGTGAGGGCGTCCTCGCAGCGGCCAGTGGTGGGGCGTTCGCGTCGCGGTCGGTGGTGAGGGCGTCCTCGCAGCGGCCAGTGGTGGGGCATTCGCGTCGCGGTCGGTGGTGAGGGTGTCCTCGTCGCCGGCCGGATGCCCAGCCCCCGCGGCCGACGAGCCCGCGCGGCCGACCGGCGAACTCCCCCACCTGCGGGTCGAGTTCGTCGGACAGCGCCTCCCGGCGAGGCACCGCCTCCCCTTGCCCGGATCCGGCTCTTCATTTCGCATTCGGTCAGGATTCCCGGCCGGATTCCGCCCCGTATTCCGGTCCGTATTCCGTTTCGGATTCCGTTTCGGACCGCCCAGGGGCCCTCACGAGCGCCGGACGAATGTTCTGGAGCCGGGGTGCACGGGGGTGTTCGGGTCCTCGCGCGCATCCACGCGCACCTCCGGCGCCACCGCGCGGACCCAAGGCGCCACCGTTGCGCGGTAATTGCGCCGTCGCGGGCCGATCACACCGTTGCGCGACGATCACACCGTGGCGGAATGGTCACTTCCGTGCCACAGGCCCCAGGGTTCCCTTGTACCGGCCCTCACCGTCCACAAGGCTGAACGCAGGACGGAGGCAAGGCCGCTCATGTCGCCACATTCCGGAGCGGCCGCGTTCCGGTGAGCCCGTCCTCAGGTGTCCGTCCCTCCTCGGGGGAGGGGACGGACACCGTCCGCGCGTGGCGCAGCCGCACGCGCGGCCTCAGCGGATCGTGAAGTGGACCGCGTCCTCCAGGAACGGAATGTCCAGCCACGGCTTGGGCTGCGCGACCAGCGCGAGCATCACGATGAGGAAGCCGAGCAGCCCGTACGTCACCAGGTCGGTGAAGCGGGAGCGGACCGCCAGCATGCCCACCGACGGGACGACGAGCCGCAGCACCGCGCCGCCGATGAGGGCCACGCCGATCAGCATCGTGCCGATCCTGAATGCCTCGGCGAACGGGTCGGTGGCCACGATCAGCAGCCCGATCCCGGCCGTGCAGAGCACGGCGAGCAGCGGCCACTGCCGGGCCGGGGCGGGCGCGTCCCCGGAGGCGGCCCGGCCACCGCCCTCGGGCCGAGCGGTGTCCCGGGTGACCGACGGAAACCTCCGCGTCGAACGGGCGACCGGAGCATCTGCCGGGGCGCCTCCGGAACCGGCGTCACCGGTGACGGCACCGGCAACCGCGCCGTCACCGGCCCCCGCTTCCGCTTCTGCTTCTGCTTCCGCTTCTGCCTCACCGCGGACCACCGCGGCCTCATCCGTCACGTCGGCGCCGGAACCGGCTTCCGCCTCGCCGCGGACCGGCGCCGGCGCGTCCGCCGCGTCGGCAGCGGCACCAGAACCGGCACCCGCGTCGGCACCCTCACCGGACACGCCCGCACCCGCCCCCGTCTCCGCGTCCGCGTCCGCGCCTGACGCCACCGGAGACGTCCGGTCCGCCTCGGCGGCCGGGTCGGCCGGACTCCTACCAGCACCCATGGGGTTCCTTCCGGATCGGGGCAGTCGGCTCAGACGGCGTCGGCCGCGTTGCGCTCGGCCGCCTCAACCACGTTGACGAGCAGCTGGGCGCGGGTCATCGGGCCGACGCCGCCCGGGTTCGGGGAGATCCAGGCGGCGACCTCCGCCACGCCCGGGTGGACGTCCCCGACGATCTTGCCGTTCTCGTCCCGGCTGACGCCGACATCGAGCACGGCCGCGCCCGGCTTCACGTCCTCGGGCTTGATGATGTACGGGACCCCGGCGGCGGCGACGATGATGTCGGCCTGCTTGAGCTGGGCGGAGAGGTCACGCGTACCGGTGTGGCACTGGGTGACGGTGGCATTCTCGGACTTGCGGGTCAGCAGCAGCGGGATCGAGCGGCCGATCGTGACCCCGCGGCCGACGACCACGACATGCGCGCCGTTGATCTCCACGTCGTGGTGGCGCAGCAGCTGGACGACACCCTGCGGGGTACAGGGCAGCGGGCCCGCCTCGTTGAGCACGAGCCGGCCGAGGTTCATCGGGTGGAGGCCGTCGGCGTCCTTGGCCGGATCCATCAGTTCCAGGACGCGGTTGGTGTCGATCCCCTTGGGGAGGGGAAGCTGCACGATGTAGCCCGTGCACTCGGGGTTGGCGTTGAGTTCCCGAACGACGTCCTCGATCTCCTCCTGGGTGGCGGTGTCGGGGAGCTCGCGCTGGATGGAGCCGATGCCGACCTGCGCGCAGTCACGGTGCTTGCCGTTCACGTACCACCGGCTGCCCGGGTCGTCCCCGACCAGCAGGGTTCCCAGGCCAGGGGTGATGCCCTGCGCCTTGAGGGCCGCCACGCGGACGGTGAGATCGGACTTGATCGCGGCTGCGGTGGCCTTGCCATCGAGAATCTGGGCAGTCATGTCTCCATACTCGCGGATGACCCCGCCCGCATACCAATTCCGGGTGCCGGTGGTGGCCGGCAGATTGCGCTTGCACAACACATTCGGCAATCGGCTGGACAAAAAGCCGATGTCAAGACCACGATGAGCCGCGCAGTACCGCGGACAGTGCCGGGGGGACAGACCGTACTCATTGCGCATGTTTCCTCCGCCCGGACCGCGTCGTCCCCGCACTTTTACAACGGAGGAATTTCGCCATGAGCTTCGGCGACCCGAACAACCCCTACGGCCAGCAGCAGGGCGGGCAGCCGGGGTACGGCTACCCGCAGCAGTCCCCGCAGGGCGTGCCGCAACAGGGCGGCTACCCCGCGGCTCCGCCCGTGCAGGGCGGATACGGCTTTCCCGGCGTACCCACCGAGATGCCGGGCGGCGTGAAGGCGGCCCGCGTCATGCTCTACGTGATCACCGGCCTGCAGGTCATCGGCGCGGTCATCTTCGCGATCGGCGCCGCGGCCGTGGGCGCTGCCAAGAACGACGCGACGCTCAAGGACGACGTCCAGTTCCAGCAGCTTGCCGACTACTCCGGCAACGCCCTGTGGGGCATCGTGGTCTTCGCGGTGCTGTGGGGTGCCTTCGCCGTGTTCCTGGCCGTGAAGTTCGGCAAGGGGACCAATGGCATCCGCGTCGCGGCGATCGTCTTCGGTGCGATCACCGCGATTCTCGGCATCTACCCGTTCGTCGTCTTCGGCCTCGTGCACACGGTTCTCGCCGTGCTGATCATCGTCTTCGTCGCGAGGGCCGACGGCAACGCCTGGTTCAACCGGCAGCAGCAGCCGCAGTTCTGAGACGTTCAGCCTGCTTGTTCCCCACGGGAACGAAGAAGGCCGTAAACCCGCACGCTCGCGGGTTTACGGCCTTCGGCCTTTCCGGACCGGATGTCAGTGGCCCGACGTCAGTGGAAGAAGTGCCGCGTACCCGTGAAGTACATCGTCACGCCCGCCTTCTTCGCGGCCTCCACAACCAGTTCGTCACGGACCGAACCGCCCGGCTGGGCCACGGCCTTGACGCCGGCCGCGGTCAGGATCTCCAGCCCGTCCGGGAACGGGAAGAACGCGTCCGAGGCGGCGTACGCGCCCCGCGCCCGCTCCTCGCCCGCCCGCTCGACGGCCAGCTTCGCGGAGTCGACCCGGTTGACCTGGCCCATGCCGACGCCGACCGAGGCGCCGCCCTTGGCGAGCAGGATCGCGTTGGACTTGACCGCGCGGCAGGCCTTCCACGCGAAGGCGAGCTCCTTCAGCTCGTCCTCGGAGAGGGCCTCACCGGTGGCGAGGGTCCAGTTGGCCGGGTTGTCACCGTCGGCCTGGAGGCGGTCGGTGACCTGGAGCAGCGCGCCGCCGTCGATCGGCTTGACCTCGACCGGGTCGGTCGGGGCGTCGGGGCAGCGCAGCACGCGGATGTTCTTCTTGCGGGCGAGGATCTCGACCGCGCCGTCCTCGTACGCCGGGGCGACGATGACCTCGGTGAAGATCTCCGCGACCTGCTCGGCCATGGCGACGGTCACCGGGCGGTTGACGGCGATGACACCGCCGAAGGCGGACAGCGGGTCGCAGGCGTGCGCGTTGCGGTGCGCCTCGGCGACGTCCTCGGCGATCGCGATGCCGCACGGGTTGGCGTGCTTGATGATGGCGACGCACGGCTCGTCGTGGTCGTACGCGGCCCTGCGCGCGGCGTCGGTGTCCGTGTAGTTGTTGTACGACATCTCCTTGCCGTGCAGCTGCTCCGCCTCGGCCAGACCACCGGCGCCCGAGGTGTAGAGCGCGGCGGGCTGGTGCGGGTTCTCGCCGTAGCGCAGGACGTTCTTGCGCGCGTACGTCGCACCGAAGAAGTCGGGGAAGCCCGAGTCGTCGGCGGCGGCGTAATCGTCCGCGAACCAGGAGGCCACCGCCACGTCGTACGCGGCGGTGTGCTGGAACGCCTCGGCGGCCAGACGCTTGCGGGCGGTCAGGTCGAAGCCGCCCGCCTTGACCGCGGCGAGGACGTCGGCGTACCGCGCGGGGCTGGTGACGACGGCCACGGACGGGTGGTTCTTGGCGGCGGCGCGCACCATGGACGGGCCGCCGATGTCGATCTGCTCCACGCACTCGTCGGCGGACGCGCCGGAGGCGACGGTCTCCTTGAACGGGTAGAGGTTCACGACCACCAGGTCGAACGGCTCCACGCCCAGCTCGGCGAGCTGCTCGCGGTGCGCGTCCAGGCGCAGGTCCGCGAGGATGCCGGCGTGGACGCGCGGGTGCAGCGTCTTCACGCGGCCGTCGAGGCACTCGGGGAAGCCGGTGAGCTCCTCGACCTTGGTGACCGGCACTCCGGCGGCGGCGATCCGTCCTGCGGTGGAGCCGGTGGAGACGAGCTCGACACCTGCCTCGTGCAGACCGCGGGCGAGGTCTTCGAGCCCCGTCTTGTCGTAGACACTGACCAGGGCGCGGCGGATGGGCTTATTCACCGACATGACCGAGATGAACCTTTCGTCCCTCAATGCGATAGCCGTCACGGGCGAGTCGCCCCACGGCCTCGACGAGCAGCTTGCGCTCGACTTCCTTGATGCGTTCGTGGAGAGCGGCTTCGCCCTCCGCCGTGTCCTCTTCGGCCACCTCGACCACGCCCTGCGCGATGATCGGACCGGTGTCGACGCCGTCGTCGACGAAGTGGACGGTGCACCCGGTGACCTTCACGCCGTACGCGAGTGCGTCACGCACCCCATGGGCACCGGGAAAGCTGGGGAGCAGGGCGGGGTGGGTGTTGATGAACCGGCCGCCGAACCGGGCGAGGAACTCCTTGCCCACGATCTTCATGAACCCCGCGGACACCACGAGGTCCGGGCGGTGCTCGGCCGTCGCGGCCGCGAGCGCCGCGTCCCACTCGTCGCGGTCGGCGTAGTCCTTGACCCTGCACACGAAGGTCGGCAGCCCGGCGCGCTCCGCCCGGTCCAGGCCGACGATGCCGGAGCGGTCGGCGCCGACCGCGACGACCTGGGCGCCGAAGCCCTCGGGGTCGTCACCGATGGCGTCGAGCAGGGCTTGAAGGTTCGTACCGGAGCCGGAGACCAGGACGACCAGTCGGGTCGGCGTGGCGGCGGGGGGCGGGGAGGCCACGGCTGGGCCCTTTCTCGCGTGGTGAAGCAGAGCGACGCTGATTTGTATGGTCGTACGAAAGAATCGAGCCCCTCGATACGGGGAACTCTACGAACGGGCCGACCGTCAGCAACGATACCGGCACCTCGGAAAACCCCCACGGGACGGGGGTGAGAGGCCCCGGACCGACTCCGGATCGACTGCGAGCAGTCTGATGATCGGCCTCTGATCGGCGGCTGGTTGGCCTCTGGTTGGCCTCTGGTTGGCCCTTTGATCGGCGGCTGATTAGCGGCTGATCGGCGGCTGATCGGCCATGGGACCGGCCGGGGGAAGGCGTGGGAATGTCCGGGGAGCGGTCATCGGCCGCACGGCGCAGCCGCTCCCAGCTTTCGGCCCCTCCTGGCCGGGAGGTAGCGTCAGGGGACAGGGAACCGTCCGCAGGGCGGAAATGACGAGATGGGGAAGACGTTCACCATATGCCGGACCGACGCCGCCGCACCGCCTTCCGCCACCCGCTGCCCGAGCGGACCTCGCTGCTGCTGCGAGAGCGCCAGTCCCCCACGGGCCCTTCTTCTTCCGGCTCCCCCGGTTCTTCCGGCACCTCCGGTGCTTCCTCCGGCTCCTCTCCTTCGGGTTCGCCGTCCGACGACAACCCGTTCGCCCCGCCGCCCGAGAACCGGCCCGACCAGCCCTGGCAGCCCCGCCACCCCTCGAACACCGGAAACGGCAACGGTGGCAACGGCGGGAACGGCCAGGGGCACGGGGGCCGGGGCAACGGCGACGGGTCGCCCGAAGGCGATTCCTCCGGCGACCGGCCGGTCTGGGGCGGCCAGTGGAGCAGCCGGCAGCCCGGCCGCCAGAGCGGCGGCTTCGGTGGCCGTCCCGGAGGCCAGGGCGGGCCGAACAGCCAGGGCGGCCCCGAGGGCAACCGGGGCGGCCTGCGCTGGGATCCGACCGATCCCGCCCAGCGCCGTGCCCGCTACGCGCTGCTCTGCGGCATGTGGGCCTTCTTCTTCGCGCTCTTCGACTTCCCGGAGATCGCCCTGCTGCTCGGCGCACTCGCCGTGTACTGGTCGATCAGCTCGCTTCGGGCGAAGCCGAGGGACGCGTCCGCACCGGGCGCCGCCGCCCGGGTCCCCGGAGCGGGCGCGGTGTCCGGTACGCCGGCTCCCGGCCCCCTTCAGGGTTCCGGTTCCGGTCATGTCCCCGGGTCCGCGACCGGGCCCGGCGGTGCGCCCGGGTCCGCGCCCGGCGCTCCCGCCCCGGGCTACGGCAGGCAGCAGACCACCGCCGCGGTCAGCGGGTTGGTGACGGCTCTGCTCGCGCTCTCGATCGTCGCCACGACGTTCACGGTGCAGCTGGTCTACCGCGACTACTACACCTGTGTGAACGACGCCCTGACCAAGTCCGGCCAGCTGGCCTGCAACGACCTGCTGCCGAAGCCGCTGGAACCCTTCTTCGGCGTCAAGAGCTGACACCTCACGCACTGCCGGACGGCCCGGCCTCCTCGGGAGGCCGGGCCGCCGTCGGTTCGTGCCAGGGTTCGGTCGGCAGGAAGTCGTACGGCTCCGCGTTCCCGCCCTCACTGCCCGCACCACCCGTCGCGGACGCCGCCCTGACACCGCTCGCCGTGGCGGATACCCGGGGCCCGGAGGCGCGTACGGGTACGGGCACCGTTCCGGATGGGGACGCCGTTCCGGACGCGGGCACCGTTCCGGACGCGGGCACCGTTCCGGACGCGGGCACCGTTCCGGACGCGGGCACCGGCTCGGTCCGCTCGCCCGTGTCCCGGCGCCCGGACCGCGTCCACCACCTCCGGCCACCGCCCCCCGGTTCCTGAGGCAGCTGCTCGGGGGCCTCCCCGGGCCCCCGGACCGCGGGTGCCCCTTCCGCCTCCGCCGTCTCCCGCGCCGGACCCCGGCCGCCGCCCCGCAGCCGCCAGGCCCGCACCAGGAGCGCTCCGGGAACACCGAGCAACACCGTCCACGCCAGTGCCGCCGCACCGGTCAGCCACCACGACGGACCGAACTCCGCCAACGCCCGGGTGCCGAGCGGTCCTCCCGCGGCGGCGGCCAGCACCGCCGTACCCACCCCGCACCCCAGCGCCCCCAGCCCGGCCGTCAGCGCGGTCTCCCACGGGCTCCACGCCTCGTCCCGTCCGGCGTGGACGGGCGCGGCCCGCCGTACCGTGAACCAGGCGACCGTCACCCCGGCCGCGACCGGCACCGCCGCGGCCGCCCAGTTCAGGACCGTCCCCGGACCCTGGTCCGGGACCGCGGCGAGCAACGGGAAGACGGGCAGCGCCGGGCGCCCCGAGAACGCGAGCGGGGTGGCCGTGGACGCCGTACCGAGCGCGAAACCCGGCCCCATTCCGTAGGCGGCGCCCCACACCGCCGCGTTCGGCACCAGCACCAGCGCGAGCAGCAGCACCGAGACCCGGCCCGCCCAGTCGCCCGAGAGGTGGACGAACGACTGCTGCGCCGCCGACGCGTGCCACACCAGCCCCACCGCGACGAGCAGCACCCCACCGCCGAGCAGCGCCGCCACACCGGCCGCGGCCGACCGGCAGGCCGTGTCGGCGCGCTCCCTGAACCGGGAACGCGCCAGCTCCTCGTGCAGGCGCACCGGCGCCCAGGACGGCGGCGGCCCGATCGGGTGCCCGGATGCCGTCCAGACCCCGGCCCCCGCCGCGGCCGCCACCACAAGGGCTGCGGGGAAGAGCAGCGACGGGATCTGCACGGACAGCGAACCGCCCCGCGCGTAGAGCGCGACGGCGCCACCGATCAGCAGATATCCGCCGGTGACCAGGGCGAACGCACTCGCCGCCGAGGGCGCCGAACGTCCCTCGTCCGCCTCCAGGGCATCCCGGGACGCGCGGTGCACCAGCCACACCGGCACGACGGTGAGCAGCAGCGGAACGAGGCCGACCGGGGCGGGTGTTCCGCCGAGCGTGTCGGTCCTGATCAGCTCGGCACCATGGGCGAGCAGCCAGAGCCCGGCCGCCGTATGGAGGGCCCCGCCGGGGCCGTTGTCGGGGGCCGGAGAGCTGATCCACAACACCATGACGAGCACGGTGAGCGCACTCAGCCCCAGTCCGGCCGCGAGAGCCCCGCGCAAGAAGGTGAACGCCAGCCCGGCGGACCTGGCCCGCTCTGCCGACAACGAAGGGGTGCCTTCGGTCACTTGGGTCACACCGCCATGCTCCCAACGACACGCGCTTATTCCGTGTAACGGGCGAACAGCCGTTGTGTCGCTCAATATGCGTTTATGTACTTTTTTGCTCAGCGCAGGTCCACGGGGGTTCGTTCATGACGCAGAGCTCGACCGATGCGGCCGCCGCCCTTCCGCTCCCCTCCCCCACGGAACGACGCAGGCTGCGTGAGGCGAAGTCGCTGAGTGAAGAGCAGGTCGCGATGGCGGTGGGCGTCACCCCGGCCACAGTCCGGTCCTGGGAGACGGGCCGCGCCACGCCCCGGGGGCGACAGGGCGAGGTGTATGCCAGGCTGATCAGCGGCAGCCGGACGGGCCCGCAGGCCACGCCTCCGAACATCCGGACCAAGTCCACCGCCCCGAACACGCGGCCCAAGGCCGCCGCCAAGCGGGCGGCCCGCCCGGCGACGCCGACGACGGTCGCGAGGTGGTCCAAGCCGGTGACGTCCACGAAACCGCCGTCCCATACGCCGACCCGTATGCCGACCCCCGTCGAAGCCACCGGGAGCGCCGCCATGGCCCCGACCGAGCCCGGCACCACCCCAGATCTGCCCGGCACATCCGGCACACGTGAAGCATCTGATGCCCGTGAAGCAACCCTGGCACCGGAGTCACGGAAGTCACGGAAGTCACGGGAGTCCCGGGAGTCACGGGAGTCACGGGAGTCACGGGAGTCACCCGGGTCACCGAAGACACCGGAAGCACCGGAAGCGGCAGAGGCAGCAGCCGAAGCAGCAGCCGAGGCGGCGGTCGCGGCCTTCGATGCCTTGTACAAGCACTACGCCGCCACCCTTTTCCGCCAGACGTTCCTGCTGACCGGGCGCCGGGGCCTCTCCCACGAGTCCGTCGCGCGGGCCTTCGCGCTGGCCTGGGAGCGCTGGCCCGAGGTCGCGGTGGACCGGGATCCGGTGGGCTGGGTACGGGCCGCCGCGTACGAGTACGCGATGTCGCCCTGGCACCGGCTGCGCCGCACGCACCGCCGGCTCGACCCGCCCCCCGCTGAACCCGGTGCGCGCGCCCTGCTCGGCGCGCTGCTCGACCTGCCGCCCTCGTACCGTCGCACCCTGCTGCTCTACGACGGTGTCGGCCTGGACCTGCCAGAGACCGCGGCGGAAACGGAGGCCAGCACTCCGGCGGCGGCGAGCCGACTGATGAACGCACGTGCCGCGGTCGCCGAGCGGCTGCCCGAGCTGGCGGAACCGTCGTCCCCCGCGGAGCAGTCGGCGCTCCTGCATCAACAGCTCGGCGCACTCGCGGGGGCCCAGACTCCCGCCTCGCTCCCCTCGCCCGACGCGATCCGTACGGACAGCGAGCGCAGGGCGCAGCTGTGGACGAGGGCGGTCATCTCCTTCACCCTGCTGCTCATCGGGCTGACGCTGTTCACCCTGGCGACGGCTCCGACGCGCTACGAGACCCCGGAGTCACCCGCTCGGCAGGTCGAGGGGGTGCCGCCACGAGGCGGCCCGCAGAAACTGACGCCTCAGGACCTGAACCTGCAGAGGCAGCTGCACGGCGAGCTCGTACAGGGCCCGGCCCGGCTGCTCCCCGAGCCCGGCTGAACACGAACGAGGGCCGACCGACGGACAGACCCCGGACAACGACACGGCCGAAGACACAGCCGGAAACGCGGCCTGGGCCACGGCCACGCGGAGAGAAACGGAATCGCCGCGCGGCGAGGCGCGGCGAGAGACGGCGCGGGCCCGTACCCCTGACCGGGGTACGGGCCCGCGCCGTCTGTGCGGTGACGCGATACTGCGGTGCTGCTCCGACGCGGTGAAGCGATCAGGCGATCAGGCGCCGAGGATCTCGCGCGCCAGCTTGGCGGTCTCGGTCGGCGTCTTGCCGACCTTGACGCCGGCGGCCTCCAGGGCCTCCTTCTTCGCCTGCGCGGTGCCGGAGGAGCCGGAGACGATGGCGCCGGCGTGGCCCATGGTCTTGCCTTCGGGGGCGGTGAAGCCCGCGACGTAACCGACGACCGGCTTGGTGACGTTCTTCGCGATGAAGTCGGCCGCACGCTCCTCGGCGTCGCCGCCGATCTCGCCGATCATCACGATCAGGTCGGTCTCGGGGTCGGCCTCGAACGCCGCGAGGGCGTCGATGTGCGTCGTACCGATGACCGGGTCGCCACCGATGCCGACGGCGGAGGAGAAGCCGATGTCACGGAGCTCGTACATCATCTGGTAGGTCAGCGTGCCGGACTTGGACACGAGACCGATACGGCCGGGCTTGGTGATGTCGCCCGGGATGATGCCGGCGTTGGACTGACCCGGGGTGATCAGACCGGGGCAGTTCGGGCCGATGATCCGGGTCTTGTTGCCCTTCGAGCCCGCGTACGCCCAGAAGGCGGCGGAGTCGTGGACGGCGATGCCCTCGGTGATCACGACGGCGAGGGGGATCTCGGCGTCGATCGCCTCGACGACCGCGGCCTTGGCGAAGGCCGGCGGCACGAAGAGAACCGACACGTTCGCGCCGGTCTTCTCCATCGCCTCGGCGACGGTCCCGAACACGGGAACCTCGGTGCCGTCGAAGTCGACGGACGTGCCGGCCTTGCGCGGGTTCACGCCGCCGACGATGTTGGTGCCGTCGGCGAGCATGAGCTTGGTGTGCTTCATGCCGGTGGCACCGGTCATCCCCTGGACGATGACCTTGCTGTCCTTGGTGAGGAAGATTGCCATGGTGTTGGAGTCCCTCGTCCCTTACTTCGCAGCCGCGGCGAGCTCGGCGGCCTTGTCGGCCGCGCCGTCCATGGTGTCCACGCGCTGAACGAGCGGGTGGTTGGCGTCGGAAAGGATCTTGCGACCCAGCTCCGCGTTGTTGCCGTCGAGGCGCACGACCAGCGGCTTGGTGACTTCCTCGCCCTTGGACTTGAGCAGCGCAAGCGCCTGGACGATGCCGTTGGCGACCTCGTCGCACGCGGTGATGCCACCGAAGACGTTGACGAAGACGGACTTGACGTCCGGGTCGCCGAGGATGATCTCCAGGCCGTTCGCCATGACCTCGGCGGAGGCACCGCCACCGATGTCGAGGAAGTTGGCGGGCTTCACGTTGCCGTGGTTCTCACCGGCGTACGCGACGACGTCCAGCGTCGACATGACCAGACCGGCACCGTTACCGATGATGCCGACCTCGCCGTCGAGCTTGACGTAGTTGAGGTTCTTGGCCTTGGCGGCGGCCTCGAGCGGGTTGGCCGCGGCCTTGTCCTCAAGCGCCTCGTGCTCGGGCTGACGGAAGTCGGCGTTCTCGTCGAGAGACACCTTGCCGTCCAGCGCGAGGATGTCACCGGAGGCGACCTTGGCGAGCGGGTTGACCTCGACGAGGAGCGCGTCCTCGGCGACGAAGGTCTTCCACAGCGTCACCATGACCTCGGCGACCTTCTCGGCGACCTCGGCCGGGAACTTCGCCTGGGCGACGATCTCACGGGCCTTCTCGATCGTGACTCCGGAGTTGGAGTCGACCGGGACCTTCGCGAGGGCCTCGGGGGTCTTCTCCGCGACCTCCTCGATGTCCATGCCGCCCTGCACCGAAGCCATGGCCAGGAAGGTGCGGTTGGTGCGGTCGAGGAGGTACGAGACGTAGTACTCCTCAAGAATCTCCGGCGCGGTCTCGGCGATCATCACCTTGTGGACCGTGTGGCCCTTGATGTCCATGCCGAGGATGTCGGTCGCGCGGGCGACCGCCTCGTCGGGAGTGGCGGCCAGCTTGACGCCGCCGGCCTTGCCGCGGCCGCCGACCTTCACCTGCGCCTTGACGACCGACTTGCCGCCCAGCCGCTCGGTCGCCTCGCGGGCTGCCTCAGGCGTGTCGATGACTTCACCGGCCAGCACCGGTACACCGTGCTTGGCGAAGAGGTCCCTCGCCTGGTACTCGAACAGGTCCACGCGCGTCCGTCCCTTAATCAATGGTCTCGCGGTTCGTTTTCTGCGTGGGCGTGCCGCGAGGGGCAATGTGACTGCTCTGTCACTAGGAAGGCGCACAGGGTGACCCGGGGTACGCGGCATGTCCATCTCGCAGGTTATCCCCGCGCTCCGCAGGACCCTAAATCGCAGATCCCACCTGAGCGGTGATTACGGTCACAGACCCCGCCGAGGGCCGGGGAGCGGTGGACAACACAGCACCGCGCGGTGCCCGGGGACGGGCCCCGGACGGGCGAGG
This sequence comes from Streptomyces sp. NPDC087845, assembly GCF_044742755.1. Lineage (NCBI taxonomy): Bacteria > Bacillati > Actinomycetota > Actinomycetes > Kitasatosporales > Streptomycetaceae > Streptomyces > Streptomyces sp. NPDC087845. The sequence goes on from NZ_JBIUVC010000001.1 coordinate 522,921, forward strand.
AGCGAGCCCCCTTCACCAGCGGCGCGAGCCCCGTTCCTCGATTCCCCGACGGGCCTCACCGAGGGGTCTCCTTGTCCGGTACGGGAAGCGGCCTTTTCTCGATCGCCGCCGCCATCACTTCCGGGAAGAGGTCCGGCGTGCATGCGAACGCCGGGGCGCCCAGAGCCCCGAGGGCCGCCGCGTGGTCGCGGTCATAGGCGGGAGCGCCCTCGTCGGACAGTGCGAGCAGCGTCACGAACTGCACGCCGGACGCCTTCATCGCGGCGACCCGCTTCAGCATCTCGTTGCGTATGCCGCCCTCGTACAGGTCGCTGATGAGTACGACGACGGTGTCGGCGGGCCGGGTGATCCTCGACTGGCAGTAGGCGAGCGCGCGGTTGATGTCGGTGCCGCCGCCGAGTTGGGTGCCGAAGAGTACGTCGACGGGGTCGTCGAGTTGGTCGGTGAGGTCGACCACGGCCGTGTCGAAGACGACGAGTCTGGTCCGCAGGGTGCGCATGGAGGCGAGCACCGCGCCGAAGACGGAGGCGTAGACGACGGAGGCGGCCATCGATCCCGACTGGTCGATGCAGAGGATGACGTCCTTCTTCACCGACTGCGCGGCCCGCCCGTAGCCGATGAGCCGCTCGGGAACGACGGTGCCGTACTCCGGGAGGTAGTTCTTGAGGTTGGCCCGGATGGTGCGGTTCCAGTCGATGTCGTGGTGGCGGGGCCGGTTGATCTTCGCCGAGCGGTCCAGCGCGCCGGTGAGTGTGGCCCGGGTGCGGGTGGCGAGCCGCTTCTCCAGGTCGTCGACGACCTTGCGCACGACCGCTCTGGCGGTCTCCTTCGTCGTCTCGGGCATGGCCTTGTTGAGCGAGAGGAGCGTTCCGACGAGATGGACGTCCGCCTCGACGGCCTCCAGCATCTCCGGTTCGAGGAGCAGGGCGGAGAGGCCGAGCCGGTCGATCGCGTCACGCTGCATGACCTGGACGACGGAGCTGGGGAAGTACGTGCGGATGTCGCCGAGCCAGCGGGCCACGGAGGGGGCGGAGGCCCCGAGTCCGGCCGAGCGGTTGGTCCCGCCCCGGCCTCCGGATCTGCCTCCGCCGCCGTAGAGCGCGGTCAGTGCGCCGTCCATCGCGGCGTCGCGGCCGGTGAGGGTGCAGCCGGTGCTCTCGGCGCTGTCGCCGCCCAGGACCAGACGCCACCGTCGCAGCCGTTCGTCGTCGGCGGGTCCGGGGCGCGCGCGGCCGGGGCGCACCGGGTGGTCCGCCGGGCCGGGCGCCGAGCCGTGAGCCCGGTGCGGTGCGGTGTCGGCCGTGTTCGTGATCACCCCGTGGCCGTTCGTGATCACCTCTTGGTCGTTCGCGGTCGTCTCGTCGCTGTTCATGGTCATCCCGTCGCCCCCAGCGGTTCCTCGACGATCCCGGCTCTCTCGTCCGTGCCTGCGCCAGTGTCGGTGCCGATGTCGGCGTTGGCGTCGGCGTTGGTTTCGGCGTTGGTTTCGGTTTCGGTGGAGGTGTCCAGGCCGAGCAGGAGGCGCAGGACCGGGACCACCGCGTCGGCTCGGGCTCCGTCGAGTCCGGGGCCGAAGCCGGGTGCCGCCGCCACGGTGCCGTCGGTTCCGGCCGCCGGGCCCCCGGTGGCCGGACCGCGCCGTACGAGCTCGCCCAGCGTGCGCCGCACGCCCGCTTCGTACACCGAGAAGGTGCGGCGCAGCAAGGGCAGCACGTCGGCGAAGGTGTCGGCGGGAACCCCGGTGAGCCAGGCGTCGACCAGGCCGAGCAGTCGCTCGTCGTGGACGAGGAGCATGCCTCCCCCGGCGGCTCCGCCGACGAACCCCTCGACCCAGGCCGCGGCGTCGGCCGGAGGTGTGCCGGGCGAGAGGGCCAGGCCCATCAGCCGTGCCGCGTCGTCCTCAGCGAGCCGCCCCTCGTCGAGCAGCAGGCGGGCCGCGCGGCCCCGGATGACGCCCGCGACCGTGTCCCGGGTGGCGAGCTTGTGCAGTACGGCGGTCCAGCGTTCGCGCAGCCCGTCCCCGTCGGTGTCCGTTCTGACGGCCCCGGTGAGCAGGCCGATCGCGGTGTGGACCCCGTCCACCTGGCGGCGCAGTCCGGCGGCGCCGTCGGCGTCGAGTCCGGTGCAGGCGGGCGGCAGTCCGACACAGATCCGCTCGGCGAGCCCGGCCGCGACCTCGCCGAGCGCCGCGGTGTCCGTGGACCGCACGTCGCCGTAGCGCAGGGTGCGGGCCAGCGCGGGCAGGGCATCGGCGAGATGCCCGACGTCGGCGTCGAGCGCGGCACGGTCGGCGAGGGCCCGCATCACCACGGGCAGCGCGTCGGGCAGGTCCGCGAGGAGGCAGTGCTCGGCCAGCGCGGTGACGTCGGCGAGGCCGGTCGCCGAGGTCGCCTGGAACCCGGCCTTGGCGGTCGCCGCGGAGAGCACGGTGGTGCCCCAGGTCCCGGCCTCCGCGACCTGTACGTACAGCTCGGGTTCCCAGCGCAGCCGCCAGCTCTCCCGGAAGGTGCCGGTGCCGGCCCGGCCGGTCGTGGGCTCGCCCCAGCCGACGGCGAGGATCCGCAGCCGGTGGAGCAGCCGGCTGCGGGCCGCGTCGGTGTCCTTGCGCAGATCGAGCTCCAACTCCCGCTCAAGCGCCTCCGGTTTGAGCCGGAGCGTGCGCTGAAGCCGGGTGAGGTCACGCTGCAGGGGTACGGCAGGGGCGGCCTCCGGTACTTCGCCGAGCGTCTCGCCGACGATCAGCCGGTCCTGTACGAGCGCGAGCGGCACGTCGGACCCCTCGCACATCACGGCCCTGATCGCATCGGTGGTCTCGCTCAGCCCGGCGAGCGGCCGGCCGCGCATGGCGGCGAGGGTCTCGGCGAGCCGGACAGCCTCGATGACATGGGCGGACGAGACGAACCGGTCCTCGTCGCGCAGGAGGCCGGCGACCTTGGTCATCCACCGCTCGATCGGGCGGTCGGTCGCGTCGAAGAGGTGTCCGTACCAGCCGGGCGAGTCGATGCCCGCCCCGTAACCGCTGTGCCGGGCGAGCCGGCGGTGCGACCAGGGCACCCAGGTCAACTCGGTCTTGACCTTGGGCAGCCCCTTGAGCAGGGCTCGGTCGGCGGCGAGTGTGGTCCTCGTGCCGAGAGCGGGCACATGCCAGGCGCCGCAGACCACGGCGAGGTCGTCGCCGAACTCCTTCACGGCCTTGCGCAGTTGGATGCGCATGTACGCCTCGCGCACGGCGTCCCGAGGATGGCCGCCGTCGCCGTACACCTCGCGCAGGGCCGTCATCGCCTCGGCGAGCACGGCGAACGGTGCCGGCGGGTCGGCGGCCGCACCGTCCTGGGTGCGGTGTTCGACGACGTCCTCCCACCAGCGCTCCGGGTCGTCGTAACCCGCCGTTTCGGCCAGTACGCCGATGGGGTCGACCGGGACACGCGCAGGCGAGTCGCCGACAGGCATCCCCCCGCCCACGTCCCCTGCTCCGTCCCCGTTCCGGTCTTTGTCCCTGCCCCGGTCTCCGTCCCCGTTCCGGCCCCTGCCCCTTTCCCCGTCCCCGTTCCGGTCCCTGCCCCTCTCCCCGTCCCTGTCCCCGTTCTCGTCGACACCCCCGTCCTGGCCGTCCCGGCGTTCCGCTGCCTGTGTCATGGCCAGCGAATGCGCCGCGGGCAGGTCGATGAAGCGGACCGGCACGTCGTGCGCCAGCGCCCAGCGGATCGCGACCCATTCGGGCGAGAAAGCGGCCAGTGGCCAGAACGCCGCCTGCCCCGGATCGTCCACGGCGTGGGCGAGCAGCGCGACCGGCGGCCGCATCTGCTCGTCGGCGGCCAGCGGAAGGAGCGCGTCACCCTCCGGGGGCCCCTCGATGAGCACGGCCTGCGGGCGGGCGGCGTCCAGGGCGGCACGGACGGCACGGGCCGAGCCCGGTCCGTGGTGCCGCACCCCCAGCAGCAGCGGTCCGCCGGGCCGCGCGGCCCGGGTCATGCGGATACCTCGCGGCAGGCACGGTAGAAGTCCTTCCACCCGTCCCGCTCCCGGACGACGGTCTCCAGATACTCCTGCCAGACCACCCGGTCGGCCGCGGGGTCTCGGACGACCGCGCCGAGGATGCCCGCCGCCACATCACCGGGGCGCAGTACTCCGTCGCCGAAGTGTGCGGCCAGTGCCAGGCCGTTGGTGACGACGGAGATCGCCTCGGCCGTCGACAGCGTCCCCGAGGGGGACTTGAGTTTGGTGCGTCCGTCGGCGGTGACACCGTCGCGCAGCTCGCGGAAGACGGTGACGACGCGTCGGATCTCGGCCAGGCCGTCGGGCGCGGCCGGGAGGTCGAGCGAGCGTCCGATCTGGTCGACGCGCCGGGAGACGATGTCGACCTCGGCATCGGGGGTCTCCGGCAGCGGCAGCACGACGGTGTTGAACCGGCGGCGCAGCGCGCTGGACAGCTCGTTGACCCCGCGGTCGCGGTCGTTGGCCGTGGCGATGACGTTGAAGCCGCGAACCGCCTGGACCTCCTGGCCCAGTTCGGGAACGGGGAGCGTCTTCTCCGACAGGATCGTGATGAGCGAGTCCTGTACATCGGCGGGGATACGGGTGAGTTCCTCGATCCGCGCCGTCATGCCATCGGACATGGCACGCATGAGCGGGCTGGGCACCAGGGCGTCGCGGCTGGGGCCGTGCGCGAGCAGTTGTGCGTAGTTCCAGCCGTAGCGGACGGCTTCCTCCGGGGTGCCCGCCGTGCCCTGGACGAGCAGTGTCGAGTCGCCGCTGACGGCGGCCGCGAGGTGCTCGGACACCCAGGTCTTGGCGGTGCCGGGAACGCCGAGGAGCAGCAGGGCCCGGTCGGTGGCGAGTGTGGTCACGGCGACTTCGACGAGGCGGCGCGGGCCGACGTACTTGGGCGTGATCACCGTGCCGTCCGGGAGTGCGCCACCGAGCAGATAGGTGGCGACGGCCCACGGGGAAAGCTGCCAACGGGCGGGCCGCGGGCGGTCGTCGGCCGCGGCAAGGGCCTTCAGCTCGTGGGCGAAGGCGTCCTCGGCATGCGGTCGCAGGGCCTGTACGCCGTCGGTGGCGGTGGTTTCGGACACGGTCATGGATCCCCCTCCAGATCGGTCGACCTGATGTGGTTCCCACCGTGCACCATGGCACTGACAATCGGCCCCGACCGCAGGTCAGGGCCGATTCGGCCGCTACGGGCGGAGAGTTCAGCCCGCTACCGGCGAGACCGCGACGCAGCCGCCCGCGGCGATGAGCCCCTCGCCCTCGGCCTCCTTGATGACCTTGCCCTTGTGCGTGATCGAGCAGGCGACGTCGGCCCCGCCCTCGTCCAGGGCGATCGGCGTGACGGCGGGCGGCATGATCCCGCGCAGTGTGACGGTCTTGCGCCACGGCAGGGTGGGTGACTCGACGGTCTCGACCTTCGGTTCCATGGCCTTGCCCCCGCCCCCGTGGAACTGGATCTCGTCGACGCCCGTGCCGGTGACCTCGTAGGTGACCTCGTACGTCTCGTCCACGGCCTTGTCCACCTGGTCGACGGCCTCGGAGCAGGCACCGAGGCCCAGGGCGAGGCCGAGGGCGACCGCTGCGCAGAGGACGGTGCGCGCGGTGCGGACGGTACGGAAGTTGTGATTGGTGCGGACGTTGCGAACGGTGTGGCTCATCGGTTGATCCCCCCGGATCCAGAGGTCGGAAGCTCGCAGCGAATCGCAAAGCAAAGGTAAAGTCAAACTCTGCGCGGGACGACGAATCAGCAGGTCAGATTGATTGTCAGTGGTGGGCTCTACCGTCGTTCCCATGCTGCTATCTCACGGGGGAGAACCCTTGCGCACCGCCGGACCGGTGGCGCGCTGGACGGTGGAGCAGGTCCTGGCACTGGCTCCTGACGACGCATCACGCAAGGCGGGGAGCAAGCTCGGTTCGGCCGGTCCGTGGTCGGGCGGCGGGTGTGACGGTCCGGGTGCGGTGTGGGGGCTGTGCAAGGGGAGCGGGAGCAAGCCGTATCAAACGGTGGTCGACACCACCGGCCCCGCGTACAAGTGCAGTTGCCCCAGCCGGAAGTTCCCCTGCAAGCACGCGCTGGGACTGCTGCTGGTCTGGGCGTCCGGCGAATCGGCCCTGCCTGCGGGCGAAGTCCCGGACTGGGCCGGTGAGTGGCTGACGGGCCGTCGTGAGCGTGCGGCACAGAAGGGGGAGCAGGGCGGGCCGGCGGCGGGCGGCGCCTCGGTCGCGGGCCCGGCCGACCCGGAGGCGGCCCGGCGGCGGGCCGAGCGCCGGGCCGGGCGGATCACCGGTGGAGCGCAGGAGCTTGAGCAGCGGCTGGCGGACCTGCTGCGCGGCGGTCTGGCGGCGGCCGATCAGTCGGGATACGGGCTCTGGGAGGAGACGGCGGCCCGCATGGTCGACGCCCAGGCGCCCGGACTGGCCGCCCGGGTACGGGAGTTGGGCTCCATCCCGGCTTCCGGTCCGGGCTGGCCGGTACGGCTGCTGGAGGAGTGCGCGCTGCTGCATCTGCTGGACAGCGCCTGGCTGGGAATCAGCCGGCTGCCGGAACCACTGGCGGCCACGGTGCGTACCCGTGTGGGGTTGACCGCTCCCGCCGAGGGGCCACCGATCCGCGACCACTGGCTGGTCCTCGCGCAGTACGACACCCCGGACAGCAGGATCGTCACGCGCCGGATCTGGCTCTACGGGAGGGAGTCGGGCCGTACGGCGCTGCTGCTCTCCTTCGGGGCGGCCGGGCGCTCCCCCGGGCTGGCCCTGCCGGTGGGGGTGACGATCGACGCCGAGATCACGCTCCATCCGGGCGCGGGCCGGCTGCGGGCGGAGCTGGGGCGGCAGTTCGGTGTCCCGTACCCGGCCGCCACACCGCCTCCGGGCGGCACGGCGGCGACCGCGATCGGCGCGTACGGAGACGCCCTGCGGGACGACCCCTGGCTGGACGCCTGGCCGGTGACGCTGCGCGAGGTCATACCCGTGCCGTCCGGGGACGGCTGGCAACTGGTCGACGCGACGGGCGAGGCCGCCCTGCCCCTCGCTCCGTCGGCGTTGTCCCGGCCCGGGCTGTGGAAGCTCGTCGCGCTCTCCGGCGGCTCCCCGGTCACGGTCTTCGGTGAATGCGGCCACCGCGGCTTCGACCCGTTCGCGGCCTGGTCCGCGGACGCGGACGGCGCCGCGGGAGGGGCCGGGATCGGCGGCGCCGACACGACGTCCGAAACGGTGCCGCTCATCTGACGCCGCATGCGAAGGACGCGAAGGATTTGAAGGGCTCGAAAGGTCCGAAAGGCTCGAAGTCCGAAGGGGGACCAATGCCTCGTACCACCACACCCGCGCCATGGGAAGACCTCGTCACCTCGGCGCTTCTCGGCACCGACCGCCGCCCGGCCGAGGGGGACGGCGGACCGGCCGGACTGCTGGATGCGGCAGCGCTCCACACCGTGCGGCGCAGAGCAGGGCTGCTGCCCGCCTCCGCCGCCCCTCGGCCCGAGCCCGCGCCCGCCGACCCGAGGCCACCGCTGCCCTCCGCCGCGCGACGCAGGCTGGCCCAACTGCTCGCGGACCGGTCGGCGGCGGGCGGCTCGGGCGGTCGGCGCGGTGCGGCTCCCGATCTCACGGAGCTGATCCCGCAGTGGCTGGCCACCGCCAACCAGCACGGCTTCCGAGCCCCGGCCGCACTGCTCCCGCCCCTGCTCGACGCGGCCAGGTCCCGTACCGATCTACGGCCTCAGGCCCTGGCCTTCGCCGGGCCGCGCGGACTGTGGCTGGCCGGGCTGAACCCCGAGTGGAAGTTCGCGCTGCGCGGCTCGTCCGGCGGCTCGTCGCTGCCCGACGTCACGGAGCAGGAAGCGGTCACCCGGCTGTGGGAGGAGGGTCTGTTCGCCGAGCGGGTCGCCCTGCTCGGGGCCGTACGGGCACATGATCCCCGCGCAGCGCTCGCGCTGCTCGCCACCACGTGGCCCACCGAGCGCGCCGAGGACCGGCTGATGTTCCTCGATTCGCTGCGCACGGGTCTGTCCACCGTGGACGAGGCATTCCTGGAACAAGCCCTCTCCGACCGGAGCCGCAATGTGCGCTCGACGGCTGCCGAACTGCTGTCCGCGCTGCCGGAGTCGGCGTTCGCCGGACGGATGGCCGCCCGTGCGACGTCCTGCGTGGGCCCGGACCTCTCGGGTGACAAGGCATCCGTCGCCGTGGAGGCCCCGCACGAATGCGACGCCGCGATGGAGCGCGACGGCGTGGTGGCGGTGCCGCCGTCCGGGCGGGGCGAACGGTCCTGGTGGTTCGGCCAGTTGGTGGAGGCGACCCCGCTCGCCACCTGGCCTGCGCGGTTCGGCGGCCGCACCGCGCAGGAGGTCGTCACCCTGCCGGTGGCCGACGGCTGGGCCGAAGAGCTGCACGCGGCCTGGTGCCGGGCAGCGCTGCGGCAGCGGGATCCGGAGTGGGCCCGCGCGTTGCTCGGCGCCCCGTCCGTCCCACCGTCGAGCGGCCCCGGCACGGCGTCGCTCGCCGAGCGGTCGAAGCTCCTCGCCATACTTCCCGCGGCCGAACGGGGCGGATGGGTCGCCGACTTCATCGCGGCACACGGGCTGTCGGAGGCGTTCCAGCTGCTCGGGGTCTGCCCGACGCCCTGGTCCGAGCCACTCGGCCGCTCGGTCGTCGACGCGCTGGACATCGCCCGGGACGCGGGCAGCTATCCCTGGAGCTTCAGCGGCGTGATGGGCCTGGCCGAACGCTGCCTGAACCCGGCCGAAGCAGACCGCCTGGAAGTCCTCACCACCACCCCGGACGAACCGGAGGACGCCTCACCGGGCGCGAACGGTTACTGGTCGGAGGCCTTCCAACGACTGGTCTCCACGCTGCGGCTGCGCGCGACGATGGAGCGGGAGCTGACACCGGCATGGGAGGAACCGATACCGGCCTGAAACGAATCACCGGACTTCCACCGGGGGAGAACAGACGCGCCCCGGCTGAGCGCGCCCCCGGCTGAGACAGATCCGCGGACGCCGGACACGGGACACGGGACGCCGGACGCCTGGGCACGGGGCCAGCCGTCGAGGCGCCTGGGCAGGAGGCACGGGCGAGCCGGGCAGCCGGTCCCGGGCGAGTTGCTCCGAGCCTGTCAGCCGGGGGCGGCGGCCCGGCCCGGAGCAACCGGCCCTGGGCGGTCGGACCGGGGGGCGGACCGGGCCGGCCGACCGAGGGGTGGCTGGCCCAGGGTGGACCGGGCGGCCCTGGCCCCGGAGGGGCGCCCCAGGGTGGCCGGCTCAGGGCGGCTGGCCCAGGGTGGCCGGACCGGACAGCCCTGACCTCGGGGGGCCGACCCAGGGGGCCAGCCCAGGGCGGTCGGACCGGCGGGCCGGGTGGACCGTTGCCTGGGGGTGCCTCGGGGTGGTGGGGGTCAGGCTTCGGCGGGGTGACGGACGTTCGCGTTGACCCAGTCGACGATCGACGCCGTCGTCGCGCCCGGGGTGAAGATCTCCGCGACGCCCTGGTCCTTCAGCGGCGCGATGTCCGCCTCCGGAATGATGCCGCCGCCGAAGACCTTGATGTCCTCCGCCTCGCGCTCCTTCAACAGCTCGATCACCTTGGCGAAGAGCGTGTTGTGCGCACCGGAGAGGATCGAGAGGCCGATCGCGTCGGCGTCCTCCTGGATCGCGGTGTCCACGATCTGCTCGGGCGTCTGGTGGAGCCCGGTGTAGATGACCTCCATACCGGCGTCTCGCAGCGCCCGCGCGATCACCTTGGCCCCACGATCATGGCCGTCCAGGCCCGGCTTGGCCACCACCACACGAATCGGACCGGTCACACCCATCACTGCCTCCACATGCGTCTCCCGTGCCTGTAGGGCCGGGGATGTGAACGAACGTTATCTACAGCATCCCGCAACCCGCCGTTTCACGGTGGACGGGGAGGGGGAAATCACACGTGGGACATGTTCACCGGGCGCCGTTCCCGTTTGACGCGGCTCACCTGCCGTGCGGGACCGGCCGCCAGGGGAGCCGCTGCGAGGTCGCCGTACCACCGCGCCGCCAGCCGCGCGGCACGGTGGTACGGCCCGTCGGGCCCATGGGCATCGGGTCCGGCGGCCAGCCGTCCGTCGGTCGCCCGCCTGCCGCCCGCTTGCTGTCAGCCGGTCACCGCCGGCGAGCAGGGGGCCGGTCATCAGGACCGGACGCCGGTCGGACGGGCAGGCCGCCCGTACCTCCGCAACGGCACCCCACGAGGGCATACGGGGACCGGAGTCGCCTCCCCCGCTTGCCGAAGCAGGAGGTCGGCCATGCAGGTCCTGCCTTTCCTACCGCTACTGCCGCACCGGCCGTGTCTGTGCCGCACCCAGCTGTCATCCGCCCTGCTCAAGGCCACCGCACTCGAACTGGTGGTCCTCGCCGGGCATGTGCTCCTCTACCCCACCGGCATCGCCGGGGAGCGGCGGCCCGCGCCCTGCCCGGCCGAGGCGCCCACCGGCACCGCACCCGCCGAGGCGTCCACACTCCGTACCGAGGGCGGCGAACAGCCGCCCGTCGTGCTCCTGCACGGCTTCATCGACAACCGTTCGGTCTTCCTCCTGCTGCGCCGCTCCCTCGCCCGGCACGGCCGACGCCATCTGGAGTCGCTCAACTACTCGCCGCTTACCTGCGACATCCGTTCGGCGGCCGAGTTGCTCGGCCGGCACGTCGAGGAAATCTGCGCCCGCACCGGACACCATGAGGTCGACATCGTCGGGCACAGTCTCGGCGGCCTGATCGCCCGCTACTACGTACAGCGGCTGGGCGGTGACCAGCGGGTCCGCACCCTGGTCACCCTCGGCACGCCGCACGGGGGCACGGCCGTCGCCCCGCTGGCCAGCGCTCACCCCATCGTGCGCCAGATGCGTACGGACTCCGCGCCGATCGAGGAACTGCGCAGGCCGGCGCCCGGCTGCCGCACCCGGTTCGTGAGCTTCTGGAGCGAGCTGGACCAGGTGATCGTCCCCGCCGAGGCGGCCTGCATCGACCATCCGGATCTCGACGCGCTGAACGTACGCGTCAGCGGGATCGGCCATCTCGCGCTCCCCGTGCATCCGACCGTCGCCACAGCGGTCCGGCAGGCGCTGGAATCCCGCGAAGCGATGACCGGGACCGCGGGAACCGCAGGAACCGCCAGGGCGACCGGGCCTGCCGGGACCACTGGGACCGCCGGGACTGAAGGAACAGCCGAGACCGAGGGGTCAGCGGGGGCTGCCTGAGCCGGGCGGGCAGGACAAGCAGGCCCTGCCCGGCCTCAGCCACCGCTTCCCTCCCACCGCTTCCCACCGTCTCGCACCGCTTCCCACCACCTCCTGGCCCTCACCGGACCACGCAAATAGAACGCGTTTCGAACATAGGGCCAAGGCTCTGTGGACAGGCCGTCGAAAGGCGGCCGATTGCCCGTTTCCTGAGCCGCCCGAAGCCGCCGAAGATTGTCGACGCCGCATACCGCCGGGTACAGTCGCGGCCACTGCTCCCCCTGGGATTCGGATTCCCCCACCGGACCCCAGACCACAGGTCCTGCTGCCGAGGCGAGAGAGAAGTTGGTGAACGACCAGCACCCCCACGCCGGGTACGCCGGATACGACAGCCAGGCCACCGGCAGCTTCGACAGCGACCCGCTCTTCGGTTCCCTCCCGGGTGGCTACGACGGCTCGTACGACGGCGGCTACGGCGCCGGGCAGACCGGATACAGCGGTCAGTACGACTCCGCACAGTGGGACACGGGCGCGCACCCGACCACCTCGTACGACACCTACGCCCCGTACGCGACACAGCCCGAGCAGCAGCCGTACGCCGCAGGCTCGCCCTACGGCGCCACGGCCACCTGGACACCCGCCACCGCCGCCACCGCCGCCTTCGCCGACCTTCCGGAGCAGGCCGGCACCCCCGACGCCACGGGCCAGTGGGAGACCAACGGCTGGCACCAGACCGGCCAGTGGGCGACGACCCACACAGCCGCCTACGACACCGGCGCGTACGACGCCACCGCCTGGAACACCGGCGCCACACCCGAACGCGAAGAGCAAACCGCGCAAACTACGCAAACCGCACAGGTGTTGGACGAGGCAACGGCGACACACGGAGCACACGGAGCACAACAGCCGTACGAGCCGCACGACCCGTACGAGCCGCACGACACCGCACAGTTCAGCACCACCGAGTTCAGCACCGCCCAGTTCAACACCGCCGAATTCAGCCTCCCCGAGAAGGACTTCGACGCCGACCGGCACGAAACCGGCTCCGCCGCGACCGGCGACAACGTGACCGGCGACATGACCGCGGACGCAACCGGTGACCCGACCGGTGACCCGGCCGACGCCGTGCCGGATGTCCGCCGTCCTCTCAGCCGCCCCGCCACCCGCGGCGGTGGCGGCAGCAGTCGCAGTCGGCGGCGTTCCCCCGCGAAGCGTTCCGCGCTCCTCACCGTCGCCGTTCCCTCCGCCTGTGTGATGAGCGTGGCCGGTATCGCCGCGGCCTCTGTCGGCGGACTGGGCGGCGAGGACAAGAAGGACGACAGCACGACCACGATGGCGGCCGCCGATCCCGGCTCCGTCAAGCCGGTCGCCGCCAACAACAAGCTGGACACCCAGCTCGCCAACCTCAGCGCCGATGCCGAGAACTTCGCGGACCGCGCCAGCCGCACCCAGGAGCGCATCGATCTGCGGGAGCGGCAGGCCGCCGAGAAGAAGAAGCGCGAGGAAGAGGCCGCGCGCAAGGAGGCGTTGCGCCCCAAGTACGTCATTCCGGTCGCGCGGCACGGCCTCAGCGCGTACTTCGGGCAGGCGGGTGTCAACTGGATGTCCGTGCACACGGGCATCGACTTCCCCGTCTCGTACGGCACGCCCGTGATGGCCGCGACCGACGGCACCGTACGCACGCAGTGGAACAACGCCTACGGGAACATGGCCATCGTCACCATGGCCGACGGGACCGAGACCTGGTACTGCCACCTCAGCAGCACCAAGATCCGCTCGGGCCCGGTCAAGGCCGGTGACGTCATCGCGTACTCCGGCGACTCCGGGAACTCGACCGGTCCGCACATGCACTTCGAGGTACGGCCCAGTGGCGGTGCGGCGATCGACCCGCTCCCCTGGCTCCGCAGCCACGGCGTCAACCCGACCTGAGCCACCCCAGCGGACGGCCGGACCCTACGGCCGTCACCCGGTGGCCTACGGCCGGCACCCGGCAACGTGACCCACGGCCCTCACCCCGCGCCCGGCGCGGCATGCCCAAAGACCGGCGCAAAGCGCCCGGCGCCCGGTGCGCGACATGCCCGGCGGCCGGGCGACGCACCCGATGCCCGGCGCGCAACATGCCCGGCGGCCGGGCGACGCACCAGGCGGCCGGAGCAACTGTCCCGGTCGCCTGCGCGCCTGCCCGGCCGCCGCGCCCGCCTACAGCTTCTCGACCGGCGCGTACCGCAGCAGCAGCTTCTTCGGCCGCTCGTCCCCGAAGTCGACCGTGGCCTTCGCCTGGTCGCCGACGCCCTCGACCGCCGTCACCGTGCCGAGGCCGAACTGATCGTGTGTGACCCGGTCCCCGACGGCCAGCGTGACCGTCGGCTTGTCCGTGGTCCGCCGGGTCGCGAAGCCCGAGGGGCCGGAGCGCGCACGCGACGAGGACAGCGACGAGGTGATCCCCGACGTGGGCCCGGCCGGAGCCGCCATCGGCCCGGTCCGCTTCCACTCCAGGTGCTGGTCCGGGATCTCCTCCAGGAACCGCGACGGCGGGTTGTACGAGGGCTGGCCCCACGCGCTGCGCATCGCCGCCCGGGTCAGATAGAGCCGCTCGCGTGCCCGGGTGATGCCGACGTACGCGAGCCGCCGCTCCTCCTCCAGCTCCTTGACCTGGCCGAGCGCCCGCATGTGCGGGAAGACGCCGTCCTCCATGCCGGTCAGGAAGACCACCGGGAATTCGAGGCCCTTCGCGGTGTGCAGCGTCATCAGCGTGATGACGCCGGAGCCGTCCTCGTCCTCGTCGGGGATCTGGTCGGAGTCGGCGACGAGCGCGACCCGCTCCAGGAACTCGGCCAGGGTGCCCCTGCCCTCCTCGCCGGACTCCCCGCGCTCCTGCTCGAATTCGAGAGCGACGGCGGCGAGCTCCTGGAGGTTCTCGATGCGGGTCTCGTCCTGCGGGTCGGTGGACGCCTGGAGCTCCGCGAGATAGCCGGTCCGCTCCAGGACGGCCTCCAGGACCACCGCCGGGCCCGCGCCGGACTCGACGATCGTGCGCAGCTCCTCCATCAGCGTGTTGAAACGCTTGACGGCGTTGGCCGACCGGGCCGCCATGCCGTACGCCTCGTCGACCCGGCGCAGCGCCTGCGGGAAGGTGATCCTCTCGCGCATGGACAGCGCGTCGATCATCGCCTCGGCGCGGTCGCCGATGCCGCGCTTGGGCACGTTGAGGATGCGGCGCAGCGGGACGGTGTCCTCGGGGTTGGCGAGGACCCGGAGGTAGGCCAGGACGTCCCGGACCTCCTTGCGCTCGTAGAAGCGCACGCCGCCGACGACCTTGTACGGCAGGCCGACGCGGATGAAGATCTCTTCGAAGACCCGGGACTGCGCGTTCGTACGGTAGAAGATCGCGACGTCGCCCGCCTTGGCATCGCCCGCGTCGGTCAGCCGGTCGATCTCGTCGGCGACGAACTGCGCCTCGTCGTGCTCGGTGTCGGCGACGTAGCCGGTGATCCGGGCGCCGGTGCCGGCGTTCGTCCAGAGGTTCTTGGGACGGCGGCTCTCGTTGCGCTCGATGACCGCGTTGGCGGCGGACAGGATCGTCTGCGTGGAGCGGTAGTTCTGCTCCAGCAGGATCGTGGTCGCGTCCGGGTAGTCCTCCTCGAACTGGAGGATGTTGCGGATGGTCGCGCCGCGGAAGGCGTAGATCGACTGGTCCGCGTCACCGACGACGCACAGCTCGGCGGGGGCGTCGCCCTCGCCGGCCGGGCCGACCAGTTCGCGCACGAGGGTGTACTGGGCGTGGTTGGTGTCCTGGTACTCGTCGACCAGGACGTGCCGGAAGCGGCGGCGGTAGTGCTCGGCGACGTCGGGGAACGCCTGGAGGAGGTGGACCGTCGTCATGATGATGTCGTCGAAGTCCAGCGCGTTGGCCTCGCGCAGCCGGGACTGGTACATCGCGTAGGCCTGGGCGAGGGTCTTCTCGAAGCCGTCCGCGGCCTGGCCGGCGAAGGTCTCCTCGTCGATCAGTTCGTTCTTCAGGTTGGAGACCTTCGCCGTGAACGACTTCGGCGGGAAGCGCTTCGGGTCGAGGTCGAGATCGCGGCAGACCAGGGCCATCAACCGCTTGGAGTCGGCGGCGTCGTAGATCGAGAACGACGAGGTGAAGCCGAGCTTCTTCGATTCGCGGCGCAGGATGCGTACGCACGCGCTGTGGAAGGTCATGACCCACATGGCGTTGGCGCGCGGCCCGACGAGCTGCTCGACGCGCTCCTTCATCTCGCCCGCGGCCTTGTTGGTGAAGGTGATCGCCAGGATCTGCCCGGGGTGCACCCCGCGCTCGGCGAGGAGGTGGGCGATCCGGTGGGTCAGTACCCGGGTCTTGCCCGAGCCCGCCCCGGCGACGATGAGCAGGGGGGAGCCCGCGTGGACGACGGCGGCGCGCTGCTCGGTGTTCAGCCCGTCGAGGAGCGCCGCGGGGTCGATGACGGGGCGGGGGGCGCCGTCGCGGTAGTACGCGTCCCTGGGCGGCGGGGGCCCGTCGAACACGCCCGCGAAGAGGTCCTCCGGCACCGCTTCGGGTGCGGAGTCCTCGGGGGGCGGCGGGGGCTCTTCCTCCGAGTGCTGGAGGCCGGCCAGGAAGCTGTCGTCAAAGAGGCTGCTCATCGCTTGCCGAGTCTAGGCCGCCGGACCGACACACGGCGGCCGCATGCCGAACCGCACCCCAACCGCATGACGAACCCCACTCCGCGGCCGGGCACGCAAAGAGAGCGGACACCCACTGCGGGTGAGAAGAACAGGGCCCTCGTCCGCCCCTGCCGCCCCACTTCACGAAGGTCACGAACATGTATCGGGCATATCGAACATCAACCTTCACAGCGGCATCGTGGGTTGGCTAGCGTGCTCGACCGGGCGGCCCGTCCCCCCTGAGGCGAACCACGCCGAGCGGGCGCCCGCGCCGAATCCGGGCTGCCCTCGCGGGCGTTCGGAGCCGGGGACCCACACGCAGCACCGGGGTGAATCGGTCCTTGTCCCCCACTCGGACCGTAGGGCAGCCTTCCCTTCCGCCCGAACCCGGCAGCCAGGGTCTTCCGTTCGGATCAGGCCGGATCAGGAAGCGGGGTCCGGTGCGTGCGATCGCAAGGCGGAGGAGGGAGTCGGATGGGGCCTCCCCCGATCGAGCGGAGCCGAGAGCTCGGGGAAGGAGCGTCGGCGACCGACGACAACGCGGCGAGCGTGCGTGCCGGACCCCGCGAGCCCGGCGTGATCCAAACGAGAGGCCCTGACCCGGCAGGCGGTCCACGGAAGGAGATGCCGGCCTTGGCGTCGCATCGCAAACCGCGCACCCGGGTGCGCACCACCACTCCGGCCGTCGGGCTCACGACGGCGGCACTGGCGTCCGTGACCCTGCTCTCCACCCAGAGCGCCACGGCCGCCCCCGCGCCGAAGCCCGGAATCGAGGACGTCCAGAAGAAGGTCGACGGCCTCTACCGGCAGGCGGGCACCGCGACCCAGCAGTACAACCGGGCGAAGGAGGCCGCCACCGCCCAGCGCACCGAGGTCGACGCCCTGCTGAAGGACGTCGCCGAGCGCGCGGACAAGCTCAACGACGCCCGCAGGACGCTGGGCAGCTACGCGGCCGCCCAGTACCGCGGCGGCACCGTCACGCCGAGCGCCACCTTCTTCCTGGCCGACGACCCGCAGTCGTACTTCGACCAGAACCAGCTGATGGACCGGATGACCAGTCGTCAGCAGAAGGCGATCACGGACTTCCGTACGCAGCAGGCCGCGGCGGCGACGAGGCGTGCCGAAGCGGTGCGGAGCCTGGAGACGCTGACCACGACGCAGGCCACGCTGCGCACCAGCAAGCAGAACGTCCAGAAGAAGCTGGGCGAGGCGCGCGCGTTGCTGTCGGAGCTGACCGCGCAGGAGAAGGCGCGGCTCGCGGCGCTGGAGCGGAAGAAGGAGGCGGAGGCCCGGCGCAAGGCGGAGGAACTGGCCAAGAAGCAGGCCGCCGCCAAGGCGGAGGCGGACCGCGAGGCCGCGAAGAAGGCGGGGTCCGGCGGCGGTACGGGAACGGGCACCGGGACCGGGACCGGCTCGGACAGCAGCGCCTCCACCAAGGCGGAGAAGGTTCTGGCCTTCGCCCGGGCCCAGATCGGAAAGCCGTACGTCTGGGGCGCGACGGGTCCGTCGTCGTACGACTGCTCCGGGCTCACCCAGGCGGCGTGGAAGGCCGCGGGCGTCGACATCCCGCGCACCACCTGGGACCAGGTGAAGGTGGGCACCCGGGTCGCCACGGCCGACCTGCGCCCCGGCGACCTCGTCTTCTTCTACGACGACATCAGCCACGTCGGCATCTACAAGGGCGGCGGAATGATGATCCACGCACCGAAGCCGGGGGCGAACGTGCGCGAGGAGTCGATCTACTACATGCCGATCTACGGCAGCGTGCGCCCGGCGTAGCGATTGGCCTCGCCGTCGCCCGAGGCGTGAGCCGGCCGTGCCGCCCAGCGGACCGGTCGGGTCATGCCCCCGGGCCGAGTCACGCCCCCCGGGGCTGGCTCACCCCCGAAGCCGGGTCACCTCCCGGAGCCGGGCCGCCTCCCCGGCAGGCTCAGGTCTCGGCCCTCGGGGCGGCGGTCTCCGGCCTCGGTTCTCAGGTCCAGAGCGTGGCGATGAAGATGTTGGCGAGCGTCAGCCCGCCCACGGCCGCGAAGGCGCCCTTGTCGACCTTCTCCTCGTCCCGCTTGATGTAGACGAGCGCCAGGATGACGACCAGGAACAGCAGCTTGACCCCGATCTTGATGTTGTTCACCTGGCCGCCGTCGGCCTGGTTGAGCCCGACCAGCGCGACCCCGGTGACCAGCATCGTCAGCGCGCCGTGCAGCATCGCCGGGACGAACCGGGCCGTGCCCGCGCCCATCGCCTTCATCTGGGTCAGGAAACCGCCCAGCAACGAGGCGATACCGATGATGTGCAGGGCGACGAAGACATGAATGAGTACGTCCATGAGGCCGCAGCCTAGCCCCGCCCATATCACCACTCCGCAGCCAGGTGCGGCTTCCTGGCGCTTCACTCGCGTCTGCACCAATTGCCTGACTCTGTTGTCATTCTTCCGATCAGATAGCGACAATGTCGCGCCAAATTCGGGCAATAGGCTTCATTACGACTCTTCCCCGTGCCCCGGGTTTAGCGTCCCTGACCAGGTGACCGGCTTCACCGCCGCTCCGCACCCGGACGGCACGCCGGTCACCCCGCCGAGAGTTCGTCGGCGGGCCGCTCCCCCGTTGGCGGCCCGCCGACGGGCCTCGGACGGGCCCGCCGGTAGTCCCCGCCGGGCAGTCGCCAGGAAGGACGCACGCCCCCGTGGCAGCGCACCGGAAACCCAAGCAGCGCCCGTACACCGGCTCTGCTGCCCGCACCGCGGCGACTCTCGCCTTCGCCGGGGCCGCCACCGCTGCCGTACTGCCGGGCCCGGCGCACGCCGATCCCCAGCGAAGCCCCGCCCAGGTCAGGGCCGAGGTGGACCGGCTCTACCATGAGGCGGAGGTCGCCACCGAGCAGTACAACGGCGCGAAGGAGAAGGCGACCGCCGCCGCGGATGCCGTCGACACCCTGCGCGACGAGGCCGCCCGCAGGACCGAGCGCCTCAACGCCTCGCGCGACGCACTGGGTTCGTTCGCCGCCGCGCAGTACCGCACGGGCGGCCTCGACCCGTCCGTACAGCTGGCGCTCTCCTCCGACCCCGACCAGTACCTGGAGCGCGCGTCGTACGTGGACCGGATGGGCGACCGGCGGGCCGCCGAGGTCGACGAGGTGGAGCGGCAGGTCGCCGGGATCGCCCAGCTGCGCGCGCAGGCCAAGGGCAGGCTGGCGGCGCTGGCGGCGCGCCAGGCCGAGCTGGAGAAGCACAAGGCGACGATCAAAACCAAACTGGCCGACGCGCAACGGCTCCTCGCCACCCTCTCCCCGGCCGAGCGCGCCGCCTACGAGGGTTCGGACGGCGCGCGTTCCGCCGGCCGGGCCGACCGCGGCACCGGGCGCGGCCCCGCCCTCGCCCCCGACGCCCGCGCCGCCGAGGCCGTCGCGTTCGCGTACGGGGCGCTCGGCAAGCCGTACGTCTGGGGCGCGACCGGCCCGTCCTCGTTCGACTGCTCCGGGCTCACCCAGGCCGCCTGGCGCTCCGCCGGTGTCGCGCTGCCCCGGACCACGTACACCCAGATCAACGCCGGACAGCACATCTCGCGTTCCGAACTGGCCCCGGGCGACCTGGTGTTCTTCTACTCGGGCATCAGCCATGTCGGGCTCTACATCGGCAACGGCCAGATGATCCACGCCCCGCGCCCGGGGGCGCCGGTCCGGATCGCGCCCATCGATCAGATGCCCTTCGCCGGAGCGACCCGGGTGGCGTAGGCTCCCGGCTTCCGGTCGATCGGCTAGAGGACACCCACACATGCCCATGGACGTCGAGGTCCAGATCCACGCCCGTACGCTCGCGCTGCGCTCCCCCGGCCATCTCCGGGTCGGCCCCTTCACCGTGCGGTACAACCCCGACTGGTCGACCAAGTACGCCAATTACGCGATACCCGATCAGGACGCCGAGCCGACGGCCGAGGAGATCGACGCGCTGATCGCGGCGTTCCGCGAACACGACCGGCTGCCCCGGCTGGAGTTCCTGCCCGGCTGGGCGCCCGCGGTCGAACCGGCCCTGCTCGCCGCCGGGTTCACCATCGAGAACCGGGCCCCGGTCCTGGCCTGTGACCCGGGCGCTCTGCTGCCGCCGAAGCCGGTGGACGCACTCACGATCACCGAGCCGGTGGCCGACGCGGAGTTCGACGCCGCCGCGCTCGTCCAGCACCTCGGATACGGCGGTACGGGCGAGCCCGAGGGCGGCGAGGCGGCCTGGCTGCGCGAGGCGGCCGGGGGCGGCGGGGTCGCGGCCCTCGCCGCGGTCGACGGCGTCCCGGCGGGCGCGGGCGGCTGCTCGATCCCGGTCGACGGCCTCAGCGAACTGGTCGGCCTCGCCGTCGCCGGCACCTTCCGCCGCCGCGGCATCGGCGCCGCGCTCAGCGCCCACCTGACGGCGACCGCCTTCGAGCGGGGCTGCCGGGTGGTGTGGCTGGAGCCGGGCGACGCCGATGTGGAGCGGATCTACGCGGGGATCGGCTACCGCAGGGTCGGCGAGAAGCTGAACATCTCGCTCGACCCCCACTCCACGTCCGTCGGCTGACTCAGACCAGCCGTCGCGCCGTCGCCCACCGGGTCAGCTCGTGCCGGTTCGACAGCTGGAGCTTGCGCAGCACCGCCGAGACGTGCGACTCGACCGTCTTCACCGAGATGAACAGCTGCTTGGCGATCTCCTTGTACGCGTAGCCGCGGGCGATCAGCCGCAGCACCTCGCGCTCGCGCTGCGTCAGCCGGTCCAGGTCCTCGTCGACCGGCGGCGCGTCCGTCGAGGCGAAGGCGTCGAGGACGAAGCCGGCCAGCCGGGGCGAGAACACCGCGTCGCCGTCCTGGACCCGGAAGACCGAGTCGACCAGGTCGGTGCCGGTGATCGTCTTGGTGACGTAGCCTCGGGCGCCGCCGCGGATGACGCCGATGACGTCCTCGGCGGCGTCCGAGACGGACAGCGCCAGGAACCGCACCGGGTTCTCCACGGCGCCCATCAGCGGGGCGCAGCGGCGCAGCACCTCGACGCCGCCGCCGCCCGGCAGGTGGACGTCGAGGAGGACGACCTCGGGGCGGGTCGCCGTGATGACGGTGACCGCCTGGTCGACGTCGGCGGCCTCGCCGACCACCTCGACGCCCGTCTCCTCGGTGCGGCCGATCTCGGCCTGGACACCGGTGCGGAACATCCGGTGGTCGTCGACGAGCACGACCCGTACCCGGCGCTCCGGGCCCCCGGCCGCCTCAGTGGTCTCCGTCATCGCTCGCCCTCTCCATCTCCAGCTCGACTTCCGTGCCCCCGTCGGGCACCGAACGCAGTCGCGCCGTACCACCGTTGCGCTGCATCCGGCCGATGATTGATTCTCGTACGCCCATTCTGTCCCCCGGTACGGAATCCAGATCGAATCCCGGGCCCCGGTCGCGCACCGAGACGAAGACCGTACGGCCCTCGACCTCGGCGTAGACCTGCACGGCGCCGCCCTCGCCACCGTACTTGGCGGCGTTGACCATCGCCTCGCGCGCGGCCTGCATCTGCGCGGCCAGCTTCTCGTCCAGCGGGCAGTCGCCGACGACGACGACCTCCAGCGGGACGCCGTGCTTGTCCTCGACCTCGGCGGCGGCGCGTCTGACCGCCTCGGCGAGGGTCTCGGGTTCGTCGTCCTCGTCCTTGCCGGTGCCCTCGGGGTTGTAGAGCCAGTTGCGCAGTTCGCGTTCCTGGGCGCGGGCCAGTCTGCGGACCTCGCCCGCGTCCTCCGCATTGCGCTGGATCAGGGTGAGGGTGTGCAGCACCGAGTCGTGGACGTGGGCGGCGACCTCGGCGCGTTCCTGGGCCCTGATCCGCATCGTGCGTTCCTCGGAGAGGTCCTGGGTCATGCGTACGAGGTAGGGGCCGGCCAGCAGCGCGATGCCGGTGAGGACGGCGATCGCGGCGGTCAGGACGTTGCCGAGCTGGGCCGCGGAGCCGCGTACCACCATGAAGACGGCCAGGCCCAGGCCGACCAGGGCGACCCCGGCCAGTCCCCGGGCCAGGTGGAGGACCCGGCGGCGGTTGCCGACCTCCATCCAGCGGGCGCGCCGGGCGTTGTCGGCCTGCCGCCACACCAGTACGGAACCGGCGCCGATCAGCAGCGTGGGCCAGATGTAGCGGTCGGCCTTGCTGCCCATGTCGACATTGCCGACGAAGATCATGGCGCCGATGAACAGCGCGATGAGGGCGAAGACCTGGCCCCTGTCGGGTGTGCGGAGCCGGCGGCTGCCGTCCGGGGCGGTTGCGAAGAGGGAGCGCGGTGCCTCGACGCCGCCGACGCCGAGGCGGAGCCGGCGGCTGCCGTCCGGGGCGGTTGCGAAGAGGGAGCGCGGTGCCTCGACGCCGCCGACGCCGAGCGGGACGACGATCCAGAACACGGCGTAGAGCAGCGCGCCGAGGCCGTCCGCGAAGAACAGGCCGAGGAAGACGAACCGCACCCAGGCGACGGGCAGCCCGAGATGCCCGGCGAGACCGCGCGCGACGCCGCCGAGCAGCCGTCCGTCGGCGCTGCGGTACAGCTTGCGCAGCGGTGGCTCCTCCGGGTCGGCGTTGAGGGAGCTTGTGGCTCGGGGGGTGGCGGCAGGCATGCACCGATCGTCACATGTCCGTACGGGTGCAGGCATCAGGGTCCGCCCCGGACTCGACCCTGAGAGCCCGTCCCGGAGGTGCGCGGCCGCGCCGCCCCGGGGACCCGTGGGGGCAATATCAGGGATCGGCCAGGGTCGGCGCGGGTCCCGGACGGGCGCTCGGCCCGTCACCATGGAGCCATGACCGTTCCCCAGGACGCCTCCCCCGGTGTCGCACCGCCCTCCGGACCAGGACCGCAGCTGCGGCGCAGCCCGCGCCACAAGGTCGTGGCCGGGGTGTGCGGCGGGCTCGGCCGGTACTGCGGCGTCGATCCGGTGATCTTCCGGATCGTGCTCGGTGTGCTGTCCGTGACCGGCGGCGTCGGGCTGATCTTCTACGGCTTCGCGTGGCTGCTGATCCCCCTGGACGGGGAGGACGAGAACGAGGCGCGCCGGCTGCTGTCCGGCCGCGTCGAGGGTGCGTCGCTGATCGCGGCGCTGCTCGCGCTGATCGGCTGCGGGCTGTTCCTCTCCATGCTGGGCAACGGCGGCACGCTGGCGTTCTCCGCGATGCTGTCGCTCGCGGTCGTCGGCTTCGCCGTCTGGACGCAGAACCGCAGGACGGCGGCGCCCGAGGACCCGCTGCATCCGGCGACCGCGCAGGCGGTGGCGGATGCGCCGCCCGAGGTGAAGGCGCCGCCGTCGCCGGGCAGCCCGTCGTGGTGGCGGGATCCGATCATCAAGGACGGCACCTCCGGGCCGGTGGGCCCCGGCTATCTGTGGGGTCCGGCCGACGCGGCGCCGGACGACCGGAAGGTGCGCCCCCGGGGGGCGACGCCGGAGAACCCGTTCCGCGCGCCCCGGCGGGAGTCCGGCACCACGGGCCCGGCCTCCATCGGCGGTCTCGTGTTTCTGCTCGCGCTGATCGCGGGCTGGCTGGGCTCGGGGCTGAGCTGGGAGTCCCATCCCCTCGGCACGAGTCTGCAGATCGGTCTGGCCGCGGCGCTCGCGGTGTTCGGGCTGGGGATGCTGGTCAGCGCGTTCTTCGGAAGGACCGGGTTCGGCACGGTCATGCTGTCGATGGTCACGGCGGCCCTGCTGGCGGGCGCCTCCGCGCTGCCCAAGGACATCTCCACCCAGTGGGTGCGCGAGGGGTGGCGGCCGGCCTCGGTGGCGGCGGTCCAACCGCACTACGAACTGGAGTCCGGGGTGGCGCGGCTGGATCTCACGGAGATCGCGGTCCCTCCGGGCGGCACCGTCCGGACGGAGGTCAAGGTCGGGGCGGGCCGCGCGGTCGTCGTCGTACCGAAGGCGGTGACGGTGAAGGTGGACGCCAGGGCGGCCCTCGGCGACATCACGCTGCCGCTCAGCCGGCCGAGCGACGCACCGGCCGAGCTGATGGGGGCCGAGGTGGACATCAACCCGTCGCAGAACGAGCACAGAACGCTTCCGCCGCCCCCGGGCAGCAAACCGGCCGGCACGGTGGAGCTCACTCTCGAAGTCGGCATCGGACAGGTGGAGGTCACCCGTGCTGCGTCATGAGATCCGCCCGGGGCGGGCGGTTGCGGGCGTGGCCATGCTCGCTCTGGCAGCGGGATACGCGGCGGACGCGGCGGGGGTCTGGGACGCCCCGTGGGTCTTCTTCTTCCCGCTGTTCTTCGGCGGCCTCTGGCTGGCCGCCACCGCGACCTGGGTCAACTACCGGATCCGTCGCCGCCGGGACGCGAGGAAGGCGTCGGCGGAGAACGCCGCCGCCCCGCCGAGCAGCAGCGGCAGCCAGGCCATGAAGTAGGCCAGGTCGTTGCCGAAGTAGTACGGCTTGACCTGCCAGCTGACCGTCAGCCACAGGCTCAGCGAGATCAGCGCCCCGCCGAGCGCGGCGAGCCGTGCCCGGAACCCGATCAGGGTGCCGATGCCGACGAGGAGTTCACCGATGGCGATGGCGTACCCGAAGGCCCCCGGGCTCTTCAGCGCGAGGTCGACGAGGGCCGGGATCGCCGCAGAGTCGCGTACCCCGTGCATGGTCTCGCCGATGGAGCCGGCGCCGCTCGCGCGGAAGAAGGAACTGTCCGTCAGTTTGTCGAGCGCCGCGTAGATGAAGGTGATGCCGAGGAAGATCCGCAGGGGCAGCAGGGCGTGTTCCCGTGCCAGCTCCTTGAGCCCCCTCGACTCGCCCAGACCGCGTACGTTCGTGCCGTAGCCCCGCATGTGGCTGCCCGCCTTCCGTAGATCCGTCACCAGACCATACGTATGCACTGAACGCCCTGTTCACCCGGCAGGTCCCCCGATCGGACGGTGGGCTCGTGTCCGCCGCCCGGCCGGGCCCCTCCCGCCGGTCAGTCCGTCACATCGATCTCGACCCGGTTCGTCTCCACCCCGGCGGCGGTCACGACCTGCACCTCCACCAGCCCCGGTTCCACCTCCACCGGTACCGGCACGGTGAGCACGCCGTCGGTCGGATTGGCGAAGCCGCCGGGGACCGGGATCAGCGGCACGTGCACATGGACCCGGCCGATCCGGACGACCATGCGGGCCAGCCGGTCGGGCGTCCCGGCACCGGGCGGCACGAAGCCCGCCCCGCGGATCTCGATGTCATCGCCGGTACGGATCGGCGCGTCCAGGTCCCCGGCCTCCCGGGTCCGGACCACCGAGAGCACCACCGGGCGCCCGCCCTCCGCGTATTTCCCGGCGAAGTACGCGAACGCCGAGACGGTGACCAGCAGGGCGAGGCCCCAGGGCAGGTCGGGCAGCTGCTCCGGCCTGCGGGCCAGCCGGACCGCGGCGAACAGCACGGCGACGGTGCTCACCAGCACGTACTGGACGTCCGTGAAGCTGCCCCGTCCGGAGTCGTCGGTGAGGAGATCGGCGGCGCGCGGCCGGTCGGCCCGCAGCTTCTGCAGCCGCCCGGACAGCGCGCGTACGGTCACCACCCGGCGTACGACGACGGCGACGGCGCACACCAGCGCCAGCACGGTCACCACCCCGGCGCCCCGGGACAGCTCCAGCCCCTCGATCAGTTCGTCGCGCTCGGTGTGGTCGGAGGCACCGGCCAGCTGGAGCGCCAGCACCAGGACGGAGAAGACGGCGAGCAGCACCCAGGACGCGGCGACCGCCCGGGAAGTGGAGAGCCGGTTGTCCTCGCCGATCACCGGGGCGAGGAGGCCGCCGCGGGCCCGGTGGAGGTGGGCGGCGCCGCTCAGCAGGCCCGCGGTGACGAGTCCGGCGACGAGCCCCGCCGTACGGGCGTTGGTCCAGCCCGCGCCGATGGCGGTGGCGGTCTCGGCGACGACCAGTACGGCAACGCTCCCCCACACCGCGATCAGGGTGCGCCGCCACACCCGGTACAGCCAGGCGTCGCCCGCCTCCCGGCCCCGTTCGGCGACGGTCCTGGCCGACTGGGTCAGCTCGTCCGAGACCCACTGGCGGGTCGCGGAGGCGGACCGGGCGACCCCGGGCGGCAGCCCCTGGCCCGCGGCCAGTTCGTCCCGTTTGGCCAGGAAGGCGGCCACCGCACGCCGGTGGCCCTCGCGTGCCCCGTGCGGGCAGTCGCCGCACGTACAGCCGCCGCCGTGCGTGCTGCTCGCCCTCGCCTCGTCCAACGCCACGGAGAACGCCGCCCTTTCAAGCCCCGGTACAGCCAACTCGGCTGTGATTGCTGCGAATTGTGCCGTACCGCAGGGCTCCGGACCGCATCGGGGCGGCCCGTCGGCGCGTATCGTCAGAATGTGCGACTGATCCGGCGCCACAGTGGCTGGTAGTTGATCCAGGCCACCAGGTCGCTGCCGAGCTGCTCGCGGCTGGCGACAGCGTCCCGGTGCTCGATCAGCACCGGCTTTCCGGCCGCCCGCGCGGCCAGTTGCACCTGGCAGGAGCGCTCCAGCGCGATGAACCACCAGGCGGCCGCGTCCACCGAGCCGCCGACGGTCAGCAGCCCGTGGTTGCGCAGCACGATCGCCTTGTGCCCGCCGAGCGCGGCGGCGATCCGGCGCCCTTCCTCCTCGTCGACCACGACGCCGGTGTACGCGTCGTACAGCACATGGTCCTCGTAGAAGGCGCAGGATTCCTGGGTGATCGGTTCGATGAGCTCGCCGAGCGCGGACAGGGCCCGCCCGTGCACGGAGTGGGTGTGCGCGACGGCGACGACGTCCGGACGCGCCCGGTGCACCTGCGCGTGGACGGCGAACGCCGCCTGATTGACGTGGTACCGCCCCTCGACGACCTGCCCCTCCCCGTTGACCAGGATCAGCTCGTCCGGGGCGAGCCCGTCGAAGGGGGCCCCGAAGGGGTTGACCCAGAAGCAGTCGGTGAACTCCGGGTCGCGCGCGGTGATGTGACCGGAGACGCCGTCCTCGTACCCGTACTCCCCGAACAGCCTGAGCGCGCCGGCCAGCCGCGCCTTGCGGTACGCGCGCTCCTCCCGCGCCGACGTGTGGACGGGCGGCATCGCGAAGTGGAGCTGGTCCACAGGCAGGGGACCGGGGGCGGGCACGGTTGCGGGTACGGGTGCGGGCTCGGGCATGGCGGCTCCTCCGGACTCCCAGGACGTACGGGATCGGAAGTTACCGCCGGTTGCCGCAGGTGACCAGAGGCATCGGGGATCGATTCGGGCACGGGCAGCCGTCCCGCGTCCCGAACGCGCCGATGCCGCCGTCCAGGTGGTGGAGCGGCGGCATCGGCGTCGACCGGATGTCAGGCAGGGCCCGTCGGGAAGGTCACTCCCACTCGATGGTGCCCGGGGGCTTGCTCGTCACGTCGAGCACGACGCGATTGACGTCGGCGACCTCGTTGGTGATGCGGGTCGAGATCTTGGCGAGCGTCTCGTACGGCAGACGTGACCAGTCGGCCGTCATCGCGTCCTCGGAGGAGACCGGGCGCAGGACGATCGGGTGGCCGTAGGTGCGGCCGTCGCCCTGGACGCCGACCGAGCGGACGTCGGCGAGCAGGACCACGGGGCACTGCCAGATGTCGCGGTCCAGGCCGGCCGCGGTCAGCTCCTCGCGGGCGATGGCGTCGGCCTCGCGGAGCAGGTCGAGCCGCTCCTTGGTGACCTCGCCGACGATACGGATGCCGAGCCCCGGGCCGGGGAACGGCTGGCGCTGGACGATCTCGTCGGGCAGACCGAGCTCCTGGCCGACCATCCGGACCTCGTCCTTGAACAGCTGGCGCAGCGGCTCGACGAGCTGGAACTCGATGTCGTCGGGGAGACCGCCGACGTTGTGGTGGGACTTGATGTTGGCGGTGCCGGTGCCGCCGCCGGACTCGACGACGTCCGGGTAGAGCGTGCCCTGGACGAGGAACGCGACGTCCTCGCCGGCCGCGCCCGCCTCGGCGACGAGTTCGGCCTGGGCCTGCTCGAAGACGCGGATGAACTCGCGGCCGATGATCTTCCGCTTCTGCTCGGGATCGGAGACCCCGGCCAGCGCGTTCAGGAACCGCTCCTCGGCGTCGACCACCTTCAGCTGGACGCCGGTGGCGGCCACGAAGTCCTTCTCGACCTGCTCGGTCTCGCCCTTGCGCATCAGGCCGTGGTCGACGTACACACAGGTCAGCTGGGAGCCGATGGCCTTCTGTACGAGGGCGGCGGCGACCGCGGAGTCGACTCCGCCGGACAGACCGCAGATGGCGCGCTTGGTGCCGACCTGCTCACGGATCAGCGCGATCTGCTCGTCGACCACATTGGTCGTGGTCCAGGTCGGCTCGATGCCGGCGCCGCGGTAGAGGAAGTGCTCCAGAACCTGCTGGCCGTGCGTGGAGTGCAGGACCTCGGGGTGGTACTGGACGCCGTAGAGCTTCTTCTCGTCGTTCTCGAAGGCGGCGACGGGCACGACGTCGGTGGACGCGGTGACGGTGAAGCCCTCGGGGGCGGCGGAGCAGGCGTCGCCGTGCGACATCCAGACCGACTGCTCGGCGGGCGTGCCCTCGAAGAGCGTGGAGCCGGTCTTGGAGACGGTGAGCGGGGTGCGGCCGTACTCACGGGCGCCGTTGTCGTCGACGGTGCCGCCGAGCGTGGTGGCCATGAGCTGGAAGCCGTAGCACATGCCGAAGACCGGGACCCCGGCCTCGAAGATCGCACGGTCGAGGGAGGGCGCGCCCTCCGCGTACACCGAGGAGGGGCCGCCGGACAGGATGATCGCCCGGGGGTTCTTGGCCAGCATCTCGGCCACCGGCATCGTGGACGGGACGATCTCGCTGTAGACCCGGGCCTCACGGACGCGTCGGGCGATGAGCTGGGCGTACTGCGCCCCGAAGTCGACAACGAGGACCACATCGGTGGCGATGTCGGGGGCGGCGAGGGGTGCTGCTGGCACGGGCGGCCTTCCGGCGGTGAAAGTGGGGTCGGTTTTGTCGATTCTACCGGGGTTGCGAAGCAAGCCGTCGTCCCGCCCGCGACGCGGGTGCGGGAAGCGCGGGCTGCGGACCGGGGCCGGGCGGTGTCTCAGCATCCGGGCCCCGTGTTGGCCCGCCCGTGCGTGCGGGGCCATACTGGATGACATGCGACAGCACACGACCTTCGTCTTTACCTATGGCATCCGGCCCGCCGGCTGCCATGGTCGTGCTGCTTGATCCACTGACAAGCAACGTTCCAGGCGCCCCGGGCCGAAAGGCCCGGGGCGTTCTGGCGTTCCGGACCGGTCGGCTTCGGGGGCCGCACCCCACGAGGAGTCCTCACCATGACCAGCACCGCCCCCGCGAAGACCGTGACCGAAAAGACCGTGCCGGCGAAGACCGCCGCCGAGAAGACCGGTGCGCAGACCGATGAGGCCGCCGCGCTGATCGACACCGCGAGGTCCCGCATCGACGCCCTCGACGACCGGATCATCGGACTCGTCCAGGAGCGGATGGCCGTCTCGGCGGTGATCCAGGAGGCCCGGATCACCTCCGGCGGCCGCCGGATCAACCTCTCCCGCGAGATGGAGATCCTCGGCCAGTACCGGGACGCGCTCGGCAAGCCCGGCACCTCCCTCGCCATGACGCTGCTGGAACTCTGCCGCGGCCGGGCCTGACGCCCCGCGTGCCTGACGCCCCGCGGCCGGGTGCCCGGGGTGCGGGCGTATCCCAGTTCGGGCCTGCTCTCACCCGTACGGCGCGTGACCGGGTCCGCCGCGGCTTCGTTGGTCCCGGTGTCCGTGCCAGCCAGGGGCGGCTGTGGAAAGAACCACGCGTGGCTCCGTTGGAGCGTGTGGCGTACTGCAGGTACGCCGTGGGACCGCGCCCCAGCGTGCGTGACCGGTCGGCAGGGGACAGCAGCCCGGTCACCCGAAGAACGGCCGGCTCCGGGGACGCCCGGAGCCGGCCGTATCCGGTCGGAGCGGTTTCCGGCCCGGCGTACCCGGTCGGAACGACTTCCGGCCCGGTCGAAACGGTTTGTGCGGGTCGCAACCGTCCGGTTCGGCGCCGAGGCCGCCTCCTGGTGCTGAATCGCGCAGGGCCCGGTGGGCCGATTCCCGGACCAACGGGCCCTTGCTCATCCCCTCCCGGTGCGTCGGCGGCGTCCCGCCGCGCACAGCACGCCGCCCGATACGAGTTCGCCCGCGTGGCCCTCTGAACAGTTGCGCAGCCGTGGATCACGGATTGGGCAGGGAGGGAGACGTGAGGGGTGTCACACACATGTTCGGTGAGCATCGGGACAACCATTGCGGCGGACCGCAGGTCAACCATGCGGAACCACGAGCGCGTCGAGCGTCTCGTCACCACAGGCACGAAGGGGCTGCACTCGGAGGGGGGTGCAGCCCCTTCTGCTGTTCCGACCCGATACGTCAGGGGCCCTGAACCACCAGGAGTCCCGCCGGCTCCTACGCCTTCTTCTTCGGCGGAACCGTGGGCAGCCCGAGGAACGGCAGCCTCAGCGCGCCGAACGCCTCCTTCGGTACGGCCGGTGCCTGCGGCTCGACGGCGGCCAGCCGTTCGTACGCCTCGCCCTGCGCCGGACGCGGGTCCGCCTCGCCCTTGTTGGGCCAGAACGACATCGCGCGCTCGGCCTGCGCGGTGATGGTGAGCGAGGGGTTGACACCGAGGTTCGCGGAGACCGCCGAGCCGTCGACCACCGAGATGCCGGGGTGTCCGTAGAGCCGGTGGTACGGGTCGATCACCCCTTCCTCGGCGCTCGCGCCTATGGGGCAGCCGCCGAGGAAGTGCGCGGTGAGCGGGGTGCCCATCAGCTCACCGATGTTCGAACCGGCGAAGCCGTTGATCTCGTCGGCGAGCAGCGAGGCGCTGCGCGTCGCCTCCTCGATCTGGGTCGGGTTGGGTGCGCCGTGCCCCTGCCGGGCGGTGAGCAGGCCCTTCCCGATGCCGGCCGGTTTGCGGTACGTCGTCAGGGAGTTGTCC
This sequence comes from Streptomyces sp. NPDC087845, assembly GCF_044742755.1. Taxonomy (NCBI): domain Bacteria; kingdom Bacillati; phylum Actinomycetota; class Actinomycetes; order Kitasatosporales; family Streptomycetaceae; genus Streptomyces; species Streptomyces sp. NPDC087845. The sequence goes on from NZ_JBIUVC010000001.1 coordinate 553,678, forward strand.
AGTGACTGCATGACGAGCCCGATGATGGTCCGCTCCGACCAGCGGCGGTTGGAGAGCGACCGCAGGGCGAGCGTCGGGTGCTTGGCCATGTTGCCGAGCCAGCCCAGCACCCGGTGGCCGCCGTACGGCACCTGGAGGACGGACAGCGCGCCCATCGCGTTGGAGCCCTTGCCGTAGCGGACCGGCTCGATGTGGGTGTTCTCGTCGGGGTGGATCGAGGAGGTGATCGCGACGCCCCGGGTGAAGTCGGCCTTCGCGGTGCCGTGCTTCCTGCGGTAGCGCCGGTCGCTGGTCTGCGAGCCGACGAGTGCCTCGGAGTTGGTACGGGTCAGCTCGCCGAGCCGGGCCGAGAGCCGGGGCAGCAGACCGCGGTCCTTCATGGTGTGCAGCAGGGTCTGCGTTCCGTACGTGCCCGCCGCGACGACCACCTTGCGGGCGCGCAGCCGCGCGGGCTTCGCCTTCCCGCGCCGGTCGGTGGGAACGGTGGTGACGCGGTACCCGCCCTCCGGGTGGTCCGCGATCGCGACCACGGAGGTCATCGGGTGGATGACGGCTCCGGCCTTCTCGGCGAGGTGGAGGTAGTTCTCGTTGAGGGTGTTCTTCGCGCCGTGGCGGCAGCCCGTCATGCATTCGCCGCATTCGGTGCAGGCCCTGCGGGCGGGGCCCGCGCCGCCGAAGTACGGGTCGGCCACCGTGCCGCCGGGCTTCGCCCTGGCCGTGCCGTCGGCGTCCTCGCCGTCGCCGAAGAAGACGCCGACCGGGGCGGGATGGAAGGTGTCGCCGACGCCCATGGCCTGGGCGGCCGCCTTCAGATGGACGTCGGAGGGGGTCGTCGTCGGGTTGAGCCGGACCCCGAGCATCCGCTTGGCCTGGTCGTAGTACGGCTTCAGCTCGTCCTGCCAGTCGGTGATGGACGCCCACTGCCGGTCCTCGAAGAACGGCGCCGGGGGGACGTACAGCGTGTTGGCGTAGTTGAGCGAGCCGCCGCCGACGCCCGCGCCGGCCAGCACCATCACATGGCCGAGCAGATGGACGCGCTGGATGCCGTAGAACCCGAGTGCGGGGGCCCACAGGTAGTTCTTGATGTCCCAGGAGTTCTTGGGAAGGGTGCCGGGGCCGAAGCGGCGGCCCGCCTCCAGGACGCCGACCCGGTATCCCTTCTCGGTCAGCCGCAGGGCCGACACCGCGCCGCCGAAGCCCGAGCCGACGACCAGGACGTCGTAGTCGTACGCGGTGTCGTCGTCGGCCCCTTCCGCGGAGACGGACCGATTCTGGGCAGGGCTGTCCTGGGGCATGGCTCTCCTCGGCACGGAAAGGGCAGAAGGTACGGCGGTGCTACGGGCGTCAGCGCAGGCGGAACGCCTTCATCGCCTTCAGGCTGCGGGTCATGAACGCCGCGTACTTCTCGTCGTCCATGCCGAACACCGGGGCGAGCGGAATCAGCCGCTGCTGCGCGACGGTCTGCGCCTCGGTGAACTTGAGGATGCCCTCGGAGCCGTGCCGCCGGCCGAGACCGGAGTCCTTCATGCCGCCCATCGGGGACTGCACGCTGCCGTACGCGGGGGCGTACCCCTCGTTGATGTTGACCGTGCCGGTCCGCAGCCGGGCGGCGACCTGGTGGCCGCGCTTGGCGTCCTTGGTCCAGACGCTCGAATTCAGTCCGTACGGGGTGGCGTTGGCGAGGGCGACGACCTCGTCCTCGTCGGTGAACCGGTAGAGGGAGACGACCGGGCCGAAGGTCTCCTCATTGCAGACGGACATCGGCGCCTCGACGCCGTCGAGGATGGTCGGCTCGTAGAAGAGCGGGCCGATGTCCGGGCGGGCCACCCCGCCCGCGACGAGCCTGGCGCCCTTCTCGACGGCCTCCGCGACATGCCGGGTGACGGTCTCCAGCTGGCGCTCGCCGACCAGGGAGCCCATGTCGGCACCGTAGGCGAGGGAGTTGCCGAGCCGCATGGCCTTCGTACGGGCGGCGAAGCGGGCCACGAAGTCGTCGGCGACCGACTCGTGGACGTACAGCCGCTCGATGGAGACGCAGAGCTGGCCGGCCGAGGAGAAGCAGGCGCGGACGGCGCCCGCGGCGGCCTTCTCCACGTCGGCGTCCTTCAGGACCAGCATGGCGTTCTTGCCGCCGAGCTCCAGCGAGACCCCGACGAGCCGGGCCGCCGCGCCCTGCGCGACCTCGCGGCCGGTGCGGGTGGAACCGGTGAACGAGACGTAGTCGGCGTGCTTGACGACCTCGGGGCCGACGACCGGTCCGTCACCGAGGACCACCTGGAACACCTCGGCGGGCAGCCCGGCCTCGATCAGCAGGTCCCGGGCCCACAGCGCGGTCAGCGCGGTCTCCGTGTCGGGCTTCATCACAACGGCGTTGCCGGAGGCGAACGCGGGCAGCGCGTCGCCGACCGACAGCTCGAACGGGTAGTTCCACGGCGCGATCTGACCGACGACGCCGCGCGGCTGGCGCAGTTCGGTGACCTTGGTGAGGGTCGGCACGACTCCGGTGTGCCGCTTCGGCTTCAGGTACGCGGTGGCCCTGCGTCCGTAGTGGCGGGCCGCGACGGCGACGGCCTGCACCTCCTCGTGGGCGTGCAGCCGGGCCTTGCCGGTCTCCAGCTGGATGAGGTCGAGCACCTCGGCCTGGCGGTCCAGCACGAGATCGTGGAAGCGGAGCAGGACGGCCGCCCTGGCCCGGACGGGGGTCGCGGCCCAGGCCGGCTGGGCGGCACGGGCGCGCTCGAAGGCCGTCGCCACGTCCTCGGGGGTGGACTCGGGCAGATCGGCCAGCTTCTCCCCGGTGAAGGGGGTGTGGTTGGCCGTGCGGCCCGAGCCGGCCACACCACGGGTCAGCCGGGCGACCACCTCGGGTGTCACCACATCGGCGGCGGTACGCGCGCCTGCGGGGGCGGCGGCCACGGGGTTGGTGCCGACCGGGGCTGCGGGGGTGGACGTGGAGACCTGCGAGTCCGTCATGAGGGCGAGAGTACGTCCAGCCGCACGCTTTGGGTACCCGTGAGTAACGGGTTTTCACACTCCCCACAAACCAGCCAGTGATCACTGGCAACAAAGCCCCTGATCAGGACCCCTGTGGTCGTCGGCCCGGTCCGGCGGGCCTCAGTCGGTGCTGCCGGGCGCCCGCCATCCGCGCAATATCGTGTCGAACTGCGTCCGGGTCGTGTCCCAGTCCGAGGCCGGCCCCGTCATGTACATCGCATACTCCGGGCCGCCGTCCTCCCCGTAGTACATCTGGTCGATCGCATGACGCGGGCCCGGGTGGTCCTTGGTCTCGGTCCAGGTGAACTCCCAGAGCGAACCGGGCCGGTCCCGGTACGTGTTGGAGTGCAGGGTCTCGCGCTGGTATCCGGGAAGCCGCTTGGCGAGCTGCTTCTCCAGGCTCAGCATGTGCATGTACGGGTTCTCGAAGTCGGGCGCCGGGTCGATGCTGATCCGGATGTAGTGCACGCCGTTGTCCGGGGTGTAGTCGATCTGGTTGCCGTCCGCCCGTCGCACCCAGCCGTCGGGCACGCTCAGGCTGAAGCCCGCGGGGTCGTCCACCCGGTTCCAGCCCTTGGGTGTGCCCTTCTCCGGGGTGTCGGGCTTCGGCGCGCGCGACGTGGCGGGCTTCGAGGGGGCGGGGGTCGTGCGGGCCTCCGTGCCGCTGTGCTCGACGGTGTTGTCCGCGCGGTCCCCGTATTTCATCGCGGCGAGCCCCGCGCCGCCGCCGACCAGCGCGGCCGCGGCGATGACCAGGACCGTCGTACGCCATCGGACCCGGCTGCGCCGGGTCACCGGGGCCGACACCGCGCCGGACGACACCGGGTCGGCGGCCGGATGGGGAAGCGGGGCCGTACCGGCGGTGCCGGCCGTACCGGGAGCACCCGCTGCATCCGGTACGGCCGCTGCGGCCGCACCGGTCTCGCCCGCTCCCGGCGTGCCGTCCGGGCCCAGCGTGCGCAGGACCTCGTCGGGAACGCGCTGCGTCGGTACGTACGCCTGCGCGGCCCGGGGCTCGCGGCCCTCCATGGCCTCCAGCAGCATCCGTTCCGCCTCGGTGGCCGACGGCCGGTCCTCGGGTTCCTTGCGGAGCAGCGCGGTGATCACGGGGGCCAGCGGACCCGCCCGCTCCGGCGGCGGCGGCTCCTCGGTGACGACGGCCTGCATGGTGGAGATCGGGGACGTGCGGCGGAACGGCGAGCGTCCCTCGACGGCGGTGTAGAGCGTGGCGCCGAGGGACCACAGGTCGGACGCGGGGCCGGGATCGCCGCCGCGTACCCGCTCCGGTGCCAGATAGTCGATGGAGCCGACCAGTTCACCGGTCCTGGTGATGGTCGAGTCGCCTTCTATCGCCGCGATCCCGAAGTCGGTGAGCAGCACCTGGCCGTCCTTGGCCAGGAGTACGTTGCCGGGCTTCACGTCCCGGTGCAGGACCCCCGCGCCGTGTGCGGCGCGCAGGGCGCCCAGCACGTGGAGGCCGATCCTGGCGGCCTCGCGGGGTGCGATCTCGCCGGACTCCTTGGCCGCGTCGGCGAGTGACGGGCCGTCGACGTACTGCATGACGATCCAGGGCCGGTTGTCGTACTCGATCACGTCGTGGACGGTGACCACGCCCGGGTGAGTGATCCGGGCGGCCGCACGGGCCTCCTTCTGGGTCCGCGCGTGCAGCACGATCCGGTCGGCCTCGGCCACGTACAGCCCGGCGGTCAGCTCCTTGACCGCGACCGTGCGGTGCAGCACCTCGTCGTGAGCGCGCCAGACCTTGCCCATGCCGCCGCGCCCGAGGACTTCACCGAGCCGGTACCTTCCGGCCAGCACCAGTCCCGCGTCCGTGCCTTGTGATCGATCCACGTATTCCGCCCCGTTCCCTCGGAGGCCAGATTACGGAGGGGGCGTACGGCCACGGAACCTCGCCTCCCCCAAGAGACCGCACTGTGATGCTTGTCGCTCTGCCACCGCGCGGGTGACGCCCCGCCACACTTCAGGGCGTCACGCGGTAGGAAGCGATGGCTTGTTCGTAGATGTCCGAAACCTTGTCGCGCCGGTTCTCCGGGCCGATGACCTGGAGAATGTGGTAGCGGCCGTCGACGATCATCGCAAGATTTCGGACATACACCTCGCGTCCGGCGGCGTCCTGCCAGGTGAACTGGCCCTCGGCCATGGCCTGTCGGCCGACGTCGATCCGGCGCAGCCCGCTCGACCCCGACCAGCTGGAGTCGCGGAACGGCTGCAACTCCAGCTCCTTGTCGGCCTGGTACGCCAGCGGGTCGGCGCCCTTGGCCTTGACGGTGTCGCGTCCGGGGACGATCAGCAGACTGAAGCCGTCGCTGCCGTACCGGATCTGCCGGTCCGCGTTGGCCGGGCTGCGCTGCCAGCCCTTGGGCGCACCGATCTCGAAGCCCTCCGGGTCCTTGCGCAGGGCGTAGCCGGGGGCGAGCGCGACGGCGGAGCGGCTGGTCTGCGGCTGCTGCGCGCCGGAGGGCTGCGAGGACGGCTGCCCGCCGGAGGCACCGCCGCCGGGCTCCGGCGAACCGGACGCCGCCGGGCCCGAGGAACGGGTACCGGAGTCGCTGCCCGCCTTGGGCAGGAACATCACGGCGTACGCGATGGCCGCGACCAGGGCCAGCAGGATCAGCACCAGAAGCAGCCGTCCCAGCCGTCGCGGCGCCCGCCCCTCGCCCTGCTGGGGGCGGGGCGGCGGAGTACGCAGCGCCTTGGGGCCCTTGGGCTCGCGCGGCGCCCTGGGCGCCTTCTCCGCCCGGGGTCTGTCGTGCCGGTCGGTCTTCTCCTTCGTATGGCGGTGGCGGCCGTGGCCCGCGCCCTGGCCGCGGCGCCTGCGGACCAGCTCGCCCCGGCGGCGTACGACGGGGAGCCGGGCGCTGTCGGCGGACGGCAGCGGTACGACGTCCAGACCGGCCTCGGGCTCGGGCGCCGAGCGCACGAGGGAGCGCAGCCAGCCGCTCAGCTCCTCGAAGTCCGGCCGCTCGGTGGGGTCCTGGCGCAGCAGCGACTCGACGACGGGACGCAGCGGACCGCATTCCTCGGCGAAGGCGGGCGGCTCGGCGCACACCATCTGGACGAGCTCGGCCGCGTCCTCCTCCGGGTACGGGGCGTGGCCCTGGACGGCGCGGTAGAGCAGCGCGCCGAGCGCCCAGAGGTCGGTGACGGGGCCGATCGGCGGCGCCAGCTGCCAGTTCTCGTGGACGGGTCCGGCCTGCTCGGGCGCCCAGCGCTCGGTGACCGCGCCGACGACGGCGATCCGGGCCTGCCGGGCGCGCTCGGTCGCGAGGGTGGTGGCGGGGCCGCGGTAGACGGGGCCCGTACGGCCGCTCGCCGCGAGGTCGTCCCAGCGGGCCGGCTGCTGCTCGGGCCGGTGCGCGGGCAGTGCCGGGGAGTTGCCGTGGCGCCGGGCATCGGCACGCAGGGCGTCCTCGCCCGAGCCTCCGGCGGGGACCGGACGCCCGGATCCGGGCCCGTCGCTCCAGGTGCCGGTGAGATGCAGCCGTCGACCGGACGGTGCCCGGCCGTCGCCCCCGTACCCGTCGTCGTCCTCGTCGTCGTGGGGGGTGTCCTCGTACGGGACGCGTTCGTGCGGGCCCTCGGCGTGCGGGCGTTCGGCGGCTCGGCTCCAGGGGGAGACCGGCTGCGGTCGGTCGTGGTCCGGGTCGGCCGGTCGCATGCCTTCCGGCGGTACAGGACGCTGGACGGGGAGGTTTCCGGTGTCCTCCGCCTCGTCCGCTCCGTCCCGGCGCCGGTCCTCGCCGGCCCGGGCGGCGGCGCGGGCGCCCGCGCGGTAGGCGGCGATGGCTCCGGCACGCTCGGCCCGCGACTGCGCCGCGCTTCCCGTTCCGGGGGCGGGTGCCGGGAGGGCGGGGTTCACCGACCGCGGTACGGCCTCCAGCTCGACCGTGGGCTCGCCCTGCACGTCGCCGCGCGGGGCGTCACCGTGCGGAATCTCCGCGTCGGACGGATCGTCGCCGTCCTCGTCGTACGGAGCGTCGTCATCGTACGGAATCTCCGCGTCGGACGGATCGTCGGCGGCATCGTCGTACGGAATCTCCGTGTCGTACGGAGCGTCGGCGGCATCATCGTACGGAGCGCCGGTCGCCCGGCCCGTCTCGATCGCCGCCGGGCCGCGCGAGGCCGGCACCTCGGCCGGCGGGGCGGACGGCACGGGCGGTACCCGGGGGACGGGAGGCGCGAACGGCCCGGACGGGCCCGTCCGGGCCACCGGGCGGCCGAAGGCGATCTCGTCCTCGTCGTCGGGCTGCGGCGTTGCGACGTATCCGCAGAGCGCCTCCTCCGCGGCCCCGGCCGCCAGGCCGGTGAGTACGACGCGGCCGTCGTCGCAGATCAGCACCGTACGGACGGTGATGTTCCGGTGCGTCCAGCCATGGGCGTGCAGCACCCGCAACGCGGTCAGCACGTCGGAGCCGATCTCGGCGGCCCGGAAGGGATCGAGCGGGCGATCCGTCAGCAGGGCCGCGAGCGGGCGGGCCATGACGAGTTCGCTCACGATCCAGAGCGAGCCGGCCTCGGCGAACACGTCGAAAACCTGGTCGAGCCTGGGGTGGTCGGGGACCTGGGCCGCGGCCTGCGCCGCCTCGATGGCGCGCCGCACCACCGGATCCGCGGGCCGCCGCACGGCACGCCCGGTGATCTGCCGGGCCGGGCCGTCGGCGTCGAGCACCTCGGCGTCCACCACTTCGGGCAACGGCACCTGCCGGACCAGGACCTCCTGCCCGCTGTAGGTGTCGAACGCCCGGATCTCGACCGGTTCGTACTCATCGGACGGAGGCAGCGGAAGGCGGTAGCGGTCGGCAAGCACCCGACCCGCGTAGTCGTCCACGACGCCTCCCCAGAGCGCGCTGTCCCCCCGGCCACGATGACCGCACGAACCATCAATTGCGGTCACTTACCGTGCAATTGACCCGCCGTTCCGGCTGCGTACGGCTTTCAGGCTCTCACGATACGTGGCAAGTGACGGCCACGCGCCAGGGTCGGCGCATCCCGGCCCTTTTCACCCGCGGATCAGTCGGCGGGCCCGAACGTGTCGAACGCGGTCTTGCGCAGCGTCCGGCACTCCTCGCTGTCCCATTCGCTCGCCTTGCAGCTGATCATGATCGCGTAGCCGTGGGTGGCGTCGACCTTGAAGCCGCGGTTCAGCACCCGGACCCGCTGGCCCTGCTGGGTGCGCTCGAACTGCCAGTCGGCGACGGTCGGGTATCCGTTGTACTGGACCTTGCCGATGCCGAGGTGGTGGTAGCCGTTGCTGCTGGCCGCGACGGCACTCTTCGCGGAGTTCCAGGCCGCGGCGGCGTCACCGCCGGGCGAGTCGGTGTAGTCGACCTGGACGCGCGGGAAGCCGCCGTCGACGTTGTAGATGGCACCCGAGTTGTTGCCCGCCGTCTTGTCGAACCGGAATTTCTCGGGCAGCGCCATCGTGAAGTGGAAGTCCTTGCTCGTGACCTTCCGGTACCCGGCGGGCGGGGCGTCCTGCGGCTTGTCGCCCCCGGAACCGTCCGAGCCCTTGTCCGAGCTGTCGCCCTTGCCCTGGTCCTTGCCCTGATCGCCGCCCTGGGCCTTGCCGCTGCCGTTGCCACTGTCGGTGTCGGCGGAGCTCCCGGCCGTCGTCGAGGCCCCGGCGGAGGTGGACTTGTCGTCCTTGCCGCTGCCGCCGTCCGCGTCGGCCTTGTCGCCTCCGTCGAGTGTGAGCGCGAGGACCGTGCCGATGACGGCGAGCACGATCACGGCCGCGATGATCGCCAGGGTGCGACGCGGCACCACGTCCGTGAGGGACGCACGGGGCGGGGTGGTCGGCGACGTGGCCTGGCGCGGGGGCGGTACGGCGGCGGAGGCCGTAGCAGGCTTTGCCGGGGCCGCGGTCCGGGCGGGCTTCGACATGTTCGCCGCACCACCGGCCGACGGGGCGGCCGCCGGAGGCGTCGAGGGCGGGGGCGGTGCGGTGGCCGGGGCCGCAGCCGCGGCGGCCGGGGGCGTCTTCGCGTTCCGGACGGAGCGCAGCGCGCCCCGCAGCCGGTCCCGCGCCCCCTCGCCCGACTCCCCGGGCTTCGACGCCGCCTTGGCACTGGAATCGGCGGTCTTCCCCGGCAGCGCCATGATCTGGGTGGCGTCGGCGGGCGGGGGCACCACCGGGTCCGGCTTCTCGGGGGCGTGGATCACGTCATTGAGCAGGGCGCGCGCGCCCGCTTCGTCGAGCCGCTGATCGGGGTCCTTGGCGAGCAGGCCGTAGATGACCTCCTTCAGCGGACCGGCGTTCTTCGGCGGGTCGAGCGGCTCGGTCATCACCGCGGTCAGGGTGGCGATGGCCGACCCCTTGTCGTACGGCGGGGAGCCTTCGACGCTGGCGTAGAGCAGTCCGCCGAGCGACCACAGGTCGGCGGGCGGTCCCGGCTTGTGTCCGCGGGCGCGCTCCGGGGAGATGTACGAGGGTGCGCCGACGAGCATGCCGGTGGAGGTGACCGACGGGTCGCCCTCGACCTGTGCGATGCCGAAGTCGGTCAGCACGACCCGGCCGTCCTCGGCGATCAGCACATTGGACGGCTTCACGTCACGGTGCAGAATGCCCTCGCGGTGCGCCGAACGCAGCACGTCGAGGATGGCGAGGCCGACCTCGGCGGCGCGCTTCGGCGTCAGCACCCCGTCCTCGCGGATGGCCTCGGCGAGGGACTTGCCCTCGATCAGCTCCATCACGATCCACGGCCGGTCGTCCTCGTCGACCACGTCGAAGACCGTCACCGCGCCGTTGTTGCGGATCCTGGCGATCGCCTTCGCCTCGCGCAGCGTGCGCGTGATGAGGCGTCGCTTCTCGTCCTCGTCGATGGCCGAGGGGAACCGCAGCTCCTTGACCGCGACCGTGCGGCCCAGCGTCTCGTCGACGGCGCGCCAGACCGTGCCCATACCGCCCCGGCCGAGCACCTCCCCGAGCCGGTACCGCCCCGCAAGGAGACGCCCGTCCTTGTCCCGTTGGGGCTCCCGTGCCTGCTCCGCCTCCGACATGCGTCCCCTCTGCGATCAACCCGCCCTGGCAGAGCGTTCATTGTCCCTCACCCCGGGACCGGTCATGGTGCCGGGTCCGCGGGCCCGCCATCATGTGGCCGGAGGAAGGGAATCCCTGCCGTGCCGAAACTCAGGGCGCTGTTCGCCACCCCGCTGCTACTGGCGCTGTTCTGCCTGGGAACAGCGACCCTGCCCAGCGAACCACACCTCACGCCCGCAGCCACCTACCTTCCGCGGCTCGTCGCCGGGGGCGGTCCTCCCACGGCAGCGCTGCTGGCCCATCACGCCTCCCCCGCACCGTACGACACCTACCGTTCGACGGGCCCAGGTATCCACAGGGCGGACCGGTTCCGGGCCGGGAGCATCACCAAGACCTTCGTCGCCACCGTCGTGCTCCAACTCGCCGGGGAGGGAAGGCTGCGGCTGTCGGACACGGTCGACCGGCTGCTGCCCGGCCTGATCCACGGCAACGGAAACGACGGCCGCCGCATCACCCTGCGTGCCCTGCTCGGCCACACCAGCGGCCTCTACGACTACACCGCCGACACCTCCGCCCACCCCGTCTCCGCCACCGCGGCGGTCCGCCTCGCCCTGGCCCACCGTCCGACGAACGCCCCGGGCCGCTACTCCTACTCCAACACCAATTACGTCGTCCTGGGGCTCATCGTCCGACGCGTCACCGGACACGGCTACGCCACCGAGATCCGCCACCGCATCATCACCCCCCTCCATCTCACCGGCACCTCTCTGCCCGGCGCCCGCACCACGCTGCCCTCGCCGCACGGCCGTGGCTTCACCCGCGACCCGGCCGACGGCAGCCTGCGCGACGTCACCGTGCTCGACCCGCGCACGGCGGGCGCGGCCGGGGAACTGATCTCCACGCTCGCCGACCTGAACCGCTTCTACGCGGCCCTGCTGGGTGGGCGCCTCCTCCCGCCCGCCCAGTTGGCGGCCCTGCTGAACACCGGTGCCACGCACGGCGTCTACGGCCTGGGCATCTATCCTCAGCGACTCTCCTGCGGCATCACCGTCTGGGGCCACAACGGCCACATAGCGGGCAGTTACGTCCGTACCGCCGCCACGCGCGACGGCCGGCACACCCTGACCTACCGCGTCGACACGGACACGCTGACCGATACGGAGACGCTCGAATCGGCGCTGCTCGACGCGGAGTTCTGCGGCCGCGCTTCCCACGCCCGGTGAGCGCCGCCCGAACGAAGGACCCCGCGCCCGAAGAGGCCGGGCCCGAGCAAAGGACTCTGCCCCGGAGAGACCGGGCCCGAGCAAAGGACCCCGCGCCCGGAGAGACCGGGCCCGAACGAAGGTCCCTGCCCCGGCCCTAGAGCGGCACGATGTCCGGCGCGCCGAGCCGCGCCGCGTCCGCCGTGAGGTCGTCCGGCTGCCGCTGCGACTCCCGCTCCGCCTGCACCCGCTTCTCGTAGTGCTCGACCTCCCGGTCGATCTGCCCCTCGTCCCAGCCCAGTACCGGCGCCATCAGCTCCGCGCAGATCCTGGCGCTGCGCGTGCCCCGGTCGAAGGTCTCTATGGAGATCCGGGTGCGGCGGGTCAGTACGTCGTCGAGATGGCGGGCCCCCTCGTGCGAGGCGGCGTAGACGATCTCGGCCTTCAGATAGTCGTCCGCCGACGGGAGCGGTTCGCCCAGTGCCGGATCGCCGGCGATCAGTTCAAGGAGCTCCTCGGTCATGGAGCCGTAGCGGTTGAGCAGGTGCTCCACCCGGGCGACATGGAGCCCCGTCCGGGCCGCGATCCTCGCCCGGGAGTTCCACAGCGCCCGGTAGCCCTCTGCCCCCAGCAGCGGGATGTCCTCGGTGACGCAGTCCGCCACGCGCTGGTCGAGGCCGTGCACCGCCTCGTCCACGGCGTCCTTCGCCATCACCCGGTACGTCGTGTACTTGCCGCCCGCCACGACCACGAGACCGGGCAGCGGATGCGCGACCGTGTGCTCGCGCGAGAGCTTGCTCGTCGCATCCGACTCGCCGGCCAGCAGCGGCCGGAGCCCCGCGTAGACGCCCTGGACGTCGTCCCTGGTCAGAGGGGTGGCAAGGACCGAGTTGACGTGTTCGAGGAGATAGTCGATGTCGGCGCTGGACGCCGCGGGGTGCGCCTTGTCCAGGTCCCAGTCGGTGTCCGTCGTCCCGACGATCCAGTGCCGTCCCCACGGAATGACGAAGAGGACGGACTTCTCGGTCCGCAGGATCAGGCCGGTCGAGGAGTGGATGCGGTCCTTCGGGACGACCAGGTGGATGCCCTTGGAGGCCCGGACGTGGAACAGCCCGCGCTCGCCGATCAGCGCCTGGGTGTCATCCGTCCAGACCCCGGTCGCGTTGACCACCTGTGTGGCCCTGACCTCGTACTCACCACCCGCCTCGACGTCCTCCACACGGGCGCCGACGACCCGCTCGCCCTCGCGGAGGAAGCCGGTCACCCGTGCCCGGTTCGCCACATGGGCGCCGTAACCGGCGGCGGTGCGCACCAGGGTCGCCACATAGCGGGCGTCGTCCATCTGCGCGTCGTAGTACTGCAACGCCCCGACCAGGGCGTCCTTCCTCAGCGCCGGGGCGACCCGCAGGGCTTGGCGGCGGGACAGGTGCCGGTGGACGGGCAGACCGCGGCCGTGCCCCGACGACACCGACATCGCGTCGTAGAGCGCCACTCCGGAACCGGCGTAGAGCCGCTCCCAGCCCTTGTGCTGCAACGGGTAGAGGAACGGCACCGGCTTCACCAGATGCGGGGCCAGCCGCTCCAGGAGCAGACCACGCTCCTTCAGCGCCTCGCGGACGAGCGCGAAGTCGAGCATCTCCAGATATCTCAGCCCGCCGTGGATCAGCTTGCTCGACCTGCTCGATGTGCCCGAGGCCCAGTCACGCGCCTCGACCAGGCCCGTCGAGAGCCCTCTCGTCGCCGCGTCCAACGCCGTACCGGCGCCGACCACACCCGCCCCCACGACCAGCACGTCCAGTTCGCGCTCGGCCATCGCGGCGAGCGCCTCGGCGCGCTCCGCGGGTCCCAGTGTCGCTGTCCTCACCGCTGCCTCCCGGGTAGATCGGGGTGGTCCGGCCCGGGACGCGACCCGACCGAGCGGTCGGACGCCCCGTGCCCACCTCTCGATTCTGTCCGGCGTCCACGACTTCGGCCACCGCCTGTGGACAACACCAGGACGACGACAGCCACGCAATGCGGCATATAGGTCATATTTACGCCTAGTCTGACATTGCGCTGTCCCCAGCGGTTGCGCTTTCTGCTCTCATGGTCTTGGGACCGACCGGCAAACAGAGGGTGGCGCCCTCCATCTGCCGGTCGGTCCAAGGGAAGGACGGCCCATCCACATGCCCGCAGACCTCGCAGTCATCGGACTCGGCCATCTCGGCCTGCCCCTCGCCCAAGCCGCCGTCGCCGCCGGTGTCCAGACCGTCGGCTACGACATCGACCCGCGCGCCTACGCGGAACTCTCCGCGGGCCGCACCCCCGTCGAGGGATCGCTCACCGCCTCGGACATCCGCCGGATGCTCTCGGGGGGTTTCCGGCCCACCACCAACCCGGCCGAACTGGGCCGGGTCCGTACCGCGGTGATCTGCGCGCCCACCCCGCTCGGCGCCGACCGCACCCTCGACCTCACCGCCGTCGGCGACGCGGCCCGCGCGCTGGCCGCCCGGCTGCGTCCGCACACCACCGTGCTGCTGGAATCGGCCGTACAGCCCGGCACCACCGAGAGCTATGTGCTGCCCCTCCTCGAAGAGGGCTCGGGGCTCCGCGCCGGCCGCGACTTCCACCTCGCCTACTCCCCCAGCCGCCTCGACCCCGGCAACCGGACCCACGTCTACGCCAACACCCCCAAGGTCATCGGCGGTCTCACCCCCGCCTGCACCGAGTCCGCCGCCGCCTTCTACGGCCGCCTCACCGACAAGGTCGTCCGCGCCCGCGGGCCGCGCGAGGCCGAGATGACGAAGGTCCTGGAGACGAACTTCCGGCACGTCAACATCGCCCTGGTCAACGAGATGGCGGTGCTCTGCCACGATCTCGGCGTCGACCTGTGGGACGTCATCCGGTGCGCCGAGACCAAGCCCTTCGGCTTCCAGCCGTTCCGTCCGGGCCCCGGCGTCGGCGGTCACGGCGCCCCCGTCGACCCGGGATACCTTCCGTACAACAGCCGCACCCCCGGCCACCCCCTGCGGATGGTCTCGCTCGCCCAGGAGATCAACGACCGGATGCCCCAGTACGTGATCCAGCGCTGCGCCACTCTCCTGAACGAACACGGCAAGTCCGTACGCGGCGCCCGGGTGCTGCTCCTCGGGGTCACCTACAAGCCGGACCTCGCCGACCAGGAGGCGTCCCCCGCCCGGGAGGTCGCGACCCGGCTGATGGACATGGGCGCCCAGATCGGCTACCACGACCCGCACGTCCTGGACTGGCGGATCCGCGAACTCCCCGTCCCGCGCGCCGACTCGCTGTACGAGGCGGCGTCGAGCGCCGACCTCACGGTGCTGCTCCAGCACCACCGCACGTACGACCTCCAGGGCCTCGCGGTGAAGGCCCAGCTCCTCCTGGACACCCGGGGCGCGACCCCCGCGGGGGCAGCGCACCGGCTGTGAGAAGAAAGGGTTCCCCGAGGATTCAAAAGGGTTCGCCAAGGATTTCGGTGGGCGATGTCGTAGGTGGCTGCTAGCCTGCGGCGTCGCTTCTCGCACAATCGTGCGCTTCCGTCCCAGGGGGGATCCCACCATGAGCCAGCCCGTGCCACCGCCGAACCAGCCGCAGCAGCCGTACGACGCACAGCCCGGCGGCGGCAACCCGTTCGCAGGCCAGCAGCCGGGACAGCCCGGCGCGCCGACCGGCAACCCGTTCGCCGGGCAGCAGCCCGGCCAGCCCGGCGTCCCGTTCGGCGGCGCGCCGTTCGCCCCGCCGGCCCCGGCCCGCAACAACATCGGCCTCGGCCTGGCCGCCGCCGTCGTCGCGGTCGTCGTCGCCGCGGGCATCTACGGCGCGATCATCGGCGCCACCAAGCACGAGATCGGCTACGCGGCCGTGGGTGTCGGCGCCATCGTCGGCTTCGCCGCGGGCAAGCTCGGCGGCCGCAACCCCGTCCTGCCGGTCATCAGCGCCGTCCTCGCCCTGATCGGTGTCTACTTCGGCCAGCTGCTCGGTGAGGCCATCATCATCAGCAAGCAGCTCCCTCTCTCGGTCAGCGAGATCTTCTTCGACCACTTCAGCGACCTGAACAAGGTGTGGAAGGAAGACGCCGACCCGCTGACGTTCGTCTTCATCGTGATCGCCGGAGTCGTCGCCTTCTCGGCCGCCCGCAAGGCGTCCGACTGATCGCCGCCGGCTGATCGCGACATACGGGAGGGCCCGGACCGCACACGCGGTCCGGGCCCTCCCGTATGTCACAGCCCTCGCAGGGTCAGCGGCTGTGCTGGGAGTCCGCCACCGTCACCTCGACGCGCTGGAACTCCTTGAGGTCGCTGTATCCCGTCGTCGCCATCGCCCGGCGCAGCGCACCGAAGATGTTCATCGAGCCGTCGGGGGTGTGCGAAGGACCGGTGAGGACCTCCTCGGTCGTGCCGACGGAGCCCAGGTCCACCAGCTTGCCGCGCGGCACGTCCTCGTGGACGGCCTCCATGCCCCAGTGGCGGCCGCGGCCCGGCGCGTCCGTCGCACGGGCCAGCGGGGAGCCCATCATCACGGCGTCCGCGCCGCAGGCGACGGCCTTGGGCAGGTCGCCGGACCAGCCGACGCCGCCGTCCGCGATGACGTGCACGTACCGGCCGCCGGACTCGTCCATGTAGTCGCGGCGGGCCCCGGCCACGTCGGCCACCGCGGTCGCCATGGGGACCTGGATGCCGAAGACGTTGCGCGTGGTGTGCGCGGCGCCGCCGCCGAAGCCGACGAGGACACCGGCCGCGCCGGTGCGCATCAGGTGCAGGGCGGCGGTGTACGTGGCGCAGCCGCCGACGATCACCGGAACGTCCAGCTCGTAGATGAACTGCTTGAGGTTGAGCGGCTCGGCCGCACCCGACACGTGCTCCGCGGAGACCGTCGTACCGCGGATGACGAAGATGTCCACGCCCGCGTCGACGACGGCCTTGGAGAACTGCGCGGTGCGCTGCGGGGAGAGCGCGGCGGCGGTGACGACGCCGGAGTCGCGCACCTCCTTGATGCGCTGCCCGATCAGCTCTTCCTGGATCGGCGCGGAGTAGATCTCCTGGAGGCGGCGGGTCGCCGACTCGACGGGCATCTCGGCGATCTCGTCGAGCAGCGGCTGCGGGTCGGCGTGCCGGGTCCACAGGCCCTCTAGGTTGAGGACACCGAGGCCGCCGAGCTCACCGATCCGGATCGCGGTCTGCGGGGAGACCACGGAGTCCATGGGAGCCGCCAGGAACGGAAGCTCGAAACGGTAGGCGTCGATCTGCCAGGCGATCGAGACCTCCTTCGGGTCGCGGGTACGGCGGCTCGGAACGACGGCGATGTCGTCGAATGCGTACGCCCGGCGGCCGCGCTTGCCGCGCCCGATCTCGATCTCAGTCACGATGGTGTGGCCTTTCCCTCTATGTCTGCGCTGTCCAGTATCCCCGACACACGGCTGAGGGGCGGTCCCGGGAACCCCCGGGCCGCCCCTCGGCTGCGCTGGACGCGTTACTTCCTGCTGTAGTTCGGTGCTTCGACCGTCATCTGGATGTCGTGCGGGTGGCTCTCCTTGAGACCCGCCGACGTGATCCGGACGAACCGGCCGTTGGCCTGGAGCTCCGGGACGGTGCGGCCGCCGACGTAGAACATCGACTGGCGCAGGCCGCCGGTGAGCTGGTGGACGACCGCGGAGAGCGGGCCGCGGTAGGGGACCTGGCCCTCGATGCCCTCGGGGACCAGCTTCTCGTCGGAGGCGACGCCCTCCTGGAAGTAGCGGTCCTTGGAGAACGACTTGCGGTCGCCACGGGTCTGCATCGCGGCGAGCGAACCCATGCCGCGGTACGACTTGAACTGCTTGCCGTTGATGAAGAGCAGCTCGCCCGGGGACTCCTCGCAGCCCGCGAGCAGCGAGCCGAGCATCACGGTGTCCGCGCCGGCCACCAGGGCCTTGGCGATGTCGCCGGAGTACTGCAGGCCGCCGTCGCCGATGACCGGGACACCGGCCTCCTTGGCGGCGAGCGAGGCCTCGTAGATCGCGGTGACCTGCGGGACGCCGATGCCGGCGACGACGCGGGTGGTGCAGATGGAGCCGGGGCCGACGCCGACCTTGATGCCGTCCACGCCGGCGTCGATCAGCGCCTGGGCGCCGTCACGCGTGGCGATGTTGCCGCCGATGACGTCGACGCCGGAGGCATTCGACTTGATCTTGGCGACCATGTCGCCGACCAGCCGGGAGTGGCCGTGGGCGGTGTCGACGACGATGAAGTCGGCACCCGCCTCGATCAGCGCCTGGGCCCGCTCGAAGGCGTCGCCCGCGACACCGACGGCGGCGCCGACCAGCAGCCGGCCTTCCTTGTCCTTGGCGGCGTTCGGGTACTTCTCGGCCTTGACGAAGTCCTTGACGGTGATGAGGCCCTTGAGGACCCCCGCGTCGTCGACCAGCGGAAGCTTCTCGATCTTGTGGCGGCGCAGCAGCTCCATGGCGTCCACGCCGGAGATGCCGACCTTGCCGGTGACCAACGGCATCGGCGTCATGACCTCGCGCACCTGGCGCGTGCGGTCCGACTCGAACGCCATGTCGCGGTTGGTGACGATGCCGAGCAGCCTGCCCGCGGCGTCGGTGACCGGGACACCGCTGATGCGGAACTTGGCGCACAGCTCGTCGGCGTCGCGCAGCGTCGCGTCCGGGTGCACCGTGATCGGGTCGGTGACCATGCCGGACTCGGAGCGCTTCACCAGGTCGACCTGGTTGGCCTGGTCGGCGATGGAGAGGTTGCGGTGCAGCACACCGGCGCCGCCCTGCCGGGCCATGGCGATCGCCATGCGGGCCTCGGTGACCTTGTCCATCGCGGCGGAGAGCAGCGGGATGTTCACCCGCACGTTCTTGGAGATGTACGAGGAGGTATCGATCTGATCGGGCGCCATGTCCGACGCGCCGGGCAGCAGCAGCACGTCGTCGTATGTCAGCCCGAGCGTCGCGAATTTCTCGGGCACTCCGTCGACGTTTGCAGTCATGACACCTTCCCCAAATGGCCTTGATCGGTGCGGATGTCCATGCTAACGGCCTTCGGAGGTATCTCATTCCACGAACAAGATCAACCAGAGGTTCTGTAGTTTCGTACGGACCCGGGCGGGCAGCCGGCACGGCTCCGGACAGGCGGCCCCGCGCGGGTCCGGCTCACTGCTCCGCGAGGGCCCGCAGCCTGCTCAGCGCCCGGTGCTGGGCGACCCGGACCGCGCCCGGCGACATGCCCAGCATCTGTCCGGTCTCCTCCGCGGTCAGACCGACCGCGACCCGCAGGACCAGCAGCTCACGCTGATTGTCCGGAAGGTTGGCGAGAAGTTTCTTGGCCCAGGCGGCATCGCTGCTGAGCAGCGCGCGCTCCTCGGGCCCGAGCGAATCGTCCGGCCGCTCGGGCATCTCGTCGGAGGGCACGGCCGTCGATCCCGGGTGCCGCATGGCGGCCCGCTGGAGATCGGCGACCTTGTGGCCCGCGATGGCGAAGACGAAGGCTTCGAAGGGCCTGCCGGTGTCCTTGTAGCGCGGCAGCGCCATCAGCACCGCGACGCACACCTCCTGCGCCAGGTCCTCCACGAAGTGGCGGGCATCACCGGGCAGCCGGTTCAGCCGGGACCTGCAATAGCGCAGCGCGAGGGGGTGGACGTGGGCCAGCAGATCATGGGTGGCCTGCGCGTCTCCCTCGACGGCACGGTGCACCAGTGCACCGATTCCCGTCGTCTCGTCGTCGCGCATCGGACCATGGTGCCTCGGAGCCGCGTCTTCTGCCCCGCCGCGTCCGTAGTTGTGCACCGAAGCGTTATGAGCGGGTGCGCCGGAAGTCATGTCCTGCGCCCTCCCCTTCCGCTCGACCGAATCGTCCCCGAGGAACTCCACATCTCAAGGATGCGGCATCGGCCGGGAAGCGTCACATGCCGCCGGGGCGGAAGACGCCGCCGGCGGACCGGAGCCCGCCCCGCGCTCCCCGGTCGCATCGCCCCGTCCGCCGGTGTGCGGACGGGGAATCGATCGGCTGCCGGCCATGGCCGGTCCTCAGCGGACCAGGCCCCAGCGGAAGCCGAGCGCCACGGCGTGCGCCCGGTCCGAGGCGCCGAGTTTCTTGAACAGACGCCTGGCGTGCGTCTTCACCGTGTCCTCGGAGAGGAACAGCTCACGGCCGATCTCGGCGTTCGAGCGGCCGTGGCTCATTCCTTCGAGCACCTGGATCTCACGCGCGGTGAGCGTTGGCGCGGCACCCATCTCGGCCGACCGCAGCCGACGCGGGGCGAGCCGCCACGTCGGATCGGCCAGCGCCTGGGTGACGGTGGCCCGCAGCTCCGCGCGGGAGGCGTCCTTGTGCAGATAGCCGCGGGCACCGGCGGCGACCGCGAGCGCGACGCCGTCCAGGTCCTCGGCGACGGTCAGCATGATGATCCTGGCGCCGGGGTCGGCGGAGAGCAGCCGCCGGACCGTCTCCACACCTCCCAGACCGGGCATGCGTACGTCCATCAGAATCAGATCCGAACGGTCGGCGCCCCAGCGGCGGAGGACTTCCTCGCCGTTGGCCGCCGTCGTCACACGCTCGACGCCGGGCACGGTCGCGACCGCGCGACGGAGCGCTTCTCGGGCAAGCGGGGAGTCGTCGCAGACGAGGACGGATGTCATGACCGTCCTCCGCAGCTGATGCGCGTCACCTTGAGCCTCCAGGCTGTTACAAGTCGTCACCTGAGCGGTTGACGCTCTCGGACATCTGCCCGATCGCCATTTCTGTCAACCGCCTCCGCCCTCTCAACGATGGTCACTCGAAAGAGTTACGGGTCGGACCACGGGGTTCGGCACTCTACGTGAGGGCCCGTGCACGGAGGAGAGCGGCACGGATCATCCAACCGTCAACCAAAACTTCCTATAAACACATGCCCCATTTAGCGGGTTTTCTTCCCTTTTGCTGGTGTCTGTGGATAGATTCGCAATCAGTCATATTTACATCTACTTACACCGTAGATGTAGTGTCATGGGCACGGTCAAATATGGATGACAACGACGATTCCGACTCAGCATGGTTTGAGGGGACAAGCAATGGCAGATTTCTCCCGCCTTCCCGGACCCAACGCCGATCTGTGGGACTGGCAACTGCTGGCGGCCTGCCGCGGGGTCGACAGCTCGCTGTTCTTCCACCCGGAGGGTGAACGCGGGGCGGCACGGAGCGCCCGCGAGAACTCGGCAAAAGAGGTCTGCATGCGATGCCCGGTGCGTGCCGAGTGCGCGGCGCACGCGCTGGCCGTACGAGAGCCCTACGGAGTGTGGGGCGGACTGACCGAGGACGAACGCGAGGAGCTCATGGGACGGGCCCGCAATCGCCTGATCGCGGCAGGGGCGCCGTCGGGCGTTCCGTCCCCGGCGGGGCACGGCTGAACCCGCCTCGCCCGCACAGCAAATACAAAAACGTTTCTGCACTTCACCCGGCCACCGAGGGGGCCGGGTTACAGGCAGGCCCTCTTCAGCGGGCAGCCGTCAGGGACAGCCGGTCCAGGGTGGCTGCCACCGCCGGCACCTGGGCCAGGTCGGGCAGGGTCAGGGCGACGATCTCGCGCTCGATGGCCGGTTCCACCGTGACGGTGCGGGCCCGCTTGGGGCGTACCGACTCGATCGCCAGCTCCGGCAGTACGGCCACGCCCAGCCCCGCGCCGACCAGGCCGACGACGGCCGGGTAGTCGTCGGTGGCGAAGTCGATCCGGGGGGTGAAGCCGGACTCCTCGCAGACCTCGACCAGCTGGCGGCGGCAGCGGGGGCAGCCCGCGATCCACGACTCGTCGGCCAGCTCGGCGATGGAGACCGCGGCCGAACCCGCCAGCCGGTGCCCCTCGGGGACCAGGCCGATCAGCCGGTCGGTGAGCAGCGGGCGGACGACCAGGTCGTCCCACTCGGCGCCGGAGGCGCCGTAGCGGAACGCCAGCGCGATGTCGCAGTCGCCCTCGCGCAGCATCTCGACCGAACGCGGCGGCTCGGCCTCGACCAGGGAGACCCGGGTGCCGGGGTGGGCCGCGCGCAGCGCCGCGAGGGCGCCGGGGACGAGGGTGGAGCTGCCGCTGGGGAACGAGACGAGCCGGACCCGGCCGGCCCGCAGACCGGCGATCGCGGCGACCTCCTCCTCGGCGGCGGTGAGCCCGGCGAGGATGCCGGAGGCATGCCGGACGAGCGCCTCGCCCGCCTGCGTGAGCCGCATCTCGCGCCCCGTACGGATCAGGAGCGTGGTCCCCGCGGAGGCTTCCAGGGCCTTCATCTGCTGGCTGACCGCGGGCTGGGTGCAGCCCAGCTCGCGGGCCGCGGCGGAGAACGAGCCGGTGGCGGCCACGGCGCGCAGGACACGGAGATGACGGGCTTCGATCACCCTTCAACCATAAGCGACTCTTGGGCCTGGCGCGCATAATCGGCATGCATCTTTGACGGGACAGCCCTTAGCGTGCTCCGCATGAAGCCCATGGAGCAGACGAGCCCGGCGGAGTCGGTGGGGCGGACGACACCGACCGGGCCGATGAAAGTGCTGACCGTGAACGCGGGGCGGCCCGAGGCAATCGGCCACACCGACGCCGCCGGCGGTGTGACCGGGATCGGCAAGCAGCCGGTCGACGGCCCCGTACGGGTCACCGACCCCGGCCCCAAGGGCACCGGCGGCAGCGGCCTCGCCGGGGACGCGGTGTGCGATCTGCGTCATCACGGCGGCTCCGACCAGGCCGTGTACGCCTTCGCCCGCGAGGACCTCGACGGCTGGGAGCGGGTGCTCGGACGCCCGCTGGCCAATGGCGCGTTCGGCGAGAACCTGACGACCAGCGGGCTCGACGTGAACGGCGCGAGGATCGGCGAGCGCTGGCGGATCGGCCCCGATCTGGTGCTGGAGGTCACGTCGAGCCGGATTCCGTGCCGTACGTTCGCCGGTCGTCTCGGCGAGAAGGGCTGGGTCAAGCGGTTCACGCAGGCGGGCGCCCCGGGTGCCTATCTGCGGGTGGTCGAGCCGGGTGAGATCCGCTCCGGGGATCCGGTCGAGATCGTGCACCGGCCCGGCCACGAGGTCACCGTGCGACTGGACTTCGCGGCGTCGACGACGCGACGGGAGCTGCTCCCGCAGTTGCTGGCGGCCGGCGACGCGCTGCATCCCGAGACGCTGCGTGCCGCCCTGGAGTACGTGGAGAAGGAGGCCGCGCGCGAGTGATCGCGGTGGTCGGCGGGGCAAGAGCGCCCGTCGGCCGTGTCACGCCGGTCAGGCACTAACGTGCCGCGTATGACGACTGCACTGATTACGGGCGCGACCGCGGGGATCGGAGCCGCCTTCGCGCGGCGGCTGGCGGCCGACGGGCACAACCTCGTGCTGGTGGCGCGCGACACCGAGCGGCTGCGCGAACAGGCGACCGAACTGCACGACCGGCACGGCATCGAGGCCGAGGTGCTGACGGCCGATCTGTCCGAGGACAAAGGGATCGCCGCGGTCGAGGACCGGTTGACCGACCGTCAGCAGCCGGTCGACCTCCTGGTCAACAACGCCGGGTTCGGCAATAAGGGGCACTACCTGGAGGTGCCCATGGCCGATGAGCTGAACATGCTGAAGGTGCACTGCGAGGCCGTACTGCGGCTGACCTCGGCGGCCGCGGCCGGGATGCGGGAGCGGGGGCGGGGCGGCGTCGTCAACGTGGCCTCGGTGGCGGCGTTCGTGCCGCGCGGGACGTACGGCGCGTCCAAGGCGTGGGTCGTGCAGTTCACCCAGGGCGCGGCGAAGGACCTGGCCGGTTCGGGGGTGCGGCTGATGGCGCTGTGCCCCGGCTTCGTCCGGACGGAGTTCCACCAGCGGGCGGGGATGGGCACCGGCAACATTCCGGGCTGGATGTGGCTCGACGCGGACAAGCTGGTGGCGGCGGCCCTGGCGGACCTGGCACGCGGCAAGTCCCTTTCCGTCCCGGACCCGCGGTACAAGGCGCTGATGGGGCTCGTGAAGGTGACGCCGCGCGGCCTGCTCGGAGGGGTCACCTCCAAGACAGGCCGCAAGTACGGTCCTCAGTGAGCGGTCGGTTAGCGGGTGCGCATCCGCCTGACGGGCGGTCAGCGCACTCCGCGGCCCGCGTAGGCGCCGATGTTGGGGGCGCCCGGCTTCAGCTTGTTGCCGAAGTAGTCCTTGCCGCCGTTGTTCTCGATGACGGCTCCGGCGGCGAGGGCGGGCGAGCCGGCGCCGAGCCGGAAGTCGGTGCGGAGCTTCGGGTCGGCCGTGATGCCACCGGGGTCGGGGCGGGTCATGTCGATGCCGTAGAAGGCGTTGTGGTCGAAGGAGAGTCCCGGCGTCGGGTTCTTGAAGGCGTAGCCGCCGGTGCCCTCGCTCACGAAGACGTTGTTCCGGATGGACAGTTCGTGCTGGGTGGTGGCGGGGCTGCCGGCGTCGTCCTGGACGAGGTGACCGGGGATCTGCTCCTTGTTGTGGAAGGTGTTGTTGTAGATCTCCGTGCCGAGGATCGGGCCCCAGCAGTTCTGGATCAGGCGGGCGCCGTCGTTGCGGCTGACGTTGTAGCGGGCCACCGTGCCGATCGTCTTGGCGCCGCTGTACGGGCAGATGAGCAGGAAGCCGCCCTTGTTGTCGTGGCTGTAGTTGTACTGGAAGACCGTGTTCTGCGAGGCGCCGTCGGCGTCGAAGGACATCCCGTCGTGGGTGTTGCCGCCGCCCGAGACCTCGTTGTACTCGACGGTCGTGTCGTCGGTGTTGAAGGTCCAGATGCCCGCGTTGGCGGAGGGCGAGCGGAGCTGGAAGCCGTCGACCCGGTTGTGGTCGACGCGGGCGCCGCTGGTGGTGTCGAGCTTCATGCCGTCGCCGGCCAGCGACTTCAGCGTGTTGTGGTGGATGCGGACCCCGGTGCTGGGCGTCCACTCGCCCGGGTAGACGTTCGGGTCCTGCTGCTGGCCGACCAGATCGCGCTTGGAGAAGGTCGACTTGAAGTAGATGCCTTCGCGGTCGACGTCCTCGATGCGGTTGTGCCCGATGTCCAGGCCGTCGTACCGGCTGGCCTTCGCCGTGCCCTCGACCGCGATGTGGATCGCGCTGGAGCCGGACACCGTCTTGTAGTCGCCGCCGCGCACGTCGTGGATGTAGAGGCCGGAGAGGTCGAAGCCGCGCGCGACTCCGTAGTCGGTGAGGCGCAGGCGGACGCCGTTGCGCTCGCTGCCCGGGTTGTCGGCGTTGGTGATCTCCAGCGCCTTGAGGTGCACGTACTGCGTGTCGGAGAGCAGGACGACATCGTGGGCGCCCGCGCCGTCGAGCCTGGCACGGGCCGGGCCGCTGCCGTAGTCGGCGATGGTGAACGGGGCGAGGGCGGAGCCGGTGCCGGTGGGGGCGAGGGTTCCGGTGCACGTGGCGCCGCGTTTGAAGAGCAGTCGGTCACCGGGGCCGTAGGTGTGCGCGTTGGCCTCGGCGAGCGTGGTCCAGGGGTGCTTCCTGCTCCCGGTGGCGCCGGCCGGGTCGGCTGCGCAGTCGACGTGGAAGGCACGGCCGGCGGGTGCCGCGGCCTGCGCCGCGCTCTGGCCGGTTGCGGTCAGGCCGGCGACGGCCGTCAGGGCCACGAGCGTCGCAGCGGTGACGCGATGTCTCACAATTCCTCCGTACGAACAGTCAGGGACGGGACGAGTCGGCATCGCCGGAATCCTGGACTCGGATTGATCGAACGTCAATGGATTGCGTTTGAATGATCGAAACTCCCATCGTTCGATCACGGTGGTCTAGGGTCGGACAACGGCCCCGACACCGGCCGGACCGGGGGGCCGGGCCACACACTTGCGAGGGGACTGCTGCCGTGCGCGAAAGTGCTGCTGAACGTCATGACCGCCTGCTGGGGCTGGTGCGGGAGCGGGGTTCGGCCCGGGTCTCGGAGCTGGCCTCGCAGCTGGGGGTCTCACCTGTCACGGTGCGCCGCGACGTGGAGGAGCTGGCCGGCCGGGGCCTGCTCGACCGGGTCCACGGCTCGGTCTCCTGGCCGCAGGACGCCGCCGCCGGTGCGGGGCCCGGCGGCGGCAGCGGCCTGGTCCTCGGCATGCTCGCGCCCTCGTCGACGTACTACTTCTCCGAGGTCATCCGGGGGGCCCACGAGGCCGCGGCGGGGGCGGGCGCCCGGCTGATCCTGCGGATCTCCGACTACCGGCCGCAGGAGGACCAGGCCCGCACCGAGGGGCTGCTCTCCGCGGGCGCCGAGGGGCTGCTGGTCGCACCGGGCTGGCAGCACCCCGGCGACCCCGCCGCGTTCGGCGACTGGATCGCCTCGCTGCCCGTGCCGACCGTCCTGCTGGAGCGCAGGCCCACCGTCGGATCCCCGCTGGACGGCCTGGACCGGGTCTGCTCGGACCACGCGCACGGGGTCCTGCTCGCCGTCCGCCACCTGGTGAATCTCGGGCACGGGGCACCGCTGCTGATGGCCCGTGCGGACTCGCCGACCGCCCTCGCGGTGCGGTCCGGATACGAGGAGGCCCTGGCCGTGCTCCGGCTGCGCACCCCGCAGGACGTGATCGATTCCGTACCGGCCGAACTCGCCCCGGACGCGTTCGAGCAGGCCGTGCAGGCACTGCGCGAGGCAGTCCACTCGGGCGTGGCGACGGCGGCGCTGATCCACAATGACGTCGACGCGATCCAGGTGGTGCAGCGCCTGGCCGAGCTGGGCGTACGGGTGCCGGACGATCTGGCGCTGATCGCCTACGACGACGAGGTGGCGGCCCTCGCGGACACCCCGCTCACCGCGGTGGCACCGCCCAAGCGCGACGTGGGCCGCCATGCGACGGAACTGCTGGTGGAGCGGCTCGGCCAGGGCGTGGGCGCGCCCCGGCGGCATCTGACGCTGCTGCCGCAGCTGCGGGTCAGGGACTCCTGCGGAGCATCCCTGTCGTAGACAGGGGCGGCGGGCGTTCCCAGGGGCCCGTGCACCCTTCACGAAGAGCGTCCCACAGTGGTTCCGTACGTAACTTATCTGATCTTTTTTCGATCAATCGCTCTTTCGCTCTTGACTTCGGTCACGGCTGGTCCAAGGATCACGGCCAACGCCAATGTCGTCGCCTGTTCAGGAGCCTCGCTGTGAGCCGCAGTTCGAGCAGAACGTCCCTCGCCGTAGTCGGCGCCGCCACCGCCCTCGCCGTTCTCACGGCCTGTGGCGGCAGCGGCGACGACACAACCGCCGCCGGAAGCGACGGCAAGCCCGTCAGCATCACCTTCTGGGGCTGGGCCAAGGGGTCCAAGGAGGTCGTTGACGCGTTCAACGCCTCGCACAAGGACATCAAGGTGGTGTACGAGGAGATCCCGTCCGGCAACGCGGGCGGCTACGCGAAGATCTCCAACGCGGTGAAGGCGGGCAACGCCCCCGACCTGGTCTCCATCGAGTACCCGCAGCTTCCGGAGTACGTCAGTCAGGGCGCGCTCCAGGACATCGGCCAGTACTTCACCGACGACATCAAGAAGAAGCTGCTGCCGCAGGCGGTCGAACTGACGACGCTCGGCGGCAAGAGCTGGGCCGTCCCGTTCGACGCCTCGCCGCAGTCGTTCTTCTACCGCAAGGACCTGTTCGAGAAGTACGGCGTCGAGGTCCCCAAGACCTGGGACGAGTTCCGCAAGGCCGCCGAGAAGGTCAAGAAGGCCGACAAGAAGGCCCGCATCGGCACCTTCTTCCCCGACGACCCGAGCACGTTCCAGGCGATGTCCTGGCAGGCCGGCGCCCAGTGGTACAAGCCCGAGGGCGACACCTGGAAGGTCGAAACGGCCGACGCGGCCACCAACAAGGTCGCCGACTACTGGCAGGGTCTGCTCGACGACGACCTGATCCGCTCCAACGCCTCGTTCAGCCCCGAGTGGACCAACTCCCTCAAGAACGGCGGCACCGTCGGCTACCTCGGCGCCGCCTGGGGCGCGGGCGTTCTCAAGGCCACGCTGCCCGAGCAGAGCGGCAAGTGGGGCGTCGCCCCGATGCCCAGCTGGGACGGCAAGGCGGCCAGCGGCATGCTCGGCGGCTCCACCTTCGCGGTGACGAAGACCAGCAAGAAGGCCGCGGCCGCGGTCGAGTTCGCCACCTGGATGTCGACCACCGAGGAAGGCATCAAGGCCCGCATCGAGTCCGGCACGTCGAGCGCCTTCCCGGCCGCGGCGGCGCTGCGCCCGGTGGCGAAGAAGTCCTTCGACGCCGGCTTCTACGGCGGCGAGGACATCTACCAGGTGTTCGAGGGCGCCGCGACGTCCATCGGCCCGAACTGGACCTGGGGCCCGACGACCGGCACCACGAACATCACCATGAAGGACCAGTTCGGCAAGGTCGCGAGCGGCGGCACCACCATCAAGGACGCCGTGAAGGCCGGGCACGACGCCACGGTCGCCGAGCTGAAGAGGCGCGGTCTGAAGGTCGAGGACGCAGGCTGATGAGACGCGCCCGGACGACCAGAGCCGCCGCCATCCTGCTGGGGCCCTTCTTCGTACTGTTCACCGTGGCCATGGTGCTGCCGATCGGATACGCGGTCTGGCTCAGCCTGTTCACCGAGAAGCAGTCCGGTCTGGGCTTCGGCGGCACCGAGACCGTCTTCAGCGGACTCGACAACTACACGGCGGCCCTGGGCGACCGGGCGTTCCGCGAGGGCTTCGGCGTACTCCTCGGATACTGCCTGTTCTACATTCCGCTGCTGCTCATCGGGGCCCTCGCCCTCGCCCTGCTGCTGGACTCCGCACTGGCCCGCGCCCGCCGGTTCTTCCAGCTCGCGCTCTTCCTGCCGCACGCCGTGCCCGGCATCATCGCCGCGCTGATCTGGGTCTACCTCTACACACCCCAGCTCAGCCCGGTGGTCAACGCCATGGAGTCCGGCGGCATCGGATTCGACTTCTTCTCGCCCGAAGGCGCCCTCCCCTCCATCGTCAACATCGCCCTGTGGGAGTGGCTCGGCTACAACATGGTGATCTTCTATGCCGCGTTGCAGGCCATCGACCGCTCCGTACTCGAAGCGGCCACGGTCGACGGGGCCGGTGCCTGGCGCGTCGCACTCAGCATCAAGGTCCCGTTGATCCGCGCGTCGGTCGTGATGGTCGCGCTGTTCACGGTCATCGGCTCGCTCCAGTTGTTCACCGAACCGCTGATCCTCAACAAGGGGACCGGTTCCGCCGTCTCCTCCACCTGGACGCCGAACATGTACGCGTACACCGCGGCCTTCGAGCGCAACGACTACGGCCTCGCCGCGGCCTCCTCCATCCTGCTGGCGCTCACGGCCGCGCTGCTGTCCTTCGTCGTCACCCGCTTCACCGGCCGGAAGGGCAAGAAAGCATGAACTCCCCCGCCTCCCGCGGCCGCTGGATGTCGAAGACCGCGGTCAACGGCTTCCTCCTGCTCGCCGTCGTCTACATGCTCTTCCCCCTCGTCTGGCTGGTCACCGCCGCCACGAAGGACACCGGCGGACTGCTCGCGGGCAACGCGTTCTCCTTCGAGGGCTTCAACCTCGGCGAGAACCTGTCGAACCTGGCCTCCTACGGCGACGGCATCTACTTCCGCTGGTACCTCAACAGCCTCTTCTACGCGGGCGGCGGGGCGATTGTCTGCTCGCTGATCTGCGTCGCCGCGGGATATGCCTTCGACAAGTACGAATTCCGGGGCAAGGAGAAGCTGTTCGCCCTTGTGCTGATGGGCGTGCTCGTCCCCACGACGGCGCTCGCCCTGCCGATGTATCTCCTGGCCTCCAAGACCGGCCTGGTCAACACCTACTGGTCCGTGCTGATCCCGGTGCTCGTCAACCCGTTCGGCGTGTATCTCGCCCGGGTGTTCAGCACCGGCTACATACCGAACGAGGCCCTGGAGGCCGCCCGTATCGACGGAGCGGGCGAGCTGCGCGTCTTCTGGTCCATCGGGCTGCGCATGGTCATGCCGGGCTTCGTGACCGTCTTCCTCTTCCAGTTCACCGCGATCTGGAACAACTTCTTCCTCCCCCTCGTGATGCTCTCGGACCGCAAGCTCTTCCCGCTGAGCCTCGGTCTGTACTCCTGGAACACCAACACCCACGGCGAGCCGAGCTTCTATCCGCTCGTCGTCACCGGCTCCCTCCTCGCCGTCATCCCCCTGATCGTCGCCTTCGTCTCGCTCCAACGGCACTGGAAGGCCGGTCTGACCGCCGGCAGCGTCAAGTGACTCTCGCGCGAGCCCTGAGGAGTACGAGTTCCACCATGCCCCACGCCACTGACAACCGGCCGACCGCCCTGCTCGCGATGGCCCCCGGCATCGACGCGCGCCTCCTCGCCGACCGCCACCGCACCCGGCTGGCCGCCCTCACCCGCACCGACCCGCACCTCGTCGCCCACGACCTCGCCGACCCGACACCCGAGGTGGCCGCCGCGCTCGCCGATGCCGAGGTGCTGTTCACCTGCTGGGGCGCGACGCCGCTCACCACCGAGGTGCTGGCGGCCGCGCCCCGGCTGCGGGCCGTGGTCCACGCGGCCGGCTCCGTGAAGCACCACATCACGGACGCCTGCTGGGAGCGCGGGATCGCCGTCACCTCGGCGGCCGGCGCCAACGCGCTGCCGGTCGCCGAATTCACGCTCGCCGCGATCCTGTTCGCGAACAAGCGCGTCCTGCACTCCGCCGACCGCTACCGCGCGCTGCGCACCGAGCACGACTGGCTCGCGGAGCTCGACGGCTCCGGCAACTACCGGCGCACGGTCGGCGTCGTCGGCGCCTCGCGCATCGGCCGCCGGGTGATCGAGCTGCTACGCCCCTTCGATCTGGACGTCCTGCTGTACGACCCGTACGTGGACGGTCCGGAGGCAGCGCGGCTCGGTGTCCGGCTCACCTCGCTCGACGAGCTGTGCGCGAGCAGCTCGGTCGTCTCGGTGCACGCGCCGCAGCTCCCGGAGACGCACCATCTGATCGGGGCGGCGCAGCTGTCTGCCATGGCGACCGGGGCGACCCTGATCAACACGGCGCGGGGTTCGCTGGTCGACGAGGACGCGCTGCTGCCCGAGCTGACGAGCGGGCGGCTGCACGCGGTGCTGGATGTGACGGAGCCCGAACTCCCGCCTGCGCACTCGCCGTTGTACGACCTGCCGAATGTGCTGCTCACTCCGCATGTCGCGGGCTCGCTGGGCGATGAGCTGCACCGGATGGCCGACGAGGCGCTGGATGAGCTGGAGCGGTACGTGCAGGGGCGGCCGTTCGCGGATCCGGTCGTGGCGGGAGTGCTGCCGCACTCGGCGTGACGCCGGGCGGGCTGAAGGATCCCGCGGTCGCCGGGGCGAGCCCGACACGGTCCCGACGCCCCCTGGCGAGCCCGGCGCGGCCCCTCGGGCGGGCCCAACGCCGTTCCCCGGGCGGGCCCGGTGCCGCCCCCCGGGCAGTCCCGACGCTGCCCTCCCCCGGGCGGACCCGGTACAGCCCCCCATCGAGCCCGATACGGGCCGCACGTGCCGAGGCCCGGTACCCCGCGACGGGGTACCGGGCCTCAGTGGCTGGGTGGAGCTGTGCGTCAGTGCGAGTGACCGTGGCCGCCGTGACCGGCCTCGGCCTCTTCCTCGGCCGGCTTCTCGACGACCAGCGTCTCGGTCGTGAGCAGCAGCGACGCGATGGACGCGGCGTTCTCCAGCGCGGAGCGGGTGACCTTGACCGGGTCGATGACGCCGGCCTTCACCAGGTCGCCGTACTCGCCGGTCGCGGCGTTGAAGCCCTGGCCCTTGTCGAGCTCGGAGACCTTCGAGGTGATGACGTAGCCCTCAAGGCCGGCGTTCTCGGCGATCCAGCGCAGCGGCTCGACGGCGGCGCGGCGCACGACCGCGACACCGGTGGCCTCGTCGCCGGTCTTGTCGAGGTTGCCCTCCAGGACCTTGACGGCGTGGACCAGAGCGGAGCCACCACCGGAGACGATGCCCTCCTCGACCGCGGCGCGGGTCGCGGAGATGGCGTCCTCCAGACGGTGCTTCTTCTCCTTGAGCTCCACCTCGGTGGCGGCACCGACACGGATCACGCACACGCCGCCGGCCAGCTTCGCGAGGCGCTCCTGGAGCTTCTCGCGGTCCCAGTCGGAGTCCGTGGCCTCGATCTCGGCCTTGATCTGGTTGACCCGGCCCTTGACGTCGCCGGGCTCGCCGCCGCCGTCCACGATCGTCGTGTCGTCCTTGGAGACCGTGACGCGGCGGGCGGTGCCCAGCACGTCCAGACCGGCCTGGTCGAGCTTGAGGCCGACCTCCTCGGCGATGACGGTCGCACCGGTGAGGGTGGCGAGGTCGCCGAGCATGGCCTTGCGGCGGTCACCGAAGCCCGGGGCCTTCACCGCGACGGCGTTGAAGGTGCCACGGATCTTGTTGACGACCAGGGTCGACAGGGCCTCGCCCTCGACGTCCTCGGCGATGATCAGCAGCGGCTTGGAGCCACCGGCCTGGATGACCTTCTCCAGCAGCGGGAGCAGCTCCTGGATCGAACCGATCTTGCCCTGGTGGATCAGGATGTACGGGTCGTCGAGGACGGCCTCCATACGCTCCTGGTCGGTGACCATGTACGGGGACAGGTAGCCCTTGTCGAAGGCCATGCCCTCGGTGAAGTCGAGGTCCAGACCGAAGGTGTTGGACTCCTCGACGGTGATGACGCCGTCCTTGCCGACCTTGTCCATCGCCTCGGCGATGAGCTCGCCGACCTGCGGGTCCTGCGCGGAGAGCGCGGCCACGGCGGCGATGTCGGTCTTGTCGTCGATCGGGCGGGCGGTCGCGAGGAGCTCCTCGGACACGGCCTTGACCGCGGCGTCGATGCCCTTCTTCAGGGCGGCCGGGGACGCACCCGCGGCGACGTTGCGCAGACCCTCGCGGACGAGCGCCTGGGCCAGCACGGTGGCAGTGGTCGTACCGTCACCCGCGACGTCGTTGGTCTTGGTCGCCACCTCCTTCACCAGCTGGGCACCGAGGTTCTCGTACGGGTCGTCGAGCTCGACCTCGCGCGCGATGGTGACACCGTCGTTGGTGATGGTGGGAGCGCCGAACTTCTTGTCGATGACGACGTTGCGGCCCTTGGGGCCGATCGTCACCTTGACCGTGTCGGCAAGCTTGTTGACGCCGCGCTCAAGGGCGCGACGGGCGTCCTCGTCGAACTTCAGGATCTTCGCCATGGGAGCTGAGCTTTCCTCTCGAACGAACTGCGCCCCCGACCGCCCGGCTGGTTAGTTCGCAGGGGGCCAGGGGCGCAGAACAGAAAACGTGGGTGAATTACTTCTCGATGATCGCGAGCACGTCGCGAGCCGAGAGGACGAGGTACTCCTCGCCGTTGTACTTCACCTCGGTGCCGCCGTACTTGCTGTAGAGCACGACGTCGCCGGTCTTGACGTCGAGCGGAAGGCGCTCGCCGTTCTCGAAGCGGCCCGGGCCCACGGCCAGGACGACGCCCTCCTGGGGCTTCTCCTTGGCGGTGTCCGGAATGACCAGGCCGGAGGCCGTGGTCTGCTCGGCGTCGAGCGGCTGGACCACAATGCGGTCCTCGAGCGGCTTGATCGCAACCTTGGTGCTGGCGGTCGACACGATCCGGTCTCCCCCTTCGGAGATCTCACGGGGTAACAGTCTTGGGGTGGCGACCAGGTGGATCCGTCGTCGCGGGTGCCGGACCTGCCAGTCGCACAGTACTGCTGGCACTCTCCAGTGGTGAGTGCCAGCACCGAGACTATGACCGCGATTAGCACTCGGTCAAGCGGAGTGCCAATCCAGCCAGTCGTGGCGTCGGGAAATCCCCGTCGGCGCGCGGTGTCGGCGGGGGCCGGCCGCAGGCAACGGTCCGGACACCATGGGGACAACGCGGGGACGGACCGCACCGTTCCGTACGACCGTGGGTTCATGCTCGAACCTCCGTACCCACCGCCGCCGGGCTCTCCCTCGCCGCGCCCCTCGGCCGCACGGGACTCCCCGCCCGCGGCGAGCGGCTGCCTCGACGTGCTGCTGGGTCTGCTGCTGGTGGTTCTGGAGGGGCTGGTCTGCGCGGCCGCCGCCTACTGCCTGGCCTTCGCGCGGTGGGACCCCGGCGGACAGGAGCCGGCGGGGCCGCCGCCGATGGACTGGACGCCCGTCCTCGTCTTCGGCGGGATCGCCGCGGCGGTCTGCCTGATCGCCGCGGCACTGATCCGCGCGGGCCTGCCGCGGGCGGGGGCGATCCAGATCCTGGTGGCTCTGCTGCTGTGCGCGGTGACGGTGCTGACCGGGCACGAGGACTACCGCCGCTCGCACCCGGCGCCGGCCTCCACCCCTTCGGACGGTCCCGGCCGGTCCGGCCACCAGTGCCTCAGCGGCGGCGACAACCACGAGTGCCTGGACTCCGGCGGCTGATCGCAGGCGATGACGACCAGCGACCCCGGCGCCCCGTGATCACCGTGATCACCACGCTCACCGTGATCACCACGCTCACCGTGCGGACGCGCCTGCGAACGCGCCTGCGGGCCCGCCGCAGGGGTCGGCCGGGGGTGGGCCACCCTCTGTGCGGCCTTGCGGCCCAGCCGTTCGATCGGGTCCACCGACTGCGCGCACCCGGCGATGGCGGTCAGGAGCGCACCGGCCGCCAGCAGTCCGGCGAGCGCCCGGTACGCCCTTCTCATACGTAGTCCTCCAGCCGGGCCACGGCGTACCCCTTGTCCGTGACGGTCTTCATGACCGCGCGGACCAGGTCGGCCATGCCGGCACCCCATTCCTTCGGGCCCCGGAAGTGCGTGAGGATGATGTCGCCGGGGTGCAGGTCCTGGTCCTCCTCGCGCCACTCCATGTGGTCCGGAAACGCCTCCGCGTTCCAGAGCGGCACGGCCTTGATGCCGCAGGACTTGGCGATCCGGAGCGTGTCGCCGTTGTAGTTGCCGTACGGCGGCCGGAAGAGGGTGGGGCGCTTCCCGAACTGCTTCTCGATGATGGCCTGCTGGTCGCAGATCTCGCGCTTCTGCTCGCGGTGGGAGAGACCGGGCAGGTAGGGGTGGTTGAGCGTGTGGTTGTTGAGACCGGTGCCCAGCCGCTGCGCCTCCCCGAAGTATCCGTAGTTGTCGCGCACCTCGTAGTCGCTGAGGAAGGCGCTGTACGGGATGTCCAGCTCGTCCATCATCTGGAGCAGTTCGGGGTCCTTCTCGGCGCCGTCGTCCATCGTCAGGAAGACGACCCGGTCCTTGGTGGGGACGGTGGTGAAGACCGGCGGCAGGGAGTCGTCGCCGCCCTTCACCTCGAAACCCTTCCGGGTGGTGAGGTGCGGTTTGACGGCGGGCGGCGGGGGCGCGATCAGCGGGGGCCGGGCCAGCCGCCATTTCTTGGCGAGGGCCGCGCGTACGGCCGGGCGGAGTTTCGCGTTCTCGTAGGACCCGACGGGCGCGCGGCCCGGCCCGCCCGGCCGCCCGGGGCCCGCCATCTGCCCGGGACCGCCCGGATGTCCGGCGGAGGGCCGGACCCGGTGTTCGATGTCGGCGTCGGCCCGGCCGCCGGCCCCGGAGGCGCAGCCGGAGCCGACGGCGGCGATCAGGAGCGCGGCCAGGACCGCGCGGGCCGGCCGGTACCCGCCGGGGCCCCGTCCGCACCCGGGTCCCCACGCACCCGATTCGCCGTAATACATGACCAATTCTTCCTTTTGTCGTACAAGTTGCATGGAGTCGCATCCTGCCAGCACCGGCGAGGCGCTCCGGCCCGACACCGCGGCCGGGTCCACCGGTCAACCCGGCTGGCTCACAATGGGACGGGTGAACGCTCTCGCCCCGAACACTCCGCACGGCCCGAACGACCCGTCGGGCACCCACGGCCGGCCGGCCGGCACCGACAGCCCCCTGGCCGCCTTCATGGCCCTGCGCACCCCCGAGGGCGCGGCGCTCCTGGACGAGCTGCGGTCGTACGACCCCGCCCAGGAGCTCGCCACCGCCACCCGGCTGCGCCGCACCCACCCGGCCTCCCTGGTCTCGGCGGCGCTGGGGCAGGCGCGGCTGCGGCAGCGGGCGGTGGCGAAGTTCGGCGCCGAGGACGCGTACCGGATGTTCTTCACGCCGAACGGCGTCGAGCAGGCGACCCGTACGTCGGTGGCCACCCATCGCGCGCAGCGGTTCGTGGCGGCCGGCGGGGTGCGGAGCGTCGCCGACCTCTGCTGCGGGATCGGCGGCGACGCGATCGCGCTGGCGCGGGCGGGCATCTCCGTCCTCGCCGTGGACCGCGACCCGCTGACCGCCGAGGTGGCCCGCGCCAACGCCGCCGCGCTCGGGCTGGACGGCCTGATCGAGGTGCGGTGCGCCGATGTCACCGAGATCGACACCTCGCCGTACGACGCGGTCTTCGTCGACCCCGCCCGGCGCGGCGGCAGGGGCAGGATCTTCGACCCCGAGGCGTACTCGCCGCCGCTCTCCTGGGCGACCGGCGCCGCGCTCGCCGCCCCCCGCGCCGCGCTGAAGATCGCCCCCGGCATCCCGCACGAGGCGATCCCGGCGCAGGCGGAGGCCGAGTGGATCTCGGACGGCGGCGATGTGAAGGAGGCGGTGCTCTGGTTCGGCGAGGGCTTCACGCCCGGTTCGTACCGTGCCACCGTGCTCCCGGCCGGCGCCGCCCTCCGGTCCGCGGCCCCGCTGCCCGCCCCGCCCGTAGGGCCGGTCGGCCGCTATCTGTACGAGCCGGACGGCGCCGTCATCCGCGCCCACCTGGTCGCCGACATCGTGGCGCGGTGCGAGGGCCGGCTGATCGACGAGACCATCGCGTACGTCACGAGCGACGAGCCGTACGACTCCCCGTACACCGCCGCCTACGAGATCACCGACCGGCTGCCGTTCAACATGAAGAGGCTGAAGGCGCTGCTCCGGGAGCGAAAGGTCGGCGTCCTGACGGTGAAGAAGCGCGGCTCGGCCGTCGAGCCGGAGGAGCTGCGCCGCAGGATGAAGCTCCAGGGGCCGAACTCCGCGACAGTCTTCCTGACCCGGGTGGCCGGAGCCCCGACCATGCTGATCGGCCACCCGGTGACCGCCCGGCCCACGCGGCCGAAGACGCCTTAGGCCAGGTCGGTCAGGTCCTCGGCGTACACCTGCGAGAGCGGCTGAGGACCCACGTACTGCTGGCAGTTGCACCGGCCCGACTCGAAGCGGACCGGCTTCTTGGACTCGTCCCAGGCCGTCGGCAACTCGACCCGCTCATGGCACTTGCCCTGCTTGTCGTGCTTGGCGAGATGGTGCGTGCAGCCGCAGACCGGCTCCGGCGGCCGGTGGGCCGCTTCGACGGCCAGCCGCTCCTGCTTGGACGCCTCCAGCAGCTCCAGCTTGCGGGTGTGCCGGTTGCGCAGCGCGGTACGGACGTTGTCGACGGCCCATCCGAAGCCGCCCGTCCAGAAGATGATGAGCACCCACCAGTACCACTCCATGTGACACTCCTCCCCCTGTGTGACTCATGTATCCGGTCAGGATAGGTCCGGGCTCAGCGGTGCGCGCCGCCCCCGACGGAGAACAGCGGCTCCGGAGCGCGCGCCCCGATCAGTACCCGCAGCACCCAACGGCGGTGGGCGAACGCCTTGGTGATGCCGATCAGTCCGACGATCCAGCCGGTCATCCCGAGTCCCATGATCAGGGCGACCAGGCCGAAACTTTCCTGGGCCGCCTCGGCGGTCGCCGGGACGGCGATGCACGCGTACAGCCCGAGTGCGCACAGCGCGAAGGACATCAGCAGCCAGACGAGGCTGACGCCCGGCATCCGCAGGCGCGCGTCGCGCTCCGGATCGCGGTCCAACTCGCCCCAGGCGACGAGCAGTTTGCGGATGTCGAGGTCGCGGCGCACACCGACGGCGACGAAGACGATCGCGGGCACCGTGCAGCAGGCGCCCATGCCGACGAGGATCACGCCGATCAGGACGCTGAAGAGGTCGTACGTCTCCTCCAGCATGATGAGCGCCGCGCCCACCAGCGACCAGCCGATCGCACCGAGCACTCCCCACAGCCACAGCGCCACCAGCCGCCCCGGTGAGACATGCCTCTTCACCAACTCCCCGAGCACCGCGGCGCGGTCGGTGAGCAGCGCCTCGCGGTCGGGCCAGGAACGTATCTCCACGGGCGGTGGCGGCGGCGGCAGTTGTGTGGGGTGAAACATGGGCCCGACCCTACCGACCGCGCACCGTGCCCCTCGCGGGCGGCACGGTGCGCCGGGGCCGTCGCGGTGCCATGCTGGAAGGGGACACACGGAGGTTCGCGATGGGGTTCTATGTCGAACGGATCGTGCCCCGGATCGCCGATGCCGTCGGCGGGATGAAGTCGGTCGAACCGCTGCGGCGCCGGGTCTGCGAGGGGCTGTACGGCGAGATCATCGAGATCGGGTTCGGTTCCGGGCACAACGTCCCGTTCTACCCGGCTGCCGTCACCGACGTGGCCGCGGTCGAGCCGTCCGATCTCGGCTGGAAGCTGGCCCGCGACCGCATCGACGCGGGGCACACGCCGGTACGGCGCGCCTGTCTGGACAGCCAGTACCTGCCGTTCGAGGACGACACCTTCGACGGTGCCCTGTCGACGTGGGCGCTGTGCACCATCCCCGACGCCGACGCGGCGCTCCGCGAGGTACGCCGGGTCCTCAAACCCGGTGCGACCCTGCACTTCCTGGAGCACGGTCTGGCGCCGGAGGAGGACGAGAACGTACGCCGCTGGCAACACCGCCTCGACCCGCTGGAGCGGCGGCTCTTCGCCGGGTGCCGGCTGACCCGGCCGGTCGCCGAGATGCTGACGGCCGCGGGGTTCACGATCGTCGATCTGGATGTGTTCTACGTGGAGGGCGCACCGAAGGCGATGGCCGCCGACTCGATGGGCGTCGCCGTGCCCTGAGGGGGCGAGCGGCTGCTCAGTCGGCCACCGGAGCGGTCGCCGGTCGGTCGCCGGTCGGTTGCCGGGTCGGCCACCGGAGCGGGCGCCGGGTCCGCCGCCGGAGCGGGCGCCTAGTCGGTCACCGGAGTGGCTGACGCGCTCACCGCGGCGGCGGTCCGCGTGCGTGCCGGGAGCAGCACCAGGGCCGCCAGCGCCGCCACCGCGAGCAGGCCGGCGCAGACCCAGAACGCCGCCGAGTACCCCGCCGCGAGATCCGCCGGCCGGCCCCCGTCCCCGGTGACCTGGGCGGCGACGGTGACCAGGACCGCGAGCCCCAGCGAGCCGCCCACCTGGCGGGCGCTGTTCAGCAGCCCGGAGGCCATCCCCGTCTCGTCGGGCGCGACGTCGGTCGTGGCCGCGGTGCCCAGCGGTACGAAGCACATCCCTATGCCGAGGCTGCAGACCAGGGACGGGCCGAGGATCGAGTACAGGAAGCCGCCGTCCGCCTGCGCCGTCGCCGCGAACCCGGCCAGGCCGAGCGCGGCGAGGCCGCCGCCCACCGCCAGCAGCCGCCGGGTACCGAGCGCTGCGACCGTGCGGGTGGCGACGATCGAGCCCGCGACGACACCCGCCGAGAACGGCAGGAAGGCGGCACCGGCTGCGGTCGGCCCGTAACCGAGCACCTGCTGCATGTAGAGCGAGACGAAGTAGAACGCGGCGAACTGCCCCGAGCTCAGCAGCAGGCAGAAGAGGTTCGCGGTCAGGACCGGCCTCCCCTTCAGCAGACCGAGGCGCAGCAGCGGAGTCCCGGCCCGCAGCTCGACGGCGGCGAACGCGATCAGCAGGAGCACGGCGGCACCGAGCGTGCACAGCGTCTGGGCCGACCCCCAGGGGTGGGTCGAGGTGCGTACGAGGCCGAGGACCAGCAGGGTCGTACCGGCGGTGGCGAGCAGTGCTCCGGCCGCATCGAGCCGGGCACGGGTCCGGGCGGAGCGGCTGTCCAGCCCAGAGCGTACGGCCCCCACCAGCGCGAACACCACGATCGGCACATTCACCAGCATCACCGCGCGCCAGCCCGCCGCATCGGTGAGCAGCCCGCCGGCGAGCACGCCGACCGCGCCGCCCGCCGCACCCGCCATGCCCCACAGCCCGAGGGCACGGGAGCGGGCGGGCCCGGCCGGGAAGGCGATGGCGATCAGGGCGAAGGCGACCGGGGCGAGCGCGGCCGCGCCGATCCCCTGCACCGCCCGTGCGGCGATCAGCCCGCCGGGCGACCACGCGAGCCCCCCGGCCAGGCTCGCGACGCCGAACAGCGTCAGGCCCGCCGCCAGGACCCGGCGGCTGCCGAGCAGGTCGGCGAGCCGCCCGCCGAGCATCAGCAGCCCGCCGAACGCCAGCGCGTAGGCGTTCACGACCCAGAGGAGCCCCTCCGCGGTGAAGTCGAGATCGCGGCGCATGTCCGGCAACGCGACGTTCACCACGGACATGTCCAGCGCCACCATGAACTGCACGGTGAGAGCCACCACCAGCAGCCAACGCACCTGCCGTGACTGGTCGTTCACGGCTTCTCCTTCCCTCGCGGTCACTCGGTACAGCCATTACTATACGTGTATAGAAATTAATCGCGTCAACGGAACGGGGGACAATGCCCGGATGCCAGGGACAGAGGAGACGCCCAGAACGGCGAAGGCGTCAGGAACAACGAAGAAGCGGACCGCGGCGAAACGGTCCGTGGGGCGGCCCCGCAGGCTCGACCCGGACGCGATGGTGGCCACCGCGCGCCGCATCATCGAGGAAGAGGGCCTGGACGCCCTGAGCATGCGGCGGGTGGCGAAGGAGCTCGGCTCGACGCCGATGGCGCTCTACCACTACGTGCAGGACAAGGACGAGCTGCTCATGCTCACCCTGTCGGGCACCGCGGCCGGCTCCCCGCGCCCCGAGCTGCCCGAGGACCCGCGCGAGCGGCTGCTAGCGGTGGCGGTGCACATGCACGGCCTGCTGGCGCGCATCCCCTGGGTGCTGGACATCCTGGCGCTGGGCGAGCTGACCGACAAGAACGCGCTGTGGATGGTCGAGGAGATCATCGACTCGGCGCTCGCCTGCGGCCTCTCCCCCGCCCAGGCGGTACGCGCGTACCGGACGATCTGGAGTTACGTCTACGGCGACCTGGTCTTCCGCCGGTCGGCCGAACGCCGCGCACAGAACCCGCCCAGCAGGCGCTACTTTCCCGAGATGGTCACCGAGGAGGACGCGGCCGCGCTGCCCCGGCTGACAGAGGTCAAGGACCGCTGGCGCGAGTACGCCGCCGACTACGAGGTGGCGGAGGAACTCGACGCGATCATCGCGGGACTGATCAGCCGGGGGACTTCCCGGGGCTGAGCGGCTTCCCGGGGCCGGGGATCCGCCCTGGGCCGGGAAACTCCCCGGGCCGAGCCGCTCCCCGAGGCCGATCAGCCGGGGAACTCGACGGCCCCCAGGGACTCGAAGCGCCAGCGGTGCACCGGGCGGGTGATCAACTCGGCGTCCGGCTCGGGGAGTTCGGGCAGCTCGTCACCGTACGCCCCTTCCCACCAGGTGATGACCAGGACCCGGTCCAGCGGGGCGCGCAGCAGCTCGCGCCGCAACGGCTCGCGGGCCAGTCCGGCCGACCGGGCGCGTGCCCACTCCAGGAGTTCGGAGCCCCTGCCGGCGGCGGCGCGGGCCTCCCACATCAACGCGACGGTCGTACCGCTCATGAGTAGAGGTTGTCCTTGCTGATCTCGTGGACGTGATCGTGGTCGTGCGCATGGCTGTGGCCGTGCGTGTGGCTGTGGCTGTGCGTGTCGGCACCGGGGACGTGGGTGTCGGTCACCGGCAGCGACGAGTCCGCGGACAGCCCCAGGTCCGAGGCCGCCCTGCCCCGGGCCACCATCTCCGCGCCCAGCGCCGCGACCATCGCCCCGTTGTCCGTGCACAGCCCCGGCCTCGGCACCCGCAGCCGGATGCCGGCCCGCTCGCACCGCTCCTCGGCCAGCGCCCGCAGCCGCGAATTGGCCGCGACACCGCCGCCGATCATCAGGTGGTCGACGCCCTCGTCCTTGCAGGCCCGGACGGCCTTGCGGGTGAGCACGTCCACCACGGCCTCCTGGAAGGACGCCGCCACGTCCCGTACCGGCACCTCCTCGCCCGCCGCCCGCTTGGCCTCGATCCAGCGGGCCACGGAGGTCTTCAGGCCGGAGAAGGAGAAGTCGTACGCGGGATCGCGCGAACCGCTCAGTCCGCGCGGGAACGCGATCGCCCCCGGGTCGCCCTCCTTCGCCAGCCGGTCGATGACCGGGCCGCCGGGGAAGCCGAGGTTCAGCACCCGGGCGATCTTGTCGAAGGCCTCGCCCGCCGCGTCGTCGATGGTCGCGCCCAGCGGCCGTACGTCGTTGGTGATGTCCGGCGCGAGCAGCAGCGAGGAGTGGCCGCCGCTGACCAGCAGCGCCATGGTCGGCTCGGGCAGCGGGCCGTGCTCCAGCTGGTCGACGCAGATGTGCGAGGCCAGGTGGTTCACCCCGTAGAGCGGCTTGTTCAGCGCGTACGCGTACGCCTTCGCCGCGGAGACGCCGACGAGCAGCGCGCCCGCCAGTCCGGGACCGGCCGTGACGGAGATGCCGTCGAGGTCGCGGGCGCTGATCCCGGCCTCCTTCAGGGCGCGCTCGATGGTGGGGACCATCGCCTCCAGGTGCGCGCGGGAGGCGATCTCCGGGACGACGCCGCCGAAGCGGGCGTGCGTGTCGACGCTGGACGCGACGGCGTCGGCGAGCAGCGTCGTACCGCGGACGATGCCGACGCCGGTCTCGTCGCAGGAGGTCTCGATGCCGAGTACGAGCGGTTCGTCAGCCATCAGTCAGTCTCTGTTTCTTGTACGTGTTCGTGTACGTGGAGGCGCATGACGAGTGCGTCGACGTTGCCCGGCTGGTAGTAGCCGCGGCGGAAGCCGATGGGTTCGAAGCCGAAGCGTTCGTACAGCTTCTGCGCCCGGGTGTTGTCGACGCGGACTTCGAGGAGCACCTCGGCGCACTCGAAGGCCGTGGCGTGCTTCAGCAGATCGGTGAGGAGCTCGGAGCCGAGGCCGCCGCCCCAGTGGTCGCGGGTGACACCGATCGTCTGCACGTCGGCGAGGTCACCGGCCGCGGCGAGACCGGCGTAGCCGACGATCCGGCCGCTGGCGGGGTCCTCGGCGACGACGTAGCGACGGGTGGCCCGCGGGCCGCGGGAGTGCGCCAGCTCGGACCAGAACATTCCGGCCGACCAGGCGTCGTCCGGGAACAGCTCGTGTTCGAGCTCCAGCACCGGATCGATGTCCCACCAGCGCATCTCGCGCAGTACGGCAGTCGTGCTCGTCACTTCGGGGTGACCACCTTGTAGTTCTTCGGGACCTGGGCGTCGGGCCTGCGGAGGTAGAGCGGCTGCGGCGGCAGCAGTTCCGCGCCCGCGGCGAGCCGCTCGGCGGCGAGGGCGGCCAGCGCACCGGCGCCGACGTGCTCGGGGCCTCGGGCGTCCCCGAACGCCTCGGGGTAGAGCACCGCGCCCGCCCCGACGACGGGGAGTCCGGCGAGCCGTTCGGCGATGTCGGCGGGCCGGTCGACGGCGGGCTCCGTGACGCGCGTACGGAAGTCCTCGTAGCGCGCCCAGTAGACCTCCTTGCGGCGGGCGTCCGTCGCGACGGCGAACGGGCCCTCCAGACCGGCGGCGTACGCGAGACCGTCCAGGGTGCACACCCCGTGCACGGGGACGGAGAGGGCGGAGCCGAAGGTCGCGGCCGTGACCAGGCCGACCC
The DNA here is from genome assembly GCF_044742755.1 of Streptomyces sp. NPDC087845. Classification (NCBI taxonomy): domain Bacteria; kingdom Bacillati; phylum Actinomycetota; class Actinomycetes; order Kitasatosporales; family Streptomycetaceae; genus Streptomyces; species Streptomyces sp. NPDC087845. The sequence continues at coordinate 596,400 of NZ_JBIUVC010000001.1, forward strand.
GCAGGCCGGTGTACGGGCCGGGGCCGACGCCCACGACCACGTCCGTCACGGCGTCGAGTCTCACCCCGGCCTCGGCGAGGACCCGGTCGACGGCGGGCAGCAGCAGCTCCCCGTGCTTTCGGGCGTCGACCTGACCCGACTCGGCGACGACGGAGGTCCCGTCGTGCAGGGCGACGGTGACGGCGGGGGTGGCGGTATCCACGGCGAGCAAGAGCACGCAAACAGCCTACGGCTCCTCCGACGGGGGCACGGCGCCCCGTACGGCGTCCCGGTACGACTGGTTCCGGCTGCTACCGTCACCGTGTACACGCGGGTACGACGTAATCGCTAACCGCTTGTACGACATACGGAAGCGAAAGGGGCGCGCACGGTGGCAAGGGGCAGCTCGGGAATCGTGGCCGGGCTCACCACGGCGGCTCTCGCCGCGGTCGGCTTCCTGGCCTACCAGGCATCGGCGAACGCGCCCGACTCCGTCGCCGCCCCCAGGCCGACGGTGTCCGCCAGCGCACCCGCCACCGGCCACGACAAGCCGAAGGACAAGAAGCCGCCGGCCGTGCTTCCGGTCGGCTCCGGCACCGGGAAGCGCGTCGTGTACGCCTTGAAGGACCGCCAGGTGTGGCTCGTCGACGAAGCCGGCAAGGCGGTCAGGACCTTCGAGGTCATGCCGAGCGCGCTGAGCCCGAAGCCCGGGACGTACCAGGTGGGTACGCCGCGGCAGGGGCCGCCCACCAAGGGCTCGGACGGCGTGATGATCGAGCACGTGGTGCGGTTCACGATGGTGGAGGGCGTGTCCGTCGGATTCAGCGCGGCGGTGGACGGCTCGATGGAGAGCCCGGACCCGACACTGAAGACGGGCGGCGTGCGGATGTCCCGGGCCGACGGGGACGCGGTGTGGGAGTTCGCTACCGTCCGCACGAAGGTGGTCGTCGTCCCGTAACGGGGCCCGCCCACGGGTGCTGCCGCGTCGCGTCCTACGCCGCGTCGCGTCCTACACCGCGCCGCACCGCTCCCCGTGCCGCGTCGCGTCCTATGCAGCGTCGCGCCGGGACGGCAGCCCTTCCGTCTCCTCCGCGGCCGGCTCGGCCGGTGGTGTGGACACCGCCGCGGCGGCGGCGCACGAGGCCAGCAGATCCTTCATCGACAGGGCGGACGGCGCCTGCGGCTGCGGCTGCGGGTCGCGCTCGGACGTCGGCATGGATGCCTCCTGGAACTCCGGTGGAGGTCGTGGTTAGGCAGACCTAACCAGGTCTCCCATCCATGTGACCACGACCGCCACTCCCTGCGCAACAATTTACCGACGGCTTGTCGGAAAGAGTGCGGGACGGCCGGATCAGCACACGAACGAGCGCGCGGAACATCTCCCGCCACCAGGTGTCACCGGGACCTGCCAGGTCACCGCGCGCCGGACGGGCCCACCCCGCCGAGCACGCGCCGCGGCCCCCTGCCGGGCCGCCTACCCCGGCCGTTCGGTGGCCATCTCCTCGCGCAGTCCCGCCCAGCGCGTCCCGACGCCGATCAGCGTCACCGTGCGCCGTTCGTCGTCCGTGTCGCCGACCGCCCGGTGGATCACCACGTGCAGCCGGTCCTCGGACAGTTCCTCGACCTTGCCGTCGCCCCACTCCACGACCACCACCGACTCCGGCAGCGACACGTCGAGGTCCAGGTCCTCCATCTCGTCGAGTCCGCCGCCCAGGCGGTACGCGTCGACATGGACCAGCGCGGGACCGCCGGTCAGCGAGGGGTGGACGCGGGCGATCACGAAGGTGGGGGACGTGACGGCGCCCCGCACCCCGAGGCCCTCGCCCAGCCCCCGGGTCAGTGTCGTCTTTCCGGCGCCGAGCTCGCCGGTGAGCATCACGAGGTCACCGGGGCGCAGGACGGCGGCGATCCGGCGGCCGAGGGCCTGCATCTGTTCGGGGGATCCGACGGCCAGGCCCACGGTGACGGTGCCCGTCGCGGCGCCCTCGCCGGCCTCAGTCGCCAGGCTGTTGTGCGGTGCTTCCATGCCCGCCAACGTTAGCCGCTGCCGGCACCGCCCCGGCGCGTACCAGCAGGTCCGCCAGCCGGTCGGTCACCGTCTCCGGGTGTTCCAGCATCACCAGATGCCCGGCGTCCGGGACGATGACCAGCTCCGCGTCCGGGAGGTGGTCCGCGATGGCCTCGCTGTGCGAGCTGGGCGTCACCAGGTCCTTGTCGCCCGCCAGGATCAGCACCGGGAGGTCGCGGAACGCGGGCACCGCGGCGCTCTTGTCGTGTTCGGTGAAGGCCGGGTAGAACTCGGCGACCACGTCGATCGGGGTGGATTCGATGAGCCGCTCGGCGAACCGCTCGACCGCTGGATCCACGTCCCGCGAACCGAACGAGTACCGCTTGATCAGCCCGGCGAAGAGATCGGCGGTCGCGCGCCGGCCCCGTTCCACCAGCTCGGCCTGGGAACCGAGCGCCCTGAGCACGCCGGGCAGCACCCGCCGCACCGCGTTCACGCCCGCGATCGGCAGCCCGAAATTGACCTCGCCGAGCTTCCCGCTCGATGTGCCGACGAAGGCGACGGCGGCGACCCGGTCCCGGATGAGCTGGGGGTACTGGTCGGCGAGCGCCATCATCGTCATGCCGCCCATCGAGTGCCCGACCAGCACCAGTCGGCCCTCCGGGGCGGCCGCGTCGATGACCGCCTTCAGATCACGGCCCAGCTGGTCGATGCCGACCGTCACCCCGTCCGCCTGGGCCCGGCCCCGTTCGGAGCGGCCGTGGCTGCGCTGGTCCCAGTGGACGGTGCGGACCAGCCCGCGCAGCGCCGCCCGCTGGAAGTGCCAGGAGTCCTGGCTGAGGCAGTAGCCGTGGCTGAAGACGACGGTGACGGGCGCGGGCGCCTTGCGGCCGAAGAGCCTGCGGCGGCGCGTACCGGCCGCCCCCGTGGCGGCGCCGGTGCCGCTTCCGCCGCTCTCCGCGGTCCCCGCGGTGCCGGTGCCGCCGTCCGGTTCGACCTCGTCCACCTCGTAGTACAGCTCGGTGCCGTCGTCGGCCGCGGCCCGGCCCGGCAGTCCCCGCAGCGAGCCGTACGGCCCCGAGGCGTCCAGCGCCAGCCTGGCCCGCCTGCGCATGCCGCGGCCCACGGTCAGCCGCTCGACGGCGACCCCGGCGGCCGCGCCTGCCGCGATCACGCCTATGGCGGCTCCGGCGATCCCCGCCCGGCGCCAGCCGACCGCCGTGGCGGCCGTCGTCACCGCGTCCCCCGCGCTGGTCTCACTCACCGTGCCGCGCTCCTCGTCGGTCGTGTCCGTCAGGTCAGGGCCGGTCAGTTCCGGTCGTGCTCAGATCGTGCCTGGTCAGGGGCGCTTGATCGGTCAGGACTCGGCCGGGGTGCCATGCAGATGGACGCGCGGCACCCGGGCACCGATCCGGGTGACGATCTCGTAGGCGATCGTGTCGGCGGCCCGTGCCCAGTCCTCGGCGCTCGGCTCGCCGCGGTCCCCCGGGCCGAAGAGCACCGCCTCGCTGCCCACCTCGACCTCGTCCCCGTGGAGGTCGACGACGAACTGGTCCATGGCCACCCGGCCCGCGATCCGCCGCCGCACCCCGCCGACGAGGACGGGGGCCCGGCCGGAGGCATGGCGCGGGATGCCGTCCGCGTAGCCGACCGGCACCAGGCCGAGGGTGGTCTCGGCGGAGGTCGTGTAGTGGTGTCCGTAACTGATCCCGTGACCGGCCGGCACCTGCTTGACCAGGGCGATCGACGCGACGAGCGTCATGACGGGGCGCAGCCCGAAGTCGGCCGGGGTGCCCAGCTCGGGGCTGGGCGAGATGCCGTACATCGCGATCCCGGTCCGTACGAGGTCGAAGTGCGCCTCGGGGATCGTCAGCGTCGCCGGGGAGTTCGCCATGTGGCGCACCTCGGGGTCGACGCCCTCCTTCTCCGCGTACGCGACCATGTCGCGGAAGGCGTTCAGCTGGGCGGCGATGGAGGGGTGGCCGGGTTCGTCGGCGCAGGCGAAGTGGGACCAGAGGCCGGTGATCCTGACGGTGCCCGCGTCCTCGGCGGCGCGGGCGGCGGCGACCAGTTCGGGCCAGTCGGCGGGCTGGCAGCCGTTGCGCCCGAGGCCGGTGTCGGCCTTGAGCTGGACACGGGCCGGAATGCCGGCCTCCATGGCCGCGGCGACGACCTCGCGCAGGGCCCACATCCCGCTCACCGACACATCGATGTCGGCCTCGATCGCCTCGCGCCAGGGCCCGCCCGGCGTCCACAGCCAGCACATCACCCGGCCGCCGAGCCCGGCCGCCCGCAGGGCGAGGGCCTCCTGCGGCGTCGCGGTGCCCAGCCAGGTCGCCCCGGCCTCCAGCGCGGCGCGGGCGCAGGGCACCGCTCCGTGCCCGTACGCATCGGATTTGACGACGGCCATGAGTTGCGCGCCGCTCGCCCGTGCGCGCAGCACGCGCACGTTGGCGCGCAATGCGGCGAGGTCGATCTCGGCACGGGCTCTCAAGGACGCTGTCTCGTTCATCGCGCCCAGTCTCTCAGAGGCGTACGGCAGACCCTTCGGGCGGCGGGCCGGGAGGGGCCGGCCCGCCGGGGTTGCCGGCCGGGCCGCGCGCGTACACCTCACGCGTACACCTCAGGGGTGGCGCAGCTCGTGTTCCAGATGGTCCACGAGGACCGGGACATGGCTGTGGGGTACGTCCTTGACCGCCGTGACCAGGGTCACCGGGCCGCCCTCGCGGACCAGTTCCACCAGTTCGCCGACGGCCGCCGTGTGGACGGGGTCGGCCAGTTCGGCGCGGTAGCGGTCGACGAAGTCGTCGTAGCGGGCGCCGGTGCGGTCCTCGTGGTACCAGGAGCGGAGCTCCTTCGACGGGGTGACGTCCTTGAGCCATTTGTCGATCCCGGCCCGGTCCTTGGCCACGCCGCGCGGCCAGAGCCGGTCGACGAGGACGCGGGTGCCGTCGCCGTCCTCCTGCGGGTCGTAGACCCGGCGTACGCGCACATCGGTGCCGCTGCCCTTGCTGGTGCCCACGATCGGCCCTCCTGTCGGCGTCCGCCTGCCGTTGCCCGGCGCTGCCTGCCGGGGCCTGCCGGTGCCTGCCGCGGCTGTCGTCGGCGCCTGCCGCTGTCTGCCGCCGCTTGCCGGCCTGCCCGCTGCTTGCCGCTGCTTGCCGCCGCTTGCGCCCAGGATCACTCAGGCCCGTACGTCCCGCCACGCCGCCGGGATCGCCTCCGCGACGTCCTGCGCGGCGACCGGGGCCCCGTCCGAGGCGTGCCGGGCGGCCAGGCCGTGCAGATACGCACCGGCCGACGCGGCGTCGCGCGGGGCCAGGCCCGCCGCCAGCAGGGAGCCGGTCAGGCCGGAGAGGACGTCGCCGCTTCCGGCCGTCGCCAGCCAGGAGGTGCCGGTCGGGTTGACCCGTACGGGGGTGGGTCCGGCGTCGGTGGCGACCAGGGTCGTCGACCCCTTGAGCAGGACCGTGGCGCGGAAGCGGGCGGCCAGTTCCCGTACGGCGGCGAGCCGCCCCGCCTCGACCTCCTCACGCGGGACGCCGAGCAGGGCCGCGGCCTCACCGGCGTGCGGGGTGAGGAGGGTCGGGGCGATGCGCGCGCGTACGGCGGCGGCGTCGAGCAGCCGCAGCCCGTCCGCGTCCACGAGCACCGGAACGTCCGCCTCCAGCACGTCGTGGACCGCCTCCACGGCCTCCGTACCGTCCCCGAGCCCCGGCCCGACGACCCATGCCTGCACCTGCCCGGCCTTGGCGGGCGGCCCCGCGTGGACCAGCGTCTCCGGATGACGGGCGATCACCGCGTCGGCGCCCGGCCCCACGTACCGCACCGCTCCGGCACCGCCCCGCAGCGCCCCGGAGACGGCCAGCACCGCCGCCCCCGGATACCGCGCCGACCCGGCGACGACGCCCACGACACCGCGCCGGTACTTGTCGCTCTCGCTGCCGGGTACCGGCAGGAGCGCGGCGAGGTCCGCGTACTGCAACGCCTCCAGGTCGGGCACATCGGGCAGCTCCGGGCCGAGCCCGATGTCGACGAGGTGCAGCGCGCCCGCCAGTTCGGCGGCCGGGTCGATGAGCAGGCCGGGCTTGTACGTGCCGAAGGTGACGGTCGCGTCGGCCCGCACCGCGTCGCCGAGCACCTCGCCGGTGTCCGCCTCGACGCCGCTGGGCAGATCGACGGCGACGAAGGCCGCACCGGTCGCCTCGAAGGCCCGCACCAGCGCGGCGGCGTCCGGGCGCAGTCCGCCGCGCCCGCCGATGCCGGTGATCCCGTCCACGACGAGATCGACATGCCCGCCCCAGGCGCCCGCCACCACGTCCCGCGCCGCGCCTCCGGCCGCGTCCCGCGCCGCACCCCGGTCCGCGCCCCCTGCCGCGCCTTCGTCCGCGCTCCCCGCCACGCTTCCGCCCGCCGCGAGCAGCGCCCCGAGCCCGCCCCGGTGGGCGCGCCCCGGCGAGGTGAGCACGGCGCGCACGCCCGCACCGCGGCGGGCCAGCCGGGCGCCCGCGTACAGCGCGTCGCCCCCGTTGTCGCCGCTGCCGACGAGCAGGACGACCCGCGCCCCGTACACCCGTCCGCGCCGCCGCAGCACATCGGCGCAGGCCGCCGCGAGTCCCGCCGCGGCGCGCTGCATCAGGGCGCCCTCCGGCAACCGGGCCATCAGGGCGCGTTCGGCGGCCCGTACGGTCTGAACGCTGTAGGCGGTACGCATGTACTCAACCCTCCGCGATCACCACGGCCGACGCCACCCCCGCGTCGTGGCTGAGCGACACATGCCAGTGCCGTACGCCCAGCTCGGCCGCGCGCGCGGCGACCGTGCCGCGGACCCGCAGCCGGGGCTGCCCGCTGTCCTCGACGCACACCTCGGCATCCGTCCACAGCAGGCCGCCCGGCGCGCCGAGCGCCTTCGCGAGGGCCTCCTTGGCGGCGAACCGGGCGGCGAGCGAGGCGACCCCCCGCCGCTCGCCGCTGGGCAGCAGCAACTCGCTCTCCAGGAAGAGCCGGTCGGCCAGATGCGGCGTACGCTCCAGCGCCGCGTCGAACCGTTCGATCTCGGCCACATCGATCCCGACCCCGATGATCACGCGTATTCCCTCAACTCTCGCTACTCCACGGTCACGGACTTCGCCAGATTGCGCGGCTGGTCCACGTCGTTGCCGCGGGCCGTCGCCAGTTCGCAGGCGAAGACCTGCAACGGCACGGTCGACACCAGCGGCTGAAGCAGCGTAGGCGTAACGGGGATCCTGATCAGGTGGTCGGCGTACGGGACGACCGCCTCGTCGCCCTCCTCGGCGATGACGATGGTGCGCGCGCCACGGGCCCGGATCTCCTGGATGTTCGACACGATCTTGTCGTGCAGCACCGACCGGCCGCGCGGTGAGGGCACGACGACGACGACCGGCATGTCGTCCTCGATGAGCGCGATCGGCCCGTGCTTGAGCTCGCCCGCGGCGAAGCCCTCGGCGTGCATGTACGCGAGTTCCTTGAGCTTGAGCGCGCCTTCCAGGGCCACGGGGTAGCCGACGTGGCGGCCCACGAAGAGCACGGTGTCGTGGCCGGCGAGGGAGCGGGCCAGCGCGCGTACGGGTTCCATGGTCTCCAGGACCCGTCCGACCTGCCCGGAGATCTCGGCGAGCTGGCGGATGACGGTCCGGATCTCGTCGCCCCACTTCGTCCCGCGGATCTGTCCGAGATACAGGGCGACGAGGTAGCAGGCGACCAGCTGGGTGAGGAACGCCTTGGTGGAGGCGACGGCGACCTCGGGCCCGGCGTGCGTGTAGAGCACGGCGTCGGACTCGCGGGGGATGGTGGAGCCGTTCGTGTTGCAGATGGCCAGGACCTTCGCCCCCTGTTCGCGGGCGTGCCGCAGGGCCATCAGGGTGTCCATCGTCTCGCCGGACTGCGAGATCGCGACGACGAGGGTGCGGTGGTCGAGGATCGGGTCGCGGTAGCGGAACTCGCTGGCCAGCTCGGTCTCGCAGGGGATCCGGGTCCAGTGCTCGATGGCGTACTTGGCGATCATCCCGGCGTGGAACGCGGTGCCGCAGGCGACGATGACGACCTTGTCGACCTCACGGAGTTCGTGGGGCGGCATCCGTACCTCGTCGAGGTGGAGCGTGCCCGCGCCGTCGATCCGCCCGAGGAGCGTGTCGGCGACGGCCTTGGGCTGGTCCTCGATCTCCTTGAGCATGAAGGAGGCGTGGCCGCCCTTCTCGGCGGCGGAGACGTCCCAGTCCACGTGGTACTCGCGGACGTCGGCGGGCCGCCCGTCGAAGCCGGTGACGGTGACGCCTTCCCGGCGCAGCGCCACCACCTGGTCCTGGCCCAGCTCGATCGCCGAGCGGGTGTGCGCGATGAACGCGGCCACGTCGGAGGCCAGGAACGACTCGCCCTCCCCCACCCCCACCACGAGCGGTGAGTTGCGCCGGGCCCCGACCACCGTGCCGGGGTCGTCCGCGTGCAGGGCGACGAGGGTGAAGGCGCCCTCCAGCCGCCGGCAGACCTGCCGCATCGCCTCCGCCAGGTCCGCGCAGGACGAGAACGCCTCGGCGAGGAGGTGGGCGACGACCTCGGTGTCGGTCTCGGAGGCCAGATCGTGGCCGCGCTCGGCCAGTTCGGCGCGCAGGACGGCGAAGTTCTCGATGATCCCGTTGTGCACGACGGCGACGCGGCCCGCGTTGTCGAGGTGCGGGTGGGCGTTGGCATCGGTGGGGGCGCCGTGGGTGGCCCAGCGGGTGTGCCCGATCCCGGTGGTCCCGGCCGCGAGCGGGGCCTCGGCCAGCGCCTTCTCCAGGTTGACGAGTTTCCCGGCCTTCTTCGCGGCGGCCAGCCCGCCGTCCGCGAGGACGGCGATGCCCGCCGAGTCGTAGCCCCGGTATTCGAGGCGCTTGAGACCCGCGACGACGACGTCCTGCGCCGACTGCCCACCGACGTATCCGACGATTCCGCACATACCGTTCCCTTCCTGATCGTCCACCCCATTTCTTCGCATCGTCGCAGAAGGCGAACAGGGCGGCAGAAATCAGGCGGGGTGCGGTGGCTCCGGGGCGCGGCGCGTCCCGCCCGAGGCGAGGTGGGTCCGGCGGTAGGCGCGGGGGGTGGTGCCGGTGAGTGCGCGGAAGTGGTGGCGCAGGGCGGCCGGTGAGGTGAATCCCGTGCGGGCCGCGACGGCCTCGACGGGGGTGCCCGTCTCCCTCAGCAGACGCTGAGCCTCCTGGAGGCGCACGCGGAGCAGGTACTGGAGCGGGCTGAGGCCGGTGCGGGCACGGAAGCGGCGGGTGACGCTGCTGGTGCTGGTCTGCGCGTGGGTGGCGATGTCGGGGAGGGTGAGGGGGAGGTGGAGGCGGGTCTCCATCCACCGCAGGGTGGGTTCGAGGCCCGTGCTTTCCGCGATCTCCCGGCCGATGGTCCTCTGGACGCTGTCCGCGTGGAGGTGCAGGGGCGCGAGGAGTTCCCGGGAGGTCCCGTCGGCCACCCGTGGGCCGTGGTCGCGGCCCAGCAGGCGCAGACAGACGTCGATGCCCCCGAAGACGCCCGCCGCCGTGAGGAACGGCCCGTCCTCGACCACGGTGCCGAGCGGGTCGACGTCGATACGGGGATGGAGCCGCGCCAGCTCCTCGATGTACCGCCGGCCGGTCGTGGCCCGCCGCCCGTCGAGGAGCCCGGTCGCCGCGAGGGTGAACGTCCCGGTGCCGACGGCGGCGATACGGCTCCCCCGGTCCGCCGCGGCGCGGAGCGCGGCGAGGACACCCGTCGGCGGTTCGTCACGGTGGCTGCCGCTCGCGGGGACCAGCACGGTGTCCGCGTCCGCGAGGCCGTCGAGGCCGAAGGGCGTGCTGATGGCCAGCGGGGCCGGGGCCCCGGTCGCCCGCAGGCCGGGGGCCGCGCAGAGCCTGACCTCGTAGACCACGTCACGGTATTCACGGCAGGCGGTCCCGAACACCAGCCCGGGGGCGGTGAGTTGTTGCCCCGGCACCCCGTCGGGGGCGAGGACGGCGATCACTGGCATGTCTGGAATCTAGAGCCTCTCGCCGGGATCCGTCCGAGGCGGCGCCGGGGGCGCTTCCGCGGGGTGACGGCTGAGGGGGGACCGGTGGGGGGGACCGGTCGCCCCGTACCGGCGGCCCGGAGCCGGACCTGCGGTACGGGGCCGGACCCGACGGCCCAGGGCGTGCTTCCCTTCCCCGTCAGCCGTTCTTGTGGATGGTCTTCCGGATCCAGCCGGAGAACGCGGGCACCTTGCTGTAGAGCCCCGGCCCGGTCGCGCACTTCGGGTCCCAGTCGCCGTCACCCGAAGTGGTCCCGACGAGCTCCCAGTGGCCGTTCCTCCCGCGCTGGATCTGCGGGCCGCCGGAGTCCCCGACACACGCCATGGCTCCCGGCCTGGGACTGACCGTGCACAGCCGGGTGTCTCCCTCGCGGCCGAAGCACTCGGCCGCGGAGCCCCTGCGGGTGTCCAGTTGCTGGAGCCGCTCGGGGAACACCACCTTGTCGAGATCGCTCGTGTCGACGACGGTCCCGAAGCCGAGAATCCGGGTGGGCGTACCGGCCGGTCCCGCCTCCTTGGCCATGCGGATGGGCTTCTCGGCGACAGGGCGGTTCAGTCGTACCAGAGCGAGGTCGTTCTGGTTGGGGGTGCCGTTCCTGCCGGGTTCGGCGCTCTCCCCGCCCTGCTGGTAGCGGGGGTGGATCACCACCTTGTCGATGGCGCGGACGGTGCCCCCGGACTTGCGGTGCTCACTGCCGATGCGCACCTTCCCGGTCCGGTGGATGGGCAACTCGGGGTCGACGCAGTGAGCCGCCGTGAGCACCCACTGCCGGTCGATCAGCGTCGCCCCGCACTGGGCGTCGGCCTCCACCATGGGGATGGTCGCCATGAACGGGTAGCGCTGCGTCGAGTCGTTCCCGTTGACGACGGCCCCGGCGCTGCCGGTCATCGCCGTGGCACCGAGGACGGCGGCCGCGCCGACCGCCGCGGCCGCTCTGGCGAGCAGGCGGCGCCCCCGTCGCGGAGAGCGGGCGCCGGGGCCGTCGGAGGCGTCGGAGACCGGGCGGGAGTGGGGGTTCGGACGGTGCATGTGGTGGCCTTTCGAGGATGGTGGTTCAGCGGTGCGCGGGCCGGGCGTCCCCTCGCTTCCGTCCCTCATCGCTGTTCATCCTCCGTGCCGGGTCCGGCCCGAAACAGCCGCCTGAATGTCACCCTCGGCTAAATTCTGGACATGTCAGTGATCGCCGTCCTCGCCCTCGACGGGGTCCCCGGCCACCAGCTCACCACGCCCGCGCTCGCGTTCGCCACGGCCGCCCGGCACCACCCCCCGGTCGCCTACGACCTGCGGATCTGCGCCGCCCCGGGGTTCGCGGGGACGAGCGGCCCCGGCGCTTTCCGCATCGAGACCCCCTGGGGCCTGGAGGGGCTCGACGGTGCCGGCACGGTGCTGGTGCCGGGGCACGAGGGCTTCCGCGACGCACCTGCGCCCGAGGTCGTCGAGGCCCTCCGCGCGGCTGCCGCGCGCGGCAGCCGCATCGGCGCCGTCGGCACCGGAACGTTCACCCTCGCGGCCACCGGTCTCCTCGACGGCCGCCGCGCCTCCACCAGTCGTCGGCACACGGAGGAACTCGCCCGCCTCCACCCCCGTGTCGAGGTCGACCCCGAGGGCACGGCCGTCGGCGACGGCCCCTGCCACAGCGCCGCGGGGGTCCTCGGAGGTCTCGATCTCTGCCTCCGTCTGATCACCCTGGACCACGGCGAAACCGTGGCCATCGAGACCGAGCGGCAGGTGTTCATGCAGTTCCACGCACCGGCCGACGACGCCGATACCGATACGGGGTACAACGCCGTCACCCCGCCCGGCAGCGGCATCGAGCCGACCACCCGGTGGATGGAGGCCAACCTGCACCACCCGCTGGCCCTCACCGACATCGCCGCCCACGCGGGGCTCGGCGTCCGCAGCCTCACCCGCCGTTTCCGCGCCGAGACCGGCCTCACCCCGCTCCAGTACCTGCTCCGCACCCGTATCCAGCGGGCACAACGGCTCCTCGAACGCACCGACGAACCGGTGGAGCGCATCGCGGCGCAGACCGGCCTCGGCACACCCGCCAACCTGCGCCACCACTTCCAGCGGCTGACGGGCACCAGTCCCAGCACCTACCGCACGGCCTTCCGCGCCCTCGTCACCGACCTCACCCGGCCGGAGCGGGAAGGAGCCGGGCCACCGCCCTGAGACCGGGCCGTCGTCCTGAAGCCGGACCACCGCCCTGAACGGCCCGGCTCCCGGCGCACCGGTGGTTCACCGCTTGAGGAACTCCAGGAGGTCCTTGTTGAACTTCTCCTTGTAGCCCGGTACGAGGGCGAGGCCGTGGGAGCCGCCCTCGTAGACCTTGAGGGTCGCGCCCCGGATGAGTTCGGCGGACTTGCGGCCCGTGGCGTCGATGGGGACGACCTGGTCGTCGTCACCGTGGACGACGAGCGTCGGGATGTCGAACTTCTTCAGGTCCTCGTGAAAGTCCGTGGAAGCGAAGGCGTCGACACAGGCGACACCGCCCTCGATGGTCTCGGCCATGGCCATGTACCAGAAGGCGTCCTTGTTGCCCTGGGTGACCTTGTTGCCGTCGCGGTTCGCGCCGAAGAAGCCGACGGCGGTGTCCTTCCAGAACTGCGAGCGCTCGGCGAGGATGCCCTTCTTGATGTCGTCGAAGACCGACTGCGGTACGCCCTCGGGGTTGTCGGGGCCCTGGAGCATCAGCGGAGTAATCGCCGAGAGCAGGACGGCCGACCTGATCCGGTCGGTGCCGTGGCGGCCGATGTAGCGGGCGAGTTCGCCGCCGCCCATCGAGTGCGCGACCAGCGTGACGTCCCGCAGGTCCAGTTGGGTGATCAGGTCGTTCAGGTCGTCCGCGAAGGTGTCGAAGTCGTAGCCGTCCCAGACCGGGGTCGAGCGCCCGTGCCCGCGCCGGTCGTGCGCGATGCCCCGGAACCCGTGGTCCGCGACCGCCTTGAGCTGGTCCTGCCAGGCGTCCCCGTTGAGGGGCCAGCCATGGAGGAAGACGACGGGGCGGCCGCGGCCCCAGTCCTTGTAGAAGATCTCGACACCGTCACGCGTGGTCACCTCGGGCATACGTGTGGTCCTCTCGGGTGTGCTGCCGGGCCCCCCGATCCAGCGTGCGGCCGGACGTCCGGGCCGCAAATCGGAATCGTGGGGACCGGCGGGCCGCGCACGTCGTTCCGGGCGCGGCACCACGCCGCCTCGGGCAGGGCCGAGCCTCGCGCTCCTGTCGGCGCAGTCGGCTCAGCGCGACGTGGACCGCCACCAGTCGACAGGCGTCGTCGATCCGCCCTGCGATCTCCTGCGCGAAATCGACCACCGCGGGCGGGTCCGGCGTCGGACGCCACCGCCCCCACACGACCGGAGTGATCGTGCGGGGCATCGGACCGCCCAGGCCGAACCAGGCACCCGAAGGCGTGACGGAGACCGCCGACCCGCAACGGACCACGCCCCGGAGACATGCCGCCGAACGGGACGAGAAAGCGGCAGCCCAGCGCATCCAAAACCGTTCGGGATGCGCCCAGAACGCAACAGTGGGTCCAGGACTCACTCATACACGCTGGTTGGGAACGGTTCCCGTGACCTGTGACACGCCCCGCCGGTGACCGGCCTCAGTGCGCGGCGGGCCGCGTCAGGTCCTTCGTCATGAACACACGGCTCGTACCGGGCGGGTCGCAGGGGATCTCACCGAACACCTCCCAGCCGTGCTTCTTGTAGAAGCCGGGCGCTTGGAAGCTGATGGTGTAGAGCACGGCGGACCGGCACCCCCGGCTCCGCCCCTCGGCCTCCGCCAGCCGCAGGACCTCACTGCCGATCCCGGTACCGCGAAGCTCCTCCGGCAGATGGAACAGATCCACGAAGAGCATGCCCAGCGACGTCCTGCCGGTCAGGCCCCCGACGACGCGCCGTGTCAGAGGATCCCGGACGAGCACGGCGAGCGGACGGCGATCGTCGGTGCCCGTCTCCCGCACGTTGAACATGTCAAGAGCGTCCGACACCAGCGCGGCATCCGCCGCGTCCGGCGCGTCGGTGACGAGGATTTCCGGGGGCCGGTTCGACAGTCGTTCGCTCATGGGCCGAACGTACAGGCGGGGTCTGACACCGGGCCGTGAAGCAGGAACGGCACATACTTTGAACCGCTCCTGCTTCACGGATGCCGACGACCCTCACCGGACGGTGCTTCCAGCCTCTTTACCGAGGAACGTGGGCACGCACCATGAGCGTGCCCACGTCTTCGGGGTTCGGTGCCGCCAGGACTTGGGCGTCGGCCTCGGCGAAACCGTGACGCTTGAACAGATCCGTCCACCATTGCGGGCTGTAGGACCAGCGCAGCAAGGTCAGCTTGCGACCGGAGAGGCCGTTTCCGTACGTGGGCAGGGGGCCTTAAAAGCCCTCGATCGGTTCGGCCTGGGAGAAGGCGAGCACGCCGCCGGGGTTGAGGCGTGCGGCGATCAGCGGGATGAGGACCTCGGGATCGGTGAACCAGATCGCCCCCAGATGGAGAACACCGCGTCGTACGTCGCCTCGGTGTGGGTGAGGTGGTCGACGGCCTCCGCCTGGACGAAGGTCAGGTTCGGTTCCTCTCCCCACCATCGGCGGGCCCGCGCGATCTGAGCGGCGGAGAAGTCCAGGGCGTAGGTGTCCCAGTACACGGGGAGGGTGGACGAACTCCGCCCAGGCGCGCGGCGCAAAGCCGAGGTGCGGGCCGGGGACGCCGCGCCTTCGGACGCCGCCCGGACGTTCCCTCCATGAGATGGATCGACCCGCGAGACGACGACCGATGCCGGGAAGGCGGGACCGCGTGGGTTGTCCGCTGACGGGCCGGCGCCGGTGCCCCGGCCTGGGTGTGGGCCGGGGCACCGGCGGGGCCTGTCAGGTCCCCAGGTATTCGAGGAGCCAGCTGATCGGCACGTCGTCCGCCGAGTCTCCACCGTCCCTCTTCATGCGCCCGATGACGACCTTCTGGGTTCCGGCGGGGAGCCTCTCGCCGAGGCGATTGCCGTTGTCCGGGACGGTTCGGGGCGTGACGCCGCCCCAGCTGCTGCCGGTGTAGATGCTCACGCCGAGCTTGGTGTCCGCCCAGGCGCAGCCGAAGCTGAGCCACGAGTCGCCCCACGGGCCGGCGTTGGGCGGCGGCACGGTCAGGATGATGGTGTACTTGTAGTGAATGAGACCGCCGGTCTCGGTGAACGCGAAGCCGTGCGGGATCTCACCGAGTTGAAAGCTGTTAGCCACAGGTACTCCTTGCTCAGCAGGGGCACGACACGTCACACGGTAGGAACGCGAAAGCCCTCTTTGCCGCCTTCTGGCGCCAAACCACTGGTCTGAGCGGCCCTGAAGCAGACTCGACGGCCCCTCTTGCGCCCGCACACCTCTCTTGCGCCCAGTCTCGCGTTCGGAAAGGGCCCCGGTGGGGTTACGAAAAGCGATGTCCTATCGGAGGTAGGCGCGCTGCCACTCGGCGATGGGCATCGTCTGTGCAAGTCTTGTCTCCCTGGAGCTCGCCTCGGGTTTTCACGAGAGGTGCTGTCCGGTAGCTGATCAAGGCGACGCTTCAGGAACGGAGGCCCGCCCCGCTCCCCTGACAACCGGGAACAGGGCGGGCACGGGTGTGGGCGCGGTGGTCAGTTGCCGGAGGCGTACGTGACGAACTCCGCCCAGGCGCGCCGCGCGAAGCCGAGGTGCGGGCCGGGGACGTTCTTGGAGTCGCGTACGTGGACGGTACGCGCGGCTGCCGCCACCTCGACGCAATCAGGGCCGTCGTTGGTGCTGTAGCTGCTCTTGAACCATTGTGCCCGCAGCGGGCAGTTCGCCGTGCAGCTCTCCGCCACCCGTCGGGGTGCCCGACTCGCCAGGCTTCTCGCGACCGAGCAACTCCGGTCCTGGGGGCTGCCGCTGGACGACGCCGGGCACGTCATCGCCGAGCTGGCGTCCAACGCCGCGCTGCACGGGTACGTGCCGGGGCGGGACTTCCGCATCATGCTGAGCGTCACCGGCGACACGCTCCGTATCGAGGTCGCCGATGCTCGCGGGGACGTGCTGCCCCGCGTCCCGGAGCGGAACGACGACTCCGAGGCGGGGCGCGGGCTCATGCTCGTCGAGGCGATCGCCATCCGGTGGGGCGTGCAGGTCGGCCCCTTCCCCCGCAAAACCGTCTGGGCAGAGGTAGCCCTCACCGGATCGTGACAGTCACGACCCGGTATGTCACGTCCCGGTGAACCGCGACCCGGCGGGCCCCGACGTAAAAGGCTTTTAAGGCTTTGGAGAGAAGGAACTTCCCCAACCCAACCCCAACCCCCACCCCGGCCTCACGTAGAGGCACATACAGGAGCCCGTCACTCACACGAGTGAGGATCACCAACTCAGCTGGATTTCTGCTCGGTTGGCAGGCATATGCTCGCCCCACAACCCCAGACATGCGTCGGCCCCCGGCCGGGACTGCAATCCCGATCGAGGGCCTGACCAACGAGGAAGAGAACACCTTCCCGATGGATACCCAGCAGATTAGCGCGCCCCCGCGCACCCCGTCTCCCGTTCCTGGGGACGCCACGCCGCAGTCCGGCGTCATGCACATCAACTCCCGTCACACCACCCGCTTCACCGTGGTCGGCAACCACCTCGCCCAGCACCGTGAGCTCTCCCTCCTCGCGATCGGCCTCGCCACCCACATCCAGTCGCTGCCCACCGGAGCGAAGGCCGGGATCAAAACCCTCACCGAACGCTTCCCGGAGAGCGAAGCCCGCATCGCCGCCGCACTACGCGAGCTGGAAGCCCACGGCTACCTGAAGCGCACCCGCGAACGCCTCCCCAACGGCCGCTTCATCACCCGCACCTGCTCCTACAACCAGCCGGGCTCCACGAACGCCCACCCCGCCCCCGCACCCAAACGCCGCCCCAGGCCCAGCCACCCGGCCCCGTCCCCGTCCCTGGTGGCCCCGCCCCCGGTCGCCCCGTCCCCATCCCCGGTCGCCCCGCCCCCGGTCGCCCCGTCCCCATCCCCGGTCGCCCCGTCCCCGATCACCCAGTCCCCGTCCCCGGCCCCGGTGGCCCCGACCCCCGTACCCCCGCCACCCGAACAGCCGCCCCACGTCCCCGCCCGCACCGCACCCAAGCCCCCACCCCCGCCGCTCCCCCGACCCGACAACCCGCTCCCCCAACGCCACCACGCCGCCATCGCCCTCCTCACCGACCTCCACCGCAACACACCCCACCTCACCCTCACCGAACGCGACATCCACCTCCTCGCCCCCGCCGTCGCCACCTGGTACGAACGCGGCGCCACCCCCACCGCCATCCGCCACACCCTCACCCACGACCTTCCCCGCCCCCTCAAACACCCCGCCAAACTCCTCCGCCACCGCCTCACCCACCTCCTGCCACCCCCACGCACCCCGCTCCACCAGCCCACCCCGCTCCAGAACTGCAACCGCTGCGACCGCGCCTTCCGCTCGCCCGCCCCCGGCAACTGCCGCGACTGCGCGAGCGGGCTACCGCTCACGGGGCAGCCATGAGCGGTCCGGCCCCGGCCCACGGAAGTCGCTGTCTCGCTGTCAGTACAGGCTGCTAACCTGCGTTTTCTTCGCGTGCACCCCACGCACACGCGTTCGTCCGACCGCCTTTTCCGTCCCACCTGCACGCCCATGCGCGCTCGGAACACCGAGCCCGTGCGGCAGCCGGTCGCGTCCGCTCCAAGGACTGTCATGTCTCCCACCGCTCCCCCGATACGCGCGGAGTTCGATCCGTGCGTCAACATCCCCTCGCTCGCCGAACTCCGGAACGCCGTGCGCAACGACGACTGGGCGTCCACCGAGGCGTATTTCGGCTTCCTCGACCACGAGGACGACCGGGCGATCGCCGCGGGCCTCTTCCACGACCTCAGCTCCTCCGAGCGCTTCCTGGAGCGCGTCGTCGCCGAGCACCCCGATTCCGCCCTCGCCCGGACTCTGCTCGCCATCCGGTACATCGGCGTCGGCTGGGAGATCCGCAGCTCCTACCGCGCCGAACACGTCTCGCACGACCAGTTCCGGCAGTTCCACACGTGGTTGCGGCGCGCGGAGAAGCTGCTCATCGACGTGTGCGCCGAGCACCCCGCGTACGCGCTCGCCTGGGCAACCCGTCTGACCACCGCACGAGGGCTCGAACTCGGGCAGAGCGAGGCGCGGCGGCGTTACGACCGGCTGGCCGAGCACCACCCGCACCACATCCACGGGCAGACCCTGCTGCTCCAGCAGCTGTGCCCCAAGTGGGGCGGCAGCTGGGAGGAGGCGCACGGGTTCGCCCGCGCCTGCCTGGAAGCGGCGCCCCCAGGCGGCCACGCGGGCCGGCTCATCGCCGAACTGCACCTGGAGCGCTGGCTCGACGACGCCGAGAACGGCCACAGCGACTACCTGCGCTCGACCGAGGTCCGGGACGAGATCCTGGCCGCCGCCGCCCACTCCGTGCAGCACCCCGGCTACCGGCCCGGATTCCACTGGGTCGGCGACCACAACGACTTCGCCGGGGCGCTGAGTCTGGGCGGCCACCACCGCGAGGCCGCACCGTTCTTCCGCACCCTCGGCGACAAGGCCACCACGACGCCCTGGGGCTACTTCGGCGGCAAAGAGGCCCAGTTCCTCAAGCACCGCAAGACCGCACTGTCGAAGGGCTGAGCCGATGACCCAGGAAACCTCCGCGCACAGACCCGCCACGGCCCCCGACCCGGGCATCCGTGAGACCGAGGTCGACGGCATCCGTACGGTGCTCGCCGCAGCCCCCGGCCCGGTCACCGCGGGCCTCTTCTTCCGCGTCGGAGTCGCCGACGAGACCCTCGCCACCGCGGGCGTCACCCATCTCGTCGAACACCTCGCGCTGCACCGCCACGGCGTGTCCGACCTGCACTACAACGGCGCCACCGCCGCCACGTACACGCTCTTCCACGTCACCGGCACGCCGGAGGAGGTCACCACCTACCTCAACGGTGTCTGCGCGGCCCTGCGCGATCTGCCGATGGAGCGGCTGGAGACCGAACGCGAGATCCTGCGCACCGAGGCGGCGAGCCGCCGCGTCGGCCCCGACCACCAGCTGCCGCTGTGGCGTTACGGCGCCCAGGGCTACGGGCTCAGCAGCTACGACGAGCTCGGCCTCTGGCACCTGACCGCCGAGGACGTACGCGACTGGGCGCGCACCCGCTTCACCCGTGACAACGCCATCCTGTGGATCACCGCCGACACCGTGCCGGACGGCCTCGACCTCGCCCTCCCGGCAGGCACGCCGCAGCCGCTGCCCGCCCCGACGTCGGCGCTCCCCGTCACCCCCGCGTACCTCACGGGCCGCAGCGGCGGCGTCGTCCTGGACGGCATCGTCCGGCGTTCGACGGCGGCGACGCTCTTCACCGAGGTCCTCAGCCGCGCGCTCTTCACGGACCTGCGCCAGAAGGGCGGTTACTCGTACACCGCCGAGGCCGGATACAGCCCCCGGGACAGCGACTTCGCGACCGTCACCGCCTTCGCCGACGCGCTCCCGAAGAAGCACGGCGCGGTGGTCGGCGGCTTCGTCGACGCGCTGGCCCGCCTGCGGGCCGGCACCATCGAGCAGTCCGAACTCGACTCGGCCCGTGCCAAGTTCCTCAAGCAGTTCGACGCCCCGGACGCCGGCGCGTCCCGGCTGCCCTCGTACGCCCTGAACCTGCTGACCGGGCACCGCAACCTCACCCCGGACGAGCACCGGGCCGAACTCGCCGCCGTCACCCTAGACGACCTGCGCGAGGTCGCCCGCGAGCTGCACGCCACGGCACTGCTCCAGGTCCCCGGCCGGGGCGCCGACTGGGCCGGCTTCACCGAGGCCCCCCAGTGGTCCACCTGGACCGTGACGAGCGCGGGCAGCCGGCACCGGTCGCTGGAGGACGACTCCGTCCTGCTGACGGTGTCCCGTGAAGCCGTGTCCCTGACCACCGCCTCCGGCACGATCGTCGTCCGGTACGACGCGTGCGCGGCGATGCTCGTCCACCCGGACGGCGGCCGCCACCTCACGGGGCTCGACGGCTTCCAGATCCGGGTCGAGCCCACGCTCTACAAGGACCTCACACCGAACCGCCTGGCCGTGATCGACGCGGGCGTGCCGTCCTCCGCGGTGATCCCCGTGCCGACCCGCGACCCGGACCGCATCCCCCGCCCCGAGCGGCACGACGGCCGTCCGGGCGGCACAGCGCGGTCCAAGGGCGCACGGCTGGCCCGGACCGTCCTCGTCTGGCTGTCCGGCATCACGACGGTGGTCTGGGGCCTGATCGCCACCGTGGCCATGCTGATGGAACTGGAAGAACCGCACCCGGACCCCGTCACGATCACCCTGATCTGGCTGCTCATCGTGCCGCCGCTGGCCCTGCTCATCGCCCTGCGCAGGGGGCGCGACAAGCGGGGCGGCTGACCCCGCGGCTCACGGCGAGCGGGCGGCGAGCGGGGCGGCGGGCCCCGCGGCTGTACGGCATCGCCGCGAATCTCATCGGCAAGCAGCGGCGCAGCGAGGAGAGTGGCTGCGGGCCCTGGCCCGCGAACCGGGGCCGGTGCCCGCCGCAGGGGTGCGGACACCGGCTCCCACCGGTGTCCGCACGTGACCGAGCCCACCCCCCGCTCCGTCAAAACTCCCGCAACAATGAACATGTGATCACTTCGCCGCCACGAAGCAGCACCCCCCGACGCGCCGAGCACGCGGCGACGCCGTACGTCGATCTGTCGCGCGCCGAGTGGAGCGCCCTGCGCGACAAGACGCCGTTGCCGCTGACCGCCGACGAGGTGGAGCAGCTGCGCGGGCTCGGGGACGTCATCGACCTCGACGAGGTACGGGACGTCTACCTGCCGCTCTCCCGGCTGCTCAACCTCTACGTCCAGGCCACCTCGGGTCTGCGCGGCGCCCTGAACACCTTTCTCGGAGACGCGGGCAACGGGCACGGGGCGCAGCGCGGCACCCCGTTCGTCATAGGGGTCGCGGGCAGCGTCGCGGTCGGCAAGTCCACCAGCGCCCGCATCCTCCAGGCGCTGCTGGCCCGCTGGCCCGAGCACCCCCGTGTCGAACTCGTCACCACGGACGGGTTCCTGCTGCCGATGAAGGAGCTCCGGGCGCGCGGGCTGATGTCGCGCAAGGGGTTCCCCGAGTCGTACGACCGGCGGGCTCTGACCCGTTTCGTCGCCGACATCAAGGCCGGCAAGGACGAGGTGACGGCGCCCGTCTACTCGCATCTGATCTACGACATCGTGCCGGGCGAGCGGCTCACCGTACGGCGCCCCGACATCCTGATCGTCGAGGGGCTGAACGTGCTGCAGCCCGCGTTGCCCGGCAAGGACGGGCGGACCAGGGTCGGGCTCGCCGACTACTTCGACTTCAGTGTGTACGTGGACGCGCGGACCGAGGACATCGAGACCTGGTATCTCAACCGGTTCCGGAAACTGCGCGAGACGGCGTTCCAGAACCCGTTCTCGTACTTCCGCAAGTACACCCAGGTCTCCGAGGAGGAGGCCATGGAGTACGCGGCGACGATGTGGCGGACCATCAACAAGCCCAACCTGGTGGAGAATGTCGCGCCCACCCGGGGGCGTGCCACTCTGGTGCTGCGCAAGGGGCCGGATCACAAGGTCCAGCGGCTGTCCCTGCGCAAACTCTGAGATTTCGAGCCCTTCAGGAGTGTCCGCGTGCTGCATCTGCGCCTGATCGTCCCCGCCGACCGTACGGACGAGGTGGTGCACCTGCTGGAGAACACCGTCGGTACAACGCATCTCGTGGTGATGCCCGGGGTCGCCCGCGACCCGGCGGGTGACATGGTGCTGTGCGATGTGGCCCGGGAGGCGGGCGACGAGCTGATCTCCGCGCTGCGCGGGCTCGGCATCGACAAGTCCGGTTCGATAACCGTCGAGAACATGGACCTGACGCTCTCCGCGCACGCCGACAGGGCGGAGGAGGAGGCGCCGGGCGAGGGCGCGGACGCGGTGCTGTGGGAGGAGCTGACGGAGGCGACCCACGAGGAGTCGACGTTCAGCGTCACCTATGTGTCGTTCCTCGCGGTCGCGACGATGCTCGCCGCCTGCGGTGTGATGCTCGACAACGCGATCCTGATCGTGGGCGCGATGGCGGTCGGCCCGGAGTTCGGGCCGCTGGCCGGGATCTCCACGGCCCTGGTGCAGCGAGCCCCGCGGCTGGTGTGGCGGTCGCTGGTGGCGCTGATCGGCGGCTTCGCCGTCGCGATGACATTGACGGTCGGGTTCGCCTGGCTGATGGACGGCTTCGGGCTGTTCACCCATGCGATGGTCGAGGCGGACCGGCCCAATACGTCATTCATCTGGAAGCCGGACCCACTGTCGTTCGTGGTGGCGTTCCTGGCCGGGATCGCCGGGACGCTCTCGCTGACCTCGGCGAAGTCCGGGGCGCTGATCGGGGTCGCGATCTCCGTGACGACCGTACCGGCGGCAGCCAACGCGGCGGTGGCGTTCAGCTACAGCGACTACGGCCAGATGTGGGGCTCGGCGGCCCAACTGCTGGCGAACCTCGGTGGAATCGTGGTCGCGGGGACGCTGACGTTGCTGCTCCAGAAGGCCCTGTGGGCAGCGCACCGCCGCCGGACGGGCCCCGTCACGAGTCCGTCGGGCGAATAGCGCGTGCGGCTCGGTCGGTGAACCGACCGAGCCGAGCCCAGGTCAGGTCAGGTCAGGTCAGGTCAAGGGCAGGTCAGGGACAGGTCGGCTGACTGCGAACCAGCTGGCTCCGGATCAGCCGGTACGGACCGGTCGAGCCGGAAGCAGCCGCCCCCGGACCGACCGCCCCCGCACACCCGACCACCCGACTAGCCGAGTGCCGACTTCACCACGTCGGCCAGCCGCTCCGCGACCGCCCGTGCCTGCTCGATGTCGGCCGCCTCGACCATGACCCGTACCAGCGGCTCCGTACCCGACTGGCGCAGCAGTACGCGCCCGGTGGTGCCCAGCTCGCGCTCGGCCTCCGCGACCGCCTCGGCCAGCTCCGGGGAGGTGCCGACCCGGGACTTGTCGACATCGCGGACGTTGATCAGCAGCTGCGGCAGCCGCTGCATGACCCCGGCCAGCTCGGCGAGCGAGCGGCCGGTGGCGGCGATCCGGGCCGCCAGCAGCAGGCCGGTCAGCGTGCCGTCACCGGTCGTGGCATGGTCCAGGACGATGACATGGCCGGACTGCTCGCCCCCCAGGGCGTACCCCTCGGCCTTCATCGACTCCAGGACGTAACGGTCGCCGACAGCCGTCTGGACGAGCTGGATGCCCTCCCGCTCCATCGCGATCTTGAAGCCGAGGTTGGACATGACCGTGCCGACCACGGTGTCCTTGCGCAGCTGTCCGGCCTCGCGCATGGCGAGGGCGAGCACGGCCAGGATCTGGTCGCCGTCGACCTCCTCGCCCCTGGCGTCCACGGCGAGGCAGCGGTCGGCGTCGCCGTCGTGCGCGATGCCGAAGTCGGCGCCGTGCTCGACGACGGCGGCCTTCAGCAGCCCCAGGTGGGTGGAGCCGCAGCCGTCGTTGATGTTCAGGCCGTCCGGGTCGGCGCCGATCGTGATCACGTCCGCGCCGGCCCGCGCGAAGGCCTCGGGAGAGACCCGGGAGGCCGCGCCGTGCGCCTCGTCGAGGACGACCTTCAGCCCGTCGAGCCGGTTCGGGAGGACGGAGATCAGGTGGGCGACGTACCGGTCGAGGCCCTCGGTGTAGTCCGTGACCCGGCCCACTCCCGCGCCCGTCGGACGCGCCCAGGGCTCACCGGTGCGGTGCTGCTCGTAGACCGTCTCGATCCGGTCCTCCAGCTCGTCGGCGAGCTTGTGACCGCCGCGGGCGAAGAACTTGACACCGTTGTCCGGCATGGCGTTGTGGCTGGCGGAGAGCATCACCCCGAGGTCGGCGCCCAGCGCGCCGGTGAGGTGCGCCACCGCGGGGGTGGGCAGCACACCGACCCGCAGGACGTCCACGCCCGCGCTGGCGAGACCGGCCACGACCGCGGCCTCCAGGAACTCTCCGGACGCACGTGGGTCCCGTCCCACCACGGCGGTCGGCCGATGCCCCTCGAAGGTGCCCGCCTCGGCAAGCACATGCGCCGCAGCGACCGACAGACCGAGCGCGAGCTCGGCCGTCAGATCCGCGTTGGCGACACCGCGCACACCGTCCGTGCCGAAGAGTCGTCCCACTGGTGTCCTCCGAAGATGCTCCGAAACCGCAAACCGAACAAACCGAGCCGAGCCAGGCCGAACCAGGCCAAGCTGAACCGAACCGGGCCAAGCCGAACCAAAGCAAAGCAATGCAAAGCGAAAGAAAAGCAAAGCAGCACCGCAACGCCACGCAAGTAAGCGTATGAACGTCTTATGCCGTTATACGCCCGAGGGTGCCGATAGACGAACGCCCCGGCAAGCACGAGGTGTGCCGCCGGGGCGAACGTGTAATGCAGACGAGCAGGCGGTTTAGCGCTTGCTGTACTGCGGAGCCTTACGGGCCTTCTTGAGACCGGCCTTCTTGCGCTCGACCGCACGGTCGTCGCGGGAGAGGAAGCCGGCCTTCTTCAGCGGGGCGCGGTTGTTGTCCACGTCCGCCTCGTTCAGCGCGCGGGCGACACCGAGGCGCAGGGCGCCGGCCTGACCCGAGACGCCGCCACCCGAGATGCGGGCGATGACGTCGTAGCGGTTGTCGAGCTCAAGCACCTTGAAGGGCTCGTTGACTTCCTGCTGGTGCACCTTGTTGGGGAAGTAGTCCTCAAGGGTGCGACCGTTGATCTTCCACTTGCCGGTGCCCGGGACGATCCGGACGCGGGCGATGGCGTTCTTCCGGCGGCCAAGGCCGGCGGCGGGCTGCGGGTCGCCGAAGCGGGACGCCAGCGACTCGCTGGTGTACTCGCCCTCGACGGGAACCTCGGACTCGAAGGTGGTCACCTCGGCGAAAACCTCTTCGCCCTCGACGCCCTCGACGGGGTTCTCAACAGTGGTCTCGGCCACGATTCTCCTCAGATCTTTCTTTTGGTCTTAGGGGGAGGCCGGAACTACTGCGCGACCTGGGTGATCTCGAACGGGACCGGCTGCTGCGCAGCGTGCGGGTGCTGGTCGCCCGCGTAGACCTTGAGCTTCGAGAGCATCTGACGGCCCAGGCTGTTCTTGGGGATCATGCCCTTGATGGCCTTCTCGACGGCCTTCTCGGGGCTCTTGGCGAGCAGCTCGTCGTAACGGACGGAGCGGAGACCACCCGGGAACCCGGAGTGGCGGTACGCCATCTTCTGGGTCTTCTTGTTGCCGGAGAGGTGAACCTTCTCGGCGTTGATGATGATGACGAAGTCGCCCATGTCCATGTGGGGGGCGTAGATCGCCTTGTGCTTGCCGCGGAGGAGGTTCGCAGCCGTGGTGGCCAGACGACCCAGGACGATGTCCTGCGCGTCAATGATGTGCCACTGGCGCGTCACATCGCCGGGCTTGGGGCTGTACGTACGCACGGTCGTAGCCTTCGCTTCTTCAGTGAGTGGGTCCTGACAAGGCCACCCGGACGATCACACCAGCCTTGGCGGCGCTACGGGGACGCAACCCGAGTGCCTGCCGCTGGTCATCGGCCCGGTGGACCGGCGTAAGGGCCCCTCGCGTGAGAACGACCAAGCCAATACGCATAACGAACCAGAAGAATACCGCCGCTCCCCCGTGCGGGTCAAAACAGCCCTCGAACCCCGCCCCCGCACCTGCTCGGACACCGCGCCCCCAGCGGAGCGTCACCGTGCCCGTTGCACCCTCCGCTCGTCCCACACCGGCTCCGCCGTCTCCCGTACGACGCCGTCCGAGCCGAACACCAGGTACCGGTCGAAGGACTTCGCGAACCACCGGTCGTGTGTGACGGCCAGCACCGTCCCGTCGTACGCCTCAAGACCGTCCTGCAGGGCCTCCGCCGACTCCAGGTCCAGGTTGTCCGTCGGCTCGTCCAGCAGCAGCGCCGTCGTGCCCGCCAGCTCCAGGAGCAGGATCTGGAACCGCGCCTGCTGCCCGCCCGACAGCTTCTCGAACGGCTGGTCGCCCTGCCGCTCCAGCTCGTACCGCCGCAGTACGGACATCGCTCCGCCCCGGTCCTTGGCGTGCTCGGTCCACAGGATCTCGACGAGCGTGTGGCCCAGCAGCTCCGGATGGGCGTGCGTCTGCGCGAAGTGCCCCGGTACGACGCGCGCCCCGAGCTTCCACTCCCCCGCGTGCGCCACCGGCTCACCCGCGAGCAGCCGCAGGAAGTGCGACTTCCCCGAACCGTTCGAGCCGAGGACGGCGACCCGCTCCCCGTAGAAGATCTCCAGGTCGAACGGTTTCATCAGCCCGGTCAGCTCCAGCCCCGTGCAGGTCACCGCCCGTACGCCGGTCCGCCCGCCGCGCAGCCGCATCCTGATGTCCTGCTCGCGCGGCGGCTCCGGCGGCGGTCCCGCGTCCTCGAACTTCTTGAAGCGGGTCTGCATCGCCCGGTAGCGGGACGCCATGTCGGGGCTGATCGCCGCCTGCTGCCGCAGCCGGTGGACCAGCGCCTTCAGCCGGGCGTGCTCCTCCTCCCAGCGCCGCAGCAGCTCCTCGAACCGGGCGAACCGGTCCTTGCGGGCCTGGTGGTACGTGTCGAAACCGGCACCGTGCACCCACACGTCGCTGCCCGCCGGACTCGGCTCCACGCTGACGATCTTCTCGGCGGCCCTGGACAGCAGCTCCCGGTCGTGGGAGACGAAGAGGACCGTCTTACGGGTCTCCTTCAGCTTCTCCTCCAGCCACCGCTTCCCGGGGACGTCGAGATAGTTGTCCGGCTCGTCGAGCAGCAGCACCTCGTCCGGCCCGCGCAGCAGCGCCTCCAGCACCAGCCGCTTCTGCTCACCGCCGGACAGCGTGCGCACCTCGCGCCACTGCGCCTTCTCGTACGGGACACCGAGCGCGGCCATCGTGCACATGTCCCACACCGTCTCGGCCTCGTACCCGCGGGCCTCCGCCCAGTCGCTCAGGGCCTGCGCGTACTTCATCTGCGCGGCCTCGTCGTCGACGGTGAGGATCAGCTCCTCCGCCTTGTCGACCGCCAGAGCCGCTTCCCGGATACGGGGCTGGGCGACGGAGACCAGCAGATCCCGGACCGTACGGTCGTCCCGCACGGAACCCACGAACTGCTGCATCACGCCGAGCCCGCCGCTCACGGACACGGAGCCGCCGTGCGGCTGCAGCTCCCCGGCGAGCAGCCTCAGCAAGGTGGTCTTCCCGGCGCCGTTCGCCCCCACGAGGGCGACCACGGCCCCGTCCGCGACCCGGAACGAAGCATCGCCGAGCAGCACCCGCCCGTCCGGTAGGTAGTACTCCAGATGGCCTGCTTCAAGATGTCCCATGCACAGCATTGTCACGGGCCGCGAAGCCCTGGCCCAACCGGTTTACGTGCCCGGACCCAACCGGTTGGGGTTCCGTCTAGGATTCGCCGCATGAGCTTTGGGCAAGGGGGGCCCTCGTGGGGGCCCGGGGGCAATCAGACCCCGGACTGGGCAGCGCTGGCCGACGAGTCCGCCGCGCGCAACCGCCGCAAGAAGTGGCTGCTGATCGGCGGGGGCGTACTCGCCACCGCGGCCGTCGGCGCGATCGTGGCGACGGCGGTCATCTCGGCCGGCGACAAGGGCTCCACCGGCACCGGCAAGAACGCGCGCGAACTCCCGGCACCGACCGACCTGCCGAACGAAACCGCCGAGCCCGAGCCGTCCTTCTCCTCGGTGGCCCCGCCGCCCCCGCCGGACCCGAAGGACTACATATCCGACGCCAAGAAGGACAGGGCGCCGATCACCGTCGACGCGTTCTTCCCCGGCAAGAAGCTGACGACGGGCGACCGCGTCTACCTCAAGGGCGCGACCCAGCAGACGAAGAACTGCGCCGCGACCACCAAGGGCGCGCTCGGCTCGATCCTCGTCAGCAACGGCTGCGACCAGGTCATCCGGGCCACGTACAGCAGGGACGGAATCGCCGTCACCGTCGGCCTCGCGGTCTTCACGACGGAAGCGCAGGCCAAGAAGGCCGCCCAGCAGTCCAGCGGCAGCATCGCCACCCTGAGCGGCTCGGGCGTGCCGGCCTTCTGCCCCGCCGGATCGGTGTGCCGCCGCACCTCCAACTCCTACGGCCGCTACGCCTACTTCGCCATCACCGGGTACACCAGCGGCAAGGACGTCACCAAGACCGACAAGAAGGCCTACGCCACCGGTGACGACCTGACGAACTTCACGTTCCGTCAGATCCGCCACCGCGGCGAGCTCCAGGCCTCCGCCGCGGCCACCGCACCCGCCGGCTGACCCGCCCGGGGAATCGCGTGCGCCTTCCGTTCCTCCTCACCCTCCCCCGCGTGCTGCGCCACAGCGCGGCCGTCGGCGCCGACCTCCCGCCGGACGAGGCCGTCGTCCTCGACGCCCCGGACGCCGCGCTGCGCACCGCCCTGACCTCGGCCGCCGAGGGCGACCACGGCCCCGCCCGCGAGCTGCTCGCCGCGACGCGTGAGCACACCCAGTGGGAGCTGCGGGACGGCTACGTGTCCCGCCTCGCCGAAGCCGCCCTGCACAACCCCGGCTGGCTGGACGCCTGGCTTGCCGAATCCCCCGAGGACCCGGACGCGGCTCTGGTCCGGGCGGACCTCTGCATCGACCGGGCCTGGGAGATACGTACGGCGGAACGCGCCAGGCATGTCTCGCGCGACCAGTTCCAGGCATTCTTCGCGCTGCTGGAGGACGCGGCCCCGGTGATCGGCAGGGCGGCCGACCTCAACCCCGCCGACCCGGTGCCGTGGCGCATCGCCCTGGTCCACGCGGTCGGCAGCCAGGCCCCGCGCGAGGTCTTCGACGGCTACTGGGCCCGCGCCCTGGCGTGCGACCCGCACCACTACGGATGCCATGCCGCGGCCCTTCAGTACCGGTGCGCGAAGTGGCACGGCTCGCACGAGGAGATGTTCGACTTCGCCGAGAGCGCGGCCGCCACGGCCCCGCCCGGTTCGAAACTGCACGCACTGCCCCTGCTCGCGGCGCTGGAGTACGCCGTCCTGTCCCCCTCCCCCGGCGCCCCGGCCGGCCCCGACCCGTACGCGCCGCGCGTCGAGGCGGCGGTCGCCCGCGCCCTGGACCTGTCCGCCGCGTACGGACCGGGCAGCCACGAGGCGGCCGGCTTCCGCAACCACCTGGCCCTGATGCTGCTGCGCTCGGAGCGCTGGGACGAGGGGCTGGAAGCCTTCCGCAGCATCGGCGTCCATGCCACCAAGTACCCGTGGGCGTACTTCGGCGACGACCCGCGCCAGGAGTTCCTGGACACCCGCTCGGGCATCCGTATCCACGTGGCCACCCTGACCCCGTTCTTCGGCCGCCCCCCGCAGCCCCGCACGGCCCCCGCCGCCCCCGCCTGGACGCCGGGCGCTCCCTGCGCGGTCGCGATCGCGGCGGCCCGCCCGGCGGACGTGGCGCAGGCGGCCCTGATGTGCGGCGTCTCGCTCCGCACCGCTCCGGCGACGGCCACGCACACCTACGTCGAGGCCGTCCCGGAGGCCCGGCCCGCCAAGCGCTCGGTCCTGTCCACGGAGGACCCGCTGACCACGGCGGCGGACAACTTCACCACGGGCGAGAAATGGCCCACGCTGGTCCTGCGCCGCACGCCCGAACGCTGCGGGTTCACCCTGTTCCTCAAGGGCAGGCCACTGGCCGCCCACGAGTGGAACGCCACCTCCCCGGCCCCCGACCACACCACGGTCGCCGCCACGGCCGAAGCCCTGTCCCGCGCCTTCGCGCGCACGGACCCCCGCCCGCTGATCCACATCCTCCGGTCCACGGGCAACCCGCCCCGCCACCAGTCGGACCTCCTGGCGGCTCTCTCCCTGCCCCCACTGCCCCCGGGCTTCGGTGACCGCCCCGAAGTCCTCGACACCCTCCCCGACGCCCGGCTCCTCACCCGCCGCGGCCTGCTGGCCGGCATGCGCTCCACCATGACCACCCAGGACGGCGAGCACCCACCGGCCCCGGACGGCCACAAGCCCCGCTCACCGCGGTGGTGGCTGCTCCGCGTCCTGGCCCTGCTGCTGTTCACGGCGTCCGCGGTCCGCGGCTGGTCCGGCCCCGACATCAGCCCGGTCGGCGCGACGGTGGTCACGGTCTCGGCCCTGTACGTGGCGACCCGGCTGACGGGCGCCTGGCGACAGCGGCGCCGGGCCGGCAGAGCACCGGCACCGGCGCCGGCACCGGCCCCGTCCCCGTCCCCGTCCCCGTCCCCGTCCCCGTCCCCGGAGTGAGCGAAGCCCCTCTCGCGCGGAGGGCTCAGCAGCAGCCGTCCCCGGGGAGCGTGCGCACGTTGCGCGCCTCCTTGGCACGGGCGGCCAGCGAATCGGCGGCCGGGTAGGCCACTTCCTCCAGCGTCAGCCCATGGGGACGCACCACGTGCACGCCGGGATCCCGCACCCGCGCCGCCAGCACCCGCGCGGGCCACTCGGCCGGCCGGCGCCCGTCCCCGACGAACAGCGCCGCCCCGATCAGCGCCCGCACCATGTTGTGGCAGAACGCGTCGGCCTGCACGGTCGCCGTCATGATCCCGGACGCCTCGTCCCGTACCCAGCTCAGCTTCTGCAGCGTACGGATGGTCGTCGCGCCCTCGCGCTTCTTGCAATACGCGGCGAAGTCGTGCTCCCCGACCATCCGGGCCGCCGCCTCGTTCATCGCGTCGATGTCCAACGCCCGGTCGTGCCAGAGCACATGACCGCGCAGCAGCGGATCCACCCCACCGGGACGATCGGCGACGCGGTACGCGTAACGGCGCCACAGCGCCGAGAACCGGGCGTTGAACCCGGCCGGCGCCTCGGCGATCCGCCAGATCCGCACATCGGGCGCCATCCGCCCGGCCATCCGCCGCAGCAGCTTGTCCGCGTGCTCGGCCCACACCTCGGCCGGCAGATCGACATGGGCGACCTGGCCCCGGGCGTGCACCCCGGCGTCCGTGCGCCCGGCGACGGTCAGGTCGTACGTCCGCGAGGACCGCGTCACGGTCCTCAGCGCGTCCTCGATCTCCCCCTGGACCGTCCGCCTGCCGGTCTGTTTGGCCCAGCCGGAGAAGTCCTTGCCGTCGTATGCCAGGTCCAGCCGCACCCGCACAAAGCCGGGCTCCACTTCGTCACTCACCGAAGGATCCTTTTCTGCCAGTACATACGGAACGGGCCCGCACCGCCCCGAAGGGTGATGCGGGCCCGTCCAGTGGTCTCAGAACGCTCAGGCGTCCTTGGACTCGGCGTCGGCCTCGGCCGGCTTGGCGTCCTCGACGACCTCGGCCGCAGCCGCGTCCTCCTTGAGGGCGTCTTCCTTGACCGCACGCTTCGTGGCGGCCTCGGCCTCACCGGTGGCCTGCTGGGCCACGGTCAGCGCCTCGACCAGCTCGATGACGGCCATCGGGGCGTTGTCGCCGCGACGGTTGCCGATCTTGGTGATGCGGGTGTAACCACCGGGGCGGTTCTCGTACCGCGGGGCGATCTCGGTGAAGAGCGTGTGCACGATGCCCTTGTCCGTGATCGACTGCAGCACCAGGCGACGGTTGTGGATGTCGCCCTTCTTCGCCTTGGTGATGAAACGCTCGGCGACCGGACGCAGGCGACGGGCCTTGGCCTCGGTCGTGGTGATGCGGCCGTGCTCGAACAGCGACTTCGCGAGGTTGTTGAGAAGAAGCTTCTCGTGCGCAGCGCTGCCGCCCAGACGGGCGCCCTTGGCGGGCTTCGGCATGGTTTTTCTCCTTGTGTGCTGCACCGGCCGTATCAGGTACCGGTGTCAGTTCCCGTGCGGCGGGCGCCACACGGAAGGTCAAGAGCCGATCGGGCCACCGATCAAAATCGAGCCCGTCCGGCGATTGAGGACGACGCCCTCACGCCCGAGCCCAGAATCAAGCCCGTCCGGCGATTGAGGACAAGGCCTCACCCCGGCCCGGGGCACCCGAAGAACCAGGGCACCCCGGCCGGAGGCGAATCAGTACTGCTCGGTCTCCACGAAACCGGCGTCCGCGTCGTCATCGGCGCCGAACGCGTCGGCCGCGGCCGTCGGGTCGAATCCGGGCGGGCTGTCCTTGAGCGCGAGACCCATGCCGGCCAGCTTCGCCTTGACCTCGTCGATCGACTTCGCACCGAAGTTGCGGATGTCGAGCAGGTCGGCCTCGGAACGAGCCACGAGCTCACCCACGGAGTGGATGCCCTCGCGCTTGAGGCAGTTGTACGAGCGGACCGTGAGCTCCAGCTCCTCGATCGGCAGCGCCAGATCGGCGGCGAGCGCGGCGTCCGTCGGCGACGGGCCCATGTCGATGCCCTCGGCGTCGATGTTGAGCTCGCGCGCCAGACCGAACAGCTCGACCAGGGTCTTGCCGGCCGAAGCCATGGCGTCACGCGGACGCATGGCCTGCTTGGTCTCGACGTCGACGATCAGCTTGTCGAAGTCGGTGCGCTGCTCGACACGGGTCGCCTCGACCTTGTACGTGACCTTGAGCACCGGCGAGTAGATGGAGTCGACCGGGATACGGCCGATCTCCTGGCCCACCTGCTTGTTCTGGACCGCGGAGACGTAGCCGCGACCGCGCTCGACGGTCAGCTCCATCTCCAGCTTGCCCTTGCCGTTCAGCGTGGCCAGGACCAGGTCCGGGTTGTGGACCTCGACACCGGCCGGCGGGGCGATGTCAGCAGCGGTGACCAGGCCGGGGCCCTGCTTGCGCAGGTACATCACGACCGGCTCGTCGTGCTCCGAGGAGACGACCAGCTGCTTGATGTTGAGGATGAGGTCGGTGACGTCCTCCTTGACGCCCGGCACGGTGGTGAACTCGTGCAGGACACCGTCGATCCGGATGCTGGTGACAGCGGCGCCCGGGATCGAGGAGAGGAGCGTGCGGCGGAGAGAGTTGCCGAGGGTGTAGCCGAAGCCCGGCTCCAGCGGCTCGATGACGAACCGGGAGCGGAACTCGTCAACGACCTCTTCGGTCAGCGACGGACGCTGAGCGATAAGCATGTTGGTTCCTTCAGTCGTGGGCGCCCACTATTTGACGCCCCCAGATACTGACAAGGGTACGGGCGGCACGACCCGAAAGGGCCGTACCGCCCGGACCCACGAGCTCCTACTTGGAGTAGAGCTCGACGATCAGCTGCTCCTGCACCTGGGTGTCGATCACCTGGCGCTCGGGCAGGGAGTGCACGAGGATCCGCATCGTCGACGGCACGGCTTCGAGCCATGCCGGTACGGTGCGCTCGCCGGCCTCGGCCTGGGCCACCTGGAAGGGGGTCAGGGCCTTGGACTTCTGACGAACCTCGATCACGTCGTTCACGGCGACGCGGGCCGACGGAATGTCGGTCTTCGTGCCGTTCACTGCGATGTGTCCGTGACGCACCAGCTGACGGGCGTGGTCGCGGGACTTGGCGAAGCCTGCCCGGTAGACCACGTTGTCGAGGCGGGTCTCAAGGATGCGCAGAAGGTTCTCACCGGTCTTGCCGGTCTTCTGGTTCGCTTCCTTGTAGTAGTTCACGAACTGTCGTTCGAGGACACCGTAGATACGCGAGCACTTCTGCTTCTCACGAAGCTGAAGGAGGTACTCGCTGTCCTTGGTGCGCCCGCGTCCGTGCTCACCCGGGGGGTAAGGACGGATCTCGATCGGGCACTTCGCGCTCTCGCACTTGCTGCCCTTGAGGAACAGCTTCTGCTTCTCCCGACGGCAACGCTTGCAGTCGGCCCCGGTGTATCGCGCCATTTTCCAGTTGTCTCCGTTGCTTCAGACGGATCAGACGCGGCGGCGCTTGGGCGGCCGGCATCCGTTGTGCGGAGTGGGGGTGACGTCCTGGATCGAGCCGACCTCCAGGCCGGTGGCCTGGAGCGAACGGATCGCGGTCTCGCGGCCGGAGCCCGGACCCTTGACGAAGACGTCAACCTTGCGCATGCCGTGCTCCTGCGCGCGGCGGGCGGCCGACTCGGCGGCCATCTGCGCGGCGAAGGGGGTGGACTTGCGCGAGCCCTTGAAGCCGACGTGGCCGGCGGAGGCCCAGGAGATCACGTTGCCCGAGGGGTCCGTGATCGAGACGATGGTGTTGTTGAACGTGCTCTTGATGTGCGCGTGGCCGTGAGCGACGTTCTTCTTTTCCTTGCGACGCACCTTCTTGGCTGCGCCCTGACGACCCTTGGGGGGCATGTCTTGACTCCAGATGGAGAGGGGAGGTGATCGGTCCTACAGCGAAGACCGCTGGTTGCTGCGGACGGCCGGTGATCCGGGCGACCGCAGTGCGTCCGCTGAGGACTACTTCTTGCCCGGCTTCTTCTTACCGGCGATCGCGCGACGCGGGCCCTTGCGGGTACGAGCGTTCGTGCTGGTGCGCTGGCCGTGGACCGGCAGACCGCGGCGGTGACGCAGGCCCTGGTAGCAGCCGATCTCGACCTTGCGGCGGATGTCGGCCTGGATCTCGCGACGAAGGTCACCCTCGGTGCGGAGGTTGGCGTCCACGTACTCGCGGATCTTGACCAGGTCCTCTTCGGCCAGGTCACGAACGCGGGTGTTGGGGTTCACGCCAGTGGTGGCGAGAATCTCCTTGGACCGGGTGCGCCCGATACCGAAGACGTAGGTGAGGGCAACCTCCACGCGCTTTTCGCGCGGGATGTCAACACCTGAAACGCGTGCCATTCAATGGCTCCAGTTGTTCATTCGGGGGTCTTCCGCAGCGCCACTCCCGACCGCCGACCTCTCATGACGAGAGGTGGTACGCCCAGGTCCCCGGCCCCCGCCGGAGGTGTCGTCAGCCGAAGCTTGGACGGACTCTGCGTATGTACGTATTACGTGCGTCGCGCGAAGTACTGCGAGATGCAGGGGGTCGTGCGTCAGCCCTGGCGCTGCTTGTGGCGCAGGTTGTCGCAGATGACCATGACCCGACCGTGGCGGCGGATCACCTTGCACTTGTCGCAGATCTTCTTGACGCTCGGCTTGACCTTCATGGGATGTCAGGTTCTCCGGGTCAGTGCCGTCACCACGCCGAAACGGGGTGGAGGCAAGATCTACTTGTAGCGGTAGACGATCCGGCCACGCGTCAGGTCGTACGGGGAGAGCTCCACGACGACCCGGTCATCCGGAAGGATTCGGATGTAGTGCATCCGCATCTTGCCGCTGATGTGCGCGAGGACCTTGTGACCGTTCTGGAGTTCCACCTTGAACATGGCGTTCGGGAGGGACTCGATCACGGTGCCCTCAATTTCGATGGCACCTTGCTTCTTGGCCACGCTTCGCCTTTCGAATCGGCTACCTTGATCGGCTTTCGACATCGCATGTGGACACACGGATGCACGAGAGCCGACGAGTCAGTCTACGTCAGCGGACCCCAAAAGACGAATCCGTCAAGTTTGCCCACCCGGGGAGATCCTTAGACCTCCACAAGGGGGTCAAATCGACCGGTGAGAGGCTCCCTCTGATCCTTGAGACCCCGGGGCAGGGCCCCGGTACCGCCTCGACGAGTGATCAGCCCAACGGGTCCGGAGCCGCCTCGATGCCGTACTGGGCCAGCTTCGCCTTGCCGCAGTCGGGGGCGGTCAGGACCAGGGGGCCCTGTTCCGTGAGGGCGATCGAGTGCTCCCAGTGGGAGGACCAGGTGCCGTCCGTCGTGATCACGGTCCAGTCGTCCTGGAGCACCTCGGTCTGCGGCGTACCCAGGGAGACCATCGGCTCGATCGCCAGGCAGACGCCCGGGACGAGCTTGATGCCCTTGCCGCGCTTGCGGGCGACGTAGTTCAGCAGGTGCGGGTCCATGTGCATCTCGGTGCCGATGCCGTGGCCGCCGTAGTCCTCGATGATCCCGTACTTGCCGGTGGCGGGGCGGGGCTGGCGACGGATGTAGGACTCGATCGCCTTCGAGATGTCGACGAGGCGGTTGTTCACCTTCATCGCGGCGATACCGGCCCACATGGACTCCTCGGTCACCCGGGAGAGCTCGACCAGCTCCGGAGCGTGACCGGTGCCGACGAAGGCCGTGTACGCGGCGTCGCCGTGCCAGCCGTCGACGATCGCGCCGGCGTCGATGGAGATGATGTCGCCGTCCTTCAGGACGGTCTTGTCGTCCGGGATGCCGTGGACGACGACCTCGTTGACCGAGGTGCAGATGGTCGCGGGGAACCCGCCGTACCCGAGGAAGTTCGACTTCGCGCCGTGGTCGGCGATCACCTTGCGGGCGACCCGGTCCAGGTCCAGCGTGGTGGCACCGGGGACCGCCGCCTCGCGGGTGGCCGCGTGAATGGCAGCGACCACCAGCCCCGCCTCACGCATCTTCGCGATCTGCTCGGGGGTCTTGATCTGCACCATTGCGCGGCGCCTCTCTGCATCGGACTGCATCGAACGGTGACTGCGGCGTACTCAACGATACGGCGCAAACAGTCGGGCGCGGCGCCCATGGACGCCGCGGCCGACTGGAGGAGTACTGCGGGAGTTGCGCTCAGCCCTTGTCGGACTTGAGGGCTTCCATCGCCCGCTCGGTCACATCGGTGACCTTGCCGAGCGCCGAGATGGTGACCACCAGGTTCTGGGCCCTGTAGTAGTCGATGATCGGCTCGGTCTGCGTGTGGTAGACCTCCAGCCGGGTACGAACCGTGTCCTCGGTGTCGTCGTCACGCTGGAACAGCTCGCCGCCGCAGGTGTCGCAGACGCCCTCGGTCTTCGGCGGGTTGTACGTCACGTGGAAGACGTGCGATCCGTCGTTCCGGCAGATCCGGCGGCCCGCGATGCGCTTGACCACCTCGTCCTCGGGGACCTCCAGGTCCAGGACGGCGTCCAGCTTGGTGCCCTCGTCCTTGAGCATGGCGTCAAGGGCCTCGGCCTGCCCCACGTTGCGGGGGAAGCCGTCCAGCAGGAAGCCGTTCTCGGCGTCGGGCTGGGACATGCGGTCCTTGGCCATCCCGATGGTGACCTCGTCCGGTACCAACTGCCCCGCGTCCATGTAGGCGCGGGCCTGCTTGCCAAGTTCGGTGCCCTGGCTGATGTTGGCGCGGAAGAGATCGCCCGTGGAGATCTGCGGAATCGACAGGTTCTTGGCAAGGTACGCAGCCTGCGTTCCCTTGCCGGCACCGGGCGGCCCGACGAGGACGATTCGCATCAGCGGAGGAACCCTTCGTAATTGCGCTGCTGGAGCTGACTCTCGATCTGCTTCACGGTCTCCAGCCCCACACCCACGATGATCAGGATGCTCGTCCCGCCGAACGGGAAGTTGGCGTTCGCACCACCGAAGCCGGCCAACGCCATCGTCGGCACAAGAGCGATCAGACCCAAGTACAGCGAGCCCGGCCAAGTGATCCTGTTGAGCACGTAGCTCAGGTACTCGGCAGTAGGTCGACCAGCCCGGATACCCGGGATGAAGCCACCATACTTCTTCATGTTGTCGGCGACTTCCTCGGGGTTGAACGAAATCGCCACATAGAAGAAGGCGAAGAAGACGATCAACAGGAAGTACGCGGTGATGTAGTACGGGTGGTCGCCCTTGACGAAGTTGTCCTTGATCCAGGTGGCCCAGCCCGCGGTGGAGTTGGAGAACTGGACGATCAGGGCCGGAATGTAGAGCAGCGAAGAAGCGAAGATGACGGGAATCACACCCGCCTGATTCACCTTCAGCGGAATGTACGTCGAGGTTCCGCCGTACGACCTGCGGCCGATCATGCGCTTCGCGTACTGCACCGGGATACGGCGCTGGGCCTGCTCGACGAAGACGACGAGGCCCACCATCACGAAGCCGATCAGGATGACGGTGCCGAATTCGATCCAGCCGTCGGCCAGCTTGCCGCTGGTCTTGATGGCCCACAGGGCACCGGGGAAGCTGGCGGCGATCGAGATGAACATCAGGATCGACATGCCGTTGCCGATGCCGCGGTCGGTGATGAGCTCACCGAGCCACATGACGGCCGCGGTGCCCGCGGTCATCGTGATCACCATGACGATGGTCGTGAAGATCGACTGGTTCGGCACGATCTGGTCGGCGACCGGGCAGCCGCTGAAGAGCGCGCCACTGGTGGCGGTGGCCACCAGGCCGGTGCCCTGGAGGATGGCGAGCGCGACGGTCAGATAACGCGTGTACTGCGTGATCTTGGCCTGGCCGGACTGCCCCTCCTTCTTGAGCGCCTCGAGTCGGGGAATCACCACGGTCAGCAGCTGGAGAATGATGCTGGCCGTGATGTACGGCATGATGCCGAGCGCGAAGATCGTGATCTGCAGCAGTGCACCACCGCTGAACATGTTCACCAGGCCGAAGAGGCTGTTGTTGCCCTTGCTGGCCTGATCAACACAGGTCTGGACGTTCTCGTAGCTCACTCCCGGTACCGGGATGTGCGCCCCGAGCCGGTAGAGCACGATGATGCCGAGCGTGAAGAGCAGCTTCTTGCGCAGGTCGGGCGTCTTGAACGCCCGGGCGAACGCGGTGAGCACGGTGCCTCCTGCGACCCCCGCGCAATGCGTAGAGGTGACGGTCTTGAGGATCGACGAATACGTAACAGTCAAAGGTCCCCGGGCGGGTGCCCAGGGGGATACCACACAACAACGCACGCCACCTTACCGGCGACCATGCCCCCCTAGGAACGACCAACCGGGGATGCCCCATATGAGAGGCATCCCCGGTCGGATGTTCAGGCCATCGAGTTGTCTCAGACGAGCTCGGTGACGGTGCCGCCGGCGGCGGCAATCTTCTCCTTGGCGGAGCCGGAGACGGCGTCAACCGAAACCTGCAGCGCCACGGAGATCTCGCCCTGTCCGAGGACCTTGACGAGGTGGTTGTTGCGCACCGCACCCTTGGCGACCAGGTCGGCCACGGTGACCTCTCCACCCTCGGGGTAGAGCGTCGCGAGCTTGTCCAGGTTCACGACCTGGTACTCGGTGCGGAACGGGTTCTTGAAGCCCTTGAGCTTCGGGAGACGCATGTGGAGGGGCATCTGCCCACCCTCGAAGCGCTCCGGAACCTGGTAACGGGCCTTGGTGCCCTTGGTGCCACGACCGGCGGTCTTACCCTTGGACGCCTCACCACGACCCACACGGGTCTTGGCGGTCTTGGCGCCCGGGGCGGGCCGGAGGTCATGGGCCTTCAGCGGCTTGTTCTCAGCCATGTCAGTCGACCTCCTCAACCGTCACGAGGTGGCGGACGGTGTGCACCATTCCGCGGAACTCGGGGCGGTCCTCCTTGACAACCACGTCGTGCAGGCGCTTGAGCCCGAGCGAACGC
Organism: Streptomyces sp. NPDC087845; assembly: GCF_044742755.1. NCBI lineage: Bacteria > Bacillati > Actinomycetota > Actinomycetes > Kitasatosporales > Streptomycetaceae > Streptomyces > Streptomyces sp. NPDC087845. The sequence continues at coordinate 635,624 of NZ_JBIUVC010000001.1, forward strand.
AGCGTGTCGCGGTGGTTCTGCTTGCTGCCGATGTACGACTTCGTCTGCGTGATCTTGAGGCGAGCCATTACGCACCCGCTCCCGCACGTGCACGGAGCAGAGCCGCGGGGGCGACGTCCTCAAGGGGCAGACCACGGCGCGCCGCGATCTCCTCGGGACGCTGCAGGCCCTTGAGGGCCGCCACGGTCGCGTGCACGATGTTGATCGCGTTGTCGGAGCCGAGCGACTTCGACAGGATGTCGTGAACGCCGGCGCACTCCAGAACGGCGCGCACCGGGCCACCGGCGATAACACCGGTACCGGGGGAAGCAGGCTTCAGCAGGACGACGCCCGCGGCCTTCTCGCCCTGGATCGGGTGAGGAATGGTGCCCTGGATGCGCGGAACCTTGAAGAAGTTCTTCTTGGCTTCTTCCACGCCCTTGGCGATGGCCGCGGGAACTTCCTTGGCCTTGCCGTAACCGACACCGACGGTGCCGTCACCATCGCCCACCACGACCAGCGCGGTGAAGCTGAAGCGACGACCACCCTTCACAACCTTGGCGACGCGGTTGATCGCGACAACGCGCTCAACGTACGCGGTCTTCTCGGCGGCAGCTGCGCCGCCGTCACGGCCCTTCCGGTCCCGCCGCTCGCCGCCACCGGCACCGCTTCCGCGGCGCTGGGGTCCAGCCATTGGATTTACCTCTCTCTGTTACGTCCGCTGTGCGTAGGAACCGGGGCTTAGAACTTCAGCCCGGCTTCACGGGCGGCGTCAGCCAGAGCGGCAATCCGCCCGGCGTACTGGTTACCACCGCGGTCAAACACGACGGCCTCGACGCCTGCGGCCTTGGCACGCTCAGCGACCAGGGCGCCGACCTGCTTGGCCTGGGTGCTCTTGTCGCCCTCGCCACCACGGATGGAGACGTCCAGGGTCGACGCCGACGCGAGCGTGTGGCCCGCGATGTCGTCGATGACCTGAGCGACCATGTGGCGGTTGGACCGCGTCACGACCAAGCGCGGACGCTCCGGCGAACCGGAGATGTGCTTGCGGACGCGGATGTGGCGACGCTTGAGGGCGGCACGCTTGTAGGCGTCGCCCTTGGCGATCTTCACGCCGTATGCCATGGCTACTTACCAGCCTTTCCGACCTTGCGGCGGATGACCTCGCCGGCGTACTTGACGCCCTTGGCCTTGTACGGGTCAGGCTTCCGCAGCTTGCGGATCTTGGCCGCGGTCTCGCCGACCTTCTGCTTGTCGATGCCCTCGACCGAGAACTTCGTGGGGGACTCCACCTTGAAGGTGATGCCCTCCGGAGCCTCGATCAGGATCGGGTGGCTGTAGCCCAGGGCGAACTCCAGGTTGGAGCCCTTCGCCTGGACGCGGTAACCGACACCACTGATCTCGAGCGCCTTGGTGTATCCCTGGGTCACACCGGTGATCATGTTCGCCACCAGCGTGCGGGACAGGCCGTGAAGGGCCTTGTTCTGACGCTCGTCGTTCGGGCGGACGACGTTCAGGACGCCGTCCTCACCCTTGGTGACCTCGATCGGCGACGCAACGGTGTGCGAGAGGGTGCCCTTGGGGCCCTTCACCGCGACCGTGCGGCCATCGATGGTGACGTCCACACCGGCGGGAACCTGGATGGGGAGCTTGCCGATTCGCGACATGAGCTATTCCTCCGTTCCCGACTACCAGACGTAGGCGAGGACTTCCCCACCTACGCCCTTCTTGCTGGCCTGCTGGCCGGTCAGGAGACCGTGGGACGTGGAGATGATCGCCACGCCCAGGCCGCCGAGGACCTTCGGCAGGTTGGTGGACTTTGCGTATACACGCAGACCCGGCTTCGAGATTCGCTTGATGCCGGCGATCGAGCGCTCGCGGTTCGGGCCGAACTTCAGCTCGAGGACGAGGTTCTTGCCGACCTCGGCGTCCTCGACCTTCCAGCCCGTGATGAAGCCCTCCTGCTGGAGGATCTCCGCGATGTGCGACTTGATCTTGCTGTGCGGCATCACGACGGAGTCGTGGTACGCCGAGTTCGCGTTACGCAGACGCGTGAGCATGTCTGCGATGGGATCAGTCATGGTCATGAATTGGCCTTCGGCCTCTCTCGCCGGGGTTTCCTGTATGCGCCATCCCTCTCCCCACTCAGTGGCGGGACGGGTGCGGTGCGGGGACCTACGGCGTAGTAAGTCGGTCTTGGACGGCAGGCGCCCAACCCCACAAGCCTACGGCATGTGAGGGCGGGCTCCTGCCGACCAGATGCTTACCGAGAGCTTCCGTCAATTCCCAACGCCCGGAGGGCGAAGGAGAATTACCAGGAGCTCTTGGTCACGCCCGGCAGCTCGCCACGGTGAGCCATCTCACGAAGGCACACGCGGCACAGGCCGAACTTGCGGTAGACGGAGTGGGGCCGGCCGCAGCGCTGGCAGCGGGTGTACCCGCGAACGCCGAACTTCGGCTTACGGGCGGCCTTAGCGATCAGAGCCTTCTTCGCCACGGTCAGTTCTCCTTGAACGGGAAGCCGAGGTGACGAAGGAGGGCACGACCCTCGTCGTCATTGGTCGCCGTGGTGACCACGGTGATGTCCATGCCCCGGACCCGGTCGATCTTGTCCTGGTCGATCTCGTGGAACATGACCTGCTCCGTGAGACCGAAGGTGTAGTTGCCACGGCCGTCGAACTGCTTCGGCGACAGACCACGGAAGTCACGGATACGCGGCAGCGCGAGCGACAGCGTACGGTCCAGGAACTCCCACATCCGGTCACCACGAAGGGTGACGTGGCAGCCGATCGGCTGGCCCTCGCGCAGCTTGAACTGCGCGATGGACTTGCGGGCCTTGGTGACGGCCGGCTTCTGGCCGGTGATCGTGGTGAGGTCGCGCACGGCGCCGTCGATCAGCTTGGAGTCGCGGGCGGCGTCGCCCACACCCATGTTGACCACGATCTTGACCAGGCCGGGAATCTGCATGACGTTCTCGTACGAGAACTCCTCACGCAGCTTGCCGGCGATTTCCTCGCGGTAGCGCGTCTTGAGACGCGGCGCAGTGGTGGCAGTCATCAGATGTCCTCACCGGTCCGCTTGGCAACGCGGATCTTGTTGCCCTCGTCGTCAAAGCGGTAGCCGACGCGGGTGACGACCTTGTTGCCGTCCTTCTCCACGACCAGCTGAACGTTGCTGACGTGAATCGGGGCCTCGGTGGTGACAATGCCACCCGTCTGCGAGCCGCGAGCCGTCTGACCGGCCTTGGTGTGCTTCTTGACCCGGTTGACACCCTCGACGAGGACGCGGTCCTGAGCGGGGTAGGCCACGATGACCTTGCCCTGCTTGCCCTTGTCCTTACCGGTGATGACCTGAACCAGGTCGCCCTTCTTGATCTTCATGCTTACAGCACCTCCGGCGCGAGCGAGATGATCTTCATGAACTTCTTCTCGCGCAGCTCACGGCCCACCGGGCCGAAGATACGGGTGCCGCGGGGGTCGCCGTCGTTCTTCAGAATGACGGCGGCGTTCTCGTCGAAGCGGATGTACGAGCCATCCTGACGACGACGCTCCTTGACGGTGCGAACGATGACGGCCTTGACGACGTCACCCTTCTTCACGTTGCCACCGGGGATCGCGTCCTTGACGGTGGCGACGATGACGTCACCGATGCCCGCGTAGCGGCGACCCGAACCACCGAGAACACGGATGGTGAGGATTTCCTTCGCACCCGTGTTGTCGGCGACGCGAAGTCGCGACTCCTGCTGGATCACGTCTATCTCCTGATCGTCTGCCGGTTCCCGGCGGGGGCCACTCCGTCACCGGAGCGGACCCCCACCGAGCCTGGCGGAACTTGCCTGAGGGGAATGCCCCTCAGGAATTACTTGGCCTTCTCGAGGATCTCGACGACGCGCCACCGCTTCGTGGCGGACAGCGGCCGGGTCTCCATCAGGAGGACGCGGTCGCCGACGCCTGCGGCGTTCTGCTCGTCGTGCGCCTTGAGCTTGTTGGTACGGCGGATGACCTTGCCGTACAGCGCGTGCTTGACACGGTCCTCGACAGCGACGACGACGGTCTTGTCCATCTTGTCGCTGACGACCAGACCCTCACGGGTCTTGCGGAAACCGCGGTCGGTGTTCGTCTCAGTCACAGTCTTCTCGCTCATCAGGCGCTCTCCACCGTCTCGATGCCCAGCTCGCGCTCGCGCATCAGGGTGTAGATCCGGGCGATGTCCTTACGGACGGACTTGAGCCGGCCGTGGTTCTCGAGCTGCCCCGTCGCCGCCTGGAAGCGGAGGTTGAACAGCTCTTCCTTGGCCTCGCGGAGCTTGTTGAGGAGCTCCTCGTTGCCCAGCTCGCGCAGCTCGGACGCCTTGGTACCGGCCGACATCACGACTCACCTGCCTCGCGCCGAACGATCCGGCACTTCATCGGAAGCTTGTGAGCAGCGCGGGTAAGCGCCTCACGAGCAATCTTCTCGTTCGGGTAGGACAGCTCGAACATCACCCGACCCGGCTTGACGTTCGCGATCCACCACTCGGGAGAACCCTTACCGGAACCCATGCGGGTCTCGGCCGGCTTCTTCGTCAGGGGACGGTCCGGGTAGATGTTGATCCAGACCTTGCCGCCACGCTTGATGTGACGGGTCATCGCGATACGAGCTGCCTCGATCTGACGGTTCGTCACGTACGCCGGGGTCAGCGCCTGGATGCCGTACTCGCCGAACGCAACCTGCGTGCCACCCTTGGACATACCGCTGCGCTTCGGGTGGTGCTGCTTGCGGTGCTTGACCCTACGGGGGATCAGCATTTCGGTCAGGCCTCCGTTCCGGTGCTCTCGGCAGCCGGAGCGGCAGCGGCGGGAGCCTCGGCCTTGGGGGCCTCGGCAGCCGGAGCCGACTGCTGCTGCGGCTTGCGACCGCGACCGCCACGCTCGCCACCGCGGCCACCACGGCCGGCCGGGCGGTCAGCGCCGCCACGGGCCGGGCGGTTGCCGGCGCGGGCAGCGGCGTTCTCGGCGCGGACCTCGGCGATGTTCTTGACGTCGCCCTTGTAGATCCAGACCTTCACACCGATGCGGCCGAAGGTCGTCTTGGCCTCGAAGAAGCCGTAGTCGACGTTCGCACGGAGCGTGTGCAGGGGCACACGGCCCTCGCGGTAGAACTCCGAGCGGGACATCTCGGCGCCGCCGAGGCGACCGCCGCACTGGATCTTGATGCCCTTGGCGCCGGCCTTCATCGAGCTCTGCATGCTCTTGCGCATGGCACGACGGAAGGAGACGCGGGAGGAGAGCTGCTCGGCGACGGCCTGGGCCACCAGCTGAGCGTCCACCTCGGGGTTCTTGACCTCGAGGATGTTCAGCTGGACCTGCTTGCCGGTCAGCTTCTCCAGCTCGCCACGGATGCGGTCGGCCTCGGCGCCGCGGCGGCCGATGACGATGCCCGGGCGGGCGGTGTGGATGTCAACGCGGACGCGGTCGCGGGTGCGCTCGATCTCGACCTTCGAGATGCCGGCCCGCTCCATGCCCTTCGTCATCATGCGACGAATGGCGACGTCTTCCTTGACGTAGTCCTTGTACAGCTTGTCGGCGTACCAGCGGGACTTGAAGTCCGTGGTGATGCCGAGCCGGAACCCGTGCGGGTTTACCTTCTGGCCCATTACCGGGTTCCTTCCTTGCTGCTGACGACCACGGTGATGTGGCTGGTCCGCTTACGGATCCGGTAGGCACGGCCCTGGGCACGCGGACGGAACCGCTTCAGGGTCGGGCCCTCGTCCACGTACGCCTCGCTGATGACCAGCGAAGAGGCGTCGGTGTGGTCGTAGTTGTGTGCGGCGTTGGCAATGGCGCTGTCCAGCACCTTGCCAACCGGCACGCTCGCGGCCTGCGGGGCGAAACGCAGGACCGCCTGAGCCTCCGTGGCATCCATGCCACGGATGAGGTCCACCACGCGGCGGGCCTTCATGGGCGTGACGCGGATGTACCGCGCCTGGGCCCTGGCTTCCATGGTTGTCCCTTCGGTGTAAGTCATAGTCGTTTCCACCCCGCGGTTAGCGGCGCTTCGACTTCCGGTCGTCCTTGACGTGGCCGCGGAAGGTGCGAGTCGGCGAGAACTCGCCGAGCTTGTGGCCGACCATCGACTCGGTGACGAACACCGGGACGTGGATCTTGCCGTTGTGCACCGCGATGGTGTGACCCAGCATGGCCGGGACGATCATCGAGCGACGGGACCAGGTCTTGATGACGTTCTTGGTGCCTGCCTCGTTCTGTACGTCCACCTTCTTGATGAGGTGGCCGTCGACGAAGGGCCCCTTCTTGAGACTGCGCGGCATCTAAACCCGCTCCTAGCGCTTCTTGTTCGTCTTGCGGCGGCGGACGATGTACTTGTTCGATGCCTTCTTCGGCGAACGAGTACGACCCTCCTTCTGACCCCACGGCGAGACCGGGTGGCGACCACCGGAGGTCTTGCCCTCACCACCACCGTGCGGGTGGTCAACCGGGTTCATCGCGACACCGCGGACGGTCGGGCGAACGCCCTTCCAGCGCATGCGGCCGGCCTTGCCCCAGTTGATGTTCGACTGCTCGGCGTTGCCGACCTCACCGATGGTGGCGCGGCAGCGGGCGTCGACCAGGCGGATCTCACCCGACGGCATACGAAGGTGGGCCATGGTGCCCTCCTTCGCCAGCAGCTGCACGGAGGCACCCGCGGAACGGGCGAACTTCGCGCCGCCGCCGGGCCGCAGCTCGATGGCGTGGATGGTCGTACCGACCGGGATGTTGCGCAGCGCCAGGTTGTTGCCGGGCTTGATGTCGGCGGCCGGGCCGTTCTCGACACGGTCGCCCTGCGTCAGGCCACGCGGCGCGATGATGTAGCGCTTCTCGCCGTCCGCGTAGTGCAGGAGCGCGATGCGCGCGGTGCGGTTCGGGTCGTACTCGATGTGCGCGACCTTGGCCGGCACGCCGTCCTTGTCGTGACGACGGAAGTCGATCACTCGGTAGGCGCGCTTGTGGCCACCGCCCTGGTGGCGAACGGTCACACGACCGGCGTTGTTACGGCCGCCCTTGCTGTGCAGGGGGCGGACCAGCGACTTCTCCGGCGTGGACCGCGTGATCTCGACAAAGTCGGCGACGCTGGAGCCACGACGGCCCGGGGTCGTCGGCTTGTACTTGCGGATACCCATTTCTCAGTCCTCGTCCGATTCCGGACGATCCAGACCGCCCTCAGGCGGTCGGACCGCCGAAGATGTCGATACGGTCGCCCTCGGCGAGGGTCACGATTGCGCGCTTGGTGTCAGCACGCTTGCCGAAACCGGTCTTGGTGCGCTTGCGCTTACCCTGCCGGTTGATCGTGTTGACCCCGGTGACCTTGACCGAGAAGACCGCTTCCACGGCCTGCTTGATCTGGGTCTTGTTGGAGCCGGGCGCGACGATGAACGTGTACTTGTTCTCGTCGAGCAGCGCGTAGCTCTTCTCGGAAACAACCGGCTTGACGAGAACGTCGCGCGGGTCCGAGTAGGTCTTGCTGGTAACGGTCGCCTCGCTCATCAGGCGTCGCTCCCTTCGGTCTCAGCGGTCTGGGGGCCAGACACGAAGGACTCGAGGGCGGCCTGGGTGAAGACCACGTCGTCAGAGACGATCACGTCGTACGTGTTCAGCTGGCCCGGCTCCAGGATGTGCACCTGGGGCAGGTTGCGGGCGGACAGCCACGCGGCCTCGTCGGCGCGGTCGACGACCAGGAGCAGGTTCTTGCGCTCCGAGATCTTGCCGAACAGCGTCTTGGCGGCCTTCGTGGACACCGCACCGTCGACCACGCCGGTGACGACGTGGATACGGGAGTGACGGGCCCGGTCGGAGAGGGCACCGCGCAGGGCGGCGGCCTTCATCTTCTTCGGGGTCCGCTGCGAGTAGTCACGCGGCTGCGGGCCGTGGACGACGCCACCGCCGGCGAACTGCGGCGCACGGGTCGAACCCTGGCGCGCGCGGCCGGTGCCCTTCTGGCGGTACGGCTTGCGGCCACCGCCACGGACTTCGCCGCGGGTCTTGGTCTTGTGCGTGCCCTGACGGGCAGCTGCCAGCTGTGCGACGACGACCTGGTGGATCAGCGGAACGCTGGTCTTCGCGTCGAAGATCTCCGAGGGGAGCTCGACGGTACCGGCCTTGTCGCCTGCCGGCGAAAGGATGTCAATGGTGCTCATTACCTCAAGCCCCCTTGGCCGCGGTACGGACCAGGACGAGGCCGCCGTTCGGACCGGGGACCGCGCCCTTGATGAGGAGCAGACCCTTCTCCGCGTCAACCGCGTGGATGGTCAGGTTCTGGGTGGTGACACGCTCGTTGCCCATGCGACCCGCCATGCGCATGCCCTTGAAGACACGGCCGGGGGTGGCACAGCCACCGATGGAGCCGGGCATGCGGTGCACACGGTGGGCACCGTGGGACGCCTTGCCGCCCTTGAAGTTGTGACGCTTCATGACACCGGCGAAGCCCTTGCCCTTGCTCTTGCCCGTGACGTCGACCTTGACGCCGGACTCGAACACCTCGGCGGTGACCTCCTGGCCCAGCGTGTACTCGCCGGCGTCAGGGGTGCGGAGCTCCACCAGGTGGCGGCGCGGGGTCACGTCGGCCTTGGCGAAGTGGCCCTTGAGGGGCTTGTTCACCTTGCGCGGGTCGATCTCGCCGAAGGCGAGCTGAACCGACTCGTAGCCGTCGCGGTCGTTGGTGCGGACCTGGGTGACGACACAGGGCCCGGCCTTGACGACGGTCACCGGGACGACCCGGTTGTTCTCGTCCCAGACCTGGGTCATGCCGAGCTTCTCGCCCAGGACGCCCTTAATGTTCTTAGCCATCTCGCGCGTCACCTCAGAGCTTGATCTCGATGTCGACGCCCGCCGGCAGGTCGAGACGCATCAGCGAGTCAACCGTCTTCGGCGTGGGGTCGAGGATGTCGATGAGGCGCTTGTGCGTGCGCATCTCGAAGTGCTCGCGCGAGTCCTTGTACTTGTGCGGCGACTTGATGACGCAGTACACGTTCTTCTCAGTGGGCAGCGGCACCGGGCCCGCGACCGACGCACCAGTGCGGGTCACCGTCTCGACGATCTTCTTCGCCGAGGAGTCGATGACCTCGTGGTCGTAGGCCTTGAGCCGGATGCGGATCTTCTGTCCCGCCATGGCTACTAGTAGTCCTGTCTCTCGTAACGCTCTGGAACCCGAGGGCTCTCGTAACTCCGTCTCCGACCCACGCGGTCGGGCGTGTCGCATCCCCTCTACGCAGATCTCCCGAAGGATTTCCCAACCAAGGGGGTGCGGGCCCGAGGACCGCGAGACCGGGGGCGGAACACCCACCGGGTGCCTGGCCGGTGCCCCACTGACGCTTCCCGGAAGATTCCCGTACGTCCGACCCGCAAGGGGTCGACGAGTACTGTGGGACTCGCTTCCGGTCCTCCCGGCGGGAGGCGCGCAGCATTGACACTCAACCGAGCAACCTGGTCAGTGTGCCATACGCGGCGTGAGCCTGGCCAATCGGGCGGAGGATCTTACCCCGCGCGCTCCGATGGTCAAACGCGGGCGCGCGGCGGGAGCCGTGCCGGGCGTCCCTCCCGGCGATCCGGGCCCCTCCTAATTCGGTCGAGCGCCCCGCGCCCCCGCCCGTACAGTGACCGGCCGGCACACCGTCGTCACCAGGGACATCGACCATGCGTACGCACTACCCGCGCACCGCGCATCTGCCCTGGTCCCCGGGGGCCACCTCGGACGACGTACGGATCGCGGACCTCTCCGCGATGACCGGCCGCGAGGTCGTCGTCACCGAGAAGCTGGACGGCGAGAACACCACGCTCTACGCCGACGGCCTCCACGCCCGCTCGCTCGATTCCGCCCACCACCCCTCGCGGGGCTGGGTGAAGGCGCTCCAGGGCCGGATCGGGGCCCGTATCCCCGAGGGGTGGCGGGTGTGCGGGGAGAACATGTTCGCGCGCCATTCGATCGCGTACGACGGCCTGGAGAGCTACTTCTACGGCTTCTCCGTCTGGGACGGGGAGCACTGCCTGGACTGGGACCGGACCGTGGTCTTCCTCCGCGACCTGGGCATTCCGGTGCCGCCGGTGCTGTGGCGCGGGGTGTTCGACGCGCGGGCCGCGAAGGCGCTCCGGGCGCTGAGGCCGGACACCGGGCGGCAGGAGGGGTACGTCGTACGGCCCGCGGACGGCTTCGGCGCACGGGACTTCGGGCGGCTGGTGGCGAAATGGGTGCGGCCCGGCCACGTGCAGACCGATACGCACTGGATGCACGCCGCCGTGGTGGAGAACGGTCTCGGCCCGGCCGCCGCCCTGTGGGCCGTGCGGTCCGGGGCGCCGGTCGACGCCGCGGCGCTGGCCGACGCGACGGGGACGGCCGCGGGGGACGCCGGGGCCGCCGCCGCGATGGGCGATGTCCTCGACGCCTCGGGCCGGACGGGCGAGGACCGGCTGACCGGGGTGCTGGCCGCGCTGCTGCACCGGTCCCGCCGCGCCGGGACGGCGCCCGCACTGGCGGGGACGCTCGGGATGCCGCTCGCCCGCCGGGTCGCGGACCTCGTCGGACTGCACCCGGCACTGCACCGGCCGTACCCGGACGAGGAGCGCCGGACCGGTCTGGTCCGGATGTCGTTCGCCGCCGATCTGCCGCTGCTGCACGCGCTGGCCGCGGTGGTCGCGGAGACCGACGGGGCCCGCGAGCAGGTGGAGTGGTCCGCACTGCACGCGGAGGACATACGGGAGCCGGACGGGCTGCGCGAGGCGTTCGCGGATCTGGACCCGGAGGCCGCCGACCGCTGCCGGGCGCAGGCCCGTGAGGCGTACGCCCTGGGCCGGGTCACCACCGCCGAGGAGGCCGTGGCCGCGACCTGGCGGTGGCGCACCGGCGAGTTCCCGCGCCTGGTCCATCTGGTCGGCCCCTCCGGCAGCGGCAAGAGCACCTTCGCGCGCGGGCTCCGCGGCATCGACACGTATCTCTCGCTCGACGACCTGCGTCTCGCCCGGGGATCGCGCGCCGGCCAGAAGGCCAACGGGGAGGTGCTGCGCGAGGGGCTCGACCGGCTGGACGCCGCGCTCACCGCGGGCTCCACGGTCGTCTGGGACGCCACCTCGCTCAACGTGCACCAGCGCTCCCTGGTGCACGCGGTCGCCCGGCGCAGGGACGCGCTGCTCACCCACGCCGTGGCCCTGGTCGACGAGGCGGAACTGGTCCGCCGCAACGAGCGCCGCACCCACCCGGTCCCCCCGGAGGTGCTGAGCTCGCAACTGCACCGGTTCGTGCCCCCGTACCCCGGCCAGGCGCACCGCACCTGGTACATCGGCGCGAGCGGAACCGTGGAGGACAGGGCGTAGATGCGTACCAGCGAGGAGATCTACCACCGGGTCCGCTGGGACGCCCGGTTCGACCCGGCGCGCTTCGTGATGGGCGTGGCGCAGCGCGGGACCGCGCCCAAGCGGGTGCCGCTGCCCCGTTTCACGCCCGGCGGGGAGATTCCCTGGCACCGGGTGCTGTTCTTCGAGGCCGACGGCGAGACGGTGTGGGACCGGTCCTCGGGCGTGGACCGGATCGACGCGACGGACGCCGGACGGGTCCGCGCCCCGCGCCGGCTGCCGTCCCCGTACTTCGTCTCCCGCACGCCGCACGCGTACTCCGTATCGGAGGCCGCCTGGACGCCGGTGCCCGAGGACGTACCGCCGCCCGCACCGGCCCCCGGCCCGCTGACCCTGCTGACCTGGAACACCCTCTGGGACCGCTACGACAGCGACCGCATCGACACCGCCCGCCGCCGGCCGCTCCTCCTCGACGCCCTGCGCGCGGCCGACGCGGACGTCATCGCGCTCCAGGAGGCCGAACCCGCCCTGCTCGGCCTGCTGCTGTCCGCGCCCTGGATCCGCGAGAACCACACCTTCTGGGCCGATCCGGCCGGCCGGGACGTCGCCGACTGCGGTCTGCTGCTGCTCAGCAGGCTCCCGGTGCGGGAGGCGGGCCTGCACGCCCTCGGTCCGCACAAGGCGGTCGCCGCCGTGGTCGTGGAGCGCGCGGAGGGACCGGCCACGGTCGCCGTCACCCATCTCAGCAGCGACCACTCGGCGGACGGCGCCGCCCGGCGCGATGCCGAACTGACCGATCTGGCAACGGGGTTGGGTGGGATCGAGGGCGATGTGGCGCTGCTCGGCGACTTCAACGACGGCGGCGCCACCCCGCAGGACCGGCTGGGGATGCCGGACGTCTGGAGCCTGGTGCACGGCGCGGACGACCGGACGCCGACCTTCGACCCGTCCGTCAACCCGCTCGCCGCCGTCTCCTCCCTGACCGGGCGGATGTCCCGGCTGGACCGGGTGCTGCTCCGCTCGGAGCGGCTGCGGCCCGTGTCGGCGGTGCTGCTGGGCGACGTACCGGCGCCGGACGGGCTGTACGTCTCGGACCACTTCGGGGTACGGGTGGAGCTGGCCGCCGATACGACGGAGGCGGAGGAGGACGCGGCCGAGGAGGTGTTCGCGGCCGATGCCCTGCGCCGGGTGGCCGCGGCGCTGCCCGAAGGGCGTGTCCATCCGGCCGGATCGCGGCGGATGGGCTGTGCGCTGCCCGGCGCGGACGTGGACCTGGTCGCGGCGCTGCCCGGCGCCGTGGATCCGCCGGGGGTACGGGAGCGGCTGGCCACGGCCCTGCCGGGCGCCGTCGGCCTGCGCGAGGTGACCGGTGCCCGCGTACCGGGGCTGCGCTTCTCGCTCGGCGGGCTCGGGGTGGACCTGGTGACCGTGGCGACGGGCGCCCTCCCCCCGGCCGAGGCGGTGGCCCGGCGCGCCGAGCTGGGCGAGGCGGCGGCCACGGCGCTCAGCGCGGTGAGCGACGCGGACGCGGTGCTCACGGCGGCGGACCCGCACCGGGCCGCGTTCGTCCGGCTCGCCCGCGAGGTGAAGGGCTGGGCGCGGGCGCGGGGCCTGGACTCCGCTCCGTGCGGCGGGCTGCCCGGCCTGGCCTGGTCCGTGCTCGCGGCCCGTACCGCCCACGAGTCGGGCAATCTGCCACCGCTCCCCCTACTCAGGCAGTTCTTCGCGACCTGGGCCACGTGGGACTGGCGCCGCCCGGTCGGCTCCGGGGAGCCGTGCGGCCTCCCCCTCACCGTGCTGACCCCGACCGCCCCCGTCCGCTCCTGCACCACGCAGGTGTCCGAAGCGGGCCGCGACCTCGTCGCCGAGGAGCTCTTCCGCGCCTGGGAGATCCTGGAGTCCGCCGCCGACTCCGGCCCGGTACCGCACGCCCTGCTCTGCGCCCCGCCGCCGCTGCACGCGCAGCACACTGCCTGGGCCCTCGCCTCCGTACGACCCGGCCCGGACGAGGGCCGCCTCCGCGGCCGGCTCCTGGCCCTGCTCGCCGCCCTGGCGGAGGCCGGCTCCCCGGACGCCCGCATCTGGCCCCGCCCGCTCACTGCCGACGATCAGGCGGGATACGCGATCGGCCTGGGCTCTACGCCGCCCGACGGGCACCGGCTGGTGGAGATCGGGGCGGAGCTCCTGCGCGGCATCCCGGACGCCTCGCTGGCCCGGGTGGAACTGTCCGCTCTCCGGCCGACCGGAAACCCGGCGTTCGCCCTCTTCTGACAGCAACGCGCCCCGGTCCGGCATCGACCGGGCTCGGGGCGCGAGTGCGTGTGGGATCAGCGCCCGGCCGCGTACGAGACGAAGCCCGTCCAAACACCTGAGGCGAAAGCGAGCCGGGCCCCCTGCGCGTTCTTGGAGTCGCGCACGAGCACCGCGCCTGGAGTGGTCGCGACCTCGACGCATTCGTTGCTGTTGCTGCTGTCGCTGTAGCTGCTCTTGAACCACTCCAGCCGGGAGGCGTCTCCGGCAAAGGTCTCGCTGATCATGTCTCTCCCAGCACTTGCTCGATGAAGGCCAGCGACTCCCGAGGCGTGAGAGCCTGAGCCCGGATGATGCCACACCGCAGCTCAATGATCCGGAGATGCTTCGGGTCAGAGACCGGTCGACTACCGAAGTCGCCCTCGGAGCGCCCCACCGCCGAGCCGTCCCTGAACTTCAACACCTGCATCTCCCCGCCCATTCCGGCGTGATCGTCGCGGGCGGTCGGCATCACCTGGATCTCAACATTACGCAACTGACCGACCTCCAAGAGGCGTTCAAGCTGTCGGCGCAACACCATTCTGCCCCCGAGGTGGCGCTTCAGCGTCACCTCTTCCTGGACAAAGCTGAGCTCCGGGCCGGGCGAACGATCGAAGATGGATTGCCGGGCTGCGCGAGCGGCCACCAGCCTCTCCACTTCGTCCTGCGAGAACGCGGGCCGCCGCATCCCGAACAACGCCCGGGAATACTCCTCCGTCTGCAACAAACCGTGGAGGTTGTGGCTCCCGTACGCCGAGAGCTCGACCGCCTTGGCCTCCAGCTTCGCAAGCTCCCGGATCTTCCTCGGGTACCTGGCCTCCGCCACATCCCCCTTCATCATCGCGAGCTTCCCGCCCGCCCCGAGCACCTCGTCCGCTCTGTCCAGGAACTCCGGCCGAGGGATACGACGGCCGCCCTCCACCTTGTAGACCAGGTCCTCCCCGTACCCGATCGCGGACCCCAACTCGCCGGCCCGCAGCCCCGCCGCCTCCCGCCACGCCTTGATCTGACGGCCCACCGCCGCGACCACGGCCGCCCCCGACTCGTCATCGGGATCGATGTCCCAACCCGGCTCGTCCGCCCCGCCGTCGCCGCGCTCCGTACCGGTCTCATCCACGCTCATCCGTGCCCCACTTCCGACGCGCTTGCCGTTCTTGGCTCAACCCCTGGTGTCCCCAGCACGTCACCCCGGACAGCCGGGACAGCACTGGACAAGCACGGGACAATCACCGTACGTAGGGGGCTCGTTGCCGTTCACGGTACGCAGACACGGCCGCGCTGAGTGACGTGAACCAACACATCACCCGAACCGAACATTCCGCTCCCACCCGGCAGTTCACCGTGCCGCTCTCCCTCACCCGCCGAGATGCCAGGCTCGCCCGTCTCCTCACCACGGCCCATCTCAGTGAGCTGATCGTCGAGGCGCTTGCCGACCACTGGGGCATCGGTGTCGGACCCGTCCCGCGCAAGACCGTCCGGGCCGAACTCGACCTCGTGCCAGGACCGTTCTACCGGGTCGCGGATATCCACGACCCGGTGAGCCACGTCCCCGCGTTCCACGACGCATAAAGCTTTGAAGAACCTGGGGAAATTACCCTCCCCACCCAAACCCGACCCCGCCCCGCTCCCGTCACTCACTCGGGTGACATAGGGCAACTGGGCTGGATTTCACGCGGGTTGGCTGGCATATGCTCGCCGCGACAACTCCAGACATGCGACGGCCCCCGACCGAGATTCACAGTCTCAACCGGGGGCCTGACCACCGAGGAAGTAAGAGGCTTCCCGATGGATACCCCGCAGGTTACCGCGCCCTCGTGCGCCCCGTCCCCCGTACCCGGAGACGCCACACCGTCATCCGGTGTCATCCACATCAACGTCCGGCATGCCGCAGGCTTCACCGTCATCGGCAACCACCTCGCCCAGCACCGCGGACTCTCCCTCGCAGCGATCGGGCTCGCCGCCCACATCCAGTCGCTCCCCGCCGGAGCCAGGATCGGCATCAAACACCTCGCCGAACGCTTCCCCGAGAGCGAAACCCGCATCGCCGCCGCCCTGCGCGAGCTCGAAGCCCACGGCTACCTCCACCGCAGCCGCGTACGCCTCGCCGACGGCCGCATCGTCACCCGCACCGTCTCGTACAACCAGCCCGGCGCGGTCGCACACCCCGTCCTCGCCCCTCGGCCCCGTACCAGGCGCAGCAAACCGGCAGCCCCGCTGCCCGCATCACAGCCGCCGCCACGCGCGACCACCCCCGAACCGCGCCCCGCCCCAACACCCGCACCGGAACCCACCCCGGCCCCCGCACCACAGCTGACGCCCGCACCGCCGACACCCACCCCCGAACCGCACCCCGCCCCCGTCTTCGTACCGGCTCCCACCGCCCCCAGGACACTGCCCCCGCCGCTCCCCCAACCGCGAGCACTCACCCCTCAACTACACCAAGCAGCCGCCGCGCTCCTCGCCGACCTCCGCCGCCACACACCCGCGCTCACCCTCTCCGAAAGCGACATCGCCGCCCTCACCCCCGGCGTCGCCACCTGGCTCGAACGCGACGCCCACCCCGACACCATCCGTCACGCCCTCACCACCGACCTCCCGAGTCCCCTGAAGCACCCGGCAAAACTCCTCCGGCACCGGATCACGACTCTTCTGCCGCCTCCGCTGCCAGGCGCCGAGGAGCTCGCACCCCCACGCCGCAACACCGTCGTCATCCCGCTCCAGAACTGCGACCGCTGCGACCGCGCCTTCCGCTCCCGCCACCCCGGCAACTGCCGCGACTGCCGGTCAGCCCTCCACACAGCCGCCTGACGGAAACACCACTCAAATCGTCGAACTCACCACGCAAGGCCCGGGCAACCGCCCGGCCGCACAACAGCGGAGGAACCCGGTAGCCGTGGACCTCTCCTTCTACAAGTCCTTCATGTCGGAAGAAATCCGGGACGAAGGCCGAACGCAAGGCCGCGCGCAAGGCCGCGCCGAGGGCATCCTGCCCGTGCTGGAACAGCGCGGCATCACCGTTCCCGACAAGGTTCGCGAGCGGATCACCGATTGCGGCGACCCCGAGGTTCTGCGCCAGTGGCTCGTGCGAGCCGTCACCGCCACCTCTGCCGAGGAGATCTGCGCCGAGAAGTAGCGTCATCCCGGTGCCTGCGCCCCTCCGGCCCGCATCCCGTTCACCGGCTCCCCCACGTTGACCTGTATGGCCGGCTTCCCGATGCCGATCTCCTTGATCAGAGGAAGCTCGGCGTTCACGGCAAGGCTGAAGGTGAGACGGGCCGGGGCCGGGGCGATCAGCTCTCCCACAGGTACCAGCCCACCTTCATGGGCGCCGGACCCGCGGTGACGGCGGTCGGCGAGAATCCGTCCATGACGACAAGCACCACCGCGGCCTGGGCCCTGCGCCCCGCCCGGCCCGAGGACGTCGAGGCCCTGGCCGAACTGCGGGCCACCGTGATGCGCCCCGACCTGGAGCGGCTCGGGCGCTACGACGAGCACCGCGTACGACAGCGGCTGCGGGACAACTACGCGCCGGAACACACCTCGGTCGTCGTCGTGGACGGCGAGTTCGCGGGCTGCGTCACCCTGCGACCGGTCGAGGACGGGTGGTGGCTGGAGAACTTCTGTCTCTCCCCCGCCGTCCAGGGGCGCGGCATAGGCACCGCGGTGCTCCGTTCGCTGCTCGCGCGGGCCGACGAGGCGGGCGCGGCCGTACGGCTGGACGTGCTCCAGGGCAGCGCCGCCCGCGCGCTCTACGAACGGCACGGGTTCACCGAGGAGCGGCAGGACCCGATCGACGTGTTCATGGTGCGGACACCCGGGAGTTGAGCTGCCCGGGTCACACCCGTGGACACCCAGGCAACCCGCCCCCGGGAATCTCCGTCTATCCCCCCGCAGCAGCGGCGCGCCCCCCGCCGCGGCCGGCACGGGATCGGGACGCAGCGCAGGGCCGCACAGCCGCCCGCTGCGGGGGAAGTGGACGGAGCACGGTGTGACGGACGAACCTGCGCTGCGCGCATCTCGCACGGGAGTGCCACGGCGCACTCTGATGACGGCGGCGGCCGGTGCGACGGGCCTGGCGGCCCTCAGCGCCTGCACCGCGCCCGCCTCGCCCCGCCGCGGCAACCCCACCGCGGACCCGATGCCCGGTCTGCCGATCAGCACCACGCACCGGGCCCTGATGATGCAGATCCTCGCCCACCCGGACGACGACCTGTACTTCATGAACCCGGACACCCAGCAGGCCCTCGACGCCGGAACACCGCTGGTCTGCGTCTATCTGACCGCGGGCGAGGCCACCGGCATCAACCGCGCGCCCGGCCACCCGCTGCCCGCCCCCGACAAGGCGGCGTACTCCTCCTCCCGCCATCAGGGCCTCCGGCAGGCGTACGCGACCCTGCTGGGCCTCGGCAGATTCACCCCCTGGCAGAAGTCCGTCATCGGCCTGCACGGCAACCACCGCGCGGAGATCAACAGACTCGCCAACGGCGGCCGCAAGGTCGAGCTGATCTTCCTCAACACCGCGATGCACACCTCGTACGGGCGGCTCGGGCTGCCCAGCCTCTGGCAGGACCGGCGGCTCGTCCTGCCGACCCTCGTGGCCGACGACTCCCCGTTGAAGCGGGCGGGGTCGTACACGTACGACGGGCTGGTCGACGTCCTGGTCGGGCTGTTCGAGCAGTACCGGCCCACGGCCGTGCACACCATGGACCCGGACCCCGACATCCAGCACAGCAGCGAACTCGTCCGGCGCCGCGACAGCGAGCAGCAGGGCTACTCCGACCACCCCGACCACACCGCGACCGGGCTGTTCGCCTGGACGGCGCTCATCCGCTGGGTGGCACGGGCCACCGAGGGCGGCGGTGCGGTGCCGAGCTTCGCCACCACGGCGTTCCGGGCCTACTACAACCGGCACTGGCCGAAGAACCTGCCGCCCGCCGTGCTGGCCGAGAAGGCGTCCCATCTGGTGCCGTACGGCGGCTCGGCCGACTGGCGGTGCGGCAACCCCGCGGGCTGCGGGGACTACAACGTGGGCGGCAACCGGCCGCTGACCA
The DNA here is from genome assembly GCF_044742755.1 of Streptomyces sp. NPDC087845. Classification (NCBI taxonomy): domain Bacteria; kingdom Bacillati; phylum Actinomycetota; class Actinomycetes; order Kitasatosporales; family Streptomycetaceae; genus Streptomyces; species Streptomyces sp. NPDC087845. The sequence continues at coordinate 654,257 of NZ_JBIUVC010000001.1, forward strand.
ACCGGAAGGGCTGGGTGCGGTCCACCCATTACCGCTACCCGGGCCCCCGACCCGCCGTCGCCACCGACCCGGACGGCCGGCTCGTCGCCTACGGGGTGCTGGGGCTGCGGGCGGTGCGCTGGCGCGAGAGTGCGCCGGGCAGCGGGACGTGGGACACCGCGGACGACCTCGGCGGCGGCCCGCTCGCACCGGTTCTGGGCGGCGCGACCCTGCCGGACGGGCGGCATCTGCTCTTCGGTCTGCGGTTCGCCGCTCTCAGCGGGCACGGGGCGGACAACGAACGCGAGATCGTCACACTGGAGCAGCGCTCCCCCGGCGGCGGCTTCCGGGCCTGGCAGGGGTTGGGGAACCCGGTGCGGGACCACGACGGCGGACGCCGGATCGGCGTCCCGGTCGCGGTCGCCGCCCCCGACGGGCGGGTCCATCTCTTCGTACGGAACGCGGAGAAGGGCCTCAGCACCCGGGTCCGCGACACGGCGGGCCGGTGGGGCCGGTGGCAGGACACGGGCGGCGGCGAGGTCCAGGACGGGCTGAGTGCGGTGGTGGACGACGCGGGGTGTGTCCATGTCTTCGCGGCGGGCCGGTTCGCGGTGCACCACTGGACGCAGGACGCGCCCGGCGACCCGGTCACCGCGCGCACCCAGATCGGCGGAGTACCGGTGCCCGGGGACGGCCCGGCCGCGCTGCCCGGGGCGGACGGGGCCATTGAGCTGTTCTACCGCGCGGCGGCGAAGGCCGCGCTGACGACCGTATGGACCGGGGAGACGGCCGACGAGACCGGCATCGACGGGTACGGGCGGCCGGTAGCCGACCGGGTGGGCTTCGACGGGTACGGACCGGTGTCCGCCGCGGCGTCGCCGCGCGGCCCGGTGCTGCTCGGCCGCACCGCGAAGGGCCTGATCCAGCTCCGTACGTCCGAGGGGATCTCCGTACGGAAACGGGGACCGGTGGCGCTGGACGGCCCGGCCCTGCATGTCGGGAAGGGCGGGCGGCCGACGGTGGTGGCCCTGGGGCCCGACGCCCTGCCCTGGCTCTGGCGCCCCTGAGAGGCGCCGGCCAGGTCCGAGCCGCAGGTGCCGGAAGGCCCCCGCCGCCCCTACCGAAGGCCCCCGCCGCCCCATGCCGAAGGGCCCCGGTCCACCGCTCGCGCGGCGGGCCGGGGCCCTTCTTGGTGCTCTGTGCGGAGCAACCAGGTCAGACAGTCAGGTAATTACTTGACGATCTTGGTGACCTGGCCGGCGCCCACGGTCCGGCCACCCTCACGGATGGCGAACTTCAGGCCCTCTTCCATGGCGACAGGCTGGATGAGGTTGACCGTCATGACGGTGTTGTCACCCGGCATGACCATCTCGGTGCCCTCGGGAAGGGTCACCACGCCCGTCACGTCCGTGGTACGGAAGTAGAACTGCGGGCGGTAGTTGTTGAAGAACGGGGTGTGACGGCCACCCTCGTCCTTCGACAGGATGTAGGCCTGGGCCTCGAACTCGGTGTGCGGCGTGACCGAACCGGGCTTGATGATGACCTGGCCGCGCTCGACGTCCTCGCGCTTGATGCCACGGAGGAGCAGACCGACGTTCTCACCGGCCTGGCCCTCGTCGAGCAGCTTGCGGAACATCTCGATGCCGGTGACCGTGGTGGTGGTCTTCTCCTGCTTGATACCGACGATGTCGACGGTCTCGTTGACCTTCAGGACACCACGCTCGATACGACCGGTGACGACGGTGCCACGACCGGTGATCGTGAAGACGTCCTCGATCGGCATCAGGAACGGCTTGTCGACGTCGCGCTCGGGCTGCGGGATGTTCTCGTCGACGGCCTTCATCAGGTCGAGGACGGTCTGGCCCCACTCCTTGTCGCCCTCAAGCGCCTTGAGCGCCGAGACCTTGACGACCGGCAGGTCGTCGCCCGGGAACTCGTACTCGGAGAGGAGCTCACGGACCTCGAGCTCGACGAGCTCCAGGATCTCCTCGTCGTCCACCATGTCGGCCTTGTTCAGGGCGACGACGATGTACGGAACGCCGACCTGGCGGGCCAGGAGCACGTGCTCCTTGGTCTGCGGCATCGGGCCGTCGGTGGCGGCGACCACGAGGATGGCGCCGTCCATCTGCGCCGCACCCGTGATCATGTTCTTGATGTAGTCCGCGTGACCCGGGCAGTCGACGTGCGCGTAGTGACGCGACTCCGTCTGGTACTCGACGTGCGCGATCGAGATCGTGATACCGCGCTGGCGCTCCTCGGGAGCCTTGTCGATCTGGTCGAAGGCCGAGGCCTCGTTCAGGTCCGGGTACGCGTCGTGCAGCACCTTGGTAATGGCGGCCGTGAGGGTCGTCTTACCGTGGTCGATGTGACCGATGGTGCCGATGTTGACGTGCGGCTTAGTCCGCTCGAACTTCGCCTTCGCCACTGGGTCCTCCTGTGGAGTGGTTCTGTACGCCTTGCTTCATCGGCGCCAGGTGATCTTTGCTGGGATGCCGGGGCCGGGGGCATTCACCGCATTGCTTGCGCTCTGCGACGAATGCCCCACCAGGCTCCGGTGACAAGCCTAAAGCGTGAGCTCGGGAGAGTTACTCGCCCTTGGCCTTCGCGATGATCTCCTCGGCGACGTTCCGCGGAACCTCGGCGTAGGAGTCGAACTGCATCGAGTAGCTTGCGCGACCCGAGGTCTTGCTGCGGAGGTCTCCGACGTAGCCGAACATCTCCGAGAGGGGCACGAGGCCCTTCACGACGCGAGCGCCGCTGCGCTCCTCCATGGCCTGGATCTGGCCACGGCGGGAGTTGAGGTCGCCGATGACATCGCCCATGTAGTCCTCGGGCGTGGTGACCTCGACGGCCATCATCGGCTCAAGGAGCACGGGGGACGCCTTGCGAGCACCCTCCTTGAACGCCTGCGAACCGGCGATCTTGAAGGCGAGCTCGGAGGAGTCGACCTCGTGGTAGCCACCGTCGAGAAGGGTGACGCGGACGCCCACCATCTCGTAACCGGCCAGGATGCCGAACTGCATGGCCTCCTGGGCACCCGCGTCCACCGAGGGGATGTACTCACGGGGGATGCGGCCACCGGTGACCTTGTTGACGAACTCGTAGGACGCGTCGCCACCCTCGATGGGCTCGATGGCGATCTGCACCTTCGCGAACTGGCCGGTACCACCAGTCTGCTTCTTGTGCGTGTAGTCGATGCGCTCGACGGCCTTGCGGATCGTCTCGCGGTACGCGACCTGCGGCTTGCCGACGTTCGCCTCGACGCGGAACTCGCGCTTCATGCGGTCGACGAGCACCTCGAGGTGAAGCTCGCCCATACCACCGATGATGGTCTGGCCGGTCTCCTCGTCGGAGTGCACCTGGAAGGACGGGTCCTCCTCGGAGAGGCGCTGGATGGCGACACCCAGCTTCTCCTGGTCACCCTTGGACTTGGGCTCGATGGCGACCTGAATGACCGGCGCCGGGAAGTCCATGGACTCCAGGATGACCGGGTTCTTGTCGTCACACAGCGTCTCACCGGTGGTGGTCTGCTTCAGGCCCATGACGGCGATGATGTCGCCGGCGCCCACCGACGCGATCTCCTCACGCTTGTTCGCGTGCATGCGGTAGATCTTGCCGATGCGCTCCTTCTTGCCCTTGACGGAGTTCAGCACCGCGGTGCCGGCCTCCAGGCGACCGGAGTAGATCCGGACGAAGGTGAGCTTGCCGAGGTGCGGGTCGCTCGCGATCTTGAACGCCAGGCCGGAGAACGGCTCGTCGTCCGAGGGCTTGCGCTTGATGACGACCTCGGGGTCCTTGACGTCGTGGCCCTCGATGGCCTCGACGTCCAGGGGGGAGGGCAGGTAGCGGACGACCGCGTCGAGCAGGGGCTGGACGCCCTTGTTCTTGAACGCCGTGCCACAGAACACCGGGGTGACGGTGACGGAGTCGGCGCCGCCCTTCGATGCGAGGGTGATCCGGCGGATCGCCTCGTGCAGCTGCTCCTGGGTGGGCTCGACGCCCTCCAGGTACAGCTCCATCATCTGGTCGTCGTTCTCGGAGACGGCCTCGAGCAGCTTGCCGCGCCACTCCTGAGCCGCCTCGATGTGGGTGTCCGGGATGTCGACCGTGTCGTACATCTCACCCTTGGCGGCCTCTTCCGGCCAGACGAAGGCCTTCATCGACACGAGGTCGACGACGCCCTTGAAGTCGGCCTCGGCGCCGATGGGGAGCTGCATGACCAGCGGAACCGCACCGAGGCGGTCGACGATCATGTCGACGCAGCGGTGGAACTCGGCACCGGTGCGGTCGAGCTTGTTGACGAAGCAGATACGCGGCACGCCGTAGCGGTCCGCCTGACGCCAGACGGTCTCGGACTGCGGCTCGACGCCCGCCACACCGTCGAACACGGTGACGGCGCCGTCGAGGACGCGGAGCGAACGCTCCACCTCGACGGTGAAGTCGACGTGACCCGGGGTGTCGATGATGTTGATGGTGTGGTCAACATCATTGAGCGGCCAGTGGCAGGTCGTCGCGGCGGACGTGATCGTGATGCCGCGCTCCTGCTCCTGCTCCATCCAGTCCATCGTGGCAGCGCCGTCGTGGACTTCACCGATCTTGTACGAAACGCCGGTGTAGAACAGGATCCGCTCGGTGGTGGTCGTCTTGCCCGCGTCGATGTGGGCCATGATCCCGATGTTGCGGACCTTGGCCAGGTCAAGCGAAGTGGTGGCCATAAGGCTCAATCTTCTCTCGGTCTCGATGTGGGTAGCGACTACCAGCGGTAGTGCGCGAAGGCCTTGTTGGACTCGGCCATCTTGTGGGTGTCCTCGCGCTTCTTGACGGCAGCGCCAAGACCGTTGGAGGCGTCGAGCAGCTCGTTCATGAGGCGCTCGGTCATGGTCTTCTCGCGGCGGGCGCGGGAGTAACCCACGAGCCAGCGCAGCGCGAGGGTGGAGGCGCGACCGGGCTTGACCTCGATCGGCACCTGGTAGGTGGCGCCACCGACACGGCGGGACTTGACCTCGAGCGAGGGCTTGACGTTCTCAAGCGCGCGCTTCAGCGTGATGACCGGGTCGTTGCCGGTCTTCTCGCGGAGGCCTTCCATGGCGCCGTACACGATCCGCTCGGCAGTGGAACGCTTGCCGTTGAGCAGGATCTTGTTGATCAGCGAGGTGACAAGAGGAGAACCGTAGACCGGGTCGATGATGACCGGGCGCTTCGGGGCGGGGCCCTTACGAGGCATTCTTACTTCTCCTTCTTGGCGCCGTAGCGGCTGCGGGCCTGCTTGCGGTTCTTGACACCCTGGGTGTCGAGCGAGCCGCGGATGATCTTGTAACGAACACCCGGCAGGTCCTTCACGCGGCCACCACGCACGAGCACGATGGAGTGCTCCTGCAGGTTGTGTCCCTCACCCGGGATGTAGGCCGTGACCTCGATACCGGAGGTCAGACGCACACGCGCGACCTTACGGAGTGCCGAGTTCGGCTTCTTCGGGGTGGTCGTGAACACACGCGTGCAGACGCCGCGGCGCTGGGGCGAACCCTCGAGTGCGGGCGTCTTGTTCTTCTCGACCTTGTCCTGCCGGCCCTTCCGGACCAGCTGCTGGATCGTAGGCACTACTTCTCCGGTTTCTGTGTGCCGTTCGTGAAACTAACCTGGAACGTCACCGACCCACGCGGTCGGGTGTGTCGAATGCTGCAAGCTCCTGCCGCAAGGCAGGGAAGGCTGCAGATCGCGGTGGCCAGTGACGGACTCGCCATGCGGTTGAGGACACGCACAGGAGCCCAGGCACACCCCAGGCACAAGGTCTGAGCGTACCTACCTCATCGACTCCGGTCAAAACAAATGCGGCGCGCCTCCACACGCCGTACGTCGGCGACCTCAGCGCGTGACGATCACGGCGGTGACGAACCCGGCCACGAGCAATATCCAGCCGACGATCGACGCCCATCCCAGCACGAGCCCGGCGACCGCCAGGCCGTCGCCCTGCTCGTCACTGCGCCGTATCTCCTTGCGCGCCATGTGCCCGAGAACGACCGCGGGCACTCCCGTCACCGCGGTCACCGGGGCCAGGACGCCGAAGACCAGCGCACCCTTGGCCTTGCCGTTCGTCCTGGGCTGCGGCGCGGGCAGGAAGGTCGCCGGCACAGCAGGGCCGTAAGGGCCGGCGGAGGCGGGCCCGGAGAAGACGGGCCCCTGGGGCAGGTCGTCGACGAGAAGGCTCAGTTCCCCCACGGTCCGGGCCTCGTGGGCCCGCGCGACCCGCTTCTCCAGCTCTTCGTCACCAAGACGCCCCTCCGCGAAACCGGCCCGCAGCACATCGACAGCGCGCTCGCGCTCCGCGTGCGAGGCCAGCATTGACGGGCTCTGCGCCGGCAGCCGGTCCGGCTGCCTCGGCGGATACGACACAACCAACTCCCCCGGACGATCTGTATCCCCTCATCATCCGTCACCGCGGAGGTGAGGGGAACGAGTTTGCGCCTTCGCGCGTAGGCCGGAGGGCGGCCACCCCGCACGCAACGGGGTGACCGCCCTCCGGTCGGTCAAGCGACTCGCTTACTGGTTGTACGGACCGTAGTCGTAGTCCTCCAGCGGAACGGCCTGGCCGGAGCCCGTGCCGAACGGCGAGTAGTCGATGTCGTCGTAGCCGACGGCCGAGTACATCGCGGCCTTGGCCTCCTCGGTCGGCTCGACCCGGATGTTGCGGTAGCGGGACAGGCCCGTACCGGCCGGGATGAGCTTACCGATGATGACGTTCTCCTTGAGGCCGATCAGGGAGTCCGACTTGGCGTTGATCGCCGCGTCGGTCAGGACCCTGGTCGTCTCCTGGAAGGACGCCGCCGACAGCCACGACTCGGTGGCGAGCGAGGCCTTGGTGATACCCATCAGCTGCGGACGGCCGGAGGCGGGGTGACCGCCCTCGGTGACCACACGACGGTTCTCGGTCTCGAACTTCGAGCGCTCGACGAGCTCGCCCGGCAGCAGCTCCGCGTCGCCGGACTCGATGATCGTCACACGGCGCAGCATCTGCCGGATGATGATCTCGATGTGCTTGTCGTGGATCGACACACCCTGCGAGTTGTAGACCTTCTGGACCTCGCCGACCAGGTGGACCTGGACCGCGCGCTGACCGAGGATCCGCAGCACGTCGTGCGGGTTGGTGGCACCCACGGTGAGCTTCTGGCCCACCTCGACGTGGTCGCCCTCGCCCACCAGCAGACGGGCGCGCTTCGAGATCGGGAACGCCGTCTCGTCGCTGCCGTCGTCCGGGGTGACGACGAGCTTCTTGGTCTTCTCGGTCTCCTCGATACGGACGCGGCCTGCCGCCTCCGAGATCGGGGCGACACCCTTGGGCGTACGGGCTTCGAAGAGCTCGACGACTCGGGGCAGACCCTGGGTGATGTCGTCACCGGCCACACCACCGGTGTGGAAAGTACGCATCGTCAGCTGGGTACCGGGCTCACCGATGGACTGGGCGGCGATGATGCCGACCGCCTCGCCGATGTCGACCAGCTTGCCGGTGGCCAGCGAGCGTCCGTAGCAGAAGGCACAGGTGCCGACCGCGGACTCGCAGGTCAGGACCGAACGGGTCTTGACCTCCTCGACGCCGGCGCCCACCAGGGCGTCGATCAGGACGTCACCGAGGTCGACGTTGGCAGGCGCGATGACCTTGCCGTCGACGACGACGTCCTCGGCGAGCATGCGGGCGTAGACCGAGGTCTCGACGTCCTCCGTCTTGCGGAGCACGCCGTCCGCACCCTTGACGGCGATCTTCAGCTTGAGGCCGCGGTCGGTGCCGCAGTCCTCCTCGCGAATGATCACGTCCTGCGAGACGTCCACCAGACGACGGGTCAGGTAACCCGAGTCGGCGGTACGCAGGGCGGTGTCCGCCAGACCCTTACGGGCACCGTGCGTGGAGATGAAGTACTCCAGAACGGTGAGGCCCTCACGGAAGGACGCCTTGATGGGACGCGGGATCGTCTCGTTCTTGGCGTTGGACACCAGACCACGCATACCGGCGATCTGACGCATCTGCATCATGTTTCCTCGGGCACCCGAGTCAACCATCATGAAGATGGGGTTCGTCTTGGGGAAGTTCGCGTTCATCGCCTCGGCAACCTCGTTGGTCGCCTTGGTCCAGATCGCGATGAGCTCCTGCGTGCGCTCGTCCTTGGTGATCAGACCGCGCTCGTACTGCTTCTGGACCTTCTCGTCCTGCGCCTCGTAGCCGGCGACGATCGCCTTCTTGGCCTCGGGGACCACGACGTCGGAGATGGCCACGGTGACACCGGAACGGGTCGCCCAGTAGAAGCCCGCCGCCTTCAGGTTGTCGAGCGTCGCCGCCACGATGACCTTGGGGTAGCGCTCGGCGAGGTCGTTGACGATCTCGGAGAGCTGCTTCTTGCCGACGGAGTAGTCGACGAACGGGTAGTCCTCGGGCAGCAGCTCGTTGAAGAGCGCGCGGCCCAGGGACGTACGCAGCCGGAACGTGTCGCCCTGCTGGTACTCCTGCTCGCCCTCCTCGGCGACCGGCGGCACCCAGCCGCGCGGCGGGATGGTGCCCACCGGGAAGCGGATGTCGACCTTCGCCTGGAGCGACAGCTCCCGGGCGTCGAAGGCCATGATCGCCTCGGCCGTGGAGCCGAAGGAACGGCCCTGTCCGACGACGTTGCGCTCCTCCTCGTCCGTGGTGAGGAAGAACAGGCCCAGCACCATGTCCTGGGTCGGCATGGTGACGGGACGGCCGTCGGCCGGCTTCAGGATGTTGTTCGAGGACAGCATCAGGATGCGGGCCTCGGCCTGCGCCTCCGCGGAGAGCGGCAGGTGCACGGCCATCTGGTCACCGTCGAAGTCCGCGTTGAACGCGGTGCAGACGAGCGGGTGGATCTGGATGGCCTTGCCCTCGACCAGCTGCGGCTCGAAGGCCTGGATGCCGAGGCGGTGCAGCGTCGGTGCACGGTTCAGCAGCACCGGGTGCTCGGCGATGACCTCTTCGAGGACGTCGTACACCACGGTGCGGCCGCGCTCGACCATGCGCTTGGCCGACTTGATGTTCTGCGCGTGGTTCAGGTCGACCAGGCGCTTCATCACGAACGGCTTGAAGAGCTCCAGCGCCATGGCCTTCGGCAGACCGCACTGGTGCAGCTTGAGCTGCGGGCCGACGACGATCACGGAACGCGCGGAGTAGTCCACACGCTTACCGAGAAGGTTCTGACGGAATCGGCCCTGCTTGCCCTTCAGCATGTCGCTGAGGGACTTGAGCGGGCGGTTGCCGGGACCGGTGACCGGGCGACCGCGGCGGCCGTTGTCGAACAGCGCGTCGACGGCCTCCTGCAGCATCCGCTTCTCGTTGTTCACGATGATCTCGGGGGCACCGAGGTCGAGAAGGCGCTTGAGGCGGTTGTTGCGGTTGATCACACGGCGGTACAGGTCGTTCAGGTCGGAGGTCGCGAAGCGGCCACCGTCCAGCTGCACCATCGGACGCAGGTCCGGCGGGATGACCGGCACGCAGTCGAGCACCATGCCCTTGGGCTTGTTGCTGGTCTGCAGGAACGCGGAGACGACCTTGAGGCGCTTGAGCGCACGGGTCTTCTTCTGGCCCTTGCCGGTACGGATGATCTCGCGGAGGCGCTCGGCCTCCTCGTCGAGGTCGAACGACTCCAGGCGCTTCTGCAGGGCGGCGGCGCCCATGCAGCCGTCGAAGTACGTGCCGAAGCGGTCACGCAGCTCGCGGTAGAGCAGCTCGTCGCCCTCCAGGTCCTGGACCTTGAGGTTCTTGAAGCGGCTCCACACCTCGTCGAGGCGGTCGATCTCGCGCTGCGCACGGTCGCGCAGCTGCTTCATCTCGCGCTCGGCACCTTCGCGCACCTTGCGGCGCACGTCGGCCTTGGCGCCCTCGGCCTCCAGCTCGGCCAGGTCGGTCTCGAGCTTCTTGGCGCGGGCCTCAAGGTCGGCGTCGCGGCGGTTCTCGATCTGCTGACGCTCGACGGAGACGTGCGCCTCCAGCGAAGGCAGGTCGCGCGTACGGCGCTCCTCGTCCACGAACGTGATCATGTACGCGGCGAAGTAGATGACCTTTTCGAGGTCCTTCGGCGCGAGGTCGAGGAGGTAGCCCAGGCGCGACGGGACGCCCTTGAAGTACCAGATGTGGGTGACGGGAGCGGCAAGCTCGATGTGGCCCATGCGCTCACGGCGCACCTTGGCGCGCGTGACCTCGACGCCACAGCGCTCACAGATGATGCCCTTGAAGCGGACACGCTTGTACTTGCCGCAGTAGCACTCCCAGTCCCGGGTCGGACCGAAGATCTTCTCGCAGAAGAGTCCGTCCTTTTCGGGCTTGAGCGTGCGGTAGTTGATGGTCTCCGGCTTCTTCACTTCGCCGTGGGACCAGGTCCGGATGTCGTCCGCGGTGGCAAGGCCGATCCGCAGCTCGTCGAAGAAGTTGACGTCGAGCACTTGTCGTCAATCCCTCTTTCGGGGGTTCGAGCCCCCTCGCGTCACGCGAGAAATCGGGGCACTTCAGCAATGGTCTGAACGGGTCCGGGGAGAGCCGGCCGGATCACGGGGATCCGGCCGGCCAACCCGTCAGACCTCTTCGACGCTGCTCGGCTCGCGCCGGGACAGGTCGATACCGAGCTCCTCCGCCGCGCGGAAGACGTCCTCGTCCGTGTCGCGCATCTCGATGGACATGCCGTCCGAGGACAGCACCTCCACGTTGAGGCAGAGCGACTGCATTTCCTTGATGAGCACCTTGAAGGACTCGGGAATGCCGGGCTCGGGGATGTTCTCGCCCTTGACGATCGCCTCGTAGACCTTCACGCGGCCGGTGACGTCGTCGGACTTGATCGTCAGCAGTTCCTGGAGGGCGTATGCGGCGCCGTATGCCTCAAGGGCCCACACCTCCATCTCACCGAAGCGCTGTCCACCGAACTGAGCCTTACCACCCAGCGGCTGCTGGGTGATCATGGAGTACGGACCCGTCGAACGCGCGTGCAGCTTGTCGTCGACGAGGTGGTGCAGCTTGAGGATGTACATGTACCCGATCGAGACCGGGTCCGGGAACGGCTCGCCGGAGCGGCCGTCGAACAGATTGGCCTTGCCGGAGGGCTGCACCAGGCGGTCGCCGTCGCGGTTCGGGATCGTGGCCTCGAAGAGGCCGGAGATCTCGTCCTCGCGCGCACCGTCGAAGACGGGGGTGGCGACGTTGGTGCCGGGGGCGACCTGGTCGGCGCCGATGGCCTGCAGGCGCTTGGCCCACTCGTCACCGAGGCCGGAGACGTCCCAGCCGCGGCTGGCGAGCCAGCCGAGGTGGATCTCCAGGACCTGTCCCGGGTTCATTCGGGACGGGACACCCAGCGGGTTGAGGATGATGTCGACCGGGGTGCCGTCCTCCAGGAACGGCATGTCCTCGATCGGGAGGATCTTCGAGATGACGCCCTTGTTGCCGTGACGGCCGGCGAGCTTGTCACCATCGGTGATCTTGCGCTTCTGCGCGACGTAGACGCGGACCAGCTGGTTCACGCCCGGCGGCAGCTCGTCGCCCTCTTCGCGGTCGAAGACGCGGACGCCGATGACCTTGCCGATCTCACCGTGCGGCACCTTCAGCGAGGTGTCGCGCACCTCGCGCGCCTTCTCACCGAAGATCGCGCGGAGCAGGCGCTCCTCGGGGGTCAGCTCGGTCTCGCCCTTGGGCGTGACCTTGCCGACGAGGATGTCGCCGGCGACGACCTCGGCACCGATACGGATGATGCCGCGCTCGTCGAGGTCGGCGAGGACCTCCTCGGAGACGTTCGGGATGTCCCGGGTGATCTCCTCCGGGCCGAGCTTGGTGTCACGGGCGTCGACCTCGTGCTCCTCGATGTGGATCGAGGAGAGGACGTCGTCCTGCACGAGGCGCTGCGACAGGATGATCGCGTCCTCGTAGTTGTGACCCTCCCACGGCATGAACGCCACGAGCAGGTTCTTGCCGAGGGCCATCTCACCGTTCTCGGTGGCCGGACCGTCGGCGAGGACCTGGTCGGCGACGACCCGGTCGCCCTCGGAGACGACAACCTTCTGGTTGACCGAGGTGCCCTGGTTGGAGCGCATGAACTTGGCGATGCGGTACGTGGTGTACGTGCCGTCGTCGTTGGTCACGGTGATGTAGTCCGCGGAGACCTCCTGGACCACACCGTCCTTCTCGGCCTTGAGCACGTCGCCGGCGTCGGTGGCGCAGCGGTACTCCATGCCGGTGCCGACGAGCGGCGCCTCGGACTTGATCAGCGGCACGGCCTGGCGCATCATGTTCGCGCCCATGAGCGCGCGGTTGGCGTCGTCGTGCTCCAGGAACGGGATCATCGCGGTCGCGACCGACACCATCTGGCGCGGCGAGACGTCCATGTAGTCGACGTCGGTGCCGGGCACGTAGTCGACCTCGCCGCCACGGCGGCGGACCAGCACGCGGGACTCGGCGAACCGGAGCTCGTCGGTCAGCGGCGCGTTGGCCTGCGCGATGACGAACCGGTCCTCTTCGTCGGCGGTCAGGTAGTCGACCTCGTCGGTGACCTGGCCGTCGACGACCTTGCGGTACGGCGTCTCGATGAAGCCGAACGCGTTGATCCGGCCGTAGGAGGCGAGCGAGCCGATCAGACCGATGTTCGGGCCTTCAGGGGTCTCGATCGGGCACATGCGGCCGTAGTGCGACGGGTGCACGTCACGGACTTCGAAGCCGGCCCGCTCACGGGAGAGACCACCCGGGCCGAGGGCGTTGAGACGACGCTTGTGCGTCAGGCCCGACAGCGGGTTGTTCTGGTCCATGAACTGGGACAGCTGGCTGGTGCCGAAGAACTCCTTGATGGAGGCGACGACCGGCCGGATGTTGATCAGGGTCTGCGGCGTGATCGCCTCGACGTCCTGAGTGGTCATGCGCTCGCGCACGACGCGCTCCATACGGGCGAGACCCGTACGGACCTGGTTCTGGATCAGCTCGCCGACGTTGCGGATACGACGGTTGCCGAAGTGGTCGATGTCGTCGGTCTCGACCATGATCGAGCGACCGGACTCGCCGACCGTCTCGGTCTCACCGGCGTGCAGCTTCACCAGGTACTTGATGGTGGCGATGATGTCGTCGGTGGTGAGCACACCGGCGTCCAGCGGCTCGTCCGCGCCGAGCTTCTTGTTCACCTTGTAGCGGCCGACCTTCGCCAGGTCGTAGCGCTTCGGGTTGAAGTAGAGGTTCTCCAGCAGCGTCTGCGCGGCCTCGCGCGTGGGCGGCTCGCCCGGACGCAGCTTGCGGTAGATGTCGAGCAGCGCGTCGTCCTGGCCCTGGGTGTGGTCCTTCTCCAGGGTGGCGCGCATGGACTCGTACGCGCCGAACTCCTCGAGGATCTGCTCGGTCGTCCAACCGAGAGCCTTCAGGAGAACGGTGACGGACTGCTTGCGCTTGCGGTCGATGCGCACACCGACCATGTCGCGCTTGTCGATCTCCATCTCCAGCCAGGCACCACGGGACGGGATGACCTTGGCCGAGAAGATGTCCTTGTCGGACGTCTTGTCGATGGAGGAGTCGAAGTAGACACCCGGCGAGCGGACCAGCTGCGACACGACGACACGCTCGGTGCCGTTGATGACGAAGGTGCCCTTGTTGGTCATGAGCGGGAAGTCGCCCATGAAGACCGTCTGGGACTTGATCTCGCCGGTCTCGTTGTTGGTGAACTCGGCCGTGACGAAGAGCGGGGCGGCGAACGTGAAGTCGCGCTCCTTGCACTCGTCGATCGAGTTCTTCGGGGGCTCGAAGCGGTGGTCGCGGAACGTAAGCGACATCGACCCGGAGAAGTCCTCGATCGGTGAAATCTCCTCGAAGATTTCCTCCAGGCCGGACTTGGTGGGGACGTCTTGTCCACTGTCCAGAGCAGCCTCGACGCGAGCCTTCCAGGCGGCATTGCCGAGGAGCCAGTCAAAGCTCTCGGTCTGCAGCGCGAGGAGGTTCGGAACCTCGAGGGGCTCCTTGATCTTTGCAAAGGAGATGCGCAGCGGGGCGGTGCTGGCACCGTTGTTCGTATTCGCGGTCGAGGCGTTGCGCGAGGCGGCCAAGAGGGGGTCCTTCCGAGGGCTCGGACTCACTACGCGCGTACCGGTCCCAAGTTGTACACGGAGACAGAAATCCCAGGTCAGAGACTTTCGGTCATCGGTGCTCAAGCGTGGGCATGCCCCTGGTGACGGGCAGGAGGCAGCTAACAGGCAGCGCAAAGGGTCAGTGTAGCCAAACGGCACACTGATGTCCAGTCGGGGTTCTCAGAGACCCACGTATCTCTCAACAGCTGTTCTCAACACCTATGACTAGCCGGTGCGCGCGGTGCGCTCTTCTTTACTGCCCTCTTCGTCCACGATCCATGCCTCGAATTCGGATCGATGTGTGACGACGCGTCCTGAGAATTGCGCGCCGCGTGCGGTTCGTCAAGGCCCCCCTGCCGGGACGACGCCCCGGGACCCCTCACCCGGCCGCCTCCCGGCACCGGTCGGCCGGCCCCGAGAGGCAACGGCGAAGATCACCATACTCGTCGCCGCCGGAAGAGCAAGGCAGCCTCCGCGGGTACGCCGAAGGGCGACCACCCGGATGGGTGATCGCCCTTCGTGAGATGACGTCCGTGCCGTGCGGCACAGGCCGTCAGAAGGAGTCAGCAGACTCCCTGAGTCACTTGACCTCGACGGAAGCGCCGGCGGCCTTGAGGGACTCGGCAGCCTTCTCGGCGGCCTCCTTGGCGACCTTCTCGAGGACCGGCTTCGGGGTGCCGTCGACGAGGTCCTTGGCCTCCTTCAGACCCAGCGAGGTCAGCTCACGCACGACCTTGATGACCTGGATCTTCTTCTCGCCGGCGCCGGTGAGGATGACGTCGAACTCGTCCTGCTCCTCGACGGCCTCAGCGGCAGCGCCCGGACCGGCGGGGCCGGCAACGGCGACCGCGGCGGCGGCGGTGACGTCGAACTTCTCCTCGAAGGCCTTCACGAAGCCGGAGAGCTCGATGAGGGTCATGTCTTCGAACTGCGCGAGCAGGTCGTCCTGGGACAGCTTCGCCATGATGGCGTCCTTCCACTAATCCGGCAGGTGCCGGAGGTACATGTAGGCGGGCGTACATTCGGCCCGCTGCGACCGTCGCCCTAGTGAGCGGCGATCATTGCGCGAGCCGAATTACTCGGCACCGCCCTGCTCGGCCTGCTTGGCACGAAGCGCCTCCGCGGTGCGGACGAACTTCGACGGGAGCGCCTGGAAGACCTGAGCAGCCTGAGTCTGCTTGCCCTTCATGGCGCCCGCCAGCTTGGCGAGCAGAACCTCGCGGGACTCGAGGTCCGCGAGCTTCTTGATCTCATCCGCGGTCAGCGCCTTACCGTCAAGGACACCGCCCTTGATGATGAGGTTGGGGTTGTCCTTGGCGAAGTCACGAAGACCCTTCGCCGACTCCACCGGGTCACCGGTGACGAAGGCAACCGCCGTCGGACCCGCGAACAGGTCGTCGAGCGAGTTGATCCCGGCCTCGTTGGCCGCAATCTTGGTCAGCGTGTTCTTCACCACGGCGTACTGGGCGTTCTCACCGAGCGAACGGCGCAGCTCCTTGAGCTGTGCCACGGTGAGACCCCGGTACTCGGTCAGCACGGCGGCGTTCGAGCTGCGGAACTGGTCCGTCAGCTCGGCTACCGCGGCAGCCTTGTCGGGCCTAGCCATGGGCGTCGGCCTCCTTCCGGGTGATGAGGACCGCTCAGAAGGGGCCGGGAAAGACGAACGCCCCGGCGCAGGCGCCAGGGCGTAGCTCGACCGAACGGAGTCGGGAGCTTTCCACAGTCACCTGCGCGGGTCGCCCGTACTCGACGGATCCTTCGGTCGCTGTCCCCTCTTGCGAGAGCACAGCAACGACCAGCGGTCTTTGGCTTCCTCAGGAGAGTACGCGACCGATGTCGCGCCGGGCAAATCCGTCCCTCTCCGGACGGTGCGGGAGGTCCGGGCCGTCCGGCGACCGGGGAGCTGCGCCGCCCGGTCGCCGGCCGCTCTCAGTTCGCGCCCGCGCCGGCTCCCTGCTGCTTCACGAGGTCGGTGAAGTCGACCGTGTCGCCGGCCGGGGGCTTCTCGGTCGAGACCTTCGTGCCGTAGTCGCTGTAGTACACCGTCGAATTGAGTTCGCCGGTCTTCATCTGGCCTCGCTCGGTCTTCTTGACCAGGAGATCGTTCTTGTCGACCCAGATGTCGACCTTCTCCGTGGTGATCCCGGCGTCGCTCAGCTGCTTCTTCAGCTGAGCGAGCTGGTCGGCGCCGAGCTCGGAGTTCTTCGCGGTCAGCGCGGCGACGTCGACGGTGCCGGTGTAGTGCGTGGCGGAGACTCCGCGTATGTCCTCCTGGCCGACCTTCTTCACGTCACCGGAGGCCAGCAGAGACTTCACACCCTGGTCGGGCGTGGTGTTCTGCATCTGCTGCTTCATCGCCTCGCCGGAGGCGCCGGCGAGCTTGGCGAGGTCGGCGTAGGCGTAGTTGATCCAGTGCTTGCCGCCGGCCTGCTTGGCGAAGGCCTCGCCCATGTTGACCGCGTAGCCGTCCTTGAAGTAGCGGGCCTGCATGGTGCCCGTGCCACCGTTCTGCTTCATGGCGTCCGCCATGGTGCCGCCGGTGTACGTGATCTCCATGGTGCCGGTGAGACCGTCGGTCCAGTCGATGGTGCCGGTCTGCTTCATGGACATGGTGGTGCCCATCTGGGTGGTGCCCTCGACCTTCGCCGAGCTCTCCCCACCGGTCTTCTTCTGCACATCGCGCAACGCGGCGATCGGGTCGGCCTTCACCACGGCGCCACCGCGGTCGTCGCTGCCCTTGTCGTCCGATCCGCCACAGGCCGCGACCGACGTCAACGCCGCCGCCACCGCCACCGACAGACCCACGCGTCGCACGGTACTGGTCCTCATGTCCGCTTCCACCCCTCGTTCGGCTCTCGGATCCTCACGCTAACGCACAGCTCCGACACAGCCACCGGATACATACGGATACGAGGACGGGCCCCGCACCTCGAAAGGTTGCGGGGCCCGTCCATGTCACACGTGACGCGGCCTACTGCCGAGCGCGGGGGCTCAGACGGCGGCCGGGTCCTCCTCGACGAGGAGGTTGCGGGTGCGGTTGGCGTCCAGCGGGATGCCGGGGCCCATCGTGGTGGCCAGGGTGGCCTTCTTGATGTAGCGGCCCTTGGCGGCGGACGGCTTCAGACGGAGGATCTCCTCCAGCGCCGCTGCGTAGTTCTCCACCAGCTTGGTGTCGTCGAACGAGACCTTGCCGATGATGAAGTGCAGGTTCGAGTGCTTGTCGACGCGGAACTCGATCTTGCCGCCCTTGATGTCGTTGACAGCCTTCACGACGTCGGGGGTGACGGTGCCGGTCTTCGGGTTCGGCATCAGACCACGCGGACCGAGCACCCGGCCGAGGCGGCCGACCTTGCCCATGAGGTCCGGGGTGGCGACGACGGCGTCGAAGTCCAGACGGCCCTTCGCCACCTCGTCGATGAGCTCGTCGGCGCCGACGATGTCGGCGCCCGCGGCTTCCGCGGCCGCAGCACGGTCACCGGTCGCGAAGACCAGGACCCGGGCGGTCTTGCCGGTGCCGTGCGGGAGGTTCACGGTGCCACGGACCATCTGGTCGGCCTTGCGCGGGTCGACACCCAGGCAGAACGCGACCTCGACGGTGCCGTCGAACTTGGTGGAGGCGGTCTCCTTGGCGAGACGGACGGCCTCGAGCGGGGCGTAGTTGCGCGCCCGGTCGACCTTGGCGTCCGCAGCGCGGAGGTTCTTGCTGCGCTTCACTTCTGCTCCTGTGGTTTCAGGGTGTGGAGTCGTGGTGCGGGCCAGCGCTTGGCCCTACCACTGAGGACGTGAGGGGCTGAATCAGCCTTCGACCGTGATGCCCATGGAACGGGCGGTGCCAGCGATGATCTTCGACGCGGCGTCGAGGTCGTTGGCGTTCAGGTCGGGGAGCTTCGTCGTGGCGATCTCGCGGACCTGGGCAGCCGTCAGCTTGGCGACCTTGGTCTTGTGCGGCTCGCCGGAGCCCTTCTCCACGCCCGCGGCCTTGAGGATCAGCTTCGCGGCCGGCGGAGTCTTGGTGACGAAGGTGAAGGAGCGGTCCTCGTAGACCGTGATCTCCACCGGCACGACCATGCCACGCTGCGACTCGGTCGCGGCGTTGTAGGCCTTGCAGAACTCCATGATGTTGACGCCGTGCTGGCCGAGCGCGGGGCCGACCGGCGGGGCCGGGTTGGCCGCACCGGCGTTGATCTGGAGCTTGATAAGCCCCGTGACCTTCTTCTTCTTGGGAGGCATTGCTCTCTCCGGGTCCTAGTGAGAGTGTTTCGCCGCCGTCCGGTCATCCGGATGGAGGCATACCGCACAACGATAACGGGTATAGCTGCGCGACCAAAAACCGAGCAGGTCAGACGGGCTTCGCAGCCGGTCTGACCTGCTCGGTAGGCATGTGTCCAGAAACTGGCGGGAACCCGCTAGTTCTTCTGGATCTGGTCGAAGCTGAGCTCCACCGGGGTCTCGCGGCCGAAGATCTCGACGAGGCCCTTGACCTTCTTCGAGTCGGCGTTGATCTCGTTGATCGTCGCCTGCAGGGTCGCGAACGGCCCGTCGGTGACGGTGACAGAGTCGCCCACCTCGAAGTCGAGCACCTGCACCTCGACCTTGCGGGACGGAGCCGGCTTGCCCTCGGCCTCGGCGGCCTCGCGGGCGGCCTTCTCCTCTGCCTCCGGGGCGAGCATCTTGACGATCTCGTCCAGGGTCAGCGGGTAAGGGTCGTAGGCGTTGCCCACGAAGCCGGTGACACCGGGGGTGTTGCGGACGACGCCCCAGGACTCGTTCGTCAGGTCCATGCGCACCAGGACGTAGCCCGGCAGCTTGTTCTGGCGGACGTTCTTGCGCTCGCCGTTCTTGATCTGGACGATCTCTTCCTCGGGCACTTCGGCCTGGTAGATGAAGTCCTCGACGTTGAGCGAGACGGCGCGCTGCTCCAGGTTGGCCTTCACGCGCTTCTCGTAACCGGCGTACGTGTGGATGACGTACCACTCGCCGGGGAGACCGCGCAGCTCCTCGCGCAGGGCCGTGACGGCGTCGACGGGGGCGGCCGGCTCGGCCTCCTCGTCGGCCCCGGCGGGCTCGTCGTCGTTCGCGTCGCCCTCGGAACCGGCCTCGGCCTCGTCGGCCTCGTCGTCGTCCTCGGTGTGCAGGGCCGCCTCCTCGGCGGGCTCGCCTGCGGCGGCGTCGGCAGCTTCGGCCTGGTCCGGCTCCTCGGCGTCCGCCGCCTCGACGATGTCGAGCTCGTCCTCGGCGGACTCGAAGGCGCCCGCCGTCGGCTCGACGGCGTCGTTCAGGTTCGGGTCAGACACGGTGGCTGCTTCTTCCTGGATACAAATGGGTGGAACATGCGAAAGGGGCGCCCATGAGGCGCCCTCCGCGGGATCAGCCGAAGACGTACTTCACGACCCGCTGGAACCCGAAGTCAATCACGGTCACCAGACCGATCATGACGACGACGAAGACAATCACCACGGTGGTGTATGTCGTCAGCTGATTACGAGTCGGCCAGACAACCTTGCGCAACTCGGCGACGATCTGGCGGTAGAACAGCGCGAGGCGGCCCAGAGGACCCTTCTTTCCGCGCTTGCCGCCCTTCCGAGCCTTCTTCTTCGACTCGGGTACTTCATCCTCGGCATCAGGCATGTCGATGGAGCCCACGGCGTCCGTCACGCTTCTCACCTGATTCCGGGTCATGGCCGTGCCGCGCCCGGTGGAGCCGCACGGCGGTGCATTGAAGTACGTACATGCGCACACTTCCTGGCGAAGGAGTGTGTAGCAGGGCCGGAGGGACTTGAACCCCCAACCGCTGGTTTTGGAGACCAGTGCTCTACCAATTGAGCTACGACCCTTTGTGGTTTCCACCAACCTACCGCATCTTCCCGGAAGCTCCGGGTGTGGGAACGGTTCGGCTGGTGAAGGCCAACGACAGGTGAGTGTACGTGTTCAGCGGCCCGGCGTCGAACAGATCGCTCCCGACAGCTTCGGGCCGCATGTTGTCCGCATGCTGTCCGGGTCCTGTCCGGTCCCTGAAACCGCTGCGCCGACAGGGATCGCGGTCTGGGACCATGGGGGCCATGAGCGCTGCAACTCCTCCGTCCGAGCGCCGGGTCTCCGCCCGCATCGGTGCCATCTCCGAGTCCGCCACCCTCGCCGTCGACGCCAAGGCCAAGGCCCTCAAGGCCGCCGGCCGTCCGGTGATCGGCTTCGGCGCCGGTGAGCCCGACTTCCCGACCCCCGGCTACATCGTCGAAGCCGCGGTCGAGGCCTGCCGCAACCCGAAGTACCACCGCTACACCCCGGCGGGAGGGCTTCCGGAGCTCAAGGCCGCCATCGCGGAGAAGACGCTGCGCGACTCCGGTTACGAGGTCGACGCCTCCCAGATCCTGGTGACCAACGGCGGCAAGCAGGCCATCTACGAGGCGTTCGCCGCGATCCTCGACCCGGGCGACGAGGTCATCGTCCCGGCCCCGTACTGGACCACCTACCCCGAGTCGATCAGGCTGGCCGGCGGCGTCCCGGTGGAGGTCGTGGCCGACGAGACCACCGGC
The DNA here is from genome assembly GCF_044742755.1 of Streptomyces sp. NPDC087845. Taxonomy (NCBI): domain Bacteria; kingdom Bacillati; phylum Actinomycetota; class Actinomycetes; order Kitasatosporales; family Streptomycetaceae; genus Streptomyces; species Streptomyces sp. NPDC087845. The sequence continues at coordinate 674,842 of NZ_JBIUVC010000001.1, forward strand.
TACCGGGTCTCCGTCGAGCAGCTGGAGGCGGCGCGCACCGAGCGTACGAAGGTCGTCCTGTTCGTCTCCCCGTCGAACCCGACCGGCGCCGTGTACAGCGAGGCCGATGCCGAGGCGATCGGCCGCTGGGCCGTCGAGCACGGCCTGTGGGTGCTGACCGACGAGATCTACGAGCACCTGGTCTACGGCGACGCGACGTTCACCTCGCTGCCGGCGATCGTGCCCGAGCTGCGCGACAAGTGCATCGTGGTCAACGGCGTCGCCAAGACGTACGCGATGACCGGCTGGCGGGTGGGCTGGATCGTCGGCCCGAGGGACGTCGTCAAGGCCGCGACCAACCTCCAGTCGCACGCCACGTCCAACGTCTCCAACGTCGCACAGGTCGCCGCGCTGGCCGCCGTCTCCGGGAGCCTGGACGCGGTCGCCGAGATGCGGACCGCCTTCGACCGGCGCCGCCAGACCATCGTCCGGATGCTCAACGAGATCGACGGTGTGCTGTGCCCCGAGCCCGAGGGCGCGTTCTACGCGTACCCCTCGGTGAAGGAGCTGCTCGGCAAGGAGATCCGCGGCAGGCGCCCGGCCACCTCGGTCGAACTGGCGGCCCTCATCCTGGACGAGGCCGAGGTCGCGGTCGTGCCGGGAGAGGCCTTCGGTACGCCGGGCTACCTGCGGCTCTCGTACGCCCTGGGCGACGACGATCTCGTCGAGGGCGTCGCGCGGCTCCAGAAGCTGCTGGCCGAGGCCAGGGCGTAGTACGTACCGCGTTCTCTGGGCGACCCCCGGCCCCGGCCGGGGGTCGCTCGTATGTTCGAGAGTCAACTCGATGGGGAAAGCGGCTACCGCTGGACCGCACGTGTGCGGCAGGATCTTGGAATGGAGCGTGATGTACGGCTGTTGCCCAAGGCCCACCTGCACTTGCATTTCACCGGGTCGATGCGGCCCACGACCCTGCTCGAACTCGCCGACAAGTACGGCGTGCACCTGCCGGAGGCCCTGACCGGCGGCGAGCCGCCCCGGCTACGGGCGACGGACGAGCGCGGATGGTTCCGCTTCCAGCGGCTCTACGACATCGCCCGGTCCTGCCTGAGGACCCCCGAGGACATCCAGCGGCTGGTGCGCGAGACGGCCCAGGAGGATGTCGCCGACGGCTCCGGGTGGCTGGAGATCCAGGTCGACCCGACCTCGTACGCCCCGCTGCTGGGCGGGCTGATCCCGGCGATCGAGATCATCCTGGACGCGGTGGACGGCGCGTCGCGCGAGACCGGTCTGCCGATCCGGGTGGTGATCGCGGCGAACCGCATGAAGCACCCGCTGGACGCCCGCACGCTGGCCCGGCTCGCGGTGCGCTACACGGACCGGGGCGTGGTCGGATTCGGGCTCTCCAACGACGAGCGCCGCGGTATGGCCCGGGACTTCGACCGGGCCTTCGCCATCGCCCGGGACGGCGGTCTGCTGGCGGCCCCGCACGGCGGCGAGCTGGCCGGCCCGTCGAGCGTGCGGGACTGCCTGGACGACCTCGACGCGGCCCGGATCGGGCACGGTGTGCGGGCCGCCGAGGACCCCCGGCTGCTGCGCAGGCTGGCGGAGCGCGGGGTGACCTGCGAGGTGTGCCCGGCGTCGAACGTGGCGCTGGGGGTCTACGAGAAGCCCGCCGACGTACCCCTGCGCACGCTGTTCGAGGCCGGGGTGCCGATGGCGCTGGGTGCGGACGATCCGCTGCTCTTCGGCTCCCGGCTGGCCGCGCAGTACGACCTCGTGCGGCGCCACCACGCGTTCACGGACGAGGAGCTCGCGGAGCTGGCCCGGCAGTCGGTACGGGGCTCCGCGGCACCCGCCGCGATTCGGGCGGAACTCCTGGCGGGCATCGACGACTGGCTGTCGAAGCCCGCGGGCTGAGCCCCTCGTCCGGGCCGGGTTCCCCCGGGGCGGGCGCGCTCTACGGCGCGAGGCTGCGCATCAGCGTCCCGGCCACGGACGCGGCGAACTCGTCGAGGGACTGCGGCGGCCCCCCGCTCTCCGTGGCGTCGTAGGCGAACGCCCGCTGCACGCACGCCCCCAGGAGCAGCGACGCGGCCGCGTAGGTGTCCGCGTCGGCCCGCACCCGGCCGGCCGCCTGCTCGGAGCGCAGATACGCGTCCAGGCCGCGGATGGGCACGTGCGGGCCGGTGCCCAGCTCCCTCATCGCGTCGTTGTGGCGCTGCCTGAGCCTGGGCTCGGCGTAGAGCGAGGCGGCTATCGGGAAACTCTGCTCGTAGAAGAGGGCGGCCTGCCGGGCGATCTCGGTGAGGTTCTGCTCGACGGTCCGCTCCCCCGCCCCCGGCGACACGATGAGCCGCTTCAGCAGCGGGGTGAGCTTGGGCAGCCGCTCCTTGAGCACGGCCACGAACAGCTCCTCCTTGCTCGGGAAGTGCTTGTAGAGCGCGGCCTCCGAGCAGCCGGCGGCCCGTGCGATCTCCTTGGTGGTGGCGCGGGCCAGGCCGATGGTGAGCATCAGCTGGTGGGCGGCCTCGACGATGCGGACGCGGGCCGGCTTCTGCTCCATGTGTACTCCGACGAAACTTGACGGGGTGGTGAGTATCCACTCACTCTAGGGGTGAGTGAATGCTTACTCACCACGGGAGGGCACGCAATGAGGATCACGGTGTTCGGCGCGACGGGCGGCGTCGGCCAGGAGATCGTCCGCCAGGCGGTGGCGGCGGGCCACGAGGTGACGGCGGTGGTCCGCGATCCGGCGCGGCTGCCCGTACTGCTCTCCGACGTACAGGTCCACGCGGCGGCGGGCCTGGACGACCCGGAGGCGCTGCGGGAAGCGGTCGCGGGCCGGGACGCGGTGCTCTCCGCACTCGGCTCGCGGGGCCGGAAGGCGGACGGGGTCGCCGAGCGGCTCACCCGGTCGGTGCTGGCGGCGATGGAGGCCGAGGGCGTGCGGCGGCTGCTGGTGGTCAGCGCGGCCCCGATCGGCCCCCGGCCCGCCGACGACCCGCTCGTGGACCGGATGGTCCGCAAGGTGGTCGGGGCGGTCCTCAAGGAGGTCTACGCGGACCTGACCCGGATGGAGGCCGCGCTGGCCGGGAGTGCGACGGACTGGACGTCCGTACGGCCGCCGAAGCTCACCAACGGGCCGCTGACGGTGAAGTACCGGACGGTGATCGGCGGCAGTCCGCGCGGCGGCCGGACCATCTCGCGGGCCGATGTGGCGCACGCGATGCTGGCGCTGACGGACGATCCGGCCGCGGTGAAGCAGGGCGTGGGCGTGGCGTACTGAGCCGCGCGCCTCCTACAGGCTCACGCCGACCGTCACGGGTTCGTTGACGAGCGTGACGCCGAACGCCTCGTGCACCCCGGCGACGACCTCGCGGGCGAGCGCGAGGAGGTCCTCGGTGGTCGCGCCGCCGCGGTTGGTGAGCGCGAGGGTGTGCTTGGTGGAGATACGGGCCGGTCCTGTGCCGTAGCCCTTGGTGAAACCGGCCTTGTCGATGAGCCAGGCCGCGGAGGTCTTGGTGCGTCCCCCGTCCGCGGGGAAGGCGGGGGGCGTCACCTCGGGCCCGAGCCGGTCCTTGGCGCGGGCGCGGAACGCCTCGTACTCCGCCGCCTCCAGGATCGGGTTGGTGAAGAAGGAGCCGGCCGACCAGGAGTCGTGGTCCTGCGGGTCCAGCACCATGCCCTTGCCGGCGCGGAGCCTGAGCACCGTTGCGCGCGCGGCCGCGGCGGGCACGCGCTCGCCCTGCTCGACACCCATGGCACGGGCCGTTTCGGGGTACTTCAGGGGCGCGGACAGGCCGCCCGCGTCCTCCAGCTCGAAGCGGACACGCAGCACCACGAAGCGGTCGGGCTCGGCCTTGAAACGACTGTGCCGGTACGAGAACGCGCACTCGACGTTCGGAATGGTGACCGTTTCACGCACATAGCGGTCATAGGCGACGACCTCGGTGATGGTGGAGGACACTTCCTGCCCGTAGGCGCCGACGTTCTGGATCGGCGTCGCACCGGCGGATCCCGGAATTCCGGCCAGGCACTCGATGCCCGCGAGACCGGCTTCGACGGTGCGGGCGACGGCGTCCGTCCAGACCTCCCCGGCGGCCAGCTCCAGCGTCGTACCGTCCAGGGCGAAGCCCCGGGTCGCGATGCGCAGGGCGGTGCCGTCGAAGCCCTTGTCGCCGATGACCAGGTTGCTGCCGCCGCCGATGACCAGGAGTGGGGTGCCGCTCCCGTCGGCCTCGCGCACGGCTTCGATCACCTCGGCGTCGGTCGTCGCGGTGAGGAGGCGGGTGGCGGGGCCGCCGAGCCGGAAGGTGGTCAGGGGGGCGAGAGGCGCGTCGTGGAGTTCCTGCACGGGGACAAGGGTACGGTCCGCGCCCCCGCCGCTCGGGCGGGGCCACGGACCGTACGTACACGGCCGAGGCTCAGGCGGCGACGGGAACGCGCTCCTCCGCCGTCTCCGGCGCCTGGGCCGCGGCGTGGCGGCGGCCCGGGATGAGCAGGGCGGTGAGGGCGGCCAGCGCCACCGCACCGGCGCCTATCCACACCGCAGGGACGGTCCCGTCCGTGAAGGACCGCGCGGATTCGTAACCGCCCTGCGAGGAGAAGACCGTGGCGAGCACGGCCACCCCGAGGGCTCCGCCGACCTCGCGCAGCGCGTTGCTGGCTCCGGAGGCGATGCCCTGTTCGGCGGGGCGGACGCTGGACATCACCAGGCTGGCGGCGGGGGCGAAGTACATGGCCATGCCGACGCCGCCGACGATCAGACCGGGCAGCTGCGAGGCGTACGAGGCATCGGGCCCGATGACCGTCGCGAACAGGGCGAGGCCGATCGCCTGGAGGACGAGCCCGGCCACGACCACCGGGCGGCCGCCGAACCGGTCGGAGAGCGCCCCCGCGACGGGTGCGACCAGCATCGGCATCCCGGTCCAGGGCAGCATCCGCAGGCCGGCCTCGGTGGGCGAATAGCCCAGCACGCCCTGGAAGTACTGGCTGAGCAGGAAGATCGACCCGAACATCCCGAGGAACATCAGCAGGCCGGCCATGTTGATCCCGAAGAACGCGCGGTTGCGGAAGAGCCGCATGGGCAGCATCGGGTTCTTCGCGTGGAAGCCGTGGTGGATGAACCCGCCGACGAGCGCGGCACCGGTGATCAGGGCCGTGAGGACGGAGGGGCTGGTCCAGCCGTCGGCGTTGGCGTTGACCAGGCCGTAGACGATGCCGAAGAGCCCGCCGCTGACCAGGAGTGTGCCGAGAATGTCGAGCCGCGGGTCCGGGGCGTGCGACTCCGCCAGCCGCAGTCGCGCCAGCGGCAGCAGGACCAGGCCGATCGGGACGTTCAGCCAGAAGATCCACTGCCAGGAAAGGTGCTCGGTGAGACTGCCGCCGATCAGGGGGCCGCTGGCCACGGCCAGTCCGGTGACGGCGCTGAAGATGCCGAGCGCGGCACCGCGCCGGGCGGGCGGCACGGCGGCCGTGAGCAGCGTGAGCGTCAGCGGCATCATGATCGCCGCACCCACGCCCTGAACGGCCCGGAAGGCGATCAGCTCGTTGATCCCGGGCGAGAGGGCGGCCGCGGCGGAGGCGCCGGTGAAGACGGTGAGCCCGGCCAGGAAGAGCCGGCGGCGGCCGAACCGGTCGCCGAGGGCCGCCCCGAGCATCAGCAGGACGGCGAAGGTGAGCGTGTAGGCGTTCACCGTCCATTCGAGCTCGGCCAGTTCGCCGCCGAGGCTCTCGCGGATGGAGGGCAGGGCGGTGGTGACGACGAGGTTGTCGAGGGCCGCCATGAATCCGGCGACGCTGGTGATGACGAGGGCCCAGACCGCTCCTGAGCGGCCCGCTGTGCGCTGGGTCACTTCTCCCCCTGGGAGTTAGTTAGCAATTACTAATTTATCTGGGCAGAAAACCGGGCGGAACCCGGGCCGCGCTGTTCAGGCGATCGGCCTGGCCGCGTCGTAGAACCCCGACCAGACCCGGTGCTCGGCCGGGAAGCCGAGCGAGGCCAGTGTGTTGACGAGCATTCCGTACGCGAAGAACGTCGTCGTCTCCTGGACGTCAGCACCGAGAGCGAGGTGGACGTCGCCCCACATCTCGACCCAGGCGGCGCGCACCGTCTCCCCGAACTCGTGATCCCCCGCGGCCCTGGCACTCGCCACGGCCGCGTACGTCTGCATCTGCATCTGGAGCTTTTCGGGGTCGTCGACGATGAGCCGCTGGTACGCGGCAGCCATCGCCGTCACCGCCGCGTCACCCGTGAGCCCCTCCGCAGCCTCGGCGAAGACCTTGCGGGTGTCCGCGAAGCACCGCTCGACGGCCGCGAGGAACATGGCCTGCTTGTTGGGGAAGAGACGGAAGAGGTACGGCTGCGAGACACCGACGCGCTTGGCGATCGCCTCGGTGGAGGTGGCGCTGTACCCACCACGGGCGAACTCGATGATCGCCGCGCGGATGACGCTCTCACGCCGCTCTTCTGCACTCATCCTTGCCATGCAACGAAGTTAGTACTCAATCACTAACTTGGTCAAGCGGCGGGCAACGAAGGGTGCGTGCACGCCATGCGCGAGGGGCACCGCCCCAGGACGGTGCCCCTCACCCGTACTCGGCGGTCTCAGCCGAGCCGCACCACGGCACGGGACATGCCCAGCACCTTCTTGCCCTCGCTCATGGCCGTCAGATCCACCCGCACCCGGTTGTCGTCCAGCAGCGCGGCCACCTTGGCGCTGACCTCGATCAGGGCGCCCCCGTCGTCGTTCGGCACGACGACCGGCTTGGTGAACCGCACCCCGTACTCGACGATCGCACCCGGGTCGCCGACCCAGTCCGTGACCACCCGGATCGCCTCGGCCATGGTGAACATGCCGTGCGCGATCACATCGGGCAGCCCGACCTCGCGGGCGAACTTCTCGTTCCAGTGGATCGGGTTGAAGTCACCGGACGCGCCCGCGTACTGCACCAGCGTCGCCCGGGTCACCGGGAAGGACTGCGCCGGCAGCTCCATACCGACCTCGACCGATTCGTATGCCACCTTCGCCGTCATCACGCCTCCTCGGCGGCGCGCGCCACCAGCTTCGTCCACGCGGTCACGACGTGCTCACCGGACTCGTCGTGGACCTCGCCGCGGATGTCCAGGACGTCATTGCCCGCCAGGGACTTGATGCCCTCGATCGTCGAGGTGACCGTCAGCCGGTCCCCCGCCCGCACGGGGCGCACATAGCTGAACTTCTGGTCACCATGCACCACGCGGCTGTAGTCCAGACCCAGCTGCGGGTCCTGCACCACCTGCCCGGCAGCCTTGAAGGTGATCGAGAACACGAACGTCGGCGGCGCGATCACGTCGCTGTGACCGAGCGCCTTGGCCGCCTCGGGGTCGACGTACACCGGATTGGTGTCGCCCACCGCCTCGGCGAACTCGCGGATCTTCTCCCGGCCGACCTCGTACGGCGGGGTGGGCGGATAGGTCCGCCCCACGAAGGACTGGTCGAGCGCCATGAGCTCGCTACCTCCTGATGAAAGATGAAAAGGCCGAACAACAGCCCCCATACAACGACACGAGGCCGCCCCCAGTGGGGACGGCCTCGTGTACGAGCCTGTTTCAGCGCGTTTCGCGGTGCGCAGTGTGCGAGTTGCAGCGCGGGCAGTGCTTCTTCATCTCAAGACGGTCCGGGTTGTTACGCCGGTTCTTCTTGGTGATGTAGTTCCGCTCCTTGCACTCCACGCAGGCCAGCGTGATCTTCGGGCGGACGTCGGTGGCAGCCACGTGAGTGCTCCTTGGACGGACGGATGGACGGATGAACGCAAAAAAGAGTAGCCGATCGAAGGACCGACCCCACAATCGGCTACCGTAAGTAGCGGTGACCGGACTTGAACCGGTGACACAGCGATTATGAGCCGCTTGCTCTACCGACTGAGCTACACCGCTTTGATGACGAGTCCCCCCGCCGAAGCGGGGTTTCCCGATCACCAGAGCCCCAATGCGGAATCGAACCGCAGACCTTCTCCTTACCATGGAGACGCTCTACCGACTGAGCTATTGGGGCGAGCGATGAAGACATTACACGGTTGGTCGCCGATCGCCCAAATCCGTTTCGAGGCCCCGTCCGGCGCCCGTGATCGACGCCCCGCCAACCCCTTGATCAGCCGCCTTCCACCCGCCCGCCGGCCGCCCTCCACCCCGCCCATCAGCGGCCTTGCGGTCCGCCTCCAGCCGCTCGAAGAGAGCCACGGCCGCACCAGACGCTGCGACCCCGGCCGTACACCCGTGCCCCGGTTACCCCCCAGGGCCACGCCGGTACGACTATTTCGCTCCTCCTCGAACCGGACCGAACACGCCCCTAGGCTCGTCTCACTCTGCGTGATCTTGTATCCCTTCCCAGGAGCGCGATGCCCGACAGCCAGCCGCGGCAGCCGGACGACCACGCCGCCGACGCGGCCGACGCGACCAGCAGCCACGACACCGCCGCCACCGCCGAGACCGGCACCCTGGTGCTCTGCGGCGCGCGTCTCACCGACGGCCGCATCGTGGACGTACGGCTCGGCGGCGGCCGCATCGAGGCCGTCGGCACCGCGGGAAGCCTGACCGCACCCGGCCCGCGGGTGGACCTGCGCGGCTATCTGCTGCTCCCCGCCCCGGCCGAACCCCACGCCCACAGCGACACCGCGCTCACCGCCGGCGGCGCGGGCCCCGACAGCGCCCCGGGACCCGTCTCGCACCGCCCCGAGGACATCCAGCGCCGCGCCACCGAGGCCGCCCTGCTGCAGCTCGGCCACGGCGCCACCGCACTGCGCGCACACGTGCGGATCGGTTCCGTCCAGGGCCTCGCCTCCCTCGAAGCCGTGCTGCAGGCGCGAAGTTCGCTGCGCGGACTCGTCGAACTGACCCCGGTCGCCGTGCCCCGCCTGCTCACCGGCGTCGCGGGCGCCGACAACCTGGCCATGCTGCGTGAGGCGGTGAAGACGGGGGCCTGCGCGGTCGGCGGCTGCCCCGACCTCGATCCGGACCCGGCGGGGTACGCGGAAGCCGTCCTGGAGATCGCCGCCGAACAGGGCTGCCCCGTCGACCTGCACACGGACGGTGCCGATCCGGCCCGGCTCGGGCGGCTGGCCGCCATGGCCGGCGGGCTGCGGACCGGCGTCTGCGTCGGCCCGTGCGCCGGCCTCTCCCGGCTGCCCTCCCAGGCCGCGGCCCGGACCGCCGACCAGCTCGCCGCGGCCGGGGTGACGGTCGTCTGCCTCCCCCAGGGCGGCTGCTGCGGGGTGGAGGGCCGGGGCACCGCCCCCGTACGGCTGCTGCGTGCGGCCGGTGTGCCGATCGCGGCGGGCAGCGGGGCGCTGCGGGACATCGCGAACCCGGTGGGGCGCGGGGATCCGCTGGAGGCCGCCTACCTGCTGGCCTCGCAGAGCGGGATGCCCGCCGACGAGGCGTACGAGGCGGTGTCGTCGGTCGCGCGGAAGGCGATGGGGCTGCCGGGGATCCGGGTCGAGGCGGGCTTCCCGGCCGAGTTGCTCGCCGTACGCGGGGAGCAGCTCTCGGGCGTGCTGTCGCTCGCCTACAGCCGGATCGTGGTGCATCGCGGCCGGGTGGTGGCGCGGACGAGCGCGGTGCGCGAGTACTGCGACTCGGAGACCGTCGTCGCCCTCGGCCTGCCCCGCCAGGGACGGCCGGACTCCGGCCGCTGCGGCGGTCCCTGAGCGCGGCGGCCCGCCGCGGCGTACGGTCGGGACCATGCGCATTGTCATCGCAGGTGGACATGGTCAGATCGCGCTGCGGCTGGAGCGGCTGCTCGCCGCGCGCGGGGATGAGGCCGTGGGCGTCATCCGCAATCCGGAACAGAGCGGGGACCTCCGGGCGGCGGGGGCCGAACCGGTCGTCCTGGATCTCGAATCGGCCTCCGTGGAGGAGGTGGCCCAGGTGCTGCGCGGCGCCGACGCGGCGGTCTTCGCGGCCGGCGCGGGCCCGAACAGCGGCCCGGCGCGCAAGGAGACGGTGGATCGCGGCGCGGCGGTGCTGTTCGCGGACGCGGCCGAACGGGCGGGGGTGCGGCGTTGTGTCGTGGTCTCGTCGATGGGCGCCGACGCCGACCGCCCGGGCGACGAGGTCTTCGACGCGTACCTGCGGGCGAAGGGCTCCGCGGACGCGTACGTGCGCTCCAGGAGCGCACTCGACTGGACGATCCTGCGCCCCGGGATGCTGACGGACGACGCGGGCACGGGGATGGTCCTCCTGACCGCCTCGACCGGCCGCGGCCCGGTGCCGCGCGACGATGTGGCGGCCGCACTGCTGGAGCTGCTGGACACCCCGGCGACGGCCGGGCTGACGCTGGAGCTCATCTCGGGGAACGTGCCGGTGTCGGTCGCGGTGAAGGACGTGGCGGGGAACTGAGCCGTTCCCCGGGCGGTCCGGCCGGTGGTCACGGCAAGCGGACCGCCGCCCCTGCCCGGTCAGCCGCGCGGTGCCGGGCGGACCGGGATGCCGTGGCGTTCCAGCAGGGCGGCGGTGACGCCGTCGCCCTCGCGGAGCTCGCCCGTGAACGTCCCGTCATAGACCGTGCCGCGCCCGCAGGAGGGGCTGCGCGGCATCAGCAGCGCCTCGGTGCACCCGGACCGCCGTGCGGCGTCCAGCGCCCGCCGGGCGCCGTCCACGAACTCCCGCGTCACATCGCGTCCGGTGTCGTCGACGACGCGGGCGCGGCCGTCCAGCACGTCGTGGCCGTCGCCGCCGACGATCTCGGCGGGGCGGCGCGGGGTGGGCAGTCCGGCGGCGACCTCGGGGCAGAAGGCGACGGGGCGGCGGTCCGCGACGGCCTCGGCCACGGCGGCGGATTCCTTCCCCCGGCCGTCGAAGCGGCAGGGCACACCACTCAGACAGGCGCTGACCAGCACGGATTCCATGTTCACGCCCCTCGCGGCAGAGACCCGCAGCAGAAACAAAGAAGGCCCCTGTCCTAGGACAGGGGCCTTGCCATGTGGCGGCGCCAGGGTTCGAACCTGGGTAGGCTGAGCCGGCAGATTTACAGTCTGCTCCCTTTGGCCACTCGGGCACACCGCCAGGGATTGCTGCCGTGAGAACCGCTTTTCGGCGGCGCTCCGTGGCAACGACGTAAACGATACCTGATGCCCAGGGGTGCTACGCCACTGGATTGATCAGCGGCCCGATCGGGCGCGGGTGGCTAGGCTTTGACCGGCGGCGCGGGGCCGGCAGGCCCGCAACCGCCCGTATGCACCCCGATTCCCAGCACCCCCGATACAAGGAGCCACACGTCATGGCCGACTCCAGTTTCGACATCGTCTCGAAGGTCGAGCGGCAGGAGGTCGACAACGCCCTCAACCAGGCCGCCAAGGAAATCTCGCAGCGTTACGACTTCAAGGGCACCGGCGCCTCGATCTCCTGGTCCGGCGAGAAGATCCTGATGGAGGCGAACGGCGAGGAGCGGGTCAAGGCGATCCTCGACATCTTCCAGTCCAAGCTGATCAAGCGCGGCATCTCGCTGAAGTCGCTGGACGCGGGCGAGCCGCAGCTGTCCGGCAAGGAGTACAAGATCTTCGCCACGATCGAGGAAGGCATCTCCCAGGAGAACGCCAAGAAGGTGGCGAAGATCATTCGCGACGAGGGCCCGAAGGGCGTCAAGGCGCAGGTCCAGGGCGACGAGCTGCGGGTCAGCTCGAAGAGCCGGGACGACCTGCAGGCCGTACAGGCGCTGCTGAAGGGCAAGGACTTCGACTTCGCCGTGCAGTTCGCGAACTACCGGTAGCTCCCGGGCGGTTCCCCGGCCGGTCCCGCGCCTCGCGGGTGCGGGGTGGTGCGGAGCGGGAGGCGCCGCTCCGCCCCGCACGCCGGATGCGACGTCCGAATACCGCCGGTCGCGGCGGTGCCGGGGACGCAGACTTGACCGTGCCGGACGACGATCCCGCCGATTTCCGGCAGAACGGGCAAGGAGAGGGACGAGTCATGACCATGTACGCAACGGTCGACAGCCCGCTGGGTGAACTGCTGCTGGTCGGCGAGGAAGACACCGGCGCCGCCGGAGGGGTCGCGCTCGCCTCGCTCTCGCTGCCCGGCCAGAAGGGTGCCGCGGTCGTCCAGGACGGATGGACCCGCGCGCCGGAGGCCTTCGCGGGAATCGCCGCACAGCTGCGGGAGTACTTCGAGGGGCGGCTGACCCGGTTCGACCTCGTGTACGCGGACGGCCGGGGCACCGACTTCCAGCGCCGGGTCTGGGCGGCGCTGGACTCCGTCCCGTACGGGGAGACCGTGTCCTACGGCCGGATCGCCGAACGGATCGGCATGCCCGGGGCGGGCGTGCGGGCCGTGGGGACGGCGATCGGGCGCAATCCGCTGCTGATCGTGCGGCCGTGCCACCGGGTGATCGGCGCGGACGGGGCCCTGCGGGGTTACGCGGGCGGTCTGGAGTGCAAGGAACGGCTTCTGGGGCTGGAAGGCGCCCTGGCGGTGCGCTGACATGTCCGGGCTCTTTCCGCGGCCGCGGGCCGTCATCGCGCCGGGGGCCGTGCACGTGCCCGAGTGGCTGCCGCCCGAGCGCCAACGGGAGTTGGTGGCCGCCTGCCGGGAATGGGCGCGGGGGCCCGTACCGCTGCGGCACACGGTGCTGCCGGGCGGCGGAGTGATGTCCGTCCGGACGGTCTGCCTGGGATGGCACTGGCAGCCGTACCGGTACTCGCGCACGGCCGACGATGTGAACGGCGCCCGGGTCGCGGAATTCCCCGGCTGGCTGGCGGAGTTGGGACGTCAGGCGCTGGCCGAGGCGTACCGGGAAGAGGGGCCGGTCCCGGCGTATGCGCCGGACACCGCCCTCATCAACTTCTACGACGACGCGGCGCGGATGGGCATGCACCAGGACAAGGAGGAGCGGTCCGGTGCTCCGGTCGTGTCGCTCAGCATCGGTGACAGCTGCGTCTTCCGCTTCGGGAACACGGAGAACCGCGGAAAGCCGTACACGGACGTGGAGTTGGCCTCCGGCGACCTGTTCGTCTTCGGCGGGCCCTCGCGTTTCGCCTTCCACGGCGTGGTCGGGATCCGCCCGGGGACGGCGGATCCTGCGACGGGGATGCGCCGCGGCCGGCTCAACCTGACGCTGCGCGAGACCGGGCTGGACGCCCCGGGCCCCGGGCGCTGACGGACGTCAGCGACGTTCGCGCGAGTTCCCGAAAAGCAGTCGGTAGGCGATCAGCAGGACCAGCGAACCACCGATGGCCGCGAGCCAAGTGGCCGTGTCGTAGAAGTCGTTGGAGATGGGGCGGTCGAGGAAACGCGACGATATCCAGCCACCGAGAAAGGCGCCGACGATCCCGATGAGGGTGGTGCCGATCAGGCCGCCCGGGTCGCGGCCCGGGAGCAGGACCTTGGCGATGGCGCCGGCAAGCAGTCCGAGAATGATCCAACCAATAATGCTCATGCGTGCGAACCTACCCGTCAATCGTTCCTGGAATCCAAGACGTCCCTGCCGGTCGGACGGTTGCGTGCGTGGCCCGCGGTCCGGAGCCCGCGGTGCGCGGGCAAGCCGTGCCCCGCTCGCCCATGGGTCATGCGCGGGCGCTGAAATCCGGCCAGGGCGCCATCTCGGCCCCTTCGTCCTCGGAGTCCTCGCAGTACCACGCGGTGCCGTCCAGCCAGCCGCGGAGCCACTGGGCGAGGTCGGGCTGGTCCACATACCAGGCGCGCTCCGGCTCGTCGGCGTTCGGCTCGAAGAGCAGCACCGTGGTGTGCTCGCTGCGGCAGTCCACGCAGGAGTACATCCCGCACCCCAGGCTGCATATCGGCAGTACGCCCTCCGGCCACGGCCACTCGCCGTCCTCGGTCGCGGCCCGGCGGTGGGCGAGATACCGCCCGACGACGGACTCCTCCCCGTCCGGGGCCCGGTCGTCGATCAACGGCAGCAGGCCGTACTCCGGTCCGAAGCCGCCGTTGGCGACCCGGGTGTACAGGGCGGTGAGCAGTGGGGGCAGGGGGAAACCGAGGGCGGCTTCGGCCCGTTCGACGGCCTCGGCGGGCAGCGGGGCGGGGAGGGGGGCCCCTCCCGGCGCGGGGCGGTGTGCGCGGTCTTCTCCGCGGCTGCCAGCAACTGCTCGGTGTCGTTCATGGGTTCATGGTGGACGGCGGCACTGACAATCCCCGTCGGCGCGGGTGCCGGGACCGTCGGCGCGGGTACCGGGACCGTCGGCGCGGGTACCGGGACCGTCGGCGCGGGTACCGGGACCGTGGGCGGCCTCTCCCGCCCCCTCGGGTTCCGGCTCTCGGCGTCCGGGCCTGATACTGGCATGGAGCAGGGCCGGCGGACGAGCGAGACGGAGCGCAGTGATCATGAAGCCTCTACAGTTGATCCTCAACATCCTGTGGGTGGTGTTCTGCGGCTTCTGGATGGCTCTCGGCTACGCGGTCGCGGCACTCATCTGCTTCATCCTCATCGTGACCATTCCCTTCGGCATCGCCTCGATGAGGATCGCGGGGTACGTCCTGTGGCCGTTCGGCCGGACGACCGTGGAGCGGCCCGACGCGGGGGCGCCCTCGTGCGTGGGCAACGTGATCTGGCTCGTCTTCGCCGGATGGTGGCTGGCGCTGGGGCACCTGCTCACGAGCATCCCGCTGTTCCTGTCGATCATCGGCATCCCCTTCGGCTGGGCGAACCTGAAGATGATCCCCATCTCCCTCATGCCGCTGGGGCGAGATGTCGTCACGACCGACGAGGCGTTCGGAGCCCGGTGACGCCGCAGGTCTCGCGCCGGCGGTGACGCCGCAGGTCTCGTGCCTGCCGGGCCGCCGGGCCGGCGGCCGGGGATCCCCGCGGCCGGGGATCCCGGTTCGCCCCTCCCCCGGCCGTCTTCACGGCCGATGACCTGCCATCTGCTCCAGTCGGGCGATGCGCTCCGCCATCGGCGGGTGAGTCGAGAACATCTTGGACATCCCCTGGCCGGGGCGGAAGGGGTTCGCGATCATCATGTGACTCGCGGTCTCGATCCTCGGCTCGGGAGGCAGCGGGAGCTGTTTCGTTCCTGCGTCGAGTTTTCGCAGGGCACTGGCGAGGGCCAGCGGGTCGCCGGTCAGCTGGGCGCCCGAGGCGTCGGCCTGGTACTCGCGGGAGCGGCTCACGGCCAGTTGGATGATGGAGGCCGCCAGCGGGCCGAGGATCATGATCATCAGCATGCCCAGGAGGCCGGGGCCCTCGTCGTCGTTGGACCGGCCGACCGGAATCAGCCAGGCGAAGTTGACCAGGAACATGACGACGGAGGCGAGCGCTCCGGCGACGGACGAGATCAGGATGTCGCGGTTGTAGACATGGCTCAGCTCGTGGCCGAGGACGCCGCGCAGCTCTCGCTCGTCCAGGATCTGGAGGATGCCCTCGGTGCAGCAGACCGCCGCGTTGCGCGGGTTGCGGCCGGTGGCGAAGGCGTTGGGGGCCTGGGTCGGGGAGATGTAGAGCCGGGGCATCGGCTGGCGGGCGGCCGTCGAGAGCTCGCGGACCATGCGGTAGAGCTGTGGCGCCTCGAATTCGCTGACGGGGCGGGCACGCATGGCCCTGAGCGCCAGCTTGTCGCTGTTCCAGTACGCGTAGGCGTTGGTGCCGACGGCTACGAGGAGCGCGACGATCAGGCCCGTACGTCCGAAGAAGCTTCCGATGACGATGATGAGTGCGGACAAGCCCCCGAGGAGTACGGCGGTTTTCAGCCCGTTGTGCCGGCGGTGCACGGTACGCCCTCCAAGTGGTGCGGCAGGGGAACCCTTTGCTTGGTGGTCTCCACTCCCCCAGTGGAGCCTCCCGTACAGGTCAACGCCAGGCGAGGAGAGCTAGTTCCCTTGTGTGCGCGGCCGCGGGGCAGGGCCTGCCCGGCGCCGACGGCCCAATCGGGCTCTGGGCCGAACGGGTCAGGGCCTGTCCGGCCGTGATTCGCCGGGCAGGCCCCGAGGGGCTGCGCGCTGAGCCGTCCGGGCCGGACCGCTCAGCGCTGGGCGGGAAGTCCGGCGACGGCGAGGGCCTCGGGGTCCGGCTTGATCTCGCTGGTGCAGTGGGCGCAGCGGGAGGCGATGGCCGGGATCTCGGTGTAGCAGCGGGGGCAGTCGCGCAGGGCGGCCTTGATGTCGACCTTCTCCTCCGCCTTGGAGAAACGGTTCTGGACCTTCGCCATGGGGACGACGACGCCGAAGTAGAGCACCGCGGCCGTGATCAGGAAGGCGATGGCGGCGGCCAGGAACTTCCCGTACGGGAAGATGGCGCCCTCGACCGAGAACTGCGCCGAGCTGAAGTCGCCGACGGAGCCGGTGGCGAGGCCGATCAGCGGGGTGATGAAGGCGGTGCTGAATCCGGTGACGACTGCGGTGAACGCGGCTCCGACGGCCAGCCCGATGGCCATGGAGATGACGTTTCCGCGCAGGATGAAGTCCTTGAACCCGTTCAGCACTGCTCTGGCTCCTCTGGGATGTGGGTGCGTGTGTGGGGATGTGCGGGCATGACCTTGCCCTGTGCGGACCGTCCCGGGCAAACCGATCTTGAGTACGTCAGAAGAGATTCACGGCGGCGAACCGGAGGATCGTCTGCGGAGCGCCGGAGAGTACGACGCCGACGACCGCGGTGAGCGCGATCGCGAGGGTGACGGGCGTCGCGGCGTGGTGCCTGGTGGGGGCGGGTGCGGCGGCGTCCGCGGGCGCGGCCTCGTCCGCCGGGGCACGCGCCGGGGCCTCTTCGGGGGCGCGGAAGAGCGTCGCGGTCCACCCCAGGTAGTAGTAGAGCGCGATCACCACGTTGACGGCCATGACGACCGCGAGCCAGCCGAGTCCCGCGTCGACGGCCGCGGAGAAGACCGTGACCTTGGCGAAGAGGCCGACGATGCCGGGCGGCAGACCGGCCAGGCAGAGCAGGAAGAACGCCATCGCGAGGGCGGTGAGGGGGCGGGTGGCGTACAGGCCGCGGTAGTCGGAGATCCGGTTCCCGGGATTCGTACGGGCGACGAGGGCGGCCACCGCGAAGGCGCCGAGGTTCACGACGGCGTACATGAGGGCGTACGCGACCGTCGAGCCGATGTGTTCGTCGCTGGAGTACGCGGCGGCGGCGATCGGCACCAGGAGGTAGCCGGCCTGGGCGACGGACGACCAGGCGAGCAGGCGTACGGCGCTGCGGACGCGGGTGGCGCTCTGGCGCAGGGCGGCGACGTTGCCGATCGTCATGGTGAGTGCGGCGAGGACGGCGAGGGCCGGTCCCCAGACGTCCGCGTACGCCGGGAACGCGATCACGGTGACGAGGATGAGGCCGGAGAAGCCGACGGCCTTCCCGACGACCGAGAGGTAGGCGGCGACCGGCAGGGGGGCGCCGACGTAGGTGTCGGGCACCCAGAAGTGGAAGGGCGCGGCGGCCGTCTTGAAGGCGAAGCCGACCAGGGTGAGGACGACGCCCGTCCGGGCGAGGGTGTCGAGCTGTCCCGGTACGTCGTCGAGCCGGGCGGCGATCTCCGTGAGGTGCAGGGTGCCGGTGGTCGCGTACACGAAGCTGACGCCGAGCAGCATGACGGCGGTGGCGACGACGGAGGAGAGGAAGAATTTCAGCGCGGCCTCGGAGGACCGCCGGTCGCCGCGCTTGATGCCGACGAGGGCGAAGGCGGGCAGCGAGGCGACTTCGAGGGCGACGACGAGGGTGGCGAGGTCGCGGGCGGCCGGCAGGAGCGCGGCGCCCGAAGCGGAGGAGAGCAGCAGGAACCAGAACTCGCCGGCGGGGAGTCTGCGGGTGTCCCCGAGGGAGAGCAGGGCGGTCAGCAGGGCGCCGCCGAGTACGAGGGCCTGGATGACGAGGGCGAAGTGGTCGGCGGTGTAGCTGCAGGCCCCGGTGGTACCGGTGCCGGTGGTGGCCGCGGTCAGGCAGAAGGTGGAGTGGTCGCCCGCGCGCAGCGGGACGAGGAGGGCGAGTCCGGCGACAAGTCCGGCCATGGTGAGCCAGCCGAGGAGCGGCTTGCGTTCCGCGGGGAGGAAGAGGTCGGCGACCAGGACGATCAGGGCGACGGCCGCCACCACGACCGGGGGCGCGATCGCGAGCCAGTCGATGGTCTGGACGAGGCTGGTGGTGCTGTCGGCCGCTGTGGTGACGACGGCTGAGGTCACGACTTGCCTCCTGCGAGGAGCTTCTGCACGGCCGGGTCGGTGAGGCCGAGGAGGACGGCGGGCCACAGGCCGGCGAGGACGGTGAGGGCGACGAGCGGGGTCCAGGCGGCGAATTCGTACGTCTGGACGTCGGCGAACCGCTGCGGCTCCTCGCGCTTCTCGCCCATGCAGACGCGGCGTACGACGATCAGCATGTACGCGGCGGTGAGCAGGGTGCCGAACGCGGCGATCGACATGAAGGTGAGGAAGGCGGGGCGGCTGAGTCCGTCGGCGGGGTCGAAGGAGCCGAACAGGGCGAGCATCTCTCCCCAGAACCCGGCGAGCCCGGGCAGGCCCAGGGAGGCGACGGCCGCGAACGCGAGGAGGCCGCCGAGGCGGGGGGCCCGGCCGTAGAGCGCGGCTCCGGTGGCGCCGGAGAGGGTGTCGAGGTCCGCGGTGCCGTACCGGTCCTTGACCGCGCCGACCAGGAAGAACAGCAGGCCGGTGATGAGGCCGTGGGCGATGTTGGCGAAGAGCGCGCCGTTGACTCCGGTGGGGGTCATGCTCGCGATGCCGAGGAGCACGAAGCCCATGTGGCCGACGGAGGAGTACGCGATCAGGCGCTTGAGGTCGCCCTTGGAGCCGGGGCGTGCCAGCGCCAGGCAGGCGAGCGATCCGTAGACGATGCCGACCACCGCGAAGGCGGCGAGGTAGGGCGCGAAGGTGTGCATGCCGTCGGGGGTGATGGGGAGCAGGATGCGGACGAATCCGTACGTACCCATCTTCAGCAGGACGCCCGCGAGCAGGACCGAGCCGACGGTCGGGGCGGCGGTGTGGGCGTCCGGGAGCCAGCTGTGCAGCGGCCACATCGGGGTCTTCACGGCGAGCCCGACGCCGATCGCCAGAACGGCGATGACCTGCACGGACGAGGTGAGCCCACGGCCGTTGTCAGTGGCGAGTGCCACCATGTCGAAGGTGCCGCTCTTCAGTCCGATGAGGAGCAGGCCCAGCAGCATGACGACCGAGCCGAGCAGTGTGTAGAGGATGAACTTCCAGGCGGCGGCCTGCTTCTGCGCACCGCCCCAGCGGGCGATGAGGAAGTACATCGGGATGAGCACCATCTCGAACGCCAGGAAGAACAGCAGCAGATCGAGGACGGCGAAGGTCGCGAGAGTGCCGGACTCCAGGACGAGGACGAGTGCGACGAAGGCCTTCGGGGAGGGGCCCGCGGGCAGCTTGAAGTAGCTGTAGAGCGCGCAGAGGAAGGTCAGCAGCGCGGTCAGTACGAGAAGGGGGAGCGAGATGCCGTCGATGCCGAGGTGGATGCGGACGTCGAGCGCCGGGATCCAGCTGATGTCGGTGGTGGCCTGCATCTTCGACGGGTGGTCGTGGTCGAAGCCCGCGGCGAGGACGATCGTGGCGACGAGGATCGCACCGGTGACGGTCACACCGTGGCGGAGCACGGCCTGCTCGGGGCTGCTGCCCTTCAGCCCGGGCGGGGCCGGCAGCAGAGCTGCCACGGCCCCGAGGAGCGGGGCGACGACGATGAACGCGAGAAGGAACTGCATCACGGATTCACTGATATCGATCACGGCTCACGACCCGGCGTTGACGTTGGCAAAAACGACGGCGGCGATCGCCAGGACCAGCGAACCGGCGAGCAGTGCGCTGAGGTAGGTCTGCACATTGCCCGTCTGGGCGCGGCGGACGGCGGTGCCGAGCCAGCGTGCGCCGGTGCCGGAGCCGCGTACGTAGGTGTCGACGACCTCTCGGTCCAGGAAGCGGACGAGGCTCGCCGCGGCTTGGACGGGGTGGACGAACAGGGCCGTGTACAGGGCGTCGAGGTGGAAGCCCGCGGCGGCGTGGCGGTGGAGCGGGCCGAGCAGCAGGCGGCCGGGGTCGGCCGGGTCGGGGGCGTCCCCGTAGCTGCCGTAGGCGGCGGTGTGCGCCGACATGGCCTGGGCCTCGACGAGGGCGGGTTCGGCCTCGGGGTGGGCCACGACCGTGCCCGCGGGCGTACGGGCGGCGAGGGCCGAGGTGTGGCGCCAGGCACCGTAGGTGACGAGGCCGCCGACGAGGCCGGCGCCCGTGGAGAGGACGGCCGTGGTCAGGGACGGCGTGAGGCTGTGGCCGTCGAACCAGTCGGTGATCGCGCCGACGGTCAGTCCGAAGGCGATGGTGGGGACGGCGAGGACCCAGAGGACGGCGGTCATCGCGACGGGCTGCCTGCCGTGGTCGGGTGCCTCGGCGCCGCGGCCCCGGAAGGCGAGGAGCCACAGCCGGATGGCGTACGCGGCGGTGAGGACGGCGGCCAGCAGCCCGGCGACGAGGACGGTCCAGCCGGCGGCGGCCGGGGCGACGTGCCGGTCCCCGAATGCGGTGTGTTCGGCGGCGACGAGGACGGCTTCCTTGGAGAAGAAGCCGGCGAACGGCGGGATGGCGGCGAGCGCGAGGAGGGCGACGGTCATCGTCCAGTAGGCGTCCGGGATGCGCTTCGCCAGGCCGCCCATGCGGGACATGGCGGCCAGCGAGTTGGTTCCGGCGGCGTGGATGACGACGCCCGCGGCGAGGAAGAGGACGGCCTTGAACGCGCCGTGCGAGAGGAGGTGGAAGACGGCGGCCCCGCGGTCGCCGACGGCGAGGGCGCCGGACATGTAGCCGAGCTGGCCGATCGTCGAGTACGCGAGGACGCGCTTGATGTCGTCCTGGGCGAGGGCGGCGATCCCCGACCCGATCATCGTGACCGCCGCCATCACGGCGAGGACGACGAGGGCCGCGCCCGACTGGGCGAAGACGGGAAGGAGCCGGGCCACGAAGTAGATGCCGGCGGCGACCATCGTCGCGGCGTGGATCAGCGCGGAGACGGGGGTGGGGCCGGCCATCGCGTCGGGCAGCCAGGTGTGCAGGGGGAACTGCGCGGACTTGCCCGCGACACCCGCGAGGAGCAGCAGGGCGATGAGGGTGGGGTGGTCCAGGCCGCCGTTCGCGACGGCGCCCAGGATGCGGGTGATGCGGAACGAGCCGGTGTCGGCGGCGAGTGCGAACAGCCCGATCAGGAAGGGGACGTCGCCGAGCTTGGTGACCAGGAATGCCTTGAGGGAGGCGGCGCGGGCCTCGGACGTCTCCCAGTAGTGGCCCACGAGGAAGTACGAGCAGATGCCCATGATCTCCCAGCCGACCAGGAGCACCATCAGGTCGCCGGAGTAGACGACGAGCAGCATCGCGGAGGTGAAGAGGGAGATGAGGGCCGCGTACGAGGGGTAGCGGGGGTCGTCGCGCAGATAGGCGGTCGAGTAGATCTGCACGCAGGTCGCGACGAGCCCGACCAGGACGGCGACGAGGACCGCGAAGCCGTCGAGGTGCAGGGCGAGGTCGATCGGGACGGAGCCGGTGGGGGTGAGCCGGGTCGCCGCGTCGATGGCCCGTCCGCCGCCCTGGCGCGAGGCGACGGCGACGGCGAGCACGAAGGCGGCGAGGGTCGGCAGTACGGCGAGGGGCCGTACGTAACCGGGGGCGGTGCGTCCGAGAAGGAGGCCGGCCGCGGCGCCCAGGAACGGAAGGAGGGGGACGAGGACGGCGAGGGTCGTGGTGGTCACGTGGTGGCCTCTGCCTTCTTTGCCTTCCCTGCCGGAGCAGTGGCCTGGTCTTCGGTGCCTTCGGTCTCGTCGTCCTCATCGGCCTCGTCGCCGGGGAGGGTTTCGGCGGCGTCGGTCTCGGCGGTGTCGCGGAGGCGGTCGATGTCCGAGCTGCCGCGGTTGCGGTAGACGGCGAGGACGATGGCCAGGCCGATGCCGATCTCGGCCGCCGCGACGGCGATGGTGAAGAGGGTGAGGGCCTGGCCGGAGTGCAGGGTGTCGCGGAGCCAGACGTCGAAGGCGACCAGGTTGAGGTTGACGGCGTTGAGCATCAGCTCGACGGACATCAGGACCAGGATCGCGTTGCGGCGGGCGAGCACTCCGTACAGCCCGGTGCAGAAGAGGAGGACGGCGAGCACGGCGGGATAGGCGAGGTGCATCAGCTCTGCTCCTTACCGCGCTTGCGGGACAGGACGATCGCACCGACGAGGGCGGCGAGCAGCAGGACGGAGAGCGCCTCGAACGGCAGCACCCAGTGCCGGAAGAGGAAGGCGCCGGTCACTTCGGTGGAGCCCTGGGCCGGTCCGCCCAGGTCGATCCAGGTGGTGCGGAAGGCGTCGACGACGACCCAGACGAGCGTGCCGGCGGAGGCCACCGCCACGCCGAGGGCTGCCCAGCGGTTGCCCGAATCGGCGTCCGGGGAGCGGCCGATGGGGGCCTTGGTGAGCATCAGCCCGAAGAGAAGGAGGACGACCACGGAACCGACGTAGATCAGTACCTGTACCCAGGCGATGAACTCCGCGGTGAGCAGGAGGTACTCGACGGCGAGCCCGCCGAGCGCCGCGACCAGCCAGAGGGCGGCATGCACCAGCTGCTTGGTCGTGACGGTGACGAGGGCCGCGCCGAAGGTGGCGATGCCGACGAGGACGAAGGCGATCTCGATGCCGGTCGGGGAGAGGAAGCCGGAGTGGGCGGAGTGGGCTGCGGCGGCTGCGAGTGTCACTCCTCCCCCTCTTCCTTCCGGTCCTGCTGGATCTGCTGGGCCGCTCGGGCCTGCTGGGCTTCCTGCGCCTCCTTGGCGCGCTGGGCTTCGAGCTTCTCCGCCGTCTTGCGGGCGGCGGCGATCTCCTTCGGCTCCTCGGCGCCCGGGTCGAGCGCGGGTGGTTCCGGCACCGTCCACATCCATGCGCGGAGCTTGTCGCGCTCGTGGGTGAGTTCGAGGATGTCCGTCTCCGCGTACTCGAACTCCGGTGACCAGAACAGTGCGTCGAAGGGGCACACCTCGATGCAGATACCGCAGTACATGCAGAGCGAGAAGTCGATCGCGAAGCGGTCGAGGACGTTGCGGCTGCGCTCCCGGCCGCCCGGAACCGCGGCGGGCACCGTCTCCTTGTGGGAGTCGATGTAGATGCACCAGTCCGGGCACTCACGGGCGCAGAGCATGCAGACCGTGCAGTTCTCCTCGAACAGGGCGATGACTCCGCGGGACCGGGGCGGGAGCTCCGGCTGGACGTCCGGGTACTGGGCGGTGACCGACTTCCTCGTCATCGTCCGCAGCGTGACGGCCAGGCCCTTGGCCAGACCGGAGCCGGGGATGCGGGGCGAGGAGGGCGGGAGCGACGCGGTCATCAGTTGATCGCCACCTTCACGATGCCGGTGAGCGCGATCTGCGCGAGGGCGAGCGGGATGAGCGTGGTCCAGGCGAGCTTCTGGAGCTGGTCCTCGCGCAGCCGCGGGTAGCTCACGCGCAGCCAGATGATGACGAAGGCGAGGGCCGCGGTCTTGAGGAGCGTCCAGACCCAGCCGAGTCCGTCGGCGCCGAACGGGCCGTGCCAGCCGCCGAGGAAGAGGACGGTGGTCAGTCCGCACAGCACGACGATGCCGGCGTACTCGGCGAGCAGGAACAGCGCGAAGCGGAGGCCGGTGTACTCGGTGTACGCACCGAAGATGATCTCCGAGTCGGCGATCGGCATGTCGAACGGCGGGCGTTGCAGCTCGGCGAGTCCGGCCACGAAGAAGACCAGGGCGCCGACGATCTGCCAGGGCAGCCACCACCACTCGAAGGCGTTGAGGATGCCCGGGAGGGAGACGGTGCCGGCCGCCATCGCGACGGAGGCGGCGGCGAGCAGCATCGGCAGTTCGTACGCGAGCAGCTGGGCGGCGGTACGCAGGCCCCCGAGCAGGGAGAACTTGTTGGCCGAGGCCCAGCCCGCCATGAGCGAGCCGAGCACTCCGACGCCCATCACGGCGAGCACGAAGAAGATGCCCGCGTCGACGACCTGGCCGACCGCGCCCTCGCTCGGACCGATCGGGATGGCGACGAGCACGAGGAGGTACGGGAGCAGCGCGACGGCCGGTGCGAGCTGGAAGATACGGCGGTCGGCCCCGGCCGGGACGATGTCTTCCTTCTGCGCGAACTTCACACCGTCGGCGACGAGCTGGGCCCAGCCGTGGAAGCCGCCCGCGTACATGGGTCCGAGGCGGCCCTGCATGTGGGCCATCACCTTGTGCTCGGTCTGTCCCACGACGAGGGGGAGGACCATGAACACGGCGAAGACGATGACGAGCCGGAGGGCGACGTCGAGTACGTCGTTCACGCGGTATCGCCTCCGGCGGGGCGGTCGGGGGTTTCGGTTTCGGTTTCGGACTGCTCGGGAGCGGCGGGCGAGGGCGGGGTGCCGGGCTGCTCCGGGGCGCCTGGGGTGCCTGAGGTGTCCGGAGCATCCGGGGCGCCTGGGGCGTCCGTCGTGCCGCGTGGCTGAGAGGCATCTGGGGTGCCAGAGGTACCGGGGGTGCCAGAGGTACCAGGCGCACCGGAGGTACCCGGCGCACCCGGTACCGCGGGCGGTTCGGGGGTGGTGTCGAAAGCCGGGCGGGCGTGGTGCCAGGGAGCATCGGTGCTTCCGGTGCTCGGCTCCGCCGCCCCCGCCCCGGTGCTCGGCTCCGTACCCGTACCCGTGGTCGGCTTCGGCGCTTCGCGCTGCTGGCTCGCCGAGCCCTGGGAGGCGCTGCGGGTGCGGCGCGGGGGTGCGGGAGGCGTGGTCTCGGCTCCGGCTGCCGGTGCGGCTGCCTCCGCCCGCTGGCCGGCCGAGCCCTCGCTCGCGCTCCGGGTACGGCGTACCGGGCGGTCGCCCGCCGCGCGTGCGGCGCGCGCCGGGCGGGACGGGGCGGGCGGGAGCTGGCCCTTCAAGGGGCCCCATTCGTTCGGGTCGGGGACGCCGGGCGGCAGCATCGTGCGCCGCTTCGGGCCGCCGTGCTCCGACTCGCCCGGCTCCTTCGCGCCCGGCCAGGCCTTCGCGACGCGTGCCGCCAGGACGAAGTCCTTGCGCAGCGGGTGGCCCTCGAAGCCCTCGGGCAGCAGCAGCGGCACCAGATGCGGGTGGCCCTCGAAGCCGATGCCGAACATCTCGTGCGTCTCGCGTTCGTGCCAGGCGGCGCCCGCGTAGATGTCGATGGCGGTGGGGAGGACGGCCGCCTCGTGCGGCACGGTCGTACGGATCAGCAGGCGGCGGATCCTGCCCTCGGCCAGGGCCGCGACGTGCGCGCAGACCCGGAAGCCGGTACCCGGTTCGTCGACCGCGCTCAGCCAGTCGAAATAGGTGCAGCCCAGCCGGTCGCGGGCCGTTTCGAGGGCGGCGGTCCAGGAGGCGGCCGGTACGTCGACGGTCAGCAGGTCGTACGCGTACGCGGCGGTCGCCTCCGCGCCGAAGAACTCGGCGGCGGCGTCCGGCAGGCGGTCGTAGTCGTAGGCGTCGTCGGCGGCGCCGACAGGGGTGCCGGTCATGCGCGGTCCTCCCCCGGTGCCGGCGGGGCGGCGACCAGGCCGCTGCGCAGTGCGGTGGTGGAGGGACGGCTGTCGCCGCCCGTCGCGTACCGGTCGCCCAGCGACTCGCGGGCGATCTTCTCCTGGAGCTTGAGGATGCCCTGGAGGAGCGCCTCCGGCCGGGGCGGGCAGCCGGGTACGTAGACATCGACCGGAATGATCTGGTCGACGCCCTTCGTCACGGAGTACGAGTCCCAGTAGGGGCCGCCGCAGTTGGAGCAGGCGCCGAAGGAGATGACGTACTTGGGCTCGGGCATCTGCTCGTACAGCCGCTTCACGGCCGGAGCCATCTTGTCCGTCACCGTGCCGGAGACGATCATGAGGTCGGCCTGGCGCGGGCCGGGGGCGAAGGGGATCACGCCGAGCCGGATGAAGTCGTGCCGGGCCATGGAGGCGGCGATGAATTCGATGGCGCAGCAGGCGAGCCCGAAGTTGAAGACCCAGAGGCTGTAGCGGCGGCCCCAGTTCAGGACCACCTTCATCGGCTCGGGAGCCAGGCGCGACAGGACGCCGAGCCGCTTGGGCTCCGGCAGGAACGTCGGAGCGGGCTGCGGTTCGGATCCCGCCCCGGGCTCCTGCTCCGGTCCCGGCTGCGTCGTGGGCCGGTGCTCGGGGGGCAGAGCGCTCGTCACGTCCATTCGAGGACGCCCTTCTTCCATGCGTAGAGCAGTCCTACGGCCAGGAAACCGAGGAAGATGAACATCTCCACCAGAGTCGTCGCCCCGTATCCGGGTGCGGCGAATACGGTCGCCCACGGGAACAGGAAGATCGAGTCGACGGCGAAGATCACGTACAGGAAGGCATAGACGTAATAACGGACCTGGGTATGTGCCCATCCTTCACCCACCGGGTCCACGCCGCACTCGTACGTCAGGAGCTTTTCCGGCGTGGGAACCACGGGGCGCAGCAGCCGGCCCGCCCCGAAGGCGACGGCGACGAACAGCACGCCGATCACGGCGAGCAGTCCGACCACGGAATAGCTGTGGAAATAGTCCGACGCGAGAACGGTCGATTCCGGCAGGTCCGCCACGTCCGCCCCTCGCTCTCTCAAACCCGTTCGACGATCTGTACGCACGGGAGTCTAGGCCCTGTTAAAGAGAGGGTAAGCAGCCGCGTCGGGCAACGGGTGGGGTTATCCCTACTTCACGCCACCCACGAGCCCCATGGCGTGCGCGGGCCCTCGCCCGGCAGGCTGGGCGTATGACCATGAGCCCCCTGCCCGACAACGACCGCCCACCGCCCGCCCGCTTCGCCCTCGATCGGCGGACGTGGAAGGAAATCGCCTATCTCCTGGCCAACCTCCCCATGGCTGTGGCCGGGTTTCTTTACACAGTGTTCATGATCGGCGTCGGCGTGGGGCTCTCGGTCACCGTGGTCGGCCTGCCCTTCCTCGCTGCCGGGCTGCACGGGGCGCGGCTGATCGGCAGGGCGGAGCGGGGCCGGGCGCGGGCGATGCTCGGGGTGCGGGTCGACGAACCCAGCCCGATGGAGCTGTCCCGCCCGGCCCAGGGCTTCTTCCCCTGGCTGTGGTCGAGCCTCAAGGACCCGGTGGGCTGGCGGGCGGTGCTGTACTCCTTCATCCGGCTGCCCTGGGGCGTGCTCACCTTCACCGTGACGCTGGTGAGCCTCTTCGTGCTGTGGCCGGTGCTCCCCTACATCGCACGGTTCCTCACCCATGCCGACCGGGCGATGGCGCGCGGGCTGCTCTCCCCCTCCGACGAGCTGGAGCGCAGGATCGCCGAGCTGGAGTCGGGCCGGGGGGTGGTCGTCGACACGGCCGCCGCCGACCTGCGCCGCATCGAGCGCGACCTGCACGACGGCGCACAGGCCCGGCTCGTCGCCCTCGCCATGGGCCTGGGCCTGGCGAAGGAGAAACTGACGGACGACCCCGAAGCCGCGGCCCGCATGGTCGACGAGGCCCACGGCGAGATCAAGGTCGCCCTCCAGGAACTCCGCGACCTCGCCCGCGGCATCCACCCCGCCGTCCTCACCGACCGCGGACTCGACGCCGCACTCTCCGCCATCGCCTCCCGCTGCACCGTCCCCGTGACGGTGGGGGTGGATCTTCCGGCGCGTCCGGCGGAGGCGATCGAGGGGATCGCGTACTTCACGGTCTCGGAGCTGCTGCAGAACGTGAGCAAGCACAGCGGGGCACGCTCGGCGTCCGTGGAGGTGTGGCGGTCGGCGGACCGGCTGCTGCTCCAGGTCACCGACGACGGGCGGGGCGGGGCCCGGATGGACGGTGGTACGGGCATGGCCGGGCTGGCCGAACGGCTGGGCGCCGTCGACGGGCTGTTCGTCCTGGACTCCCCGGTCGGCGGCCCCACGACCGTCACCGCGGAACTGCCCTGGCGGGACCGGGACGCCGACCGGGCCGCCGGGCATCCCTAGGCCCCCTCGGGGGGTGGGGAAAACCCCCGGCCGAAGAGGGATACCGCCCTCATGGTGGGCGGGCCCGCGACCCGGCACCCTTGACGTACCAGCCGAAACCCCGGAACCCGGAACCGTGGAACCCGCCCCGGAACCCGGAACCGTGAAACCGCCGGAGAAACCGGCCCCCCGAGACGAAACGGACAGCATCCATGGCCACGGCATACGGACCGGACACTCGGGACCACCAGCGGTCCGGAGCCGGTTTCGGGGGCCGTCCCCCGGTGAAGCACTTCCTCCCCGCCGCGCTGCGCGCGCCGTTGGAGGGCAGGACCTGGCGCGAGTTCGGCTATCTGCTGCTGGGCCTGCCGATCAGCACGATCCTGTTCAGCCTCTCGATCGCCCTGACGTCGCTGGGCATCGGCATGCTGATCACCTTCCTCGGCGTCCCGATCCTGGCCGGCACGCTGGCGATGTGCCGCGGTTTCGGCGCGCTGGAGCGGGCTCGGGCGCGCGGACTGCTGGGGCTGGAGGTGGCCGAGCCGGCGCCCGTGCGCGGCCGGACCGGCGGTCTGATGTCCTGGGTGGGCGCGGTCCTGAAGAGCGGGGTGTCCTGGCGGCATCTGCTCTACGCGCTGCTGCACTTCCCGTGGGCGGTCTTCGCCTTCGTCGTCTCGCTGACGTTCTGGTCGTACGGGTGGGCCGCCCTCACCTACCCGCTGTGGCACTGGATCTTCCCGACGGCCGTGGGGGTCCAGGGCATTCAGCTGTACGGCGACGACCACCGCCAGATCTACCTCGACTCCACCTTCGAGCTGGCCGCGACCGCCGTGTGCGGTCTGGTGGTCGTCCTCATCACCCCGTGGATCATCCGCGGTCTGACGAGCGTGGACCGGGTGATGGTGGCCGGGCTGCTCGGGCCGTCCCGGCTGGCGACGCGCGTCTCGGAGCTGGAGTCGGACCGCGGGGTGGTCGTCGACACGGCCGCCGCCGACCTGCGCCGCATCGAGCGCGACCTGCACGACGGCGCACAGGCCCGGCTCGTCGCCCTCGCCATGGATCTGGGCCTGGCGAAGGAGAAACTGACGGACGACCCCGAAGCCGCGGCCCGCATGGTCGACGAGGCCCACGGCGAGGTCAAGGTCGCCCTCCAGGAACTCCGCGACCTCGCCCGCGGCATCCACCCCGCCGTCCTCACCGACCGCGGACTCGACGCCGCACTCTCCGCCATCGCCTCCCGCTGCACCGTCCCCGTGACGGTCGAGGTGGACCTGGCGTCCCGGCCCGCCCAGGCGATCGAGGGGATCGCGTACTTCACGGTCTCCGAGCTGCTGCAGAACGTGAGCAAGCACGCGCACGCGACCCATGCGTCGGTCGACGTGTGGCGGGCCGCGAACCGGCTGATGCTCCAGGTCACCGACAACGGGCGCGGCGGCGCCGATGTGTCGTCGGGCAGCGGGCTGGCCGGGCTGACCGAGCGGCTGGACGCGGTGGACGGCGTCCTCGTCGTGGATTCCCCGCAGGGCGGTCCGACGCGGATCACGGCCGAGCTGCCGTGGCGCGGCTGAAGCCCACCCGCACCGGGCCGCGACCGAACCCCCAGGTCCGCGGCCCGCTCCACGCCCTCTCGTCCCCGGCCGCCGTACAGGCTCGATTTCGAGCCAGTACGGCGGCCGGGGACACAGCACTGCCGATACTGGGATGCTGGATACCGTACGAGGACCAGCGAGCAGTGGGGGATACGGCGTCATGGTGGAGGACAGAGTGCGGGTAGTCATAGCCGAGGATTCGGTACTGCTCCGGGAAGGGCTCACCCGGCTGCTGACCGATCTCGGGCATGACGTGGTCGCCGGGGTCGGAGACGCCGAGGCACTGATCAAGACGGTGCACGATCTCGCGGGAGAGGACGCGCTGCCCGATGTGGTGGTCGCCGACGTGCGGATGCCGCCCACCCACACCGACGAGGGCGTGCGGGCGGCCGTGCGGCTGCGCAAGGACTACCCCGGGATCGGAGTCCTGGTCCTTTCGCAGTACGTCGAGGAGCAGTACGCCACCGAGCTGCTGGCCGGATCCAGCCGGGGTGTCGGGTATCTGCTCAAGGACCGGGTCGCCGAGGTCCGGGAGTTCGTGGACGCGGTGGTCCGGGTGGCGCAGGGCGGCACGGCGCTGGACCCGGAAGTGGTGGCCCAGCTGCTGGGCCGCAGCCGTAAACAGGACGTCCTGGCCGGGCTGACGCCGCGCGAGCGCGAGGTGCTCGGCCTGATGGCGGAGGGGCGGACCAACTCCGCGGTGGCCAAGCAGCTGGTGGTGAGCGACGGCGCCGTGGAGAAGCACGTCAGCAATATCTTCCTGAAACTCGGCCTGTCCCCCAGTGACGGGGATCACCGCCGGGTACTGGCAGTACTGACCTACCTGAACTCCTGACCGGCTGACACCCTGTCAGATATCTGGTGGGGGCCGGGGAAGGATCACCACGGGCCCCTGATCGGCCGCCTCGGCGGCCGGTCAGGGGTCCTAGAACCAAAGAATGAGCGCACGGCGTCTTCGTCGAACGGCTGGGGGGCTTGCCAAACATGACAAACCGGTATCAAATCGCGTCTCAAAACGACGTCCACCATATGATCGGTCCAGGGAAGGCGACCCTTACCGTCGTAGGGTGGGCCTTGGGACCGTCGGCGGGCCGGCCGGTCCCGAGCCGCCGCCCCGAGGGAGGTCCAGTTCAGTGACCAGCCAGGTCAGTAGCCCAACCGAACAGGCCGATGAGGCCGACGAGGCGCTCGTCGGACAGCGTGCCCCCGGTTCCGATCATGCGGGCGCCGGCGAGAAGGAGATCCGCCGCCTCGACCGGGTGATCATCCGCTTCGCGGGTGACTCCGGAGACGGTATGCAGCTCACCGGTGACCGGTTCACCTCGGAGACCGCGTCCTTCGGGAACGATCTCTCCACGCTGCCGAACTTCCCCGCCGAGATCCGCGCCCCCGCAGGCACCCTGCCGGGGGTTTCGTCGTTCCAGCTGCATTTCGCCGATCACGACATCCTGACTCCGGGCGATGCGCCGAACGTCCTGGTCGCGATGAACCCGGCCGCGCTCAAGGCCAACATCGGCGATGTGCCGCGCGGTGCCGAAATCATCGTGAACACCGACGAGTTCACCAAGCGCCCGATGGCGAAGGTCGGCTACGGGACCAGTCCGCTGGAGGACGGCTCACTGGAGGCGTACAACGTCCATCCGGTGCCTCTGACCACGCTCACGATCGAGGCGCTGAAGGAGTTCGGGCTCTCCCGCAAGGAGGCCGAGCGCTCGAAGAACATGTTCGCGCTCGGGCTGCTGTCCTGGATGTACCACCGGCCGACCGAGGGAACCGAGGCGTTCCTTCGCGCCAAGTTCGCGAAGAAGCCGCAGATCGCCGAGGCGAACGTGGCCGCCTTCCGGGCCGGATGGAATTTCGGGGAGACGACGGAGGACTTCGCCGTCAGCTATGAGGTGGCACCCGCCTCGCAGGCCTTCCCGACGGGTACGTACCGCAACATCTCCGGGAACCTGGCGCTGTCCTACGGGCTGATCGCGGCGAGCCGGCAGGCGGATCTGCCGCTCTACCTGGGCTCGTACCCGATCACCCCGGCCTCCGACATCCTGCACGAGCTCAGCAGGCACAAGAACTTCGGCGTACGCACCTTCCAGGCCGAGGACGAGATCGCGGGCATCGGCGCCGCGCTGGGCGCCGCGTTCGGCGGGTCGCTCGCGGTGACGACGACGTCCGGGCCCGGGGTGGCCCTGAAGTCGGAGACCATCGGGCTGGCCGTCTCCCTGGAACTGCCGCTGATCGTCGTCGACATCCAGCGCGGCGGCCCGTCCACCGGCCTGCCCACCAAGACCGAGCAGGCCGACCTGCTCCAGGCGATGTACGGGCGCAACGGCGAGGCCCCGGTCCCGATCGTGGCCCCGAGGACCCCGGCGGACTGCTTCGACGCCGCACTCGACGCCGCCCGGATCGCGCTGACCTACCGCACCCCGGTCTTCCTCCTCTCCGACGGCTACCTCGCCAACGGCTCCGAGCCGTGGAAGATCCCCGAGGTCGACGGACTCCCCGACCTGCGCGTCCGGTTCACCACCGGCCCGAACCACGAACTGGCCGACGGCACCGAGGTGTTCTGGCCGTACAAGCGCGACCCGGAGACCCTGGCCCGCCCCTGGGCGATCCCCGGCACCCCCGGCCTCGAACACCGCATCGGCGGCATCGAGAAGCAGGACGGCAGCGGCAACATCTCCTACGACCCCGCCAACCACGACCTCATGGTCCGCACCCGGCAGGCCAAGATCGACGGCATCGAGGTCCCCGACATCGAGGCCGACGACCCCGACCAGGCGCGCACCCTCGTCCTGGGCTGGGGCTCCACCTACGGCCCCATCACCGCCGCCGTCCGCCGGCTGCGCGCCGCCGGACACCCCATCGCCCAGGCCCATCTGCGCAACCTCAACCCCTTCCCGAGGAACCTCGGCGAGGTGCTGAAGCGTTACGAGAAGGTGATCGTGCCCGAGATGAACCTCGGCCAGCTGGCCACCCTCGTCCGGGCCAAGTACCTGATCGACGCGCGCAGTTACAACCAGGTCAACGGTATGCCGTTCAAGGCCGAACAGCTGGCGACGGCTCTGAAGGAGGCCATCGATGCCTGACACCAACGAACTCCTCCATCTGGTGCCCAAGGCCGAGGCCAAGCAGTCCATGAAGGACTTCAAGTCCGACCAGGAAGTCCGCTGGTGCCCCGGCTGCGGCGACTACGCGGTCCTCGCCGCCGTCCAGGGCTTCATGCCCGAACTCGGACTGGCGAAGGAGAACATCGTCTTCGTCTCCGGCATCGGCTGCTCCTCCCGCTTCCCGTACTACATGAACACCTACGGGATGCACTCCATCCACGGCCGCGCCCCCGCCATCGCGACCGGGCTCGCCTCCTCCCGCCGCGACCTGTCCGTCTGGGTCGTCACGGGCGACGGCGACGCCCTGTCCATCGGCGGCAACCACCTCATCCACGCCCTGCGCCGCAACGTGAACCTCAAGATCCTCCTCTTCAACAACCGGATCTACGGGCTCACCAAGGGGCAGTACTCCCCCACCTCCGAAGTCGGCAAGATCACCAAGTCGACGCCGATGGGCTCGCTCGACGCCCCCTTCAACCCGGTGTCCCTGGCCATCGGCGCGGAGGCGTCCTTCGTCGCCCGCACCGTCGACTCCGACCGCAAGCACCTCACGAGCGTGCTGCGCGCGGCGGCCGACCACCCGGGCACGGCACTGGTGGAGATCTACCAGAACTGCAACATCTTCAACGACGGCGCCTTCGAGGTCCTCAAGGACAAGGACCAGGCGCAGAACGCGGTGATCCGGCTGGAGCACGGGCAGCCGATCCTCTTCGGCGCGGACAACGACAAGGGTGTCGTCCGCGACCCGGCCACCGGCGACCTCAAGGTCGTCGCGGTCACCGAGGAGAACCAGTCGCAGATCCTCGTCCACGACGCGCACGCCGCCAGCCCCACCACGGCCTTCGCACTGTCCCGCCTCGCCGACCCCGACACCCTGCACCAGACCCCCATCGGGGTGCTGCGCAGCGTCGACCGGCCCGTCTACGACACGCAGATGGCCGAGCAGCTCGACTCCGCCGTCGAGAGGGACGGCAAGGGCGACCTGGCCGCGCTCCTCGCGGGCAACGACAACTGGACCGTCGTCGGCTGAACCGCCTCCAGCCGCTGCCCGATGCTTCTCTCCGTCGCCGGACGGGCTGAATTTCGGCCCGTCCGGCGATTGCGTCCGGGGGTCCGGCCGGCCACCGCGCACCATGTGGCCATGACCCTGGACCGCCCGGCGTACCGCATCAAGAGGCGTCTGCTCGGCAAGGCGCTCACCACCGAGCGCATCAGCGAGGAGAAGCTGAACAACCGGACGGCGCTCGGGGTACTCGCCTCCGACTGCGTCAGTTCGACCGCGTACGGCTCCGAGGAGATGCTCCGGGTCCTCGTACCCGTCGTCGGTGCCGCCGCCTTCACGCTGCTCATGCCCGTGACCGGCGCGATCCTGCTCGTGCTGCTGCTCCTGACGCTCTGCTACAGCGATGTCGTGATGATCTACACCCGGGCCGGCGGGTCGTATGTCGTCGCCCGGGAGAACTTCGGGCCGAACGTCGCGCAGATCGCCGCCGTGGCGCTGCTCGTCGACTACATCGTCACCGTCGCCGTGCAGGTCTCGGCCGGTACCAACGCCCTGATCTCGCTCGCCCATCTGGTCGGCGGCAACTTCACCGGCCTGGACCACCTCCAGCTCCCGGTCTCCGTCGCCGTCATCGTGCTGCTCGCGTACGGGAATCTGCGCGGGGTCCGCGAGGCGGGCCGGGCCTTCGCGCTGCCCGCCTATCTCTTCATGGCCGCGATCGGCCTCGTCCTCCTCGTCGCCGCGCTGCGCGGGCTCACGGGCGAACTGCCGCACGCCGATCTGCACGCCGACGGGGTCGTGCCGCTCGGCACCCCGGGCAGCGGCTGGCTCTACGGTGCCTCGCTCTTCATCGTGCTGCGCTCGTTCGCCAACGGCGGCTCGTCCCTCACCGGGCTCGAAGCGATCTCCAACGGCATCTCCGCGTTCCGTGAACCCCAGGGCCGCAACGCCCGCCGCACCCTCATCACCATGAGCGCGGTACTCGGCACTCTCGTGCTGGGCGTCTCCACGCTGGCGCACTTCACCCATGCGGTCCCGTACATCGACGGCACCCCGACCGTGATCGCGCAGGAGGCCCATCTCGCGTTCGGCAGCGGGCCGATCGGCACGGCCGGGCTGGTCTTCGTGCAGCTGGCGACCGCGCTGATCCTCTACACCGGCGCCAACACCCCGTTCACCGGCTTCCCGTACCTCGCCAGTTTCGTCGCCGAGGACCGGTTCCTGCCCCGGGTGCTGACCCGGCGCGGGCACCGGCTGGCGTTCTCCAACGGCATCATCTCGCTGACCGTCGTCTCACTGGCACTGCTGCTGGCGACCGGCGCCAGTGTGGACAGGCTGGTGGCGCTGTACGCGATCGGCGTGTTCACCGCGTTCACCATGGCCGGGGCCGGCCTCACCGCGTACCACCTGCGGCGCCGGGAGCCGCACCGCAGGCTGAAGATCGCGGTCAACGGGCTCACCGCGGTCATCTCGGCCGCCGTGGTGCTGATCTTCGCCGTCACCAAGTTCACCGAGGGTGCCTGGCTGGTCGTGGTGGTCTTCCCGCTCGGGGTCTGGGCGCTGATGCGGATCAACCGCGAGTACCGGCACGAGGCGGCCGCGCTGCAGAGCATCCAGGCCCCGGGAGCCGACCGGCCGCGGTTCCGCCGCCATCTGGTCTTCGTCCTGGTCGAGACGCTCGACCTGGCGGCGCTGAAGGCTCTGCGATACGCCCATGAGCTGCGCCCGGACGAGATCCGGGCGGTGCACTTCGCGATCGACGAGGCGTACGGCAGACGGCTGGCCGCCCGGTGGGAGGCGACGGCGGCCACCTCCGTCTCCCTGGAGCTGGTGGAGTGCCCGGACCGGCGGCTGCGGCACGCGATGAAGGAGCTCGCGTCCCGCACGACGGAGGACGGGAACACCTGGCTGACGGTGCTGGTGCCCCGGCGCATGTACAGCAATGTGCTCGGGAAGCTGCTGCACCGGGGCACGGGCGAGCAGATGGCGAAGACGCTGGCGCAACTGCCGCACGTGGCGGTGACGATCCTGCCGTTCGACGTGTCGCTGGCGCTGCGGAGGCTGAACGAGGGGCAAGCGCCTCAGCCCGACTGACCGCCCCTGCCCGCCTGCTGCTCTTGACTGCCTGCCGGGCTCCGCCTGCCTGCCCGCCTGCCCGTCCACTGCTCCGCCTGTCTGCTGCTCGGCCCGCCTGCCGCTCTCCGCCCGCCTGCTCCTTCCGGGCGGTCCACGCCTCGCGCGCCTTCTACGCGTCGTACGCCTTCTGCGCGTCGTACGTCTCGCGCGCCGCGTGCACGGCGTCCAGGCGCCGCTCCGTCCAGCGGGCCAGTGCCCATACCTGCTCGGCGGCCTCCCTGCCCAGCGCGGTGAGCGAGTAGTCGACCCGGGGCGGGATCACCGGCTTCGCGTCCCGGTGCACGAAGCCGTCGCGCTCCAGCGTCTGGAGGGTCTGGGCCAGCATCTTCTCGCTGACCCCGCCGACCTCGCGGCGCAGTTCGCTGAAGCGGTACGAACGCTCCAGCAGTGCGGCGAGGACCAGGACGCCCCAGCGGCTGGTGACGTGTTCGAGGACCAGCCGTGAGGGGCACATCTGCCGGTTCACGTCGGGCTTCCTGCTCGGGCTCGGGTCACTCACGTTCATGCCAGTACCTTACTTCAAAGTGGGTACTTTCGATTGGTTAGTGCATGCCCTACAGTGAGTGGGCGAGCCCGAACAAGGACCAGCGCCACCAAAAGAGGAGAAACCCCCCATGAGCATCGTCGTCACCGGAGCCACCGGACAGCTCGGCCGTCTCGTCATCGACCAGCTGCTCACCACCGTGCCCGCGGACGAGATCGCCGCCGTCGTCCGCGACGAGACGAAGGCCGCCCCGCTCGCCGCCCGCGGCATCGAGCTCCGCGTCGCCGACTACGACCGCCCGGAGTCCCTGAAGGACGTCTTCCGGGCCGGTGACCGCGTCCTGCTCATCTCCGGCAGCGAGGTCGGCAGGCGCGTACCGCAGCACACCGCCGTCATCGACGCGGCCAAGGCGGCGGGCGTCGCGCAGCTCGCGTACACCGGCGTGCTCGGCGGCCCCGACGCGGACTTCACGCTGGCCGACGAGCACAAGGTCACCGAGCGGCTCATCCTCGACTCCGGGCTGCCGCACACCTTCCTGCGCAACGGCTGGTACACCGAGAACTACACCGACAACCTCGCCCCCGTCCTGGAGCACGGCGCCGTCGTCGCCAACGCGGGCGACGGACGGGTCGCCTCCGCCACCCGCGCCGACTACGCTGCCGCGGCTGCCGCCGTGCTGACCGGCGAGGGCCACATCGGCGCGGCCTACGAGCTGAGCGGCGACGTCGCCTGGTCGTTCGCGGAGTACGCCGCCGAGGTCGCGAAGGCCACCGGCAAGGAGATCGTCCACAAGAACGTCCCGGCCTCCGTGCACCAGGAGATCCTGGTCGGCGCCGGTCTGCCCGAGGGCTTCGCGGCGATCCTCGTCGACGTGGACGCCGCGATCGAGCGCGGACTGCTCGCCGGTACCAGCGGCGACCTGGCCCGGCTGATCGGCCGGCCGACCACGCCGCTCGCCGAGACCGTGGCCGCCGCGGTGGCCGGGGCGTAACTCCGCCCCTTCCCTCTCCCCCGCACCCCAGGGGCCCCATGTCATGACCGTATGACGATACGGCTATGACACGGGGCCCTCCCGGCGCTACCGTCGTGCAGTCGACGGGGCGATGGACGCGGAGCGCCGACACAGAGACGCCGGGAGGGTCCGTGAAGGGGACGAATGAACAGCGGGCCGGACTGCTGTCCGGTATCGGCGCCTACGGTCTGTGGGGCGTCGTCCCCCTCTTCTGGCCGCTGCTGAAACCCGGCGGCGCGATCGAGATCCTCGCCCACCGCATGGTCTGGTCCCTCGGGGTCGTCGGCATCGCGCTGCTGGTGCTGCGCCGCTGGTCCTGGATCGGCGAGCTCGTCCGGCAGCCGAAGAAGCTCGGCCTGATATCGGTCGCGGCGGCCGTGATCACGGTCAACTGGGGTCTGTACATCTGGTCCGTGAACAACGGCCACGTCGTCGAGGCGTCGCTCGGCTACTTCATCAATCCGCTGGTCACCATCGCCATGGGCGTCCTGCTCCTCGGGGAACGGCTGCGCCCCGCGCAGTGGGTGGCGGTCGGCACCGGTGTCGCGGCGGTGCTGGTCCTGGCGATCGGTTACGGACAGCCGCCGTGGATCTCGTTGACGTTGGCGTTCTCCTTCGCGACGTACGGTCTGGTGAAGAAGAAGGTCAACATGGGCGGCCTGGAGTCGCTCACCGCCGAGACCGCCGTGCTGTTCGTGCCCGCGCTCGGCTATCTGCTGTGGCTGGGCGCGCGGGGCGAGTCGACGTTCGCCTCCGAGGGCCCCGGTCACGCGGTGCTGCTGGCCTCGACGGGCATCGTCACGGCCACACCGCTCGTCCTGTTCGGGGCGGCGGCGATCCGCGTGCCGCTCTCCACGCTGGGCCTGCTGCAGTATCTGGCGCCGGTCTTCCAGTTCGTCCTCGGCATCCTGTACTTCCACGAGGCGATGCCGCCGGAGCGGTGGGCCGGGTTCGCCCTGGTGTGGCTGGCGCTCACCCTGCTGACGTGGGACGCGTTCCGGACGGCACGGCGGACGAGGGCTCGGGCGCAGGCCGCCGCGGCGCAGCTGGCGGCCCGGCCGGCGCGGCGGACACCACCGGCCGGGGATTCCGCATCGACCTCCTCCGGCGCAGCCCCGAGGCCGTGACCAGCGCCCCGGCCGCCACCATCACCGCCGGCACGACGAGCGCCGCCCGGTAGGCCGCCAGGGCGGCTTCGGGCGAACCGTCCGCACCCCTCGACGCGATCCCGTACACCGCCGTCACCGCCGAGATCCCGACCGCCGAGCCGAACTGCGTCGAGGTGTGCGGCAGCCCGCCCGCCAGACCCTGTTCCCGGTCCGGTACGCCGTCGGTCGCCGCGATCGTCAGCGTTCCGTGGGCGAGGGCGAAGGCGGCCCCGGCGAGGATCAGGGTCGGCGCGGATCATCGGGGCCCGGCGCAACAGGGCGAGCCCGACCAGCGGTGACGGGGCGCGCCGCTCGATCAGGACGAAGGCCGCGACATCGCGGCGGCGCGCGCCGTCCACGACGCCCGTGAGGCCGCGAGCGCAGATATTTAGTGACTGGGTTGCTTTTTTTACTTGGTTGCGTTTTCCTGGTGGCCCACGGAACGCAACCGAGGAGTCCGCATGCCCGCATCCCCGCCCACCGCCCAGGTACTGATCGTCGGCTCGGGCCCGACCGGCCTGACCCTGGCCTGCGATCTGGCCCGGCGCTCCATCGACGTACGGATCATCGACAAGTCGCCGGAATTTCCGCGCAGTTCGCGGGCCAAGGGCCCCAACCCCCGTTCCCTGGAAGTCCTGGAGGACCTCGGGGTCGCGGACAGGGTCCTGGCGGCGGGCTCGGCTCCGCTGCCCATGCGCAAGTACCGCGACGGGCTGCCGATCGCCGACACCGACCCGTTCGGGGCGTCACGCCCGGCACCGGACGCCCCGTACGACCGGCCGTGGCTGATCGCCCAGTGGCGGCTGGAGGAGATCCTGCGGGACCGCCTGGCGGAGTACGGCGTGCGGGTGGAACTGGGTGCGGAGGCGGCCGGGTTGGCGCAGGGCCCCGACTCGGTGACGGTCCCGCTCGCCGACGGCCGGAGCATCTCGGCGCGGTACGTGGTGGGGTGCGACGGCGGCCACAGCCCGGTACGCAAGCTGCTCGGCGTCCCGTTCGAGGGGAAGACCACCGAGGAGCAGATGATGGTCTGCGGTGACGTGGAGGCGGACGGCCTCGACCGCGGCTGCTGGCACCAATGGTTCGACGAGGACGGCGCGGTGCTGCTGTGCCCGATCCCGGGGACGCGGTCGGGCTGGTGGTTCCAGGCCGGGCCGGAGCGGGACCGGGCGGGAGCGCCCGTACCGCCCTCACTGGAGAGCTTCCGCCGGCTCTTCGCCCGGCACACCGGGCTGCCGGGCACCCACCTGTCGCGGGCCTCGCTGCTGTCCACGTACCGGGTCAACGAGCGCCTGGCCGACCGCTACCGGGTGGGTCGTGTCCTGCTGGCCGGCGACGCGGCCCACGTGCACTCCATCGCGGGCGGACTGGGCATGAACACCGGGATCCAGGACGCGTACAACCTGGGCTGGAAGCTCGCCCGGGTCGTCACCGGCCAGGCGGATCCGGTCCTGCTGGACACGTACGAGGAGGAGCGGCTGCCCGTGGCCTCCTGGACGCTGGACTTCGCCTCCGAGCGCCTGCGGGCCACCCTTGAGGCGATCAGACTGCCGGGCGGCGGCCTGGACACGGCGGTCACCCCGGAGACCACCGGCCTGAGCCGCGGCTACCACTGGAGCTCGCTCTCCCCCGCGGGCTCCACCACCCGCCTGCGGGCGGGTGACCGCGCCCCGGACGCCCCCTGCCGCGACGCGGCAACGGGTGCACCGGTCCGCCTCTTCGAGGCGTTCGCCGGACCGCACTTCACCCTGCTGGGCTTCGGGCCGGGCGCGGCGGACGCGCTACGGGCGGCGGAGGCGGCGTACGGCGACACGGTGCGGGCGTACGGAGTGGGCACGGGCGGCCCCGTCGGCCTGACCGACGAGGCGGGCCACGCCCGCACGGCGTACGGCATCGAGCCGGGCACCGAGACCCTCGTCCTGGTCCGCCCGGACAACCACGTGGGACTGATCGCACCGGCCGCGGACAGCCGGGCGGTCGGGGCCTATCTGGACCGTCTGAGCGGTACGGCATTCAGGCGGCTCTGAGCGCGTCGCGCCGGACAATCCCGGAACTATCACACGCTTATATTTTCCTGACATTTATGAGCCGATCCACGTACACGTCCGGGAACTCCCGCGTGCTCCTGCGCACCGCCGTCGCGGCCCTGTCCACGCTGTCCTTCCTCGCCCTCGGAGCCTCGCCCACCGCCCACGCGGCCACCGGCACGGACCGGGCCCGCCCGTCCGGCGCCGATGTCCCGCACCGCGTCCAGGCCGTCGTCGCGTACCTGCAAGGTCCACTCCCACGGCCCTTGGCCCAGGGCCTTGTGACCACGGCCTCGTGACCACGGCCTTGTGACCACGGCCTTGTGACCACGCCCTCGTACGCGGCGTGATCCCCCCCCGCCGACAGGGCCGGTGCCTGGATGCGAGGACATCGCCGCCGCCCGTGGACGGCTGGTTTGCGCGGTGGGGTCCGCCGGTCGGGTGGGTGCCCGGTCGGCTGCCGGCCGGCGCGTGGCCGGGTCGGCATCGCCGCGGCCGCCGTCTCCGGCGGCGCCGCGACGTACTCTCGTGTGCGCGCAGGACGGTGCGGAGGGCTGGGCGGGCCACGCCGGGGGCCCGGGGGTCCCGAGGGAGTGGGAGGGTGTACGTCCGGGGCGGGGATACCGTGGCACCGGCCATGGATGTCTCCGTTCACGGAGGGAAGCCGGAAGATGCGCTTCGGGTTGCCCGGTGGCGAGGCCGCCCCGCAGATGCGCCTCCCCCACCGGCACCCTTGGCCCGACCGGATGCGGCGAGCCGAGCAGTGCGGCGGCCATACCGCCCCACCGCCCCGGCCGCCCTTCTCCACGCCCTGAAGAAGGAGACCGCCCATGGCTGACATCCCCACCGACCTCACCTGGATCCGCGCCGCTCCCGAGGGCGAGGAGGGACCCGGCCCCTGGATCGAGATCGCCTTCGGCCCGGACGGACTCGTCCACCTCCGCGAGACCGGCGACCCCGCCACCGTCGTCACGACCACCCGGACGAAATGGGACGCCTTCACCAAAGGCGTCCAGGCCGGCGAGTTCGACCACTTCGTCGAGGGCACCGACTGGGAAGGCCCGCCCGCTCGCCCCTGACGCCGTCACCCCGCCCCCGGCCCCCATCCCCGTACGAAAACGTGACATCACAGGGGCCAACCGTCACGTTCACATGCAGGGGGGTGCCTCTCCTCAGCCGGTCGCGGAGTGCCGGGCACGGTGAGCCCGTACGAAAACGTGACACCACACGGGCCAACCGTCACGCTCACACACAGGGGGGCACCTCTCCTCAGCCGGTCGCGGAGTGCCGGGCACGGTGAGCCCGTACGAAAACGTGACACCACACGGGCCAACCGTCACGCTCACACACAGGGGGGCACCTCTCCTCAGCCGGTCGCGGAGTGCCGGGCACGGTGAGCCCGTACCTTGTGGAGGTTTCCGCAGCGCTCCATCGCACACCAACGCCGCCTGTTCGGCCGCGAGGTGTCGCCGAAGAGCAACGCGCACCTCTCGGAGCCGCATTCGCGGACGCGGTCGGCATACGGACCGGTGAACAGATCCACCGCGTCGCGGGCGACGGTCGACAGCAGGGCGCTCCCGGCGGCGTCCGGTGGGCAGCAACTCCAGGCACAGAGCGCCGGGATCGAAGCGGAAGGGACGGCCCTCCGGCGTATGGAGGATCAGGCCCGGCCCTCCGAAGAGGGGCCTGGGCCCGGACCCGGGCCGCCCCGGTTCAGTCCTCCACCACGTCCTGCGGATACCAGCGCAGCTCCACGGTGTTGCCGTCCGGGTCACGGACGTACACCGACTGCGCCTCGCCCCGGGCGCCGGAGCGGCCGGCCGGCCCTTCCAGCACGGTGAAGGTGCCCGAGTCGATGACCTGTTGCCAGTCCAGCGGTTCGACGACCAGGCAGATGTGGTCGACGTTCGATTCGGAGCGCGGCCCGCCCAGCAGATCGATGATCATGTTCGGGCTGACCCGCACCGACGGGAACGGGAACTCACCGGCCCGCCACTCTTCCACCCTGATCGGCTCCAGGCCGAGTGGGCCGCAGTAGAACTCCAGGGCACGCTCGACATCCTGCACGTTGAGCACCAGGTGGTCGAAGTCCTTGACTCTCACTCGCACGGCACAACCTTTCAGCCATTCATATTCGTTTCGGTTCAGTTCGGTTCAAGGAGTCGCGGGGGGCCGGGGGCCAGGGGACCTCGGCCAGCAAGGGCAGGATCTGCTCCTCCTCGTAATCCAGATGCGCGTTCAGTTCCACGGACATCCTGTCCAGCTCCGCGTGGAAACGCTCAGGATCCGCGATACCGATGTCCGCCAGGAGTGCCGCCAACTCGCCCTGGATCCGCGCGACCGTGCGGTGTTCGTCGGCGAGGCGGGCGAAGGTGCCGGCCAGGTGCGGATGATGGTGGGCGATTCCGGGGAACAGGTGCGCGTCCTCACTGGTGTGGTGGAATTCCAGCGCCTGGCAGAACGCCAGGCAGCGCTGCCTGATCTGGAGCCCCAGGCCCGGGGCCGGCGGTTCACCGGGACCCTGGTGGGCCGCCCGTACGGCGAAGTGGGCGTCGGCCTCCTTCTTCACCTGGCGCAACTGGCCCCGCAGCCAGGTGTGGACCTCCATGACCTTGCCGGCGAGGCTGCCGACCTCACCGGGGGCCTCCCAGCCGTCGGGCTCGGCGCGCTCCAGGACCACGACCGGCAGGGGCCGGGCGGTCCGGGCCTGGTAATCGCCGTACCCGGGCGCCGCCTTCACCACATGCGCGAACAGCTCCTCGCGCCGCGCTCCTTCGGCGGGGACCGCGAGGGCCTGGAAGGTACGGGTGCCGAGCTCCACCCGTACCACGGGGTGGGCGAGCAGGTTGTGGTACCAGTCCGGGTGGGCCGGGGCACCGAGGTTGGAGCCGACGATCAGCAGCGAGTCGCCGTGGCGGACCCGGCCGAGAGGGGTGGTGGTCTCCCTCCCCGACCTCGCGCCAGTGGTCGTCAGCAGGAGGAGGCCGACGCCTTCGAAGGGGCCACCGACCTTTCCTCCGTTGGCGCGGAACTCCTCGATGACCGATTGATGGAAAGACGTGGGCATACGGGTCTGTGTCTCCGTGGGTCGCAGGGCGGCCGGAGCCGCGGTGATCTGCGGGAATGGGTGATCGATGTGCGCGTGCGCGCGCCGGTTTCGCACAGCGCGGGGCGGACGGCACGGGCGGCGGTGCGCGGCGCCGGAGGATGTGACCGGCGAACGGCGACGCGCGGCGGCCGTACTGTCGCTACGTCAGATGCAGGGTGCGGAGCTGGAACTCATCACGGACCCCTTGAATGAAGGGTGTTCACCCGATCACCGGCCGGCCCACTGCTCTTTGGCCGGCGTCACGCGACACCGTTTTCATTACACGCAGTCGACCGTCACCTGTCAACGCGGACGGGTGCGCACCCGGGCCGGCCTTAGGCTTGATCCATGCCCATCCCACCCGCATATGCCCTCGTCGCCACGGACC
Organism: Streptomyces sp. NPDC087845; assembly: GCF_044742755.1. Lineage (NCBI taxonomy): Bacteria > Bacillati > Actinomycetota > Actinomycetes > Kitasatosporales > Streptomycetaceae > Streptomyces > Streptomyces sp. NPDC087845. The sequence goes on from NZ_JBIUVC010000001.1 coordinate 718,644, forward strand.
TGGACGGCACCCTGTTGCGCCGCGACGACACCGTGAGCCCCCGCACCCGTGCGGCGCTCGCGCTGGCCGCGCGGGCCGGGGCCCGGCATCTCGTGGTCACCGGGCGGCCCGTGCCCGGCATACGGGGACTGCTCGCCGAGCTGGACTACCGGGGGCCGGCGGTCTGCGGGCAGGGGACGCAGCTGTACGACGCCGGGTCCGGCCGCATAGTGCGTGCGGTCACCCTGGACCGGGAGGCCGCGGACACCGCGCTCGGCAAGATCGAGGCCCAGGTGGGGCCGGTCCACGCGGCCGTCGACCAGGACGGTACCGAGGGCCGGACGCTGATCGAGCCGGGATATCTGATGCCCCACCCCACGCTCCCCGCCCAACGGACCCGCCATCGCCACGAGTTGTGGTCCGCTCCTGTCGTCAAGGTACTCATCCGGCACCCGGAGCTCACCGACGACGCGCTGGCCGAGGCCGCCCGTACGGCGGTCGGTGATCTCGCCTCCGTCACGCTCTCCGGCCCCGGCACCGTCGAATTGCAGCCGTACGGCGTCGACAAGGGAAGCGGACTCGCACTGGCCGCCGAGTTCCTGGGCGTGGACGCGGGCACGGCGATCGCCTTCGGGGACATGCCCAACGACCTGCCGATGTTCCGCGCGGCCGGGTACGGCGTCGCGATGGCCAACGCCCATCCGGACCTTCGGGCCGCAGCGGACGAGGTGACGTCGTCGAACGAGGGAGACGGGGTCGCCGAGGTGCTTGAGCGGGTGTTCGGCCGGGCGGGCGCCGGACCGGGCGAAGGTCCGGCCGGGCACGGGACGGCCCAGCGGGCGTGAGCGTCCGGGTCACCGAGATCGCTCCGTGGACGGCTCCCGGCCGCGCCCCCTCCCCCCTCGGGCCGCCTCCCGCCTCAGCCGTTCCCGCCCTCCGGAGAGTGCGGCTCCGGCGCCCCGAGCGCTCGCAGCACATGTGCGACCAGGGCCGCGACGGTCTCCTCGTCCTGCACCGGTTTGCGCAGCACATGGCGGTAGTACACCGGGCCGTACAGCATCTCCACCGCCAGCGGAAGGTCGGCGTCCGGCGGAATCTGGCCTTGCTCCTGAGCCCGTCGCAGGCGGGCCACCGCCTCCTCGAAGCGGGGGTCGATCAGCTTCGTCCGAACCGTTTCCGCCAGTGCGTCGTCGTGGTGGACCTCGGAGAGGATCCCGGCGTACGCGGGGCCGAAGGGCGGCGTGGAGAGCAGCTTCACCGCGCCCGTCACATTGGCCCGCAGGTCGGCGGCGATGTCGCCGGTGTCGACGAACGGCGTCGTGCCGACCAGTGCGTCGGTGAACGCCTCCAGCATCACCGCGCTCTTCGACGGCCACCAGCGGTAGATCGTCTTCTTGCTGACGCCCGCCCTGGCCGCGATGGCCTCGATGGTGACGCGGCCGTACCCCTTCTCCGTGCACAGTTCGAGGGCGGCTTCCAGGGTCGCGCGTCGTGATCTCTCGCTGCGGCGCAGTGAACTCGGCGATGTGATCATTCGGTGAGCATAGGTGTGCTTGAGCCAATCCTTGTTGACAGTCCGTCGCCAGAAGTCGAACAATGCTGAGGCGGAAACGGAACGTGCCGTGTCGTATCGTTCCTGCTGTTCGCACCGTTCGTGCCGTTCGTGCCGCGACGAGCCGATCGGGGGACGGCTCGCCCGGCCGACGGCACGAGGGCGATGCGCCGTACATCAGGCGGTGATGTCCTTCGCCGTGAAACGCGCCCACGCCGCCGAGCCGAACACCGCCGCGTACACGCCCTGAAGTCCCAGGTTCTTGACCACCTCGTCCCAGTAGAGGGGGTCGCGCAGCAGGTCCGCGTACGACATCCAGTAGTGCGGGAAGAGATACGGGTGGATACCGCTCAGCTGCGGAATCGTGTCCACGATCTGCACGGTGATCAGCAGTCCGACGGTGGCGGCCATGGCCGCGATCCCGCTGCTGGTGAGAGTCGAGACGAACAGGCCGACCGCCGCGAATCCGACCAGTGACGCCGCGACCACCACCGCGATCAGTCCGGCCCGCAGCAGCGCCTCGCCGAGGCCGATCCGGGTGCCCGAGATCGTGGTGACCTCGCCGACCGGAAACAGCAGCGCCCCCACGGCCAGCGCCGAGACCGCCACGACCAGGGTCGCGACCAGGCAGAACGCGAGGACGGAGGCGTACTTCGTCAGCAGCAGCCGGGTCCGGCCCGCCGGGGCGACCAGCAGATAGCGCAGGGTTCCGGCGTTGGCCTCGCCCGCGATCGAGTCACCCGCCACGACCCCGACGGCCATCGGGAGGAAGACCGGGAGCGTCACCGCGAGGGCGGCGAAGACCAGGAAGAGGCCGTTGCCGGTGACCTGGGAGAGGAACGCGGGGCCCCCTCCGCCACCGGCCGGTCCGGGCGACGAGCCGTGGTCCGTCTCGATCCTCACCGCGATCCCGATCAGTACGGGAACGGCGGCCAGCACCCCGAGCAGCGCGAGAGTCCGCCAGCGGCGGAGTGTGGTGGCCAGCTCGGAGCGGAGGATGCCGAACGTCCACAGCGGACTGCGCGCCCGGCCCGGCCCGGCCGCCTCGTCCGCCCCGTCCGCCCGTGCGGCCTCAGCCTGCGACATCGAAACCCTCTCCCGTGAGTGCGACGAAGGCGTCCTCCAACGAGGCCCGTTCGACGCCGAAGAACCGCACGCGTACTCCGGCGTGCACGAGCGCCGCACTGAGATCTGCGAGCTCGACGTCGCCCGCCGGGGCCTCGGCGCTCACCCGGTCGCCGTCGACCGTGATGCCGCTGACGCCCCGTTCCCCGAGGACGCGGGCGGCGTCACCCGGGTCGGGGGTGGTGACGGCCAGCCGCCCGCGGGCGCCCGCGGCCAGCTCCGCGACCGGGCCCTGGGTGATCAGCCGCCCCCTGGCCATCACCGCGGCGTGGGTGCAGACCTGCTCGATCTCGTCGAGGAGGTGCGAGGAGAGGAAGACGGTGGTGCCCTCCGCCGCCAGGTCCCGGACCAGGGTGCGGATCTCGCGCATGCCCTGCGGGTCCAGGCCGTTGGTCGGCTCGTCCAGGACGAGCAGCCGGCGCGGCTGGAGCAGGGCGGCGGCGAGACCGAGGCGCTGCTTCATACCGAGCGAGTACGCCTTGGCCTTCTTGCCGGCCGCCGCGGCCAGCCCGACCCGGTCCAGGGCCTGTCCGACGCGGGCCCGGCGGGTGCGCGGGTCGGCGGTCGGGTCGGCGGAGTCGTAGCGCAGCAGATTGTCCCGGCCGTTCAGGAAGCCGTACAGCGCGGGCCCCTCGATCAGCGCCCCGACCTGCGGGAGCACAGAGCGGGCCGCACCCGGCATGGAGTGGCCGAGGACCCGCGCGGTGCCGGAGGTCGGATCGATCAGGCCCATCAGCATCCGGATGGTCGTGGTCTTCCCGGAGCCGTTGGGGCCGAGGAATCCGAAGACGCTGCCACCGGGAACGCTGAGGTCGAGACCGTCGACGGCGAGCTGGCCGCCGCGGTACCGCTTGGTGAGGCCCCGCGTCTCGATCACGGCCCCGGCCCCGGTCACCGCCGTCGGTCCGCTCACGGTCCCGGGCTCTGTCATACGTACTCCCCCTCGGTCGGGCAGGGACTGCGGACCGCCCCGCCGTACGGACGGTACGGCGGGGCGGTCCGTCGGGCGGTCTGCCGGAACCGCGGCGCGCCCCGGCGTCAGGAGGCGCCGTTGGCCGCCTTGACCAGTGAGTCCGGCGTGACGGCGCCGACGTACACCCTGCCGTCGTCCGTCATCAGCGCGTTGACCAGGCGGGTCTTGAAGACCGTGCCCGAGCCGAACGAGCCGGACACCTTGCCGCCCAGCGAGTCCAGGAACTGCCGCGCCTCGGCCGGTGCGTCACCCGACGCCTTCGAGGGGAGTCCGGTGAAGCCCGGAGTCCTGATCTCGGCGATCGCGTTCCAGCCCTCGCCGATGACCTTCGCGTCCCCGGCGCCCGCGTCCCCGGCGCCCAGTCCCCCGGCGCCCAGTCCTTCGGCGCCCGGGAACATGCCCAGCCCCTCCGGCCCGTCGGCCTTCCGCTGCGCCTTCGCCTCGTCGGCCTCGGTCACCTCGGCGCCCTTGGGCGGGGTGAACGTGAACGAGGAGGCGGCCGGCTTCGCGAAGTCGACCTTGGTGAATCCGGCGTCGACGACGGCCTTGCCACCGCTGCTCGGGAGCAGCGTGAACTTCAGCGGCACACCGTTCTCCGCGTCGACCGCGACCGTGACCGACTTGATCGTGGAGCCGCCCTGCCTGGGCTTGACGACCAGCTTGTACGCGTCGCGTCCGGCGACCCGCGCCGTGCCGTCGACCGTCACCGACGTGGTGGGGCCCGCGGCCTTCAGCGCCTGCTCGGCGAACGCCTTCGGCGTGGCCGGCACGCCTTCGGGGGCCGCGTGCCCGGACTTCTTCCCGGAGCCCTGCCCGGCCCGGTCCCCGGCGGCGTGGTAGGCCTGGTTCGTCCTGCTGTCGTACGCCCAGACCTGGTCCCCGTTGTGGATCAGGCTGTACTCCGCCGCGTTCTCCAGGATCGACACCCGCTGCTTGTCGGGGCCGTCGGCGGCCACCCGCAGGGTGTGCGTGCCGGACGCCAGCTCCGTCATCTTCGTCTGCGGGTCGACGGTCGAGCCGCCCTTGCCGCTGTCACCGGCGCCCTGGGCGAACGAGCCGGCCAGACCGCCGAGCGAGGGCAGGCCGAGGTCCGTGCTGATCTTCACCGTGCCGGAGAGCCGCTGGGTGTCCGAAGCGGCGATCTTCTCGATGAGCTGCTGCGCGGTGATCTTCGGCAGATCGGGGTCGCCGGTGCTCGCGAGCGCCGGGACGAGCCCGATGGTCGCGGCCGCCACCCCCGCCACCGCGACCGGGACGATGTAGCGCGCCGCCTTGCGGCGGCCGACGGCGGTGCCCCTGGTGCCGCCGTTGCTCTCCACGCTGTCGTTCGGTGCCATATGTGCCCTACCTCCGTGGTCGGCGGCTTCCGTCCGGATGCACTCGTCCACTCCGTGCCGCCGTTCTCACCGTTTTGTTCAGGAGTGGTTGTTCTCCATCTGACCAAAACGGCGGCCCGGAATCGTCACTCCCGGGGAGCAACTCCGCCTACCTCTTCGGTATGACGCCACGCGGGCGGATCCCACCCCGTCCCGTAGGGGGTGCCCCCCGAACGGGCTCAGCCCGCCCGGTGCACCACCGCGTCGCACATCTCCTCCAGTGCGGCCTTCGCGTAGCACTCGGGCAGCGGCGCCAGCGTCGCGCGGGCCTCTTCCGCATACCGGACGGTGTCCCGCCGTGCCTGGTCCAGCGCCGGGTGGGCACGGAGCCTGCGCAGCACCTCGGCGTGCCGGGCGTCGTCGCTCAGGTCGCCGTCGAGCAGCTCGACGAGTTCCAGGTCTTCCGGCTTGCCGTCGGCCGCCGCCTGGGCCCGCAGATGGAGCACGGGGAGCGTCGGGATGCCTTCGCGCAGGTCGGTGCCGGGGGTCTTGCCGGACTCGTGGGAGTCGGAGGCGATGTCGAGTACGTCGTCGGCGAGCTGGAAGGCGACGCCGAGCCGCTCCCCGTACTGGGTGAGGATGTCGACGGCCGACTCGTCCGCACCGGCCATCATCGCGCCGAACCGGCAGGCCACGGCGATCAGCGAGCCGGTCTTGCCGCGCATCACGTCGAGGTAGTGCTCGACCGGGTCGCGCCCGTCGCCCGGACCCGCGGTCTCCAGGATCTGGCCGGTGACCAGGCGCTCGAACGCCTCCGCCTGGATGCGTACGGCCTCCGGACCGAGATCGGCCAGTATGTGCGAGGCGCGGGCGAAGAGGAAGTCGCCGGTCAGGACGGCCACCGAGTTGCCCCAGCGGGTGTTGGCGCTGTCGACGCCGCGGCGTACGTCCGCCTCGTCCATCACGTCGTCGTGGTAGAGCGTCGCGAGATGCGTCAGCTCGACGACGACGGCCGCGGGCACGACACCGGGCGTGTCGGGGTCGCCGAACTGGGCGGCCAGCATGGCCAGCAGCGGCCGGAAGCGCTTGCCCCCGGCACGCACGAGGTGCTGCGCGGCCTCCGTGATGAAGGGCACGCCGCTCTTGGTGGCATCGAGCAGCCCCGACTCGACAGCAGCCAAACCGGCCTGGACATCGGCCTCAAGAGCGTGGTCCCGCACGCTCAGTCCGAACGGCCCGACGACGGTCACGAGGGGATCTCCTGTCTGCTGACGATCACACGGAATGTCGATGTGTCGCTGTCATCACTCAAGTCAGCGTATCCGGTCCCCTTTGGATCACCGTGGGCGCCTTCCCGCCACCGCCGGTATGTTCGGGATCAGCTCATACGATCAGGAGTTCTCCCTTTGTCCCACACGGCCACCGACACCGAACCGACCCAGCCGCCGCCCGGCGACGACCATGCCTTTTTCGGCCAGCCACGGGGCCTGATGACCTTGTCCGGTCTGGAGGTCTGGGAACGGTTCTCGTTCCTCGGCATGCAGGCGATCCTGGTCCTCTACTTCGCCGACACCGTCGCCCGCGGCGGCATGGGCATGGAGGCGGGCACCGCGGCGTCCGTCTCGGCCGCCTACGGCACCCTCGTCTACCTGGTCTCCGTGGCCGGCGGCTGGCTGGCCGACCGGATCCTCGGCTCGTACCGCGCCGTCCTGTACGGCGGAATCCTCATCGCGTGCGGGCATTACGCCATGGCGGTGCCCACCGACGCCATGACGTGGGCCGGCCTCGGTCTGATCAGCGCCGGAACCGGTCTCCTCAAGCCCAATGTGGCGACCATGGTCGGCAAGCTCTACCGTACCGACGACGAGCGCCGCGACGCCGGCTTCGCGCTCTACTACATGGGCATCAACATCGGGGCGTTCCTCGGCCCGCTGGTCACCGGCTGGCTCGGGGACCACGCGAGCTGGCACTGGGGTTTCTCGGCCGCCGCCTTCGGCATGACGCTCGGCCTGATCCAGTACGTACTGGGCCGGCGTCACCTGGCCGGCCGAAAGCACAGCGCCGAATTCGCGCTGGCGCCCGAGCCGATGCGCCGCGCCGTCCGGCTGATCGCGGCCGGCGCCGTCGTGGTCGCCGCCGCCGCCACCGCGCTGGCCCTGGCCGGCTGGCTGACCATGGACCGCTTCGTCGACCTGCTCACCCTCATCTCGGTGATCGCACCGGTCGTGTACTTCGCGGTGATGTTCCGCAGCCCGCGCGTCACCGGCGAGGAGCGCGGCAGGCTGCGCCCGTACGTGGTGCTGTTCCTGGCCTCCGTCGTCTTCAACTTCATCCTCTTCCAGGCGTACTCGACGATGATCCTGCTCGCGTCGACCAACGCCCGTACCGAGATCCTCGGCTTCCACTTCCCGGCGAGCTGGTACGCCTCCGCGCTCGGCGCCTTCGAGGTCGCCCTCGCCCCGGTGGTCGCCGCCGTCTGGGCCCGGATGGGCCCGCGTCAGCCGCACGCCTCCAACAAGATCGCGATCGGGGTGATCCTCGGTGGACTGTCCTTCCTGCTGATGGTGCTGCCGACCTCCGGGCACTCCGGCGACACCTACAAGATGGCCGCCTGGTGGATCGTCGGCTCGTATCTGCTGCTCGGCCTCGGCGACATCCTGCTGGAGACCTCCGGCATGTCCGCGACCACGAAGCTCGCGCCCAAGGCGTTCGCCAGCCAGACGATGGCGCTCTGGTTCCTCTCGCTGGCCCTCGCCAACGGCATCCAGGCCCAAGTCGTGAAGCTGTACGGCGAGGTGTCCAACCCCGCCTACTTCGGTGTCAATGGCGCGATCGCGGTGGTGGCCGGTGTGGCCGTCATCGCCGCCGCACCCTGGCTCAAGCGCACCATGCACCCCGTCCACTGAGGTACCGCCATGCACATCCGCACCACGTATCCGTATGACACCACCCATGAGGACGTCCGCATCCCGCTGCCGGACGGCACCCGGCTGTACGCCCGGATCTGGCGCCCCCTCACCGACGAACCCGTCCCCGCGCTCCTCGAATACCTGCCGTACCGGCTGAGCGACTGGACGGCGCCGCGCGACTGGCAGCGCCACCCCTGGTACGCGGGCCACGGCTACGCCTCCGTCCGGGTGGACGTGCGCGGGCACGGCAACAGCGAGGGCCTGCCGGGCGACGAGTACGACGCGACGGAGCTGGCCGACGGGGTCGCCGTCGTCCACTGGCTGGCCGAGCAGGAGTGGTGCTCCGGGCGGGTCGGCATGTTCGGCATCTCCTGGGGCGGCTTCAACTCGCTCCAGATCGCGGCACTGGCCCCCGAGCCGCTGAAGGCGGTCGTCACCGTCTGCTCGACCGACGACCGCTACGACAACGACGTCCACTACATGGGCGGCTCGGTCCTCGCCGTCGACATGCACGCCTGGGCGGCCACCATGCTGGCCTTCGTCTGCCGGCCGCCGGACCCGGCACAGGTCGGCGAGGGATGGAAGGACATGTGGCTGAAACGGCTCGACGCGGTCGACCCGTTCATCCACACCTGGCTGGCGCACCAGACCCGCGACGACTACTGGAAGCACGGCAGCGTCTGCGAGGACTACTCCGCGATCCGGGCGAACGTCCTCGCGGTGGGCGGCTGGCACGACCCGTACCGCGACACCGTCCTGCGGCTCGTCGAGCACCTCGGCCCGGACCGGGTCCGCGGGCTGATCGGCCCCTGGTCGCACCAGTACCCCGACCGCGGCCTGCCACCGGGCCCGGCGATCGGCTTCCTCCAGGAGACGCTGCGCTGGTGGGACCAGCACCTGAAGGACAAGGACACCGGCGTGATGGCCGAGCCGCTGCTGCGGTCCTGGATCAGCGAGTCGCACCGCCCCGCCACGGTCTACGAGACGCTGCCCGGCCGCTGGGTCGGCGACACCGCCTGGCCGTCCCCGAACGTCTCGACCGTCGCGTACGCCCTCCAGGGCGGCCCGCAGATCGTCGACTCGCCGCAGCAGACGGGGCTGGACGCCGGGCGCTTCTTCCCGTTCGGCAACGACGCCGACCTGCCGCCCGACCAGCGCGACGAGGACGCCAAGTCGGTCTGCTTCGAATTCCCGGTCGAGGACGCCCCGATCGAGATCCTGGGCCGCCCCCGGGTCACGCTGCGCCTCCGGATGGACGTGAAGCGCGGCCAGGCGATCGCCCGGCTCTGCGACGTGGCGCCGGACGGCTCCTCCACCCTGGTCACCCGCGGCGTGCTCAACCTCTCCGCCCGGCACGGCCGCGACCGCGCGGACGACTGGCCGGTGGGCCGGTACGAGGACGTGGCCTTCGACCTGAACGGCATCGGGCACACCTTCCCGCCCGGCCACCGGATCAGGCTCGCGGTCTCGTCCTCGTACTGGCCGTGGATCTGGCCGCAGGCCGGGTCGGTGGGCTTCACCCTCGACGCCGACGGCAGCTTCGTCGAACTGCCGGTGCGCCGGCACACCGAGGACCCCGCGATCCGGTTCGAGGAACCGGAGCAGTCGGAGCCGCTCGGCGTCGTCCACCCCGTGTCCCTCGACGAACAGCGCCCCGAGCGGCTGGTGGTCCGCGATGTCGCCAAGGGCGAATGGCGGCTGGAGGTCGACCCCCGCTACGGCGGCACCCGCGTCTACCCGGACGGCCTCGAATTCACCGAGGACGCCCTGGAGACGTACACGATCCAGGAGGACGACCCGCTCTCCGCACGCACGCGCTCCAACTGGGCGATCCGGCTGCACCGGCCGGAGATGGCGTGGGACGTCCGGATCGAGACCCGCTCCGAGATCAGTGCGGACGACACCGACTTCATCACCTCCAACGAGGTGGTGTGCAAGGACGGCGGCGAGGTCGTCTTCCACCGCACCTGGGAGAAGCGGATCCCCCGCACGGCGGGCTGAGCGGGCCCGGCAGTGGGTAGCGCGACGCCGCGCAGCCTGCTGCCGGGCCCCCTGAACCGCCGCCGTGCCCCCGCACACCGGGGGCACGGCGGAACTTTCCGGGCATCAGGAGCAGTTGGGACACTCCCGCGGGGCAGGGACACCGACGTAACGTGTCCCCCAAGCGACCTGGAAAGCGAGGCAGCAACACATGCCCGAGCAGAGCAGCCCGCTCGATCTGGCCGAGGGCGACCCCTTCGGTCCGCACAACCTTCCCTACGGCGTGTTCTCCACCCCCGACCGCCCCGAGGACCGCCGGGTCGGCGTCCGCATCGGCAGCCACGTACTGGACGCCGGAGCCGCGGCGCACGCACTCGGCTCGCCCTACGCGCAGCTCCTCGCCCAGCCGGACCTGACCGCGCTGCTGGCCGCGGGCCGCACCGCCTGGCGGGACGTCCGACGGGCCCTGACCGCCTGGGTGACGGTCCCGGGACACCGCGCGGACATCGAACCGCTGCTGCATCCGGTCGAGTCCGTGACACTCCATCTGCCGTACAGGGTCGCGGACTACGTCGACTTCTACGCGAGCGAGCACCACGCCACCAACGTCGGACAGATCTTCCGGCCGAACGGTGATGCGCTGACGCCCAACTGGAAGCACCTCCCGATCGGCTACCACGGCAGGTCCGGCACCGTCGTCGTCTCCGGCACCGACGTGGTCCGTCCGTCCGGCCAGCGCAAGGCGCCCACCGACGCGGCCCCCGTCTTCGGCCCGTCCGTCAAGCTCGACATCGAGGCCGAGGTCGGCTTCGTCGTCGGAGTCGGCTCCGAGCAGGGCCGCCCGGTCCCGCTCGGCGACTTCCGCGACCACGTCTTCGGCCTCTCGCTGCTCAACGACTGGTCGGCACGGGACATCCAGGCCTGGGAGTACGTCCCCCTCGGGCCGTTCCTCGGCAAGTCCTTCGCCACGTCCGTATCGGCGTGGGTGACACCGCTGGAGGCCCTGGAGGCGGCCCGGATCGCGCCCCCGGCCCGCGACTTCCCGCTGCTCCCCTACCTGGAGGACGCGGGTGAGGACGAGGCCGGCGGGCTCGACCTGCGGATCTCCGTCGCGATCAACGGACAGCCGGTCGCCGAGCCGCCGTTCGCCACCATGTACTGGACGGCGGCCCAGATGCTGGCCCAGATGACGGTGAACGGCGCCTCCCTGCGCACCGGCGACCTCTACGGCTCCGGCACCGTCAGCGGCGCCGAGCCCGGACAGCGCGGCTCGCTCCTGGAGCTGACCTGGAACGGCCGCGACCCGCTGGACCTCCCGGACGGCAAGCGGACCTTCCTGGAGGACGGCGACACCGTGACGATGACGGCCTGGGCACCGGGGCCGGACGGCACCCGGGTCGGCCTCGGCGAGGTCACGGGACGGATCGTGCCCGCGTCGTGAACCCCGCTCCCCCGGAGCCCACGCTCCCCGAGGAACTGCTCCTGCTCGCACTGGACCCGCAGCGCGGCAAGCCGTACTGCCGAAACCGCTTCCTGGAGTACGGGGTGGCGGGCGCGGTCCTCGCGGAGCTGGAGCTCCACGGCCGGATCGCCGAACAGCACGGCCGGATACGGGTGATCAGCCCGCTCGCTCCCCAGGACCCGCTCCTCGCGCAGGTCCTGGGGAGCCTGCCGGCCCCGGACAGGGGCGGGCTCGCGGGCGGCATCGGCGCGAAGCAGTGGATCCGGCGGACCGGCCGGCACGTCGAGGAGCTGTGCCTGGAGCATCTGGTGGGCCGCTCGGTCCTGCGCAGGGAGACCCACCGGTTCCTCGGCCTGCTGCCCTACCACCGCCACCCGGCGGCGGACCCGGCCCTGCCGGCCGCGGCCCGGGAGCGCTTCGCGGCCGCCGAGGCGGCCGGCTTCCCGGACCGGCGCGGCCGCGTCCTGGCCGCGCTGGTCTCGGCGACCGGTCTGTCGGGCACGGTGGCCCAGGGCGGCTGGAGAAGCCGTTCGGCCATGCGCGACCTGGTGCGCGACGAGTGGACCGCGTACGCGGTGCACCGGAACGTACGCCAGGACAAGGCGAACCGGAGCGGCGGGAGCTTCGGCAGCACTGGCAGCGGGAGCGACGGGGACTGACGGGGAACGGGAACGGGGACGGGGCCGGCCGGGTCCGGGAACTGACGGGGGCCGGGGACGGGGCCGACCGGGGCCGGCCGTGCAAAAGACCGAACCGGTCAGCCGCGCGCGGGTCGCTCACACGTTCGAGAGAGCCGTATCCCGTTCCCGGCCGATACGCTGGAATCTCCCGCGAGACTCTGCGTCATGGGAGCACTGATGAGCATCGGACCCGAGGCCCCCGAGCCGCGGTGGGCGGTTCCGTCCGTGGGCGGCTGGACCGCCGATGACCTGGACACACTCCCGAATCTGCCTCCGCACACGGAGCTGATCGACGGGAGCCTTCTTTTCGTGAGTCCGCAGACCCTGTTCCGTTCAGCGGCCCCGGAGTAGCTCCGGCGCCGCCACCGGTCCCCGCGCTCACTCGTACTCGGGCGGCTCCTCGTCCCAGCCGAACTCCGGATCTGCGTCGGGGACCGCCACGCGTGCGGCCGGGACCGGGGCGGGCTCCTGCGCGGCCGGGACCGGGGCGGCGGGGACCGTCGCAGGACCGGGCTCCGGGCCCGCCGCGACATCCCCGAACGGCGCAAGCACCTCCAGCACCCCCTCCCCGTACGTCGCCAGTTTCTTCTCGCCCAGGCCGCTGATGCCGCCCAGCGCGGCCACCGAGTCCGGCCGCGCCGTGGCGATCTCACGCAGCGTCGCGTCGTGGAAGATGACGTACGCCGGGACGCCCTGCTCCTTCGCCTGTGCGCCGCGCCAGGCCCGTAGGGCTTCGAAGACCGGGACGGCCTCGGGGGCCAGCTCGGCGGCGGCCGTCGTGGACTTCGCCCTGCGTTCGCCCTTCGTGGAGCGCGACGCGGGCTTCGGCGCCTCCTTGCGCAGCAGCACCTCGCGCTCCCGGCCGAGCACCGAGCCGCTCTCCTCCGTCAGCACCAGCGTGCCGTACTCACCCTCGACCGCGATCAGCCCCTGCGCGAGCAACTGCCGTACGACTCCGCGCCATTCGGCCTCGGCCAGCTCCTCGCCGATACCGAAGACCGAGAGCTGGTCGTGGTCGAACTGGATGACCTTCGCCGTCTTGCGGCCCAGCAGGATGTCGATGATCTGGCCCGCACCGAACTTCTGCCCGCGCTCGCGCTTCAGCCGTACGACGGTCGACAGCAGCTTCTGCGCGACCACCGTGCCGTCCCAGGTCAGGGGAGGGGTCAGGCAGGTGTCGCAGTTGCCGCAGGCCGCCGCACCGGGCTCCTGGCCGAAGTACGTCAGGAGCTGGGCGCGGCGGCACTGGACCGTCTCGCACAGGGCCAGCATCGAGTCGAGGTGCGAGGCCGCGCGGCGCCGGAACGCCTCGTCGCCCTCGCCGCCCTGGATGAGCTTGCGCTGCTGGACGACGTCCTGGAGTCCGTACGCCATCCAGGCCGTGGACGGCTGTCCGTCACGCCCGGCGCGGCCGGTCTCCTGGTAGTAGCCCTCGACCGATTTCGGCAGGTCCAGGTGGGCGACGAAGCGGACGTCCGGCTTGTCGATGCCCATGCCGAAGGCGATCGTCGCGACGACGACCAGGCCCTCCTCGCGCAGGAAGCGGGACTGGTGGACGGCGCGCGTACCCGCGTCCAGGCCGGCGTGGTACGGCACGGCCTCGATGCCGTTGCGGCAGAGGTACTCGGCGGTCTTCTCGGTCGAGTTGCGCGACAGGCAGTAGACGATGCCCGCGTCGCCGGTGTGCTCCTCCTTGAGGAAGGAGAGCAGCTGCTTCTTCGGATCGGCCTTCGGCACGATCCGGTACTGGATGTTGGGCCGGTCGAAGCTGGCGACGAAGTGCTTCGCGTCGGGCATGCCCAGGCGCTGGGTGATCTCCTGGTGCGTCGCGTCGGTCGCGGTCGCGGTCAGGGCGATGCGCGGTACGCCGGGCCAGCGCTCGCCGAGGACGGAGAGGGCCAGGTAGTCCGGGCGGAAGTCGTGGCCCCACTGGGCCACACAGTGCGCCTCGTCGATCGCGAAGACGGAGATCTCGCCGCGGGAGAGCAGGCCGAGGGTGGTGTCCAAGCGGAGCCGCTCGGGGGCCAGGTAGAGCACGTCGAGCTCACCGGCGACGAACTGGGCCTCCATCGAGCGGCGCTCGTCGAAATCCTGCGTGGAGTTGATGAAGCCGGCCCGCACACCGAGCGCCCGCAACGCGTCCACCTGGTCCTGCATCAGGGCGATCAGGGGCGAGATGACGATGCCTGTACCGGCTCTGACCAGGGCCGGGATCTGGTAGCAGAGGGATTTTCCGCCGCCGGTCGGCATGAGCACGACGGCGTCCCCGCCCGCGACCACATGGTCGACGACCGCTTCCTGCTCGCCGCGGAACGCCTCGTACCCGAAAACCCGGTGCAGCGTCTGCCGCGCGTCGCTCTCGGTCGCGTCCATGGTCCCGCCCGTCACGCTCATCGCTCTGTCTCCCGAGATCCCGGGTCCGTCCCGGGACTGTCCCGTTCCGTCCTGCCGCCGTCCCCTGCCACGATAGGCGCCGCGTACGACAACGCCGGACGGGTTTGACTTCTCGGGCCCGTCCGGCGCCGTTCCGGCTGTGTGCGTGTGTGCTACCTCACGAAGACTCCGGCCTGGCTCGCCAGGTCCAGGAAGTACTGCGGGGCCAGGCCCAGCACCAGCGTGACCGCGACACCCACCGCGATCGTCGTCATCGTCAGCGGGGACGGGACGGCGACCGTCGGGCCGTCGGCCTTCGGCTCGCTGAAGAACATCAGCACGATGACCCGGATGTAGAAGAACGCGGCGATCGCCGACGAGATCACACCGACCACGACCAGGCCGACCGCGCCGCCGTCCGCCGCGGCCTTGAACACGGCGAACTTCCCGGAGAACCCGGAGGTGAGCGGGATACCGGCGAAGGCCAGCAGGAACACCGCGAAGACCGCGGCGACCAGCGGCGAGCGCCGGCCGAGCCCCGCCCACTTCGACAGATGCGTCGCCTCGCCGCCCGCGTCGCGCACCAGGGTGACGACGGCGAACGCGCCGACCGTCACGAAGGAGTAGGCGCCGAGGTAGAAGAGGACCGACGAGATGCCTTCCGGGGTGGTCGCGATGACACCGGCGAGGATGAAGCCGGCGTGGGCGATCGAGGAGTAGGCGAGCAGCCGCTTGATGTCGGTCTGGGTGATGGCGACGACCGCACCGCCCAGCATCGTGATGATCGCGACCGCCCACATGACGGGGCGCCAGTCCCAGGCGAGGCCCGGCAGGACCACGTACAGCAGGCGCAGCAGCGCACCGAACGCGGCGACCTTGGTGGCCGCGGCCATGAAGCCGGTGACCGGGGTCGGGGCACCCTGGTAGACGTCCGGGGTCCACATGTGGAACGGGACGGCACCGACCTTGAAGAGCAGACCGGTCAGGATCATCGCGCCGCCGATCAGCAGCAGCGCGTCGTTGCCCATGGTGTCGGCCAGCGCCGGGTCGATCTTCGTGACCGAGCCGTCGACCACGTTCGCGATGGTGGCGTACGAGACGGAGCCCGCGTACCCGTACAGCAGGGCGATCCCGAAGAGCAGGAACGCCGACGAGAAGGCGCCGAGCAGGAAGTACTTCACCGCCGCCTCCTGCGACATCAGCCGCTTGCGGCGGGCGACGGCGCACAGGAGGTAGAGCGGGAGGGAGAAGACCTCCAGGGCCACGAAGAGCGTCAGCAGATCGTTGGCCGCCGGGAAGACCAGCATGCCGGCCACCGAGAAGAGGACCAGCGGGAAGACCTCGGTGGTGGTGAACCCGGCCTTGACCGCGGCCTTCTCGCTGTCGCTGCCGGGGACCGAGGCGGCCTGTGCGGCGAAGGAGTCGACGTGGTTGCCGTGCGCGGCGGGGTCGAGCCGGCGCTCGGCGAAGGTGAAGACGGCGACCAGCGAGGTCAGCAGGATGGTGCCCTGCAGGAACAGCGTCGGACCGTCGATCGCGAGGGCGCCCATCGCGGCGATGTGCGCCTTCGTCGTGCCGTATCCCCCGGCCGCCAGGCCGACCACCGCGGCGAACGCGGCGGCGAGGGCGACGACCGTCAGGAAGACCTGCGTGTAGTAGCGGGCCCGGCGCGGCACGAAGGCCTCGACGAGTACACCCACGACGGCGACACCGATCACGATGAGGACCGGGGTCAGCTGCGTGTACTCGATGACCGGTGCCTTGAACTTCTCGGCCGGGGCCGCCGATGCCACCCCGCCCGCCGTCGTCCACAGGCTGTGGACAGCTGTTGCGCTCACTTGGCGGCCTCCACCTCAGGCTGGGGGTCCTTCTTCTGGACGTCCGACATGGTGTGCTGCACCGCCGGATTGACGATCTCCGTCAGCGGCTTCGGATAGACACCCAGGAAGAGCAGCAGCGCGATCAGTGGCAGGACCACCACCAGCTCCCGGACCTTGAGGTCCGCCATGCCCTGGACCTCGGCCTTCACCGGGCCCGTCATCGTCCGCTGGTAGAGGACGAGGACGTACAGGGCGGCGAGCACGATGCCGGTCGTGGCGACGATGCCCGCCGCCGGATACGCGCTGAACGTGCCGACCAGGACCAGGAATTCGCTGACGAACGGCGCGAGTCCGGGCAGCGACAGGGTGGCCAGACCGCCGATCAGGAAGGTGCCGGCCAGGACGGGCGCCACCTTCTGCACCCCGCCGTAGTCGGAGATGAGCCGCGAACCGCGCCGGGTGATCAGGAAGCCCGCCACCAGCATCAGCGCGGCGGTCGAGATCCCGTGGTTGACCATGTAGAGCGTGGCGCCCGACTGGCCCTGGCTCGTCATCGCGAAGATGCCGAGGATGATGAAGCCGAAGTGCGAGATCGACGCGTAGGCGATCAGCCGCTTGATGTCGCGCTGGCCGACGGCGAGCAGCGCCCCGTACACGATGCTGATCAGCGCCAGGACGACGATCACCGGCGTCGCCCACTTGCTGGCCTCCGGGAAGAGCTGGAGGCAGAAGCGGAGCATCGCGAACGTGCCGACCTTGTCGACGACCGCGGTGATCAGGACGGCGACCGGGGAGGTCGCCTCGCCCATCGCGTTGGGCAGCCAGGTGTGCAGCGGCCACAGCGGGGCCTTCACCGCGAAGGCGAAGAAGAACCCGAGGAAGAGCCAGCGCTCCGTGCCGGTCGCCATGGAGAGCGAGCCGCCGGCCCGGGCCTCGGCGATCTCGGAGAGCGAGAACGTCCCCGCGACCACGTACAGCCCGATGACCGCGGCCAGCATGATGAGGCCGCCGACCAGGTTGTAGAGGAGGAACTTCACGGCGGCGTACGAGCGTTGCGCCGCCGCGTTCTCGTCGCTGCCGGTGTGCGCCCGGTCCCCGAAGCCGCCGATGAGGAAGTACATCGGGATGAGCATGGCTTCGAAGAGGATGTAGAAGAGGAAGACGTCGGTGGCCTCGAAGGAGAGGATCACCATCGCCTCGACCATCAGGATCAGGGCGAAGAAGCCCTGCGTCGGGCGCCAGCGCGATGACTTGGTTTCCAGGGGGTCGGCGTCGTGCCAGCCGGCCAGGATGACGAAGGGGATCAGCAGGGCGGTGAGCGCCATGAGCGCCACCCCGATGCCGTCCACGCCCAGTTCGTACCGGACGCCGAAGTCCTTGATCCAGGCGTGCGATTCGGTGAGCTGGTAGCGGGCGCCGCCGGGCTCGAAGCGGGCGAGCGCGATGCCCGCCAGGACGAGCGTGGCCAGCGAGAAGAGCAGCGCCAGCCATTTGGCCGCGGTGCGCCGCGCGGCGGGGACGGCGGCGGTGGCGATCGCACCGATCGCCGGGAGCGCCGCCGTCGCTGTCAGGAGGGGAAAGGACATCGTGATCAGACCGCCCTCATCAGCAGGGTCGCGGCGATGAGAACCGCCGTACCGCCGAACATCGAGACCGCGTAGGAGCGGGCGTAGCCGTTCTGCAGCTTGCGCAGCCGGCCGGAGAGCCCGCCCATCGAGGCGGCCGTGCCGTTGACGACGCCGTCGACCAGGGTGTGGTCGACGTACACCAGGGAGCGGGTGAGGTGCTCGCCGCCGCGGACCAGGACCACGTGGTTGAAGTCGTCCTGGAGGAGATCGCGGCGGGCGGCCCGGGTGAGCAGCGAGCCGCGCGGGGCGACGACCGGTACCGGCTTGCGTCCGTACATCGCCCAGGCGATCGCGACCCCGGCGACGAGCACCACCATGGTGGCGGCCGTGACGGTCGTGGCGCTGACCGGGGCGTGTCCGTGGCTGTGTCCGGTGACCGGCTCCAGCCAGTTCAGGAAGCGGTCGCCGATGGAGAAGAGGCCTCCGGCGAAGACCGAGCCGAACGCCAGGATGATCATGGGGATGGTCATCGACTTCGGGGACTCGTGCGGATGCGGCTCATGGCCCTCCGCGTCCGGCTGCCAGCGCTTCTCGCCGAAGAACGTCAGCAGCATCACGCGCGTCATGTAGAACGCGGTGATCGCGGCGCCCAGCAGGGCCACCGAGCCGAGGATCCAGCCCTCGGTGCCGCCCTTGGCGAAGGCCGCCTCGATGATCTTGTCCTTGGAGAAGAAGCCGGACAGGCCGGGGAAGCCGATGATCGCCAGATAGCCGAGGCCGAACGTGATGAAGGTGACCGGCATGTACTTCCGCAGGCCGCCGAACTTCCGCATGTCGACCTCGTCGTTCATGCCGTGCATGACCGAACCGGCGCCGAGGAAGAGCCCGGCCTTGAAGAAGCCGTGCGTCACCAGGTGCATGATCGCGAAGACGTAACCGATCGGGCCGAGCCCGGCGGCCAGGATCATGTAGCCGATCTGCGACATCGTCGACCCGGCGAGGGCCTTCTTGATGTCGTCCTTCGCGCAACCGACGATCGCACCGAAGAGCAGCGTGACCGCGCCGACGACCACGACGGCCAGCTGTGCGTCCGGCGCGGCGTTGAAGATCGCGCCGGACCGGACGATGAGGTAGACCCCCGCCGTCACCATGGTCGCCGCGTGGATGAGGGCCGAGACCGGGGTCGGGCCCTCCATCGCGTCACCGAGCCAGGACTGCAGCGGCACCTGGGCCGACTTGCCGCAGGCCGCGAGCAGCAGCATCAGGCCGATCGCCGTCAGCTTGCCCTCGCTCGCCTCCCCGGTCGCCCCCAGGACGGGACCGAAGGCAAACGTGCCGAACGTGGTGAACATCAGCATGATCGCGATCGACAGGCCCATGTCGCCGACCCGGTTGACCAGGAATGCCTTCTTGGCGGCCGTGGCCGCGCTGGGCTTGTGCTGCCAGAAGCCGATCAGCAGGTACGACGCCAGACCGACGCCCTCCCACCCGACGTACAGCAGCAGGTAGTTGTCCGCGATGACCAGGATCAGCATCGCCGCGAGGAACAGGTTCAGATAGCCGAAGAAGCGGCGCCGGCGCTCGTCGTGCTCCATGTAGCCGATCGAGTAGATGTGGATCAGGGTGCCCACACCGGTGATCAGCAGCACGAACGTCATCGACAACTGGTCGAGCTGGAAGGCCACATCGGCCTGGAAGCCCTCGACCGGAATCCAGCTGAACAGCTTCTGGTGCAGCGCCCGGTCCTCCGCGCCCTTCCCGAGCATGTCGAGGAAGAGCACGACACCGATGACGAACGACCCGGCGGCGAGCAGGGTGCCGAGCCAGTGTCCGGACCGGTCCAGCCGTCGGCCGCCGCAGAGCAGGACCGCCGCTCCGAGCAGAGGCGCCGCGACGAGCAGCGCAATCAGGTTCTCCACGATTCAACGTCCCCTTACAGCTTCATCAGGCTGGCGTCGTCGACCGAGGCCGAGTGGCGGGAACGGAACACCGACACGATGATCGCGAGTCCGACCACGACCTCGGCGGCGGCGACGACCATCGTGAAGAAGGCGATGATCTGCCCGTCGAGATTGCCGTGCATCCGGGAGAAGGTCACGAACGCGAGGTTGCAGGCGTTGAGCATCAGCTCCACGCACATGAACACCACGATCGCGTTCCGCCGGATCAGCACCCCGGCCGCACCGATGGTGAACAACAGGGCGGCGAGATAGAGGTAGTTGACCGGGTTCACTTGGCGACCCCCTCATCTTCGTTGTCACGGCCGAGGCGCTCCTCGGAGCGCTGCTCCAGCGCCTTGAGCTGGTCCAGCGATTCCTTCGACACGTCGCGGATCTGACCGCGGCCGCGCAGCGTCCGCATGACGGTGAGCTCGGACGGCGTGCCGTCCGGAAGCAGGCCCGGGATGTCCACGGCGTTGTGCCGGGCGTAGACGCCGGGGGCGGGCAGCGGCGGCAGCTGCTTGCCGCGTACGCGCTCCTCGGACATCTCCCGCTGGGTCTTCGCCCGCTCGGTGCGCTCCTTGTGGGTGAGCACCATCGCGCCGACCGTCGCCGTGATCAGCAGGGCGCCGGTGATCTCGAAGGCGAAGACGTACTTGGTGAAGATGAGGCTGGCCAGCCCCTCGATGTTCCCGCCGTGCTCGGCGTTGGCGGTGCCGAGCCCGTTGAAGCTGTTCAGCGAGGCGTTGCCGATGCCGGCGATCAGCAGGACGCCGAAGCCGATCCCGCAGCCCGCGGCCAGCCAGCGCTGGCCCTTGAGGGTCTCCTTCAGCGAGTCGGCCGCCGTGACACCGACGAGCATGACCACGAAGAGGAACAGCATCATGATCGCGCCGGTGTAGACGACGATCTGGACGACGCCCAGGAAGTAGGCGCCGTTGGCGAGGTAGAACACCGCCAGGACGATCATGGTCCCGGCGAGGCTCAGCGCACTGTGCACGGCCTTCTTCATCAGTACGGTGGACAGCGCGCCGAGCACGGCGACGGTGCCCAGCAGCCAGAACTGGACGGCCTCGCCGGTCGAGGTCTGGGAGGCCGCCGCGGCCAGGCCGGTCATGCGTCCACCTCCCGCGCCGAGCCGTTGTTCTCGCTGCCGCCGTCGCTCCGGCTGTCGTCGTCCGACGGCTTCTCGCCCTTGGAGACCGCGACCTGACGCTCCGTACCGGGGGCGGCCTCGGTGACCAGACCCCGGTAGTAGTCCTGTTCGTCCATCCCGGGGTAGATCGCGTGCGGGGAGTCGACCATGCCCTCCTCCAGGCCCGCGAGCAGCTCGTCCTTGGTGTAGATGAGGCTCTCGCGGGTGGTGTTGGCGAGCTCGAACTCATTGGTCATCGTCAGTGCCCGGGTCGGGCACGCCTCGATGCACAGACCGCAGAGAATGCAGCGCGCGTAGTTGATCTGGTAGACGCGGCCGTAGCGCTCACCCGGGGAGTAGCGCTCCTCGTCGGTGTTGTCCGCGCCCTCCACGTAGATCGCGTCCGCCGGACAGGCCCAGGCGCACAGCTCGCAGCCGACGCACTTCTCCAGGCCGTCCGGGTGGCGGTTGAGCTGATGCCGGCCGTGGAAGCGCGGCGCCGTCACCTTCCGTGTTTCCGGATACTGCTCGGTCAGCCGCTTCTTGAACATGGCCTTGAAGGTCACGCCGAAGCCGGCGACAGGGTTCTGGAACTTCTCGCCCGAGGGCTCTGATGACTCAGACACCGTCAGCCTCCTTCCCGTCACTCGAATTTCCGTCACTCTGAGTATCCGACCCGCCACTGACAACGAGCTCCCGCTCGCCCCGCGGCCTGCGGCGCGGCACCGGCGGCAGGGTCTGTCCGGGCAGCGGCGGCACCGGGAATCCGCCTGCCATCGGGTCGAACTCCGGCTCCGGTCCCGCTTCCGCCTCCGCGGCCCGGCCCTTCTTGTCGCGGAAGACGTCGGCGACGAAGGAGATCAGCAGGACCGCGATCACGGCCCCGGCCACGTACAGCACGATCTTCGTGAAGTCGTACCCCTCGTTGCGCAGCGCCCGCACCGTCGCGACCAGCATCAGCCAGAGCAGGGAGACCGGGATCAGGACCTTCCAGCCGAGCTTCATCAGCTGGTCGTAGCGGACCCGGGGCAGCGTGCCGCGCAGCCAGATGAAGAAGAACAGCAGCAGCTGGACCTTGATGACGAACCAGAGCATCGGCCACCAGCCGTGGTTCGCGCCCTCCCAGAAGGTGCTGATCGGCCACGGGGCCCGCCAGCCGCCCAGGAACAGGGTCGTGGAGACCGCGGAGACGGTGACCATGTTGACGTACTCGGCGAGCATGAACATCGCGAACTTGATCGACGAGTACTCGGTGTTGAAGCCGCCGACCAGGTCGCCCTCGGACTCCGGCATGTCGAACGGGGCCCGGTTGGTCTCGCCGACCATGGTGACGATGTAGATGATGAAGGAGACCGGCAGCAGGAGGATGAACCAGCGGTCCTGCTGCGCCTCCACGATCTTCGAGGTCGACATCGACCCGGAGTAGAGGAAGACCGAGGCGAACGCGGCGCCCATCGCGATCTCGTACGAGATCATCTGGGCGCAGGAGCGCAGGCCGCCGAGGAGCGGGTACGTCGATCCGGACGACCAGCCCGCCAGCACGATGCCGTAGATCCCGACCGAGGCGACCGCGAGGACGTAGAGCATCGCGATCGGAAGATCGGTGAGCTGCATCGCCGTACGGTGCCCGAAGACCGAGACCTCGTCGGACGGGCCGAACGGGATCACCGCGATCGCCATGAACGCCGGAATGGCGGCGACGATCGGTGCGAGCACGTACACGACCTTGTCGGCGCGCTTGACGACGACGTCTTCCTTCAGCATCAGCTTGATGCCGTCGGCGAGGGACTGGAGCATGCCCCAGGGGCCGTGCCGGTTGGGCCCGATGCGCAGCTGCATCCAGGCGACGACCTTGCGCTCCCACACGATGGAGAAGAGCACGGTCACCATCAGGAACGCGAAGCAGAACACCGCCTTGATGACGACGAGCCACCACGGGTCGGTGCCGAACATCGACAGATCCTCGGCGGCGAGTACGGCACTGTGCGGTGCCGCGGCCAGTTGAGCGAAGGCAGTCACGCCCCCACCTCCGGTGTGATGTCGGGAGTGCCCGGTCCGGCGGGGCCGATCCGGACCAGACCGCCGGGCCGGGCGCCGGTGTCGGCCGGGACGCCCCGCCCGACGGAGTTCAGCGGCACCCAGACCACCCGGTCCGGCATGTCGGTGACCTTCAACGGGAGTTCGACGCTGCCCGCCGGGCCGGTGACGGCCAGCAGGTCGCCGTCCTTCACACCCGTCTCGGCCGCGGTGGCGGCGGAGAGGCGGGCGACCGAGGCGTGCCGGGTACCGGCGAGCGCGTCGTCGCCCTCCTGGAGCCGGCCCAGGTCGAGCAGCATCCGGTGGCCGGCGAGGACCGCCTCGCCGTCGCCGGGCCGGGGCAGCGGCCGCGCCGGCTCGTCCGGGTCGCCGGCGTGCGCCCCGGCCCAGCCGCCGAGCCGGTCCAGCTCACGGCGTACGGACTTCAGGTCCGGCAGCGCGAATCGGCCGGGTTCGTCAGCGCCTGCGGCGCCGGCCAGCGCGTCGGCCAGCATGTGCAGCACCCGCGCATCGGCCGGCGCGAGCGTGCGCGTCATCTGCTCGGGCTTCAGCGCCGCCTCGAACATCCGCGCCCTGCCCTCCCAGTTGAGGAAGGTCCCGGCCTTCTCGGCCACCGCCGCGACCGGGAAGACCACATCGGCCCGCTCGGTCACCTCGCTGGGCCGAAGCTCCAGCGACACCAGGAACCCGACCCGGTCCAGGGCCTCCAGGGCCCGTGCCGGGTCCGGCAGGTCCACCGGCTCGACCCCGGCGACGAGCAGCGCGCCCAGTTCACCGGTGGCGGCGGCCTCCAGGATCTGGCCGGTGTCGCGGCCGAAGCGGGACGGGAGTTCGGCGACGCCCCAGACGGCCGCCACCTCGTCCCTGGCCCGCGGGTCGGTCGCCGGACGGCCGCCGGGCAGCAGCGACGGGAGCGCACCCGCCTCCACCGCACCGCGCTCGCCGGCCCGTCGCGGAATCCACACCAGGGTGGCCCCGGTCGCGGTCGCGGCCCGCACCGCGGCGGTCAGCCCGCCCGGCACGCCCGCCAGCCGCTCGCCGATCACGATCACGGCGCCCTCGCCGCGCAGCGCCTCGGCCGCCGCGGCTCCGTCGCCGTCGAGCCCGGCGCCGCCCGCGATCGCGTCCAGCCACTCGGTCTCGGTGCCGGGGGCGGCGGGGAGCAGCGTGCCGCCCGCCTTCGCCAGCCCGCGCGTGGCGTGCGAGGCGACGGCGAACGTGCGCTGTCCGTGGTTGCGGTTCGCCTTGCGCAGCCGCAGGAAGACGCCGGGCGCCTCCTCCTCCGACTCGAACCCGGCCAGCAGCACCGCCGGGGCCTTCTCCAGCGAGGTGTACGTGACCCCCGCGCCGTCCAGGTCCCGGCCGCGCCCGGCGACGCGGGCGGCCAGGAAGTCGGCCTCCTCGCCGCTGTGCGTCCGGGCCCGGAAGTCGACGTCGTTGGTGCCCAGCACGACCCGGGCGAACTTGCTGTACGCGTACGCGTCCTCGACGGTCAGCCGCCCGCCCGTGAGGACGCCCGCCCTGCCGTGTGCGGCCAGCAGACCGGCGGCCGCGGCGGCCAGCGCCTCGGGCCAGCTCGCCGGTTCCAGGACCCCGTCCGCGTTGCGCACCAGCGGAGTGGTGAGCCGGTCCCGCTGCTGCGCGTAGCGGAAGGCGAAGCGGCCCTTGTCGCAGACCCACTCCTCGTTGACCTCGGGGTCGTTGGCGGCGAGCCGCCGCATGACCTTGCCGCGCCGGTGGTCGGTACGGGTCGCGCAGCCGCCCGCGCAGTGCTCGCACACCGACGGCGACGACACCAGGTCGAAGGGCCGGGAGCGGAACCGGTACGCCGCCGAGGTCAGCGCCCCGACCGGGCAGATCTGGATGGTGTTCCCGGAGAAGTACGACTCGAACGGGTCGCCCTCGCCCGTACCGACCTGCTGGAGCGCGCCGCGCTCAAGAAGCTCGATCATCGGGTCGCCGGCCACCTGGTTGGAGAACCGGGTACAGCGCGCGCAGAGCACACACCGCTCACGGTCCAGCAGCACCTGGGTGGAGATCGGCACGGGCTTCTCGAACGTGCGCTTCTTGCCGTCGAAGCGGGAGTCGGCGCCGCCGTGCGACATCGCCTGGTTCTGCAGCGGGCACTCGCCGCCCTTGTCGCAGACCGGGCAGTCCAGCGGGTGGTTGATGAGCAGCAGCTCCATCACACCCTTCTGCGCCTTCTCGGCGACCGGCGAGGTGAGCTGCGATCGCACCACCATGCCGTCGGTGCAGGTGATGGTGCAGGACGCCATCGGCTTGCGCTGGCCCTCGACCTCGACGATGCACTGCCGGCAGGCGCCGGCCGGGTCGAGGAGCGGGTGGTCGCAGAAGCGCGGGATCTCGATGCCGAGGAGTTCGGCGGCCCGGATGACCAGGGTGCCCTTGGGCACGCTGATCTCGATGCCGTCGATGGTCAGCGTGACCAGGTCCTCGGGCGGGATGGCCGCCTCGCCGCCCCCGGAGGGCGCACTCGTGGTGACTGTCATGCGTTCACCCCCTGGTGAGCGTTCTTGTCGTCGGCCCAGACGGTCGACCTGGCGGGATCGAAGGGGCAGCCCCGGCCCGTGATGTGCTGCTCGTACTCCTCGCGGAAGTACTTCAGCGAGGAGAAGATCGGCGAGGCGGCGCCGTCGCCGAGGGCGCAGAAGGACTTGCCGTTGATGTTGTCGGCGATGTCGTTCAGCTTGTCGAGGTCGGCCATCTGCCCCTTTCCGGCCTCGATGTCGCGGAGCAACTGCACCAGCCAGTAGGTGCCTTCGCGGCACGGTGTGCACTTGCCGCAGGACTCGTGGGCGTAGAACTCGGTCCAGCGGGTGACGGCCCGCACGACGCAGGTCGTCTCGTCGAAGCACTGGAGCGCCTTGGTGCCGAGCATGGAACCGGCGGCGCCGACACCCTCGTAGTCGAGCGGCACGTCGAGGTGCTCGTCGGTGAACATCGGGGTCGAGGAGCCGCCCGGGGTCCAGAACTTCAGCCGGTGGCCGGGGCGCATGCCGCCGCTCATGTCGAGCAGCTGGCGCAGCGTGATGCCGAGCGGGGCCTCGTACTGGCCGGGGCTCGCGACATGCCCGCTGAGCGAATACAGCGTGAAGCCGGGGGACTTCTCGCTGCCCATCGACTTGAACCACTCCTTGCCCCGGTTCAGGATCGCGGGAACCGAGGCGATGGACTCGACGTTGTTCACCACAGTGGGGCAGGCGTACAGACCGGCGACCGCGGGGAAGGGGGGTCGCAGCCGGGGCTGGCCGCGTCGCCCTTCGAGCGAGTCGAGCAGTGCGGTCTCCTCACCGCAGATGTACGCGCCCGCGCCCGCGTGCACGGTGAGTTCCAGGTCGAGCCCCGAGCCCAGGATGTTCTTCCCGAGGAAGCCCGCCTCGTACGCCTCGCGCACGGCCTCGTGCAACCGCCGCAGTACGGGGACGACTTCGCCCCGCAGATAGATGAACGCGTGCGTGGACCGGATCGCGTAGCAGGCGATCACGATGCCCTCGATGAGGGAGTGCGGGTTGGCGAAGAGGAGCGGGATGTCCTTGCAGGTCCCGGGCTCCGACTCGTCGGCGTTGACCACCAGGTAGTGCGGTTTGCCGTCGCCCTGGGGAATGAACTGCCACTTCATCCCGGTGGGGAAGCCCGCGCCGCCGCGGCCGCGCAGACCGGAGTCCTTGACGTAGGCGATGAGGTCGTCCGGGGACATGGCGAGGGCCTTGCGCAGCCCCTCGTATCCCTCGTGGCGCCGGTACGTCTCCAGGGTCCAGGATTCCGGCTCGTCCCAGAAGGCGGAGAGGACGGGGGCGAGCAGCTTCTCGGGGCTGCTCCCGTTCCCGTTGCCGTTGATCTCGGCAGCCAAGGTCATCACTCCCCCTCCTCTGCGGCGGGACCGGCCGGGTGGTCCGGGTCGGAGGCCGATGTCTGCTGCGGTGCGTCGTGCGGACCGAGGTCCTCGGACGGCGACGGTTCGTGGGGCTGGTCGCCGCGCGGGCTCTCGCCGCGGGGGGCGACGACGCGCGGGTGCGGCTCCTCTCCCCTGGCGATCCGGAGGCCGATCAGCGAGGCGGCGCCCGCGCCGCCGGACGCCTCGACGGCGCCGGGGCGCTCGTCGGGGAAGCCGGCCAGGATCCGGGACGTCTCCTTGTACGAGCACAGGGGCGCGCCGCGAGTGGGTTCGACGGTGCGCCCGGCGATCAGGTCGTCGACCAGGCGCGTCGCGCTCTCGGGGGTCTGGTTGTCGAAGAACTCCCAGTTGACCATCACCACGGGAGCGAAGTCGCAGGCCGCGTTGCACTCGATGTGTTCGAGGGTGACCTTGCCGTCCTCGGTTGTCATATCGGGCCCGTCGTTGCCGACGCCGAGGTGCTCCTTGAGCCGGTCGAGGATCGCGTCGCCGCCCATCACCGCGCACAGGGTGTTGGTGCAGACGCCGACCTGGTACTCACCGCTCGGCTTGCGCCGGTACATCGTGTAGAAGGTGGCGACCGCGGTGACCTCGGCGGTGGTGAGGCCGAGCAGCTCGGCGCAGAACGCCATGCCGGTGCGGGAGACGTAGCCCTCCTCGGACTGCACCAGGTGCAGCAGCGGCAGGAGGGCGGAGCGGCTTCCGGGGTAGCGGGCGATCACCTCCTTCGCGTCCGCTTCGAGCCTGGCGCGCACCTCGGCCGGGTAGGCGGGGGCGGGGAGCTGCGGCATCCCCAGACTGACTTCCTGACGTGCTTCGGTCACCGGTCGACGCCTCCCATCACGGGGTCGATGGACGCGACGGCGACGATGACGTCGGCGACCTGGCCGCCCTCGCACATCGCCGCCATGGCCTGCAGATTGGTGAAGGACGGGTCGCGGAAGTGGACCCGGTAGGGGCGGGTGCCGCCGTCCGACACGACGTGGACGCCGAGCTCTCCCTTGGGCGACTCGACCGCGGTGTACACCTGTCCGGCCGGGACCCGGAAGCCCTCGGTCACCAGCTTGAAGTGGTGGATCAGGGCCTCCATGGAGGTGCCCATGATCTTCTTGATGTGGTCGAGCGAGTTGCCGAGCCCGTCCGGGCCGAGCGCGAGCTGCGCCGGCCAGGCGATCTTCTTGTCGGCGACCATCACCGGTCCGGGGGCGAGCCGGTCGATGCACTGCTCGATGATCCGCAGCGACTGGCGCATCTCCTCCAGCCGGATGAGGAAGCGGCCGTAGGCGTCGCAGCTGTCGGCGGTGGGGACGTCGAACTCGTAGTTCTCGTATCCGCAGTAGGGGTCCGTCTTGCGCAGGTCGTGCGGGAGTCCGGCGGAGCGCAGGATCGGGCCGGTGGCGCCGAGCGCCATGCAGCCGGTCAGGTCGAGGTAGCCGACGTCCTGCATGCGGGCCTTGAAGATCGGGTTGCCGGTGGCGAGCTTGTCGTACTCCGGCAGGTTCTTCTTCATGGTCTTGAGGAACTCGCGGAGCTGGTCGATCGCGCCGGGCGGCAGGTCCTGGGCGAGTCCGCCGGGCCGGATGAACGCGTGGTTCATCCGCAGGCCGGTGATCAGCTCGAAGAGGTCGAGAACGAGTTCACGATCGCGGAAGCCGTAGATCATGATCGTCGTGGCGCCGAGCTCCATGCCGCCGGTGGCGATGCACACCAGGTGCGAGGAGATCCGGTTGAGCTCCATCAGGAGCACGCGCAGGACGGTCGCCCGGTCCGGGATCTGGTCCTCGATGCCGAGCAGCTTCTCGACGCCCAGGCAGTACGCCGCCTCGTTGAAGAACGGCGTCAGGTAGTCCATGCGCGTCACGAAGGTGGTGCCCTGGGTCCAGTTCCGGAATTCGAGGTTCTTCTCGATGCCGGTGTGGAGGTAGCCGATGCCGCAGCGGGCCTCGGTGACGGTCTCGCCGTCGATCTCCAGGATCAGCCGGAGCACCCCGTGCGTGGACGGGTGCTGGGGGCCCATGTTGACGATGATGCGTTCGTCGTCGGCCTTGACCGCCGACTCGACGACCTCGTCCCAGTCGCCGCCGGTGACTGTATATACAGTCCCCTCGGTCGTCGCCCGAGGTGTTGCGTGGGGAGTAGTCATCAGGAGTACGACCTCCGCTGGTCCGGAGCCGGGATCTGGGCGCCCTTGTACTCGACGGCGATGCCGCCGAGCGGATAGTCCTTGCGCTGCGGGAAGCCCTGCCAGTCGTCCGGCATCATGATCCGGGTGAGGGCGGGGTGCCCGTCGAAGACGAGCCCGAAGAAGTCGTAGGCCTCGCGCTCGTGCCAGTCGTTGGTCGGGTAGATCTCGACGAGGGACGGGATGTGCGGATCGCTGTCCGGGGCCGAGACCTCCAGGCGGATCAGCCGGCCGTGCGTGAGCGAGCGCAGATGGTAGACGGCGTGCAGCTCACGGCCCTTGTCGCCGAGGAAGTGGACGCCGCTCACCCCCGTACAGAGCTCGAAGCGCAGCGCCGGGTCGTCGCGCAGGGTCCGGGCGACCCGGACGAGGTGCTCGCGAGCGATGTGGAAGGTGAGTTCGCCGCGGTCGACGACGGTCTTCTCGATGGCGTTCCCGGGAAGCAGGTCCTGTTCCTCCAGGGCCCCCTCCAGCTCGTCGGCCACCTCGTCGAACCAGCCGCCGTACGGGCGGGAGGTGGCGCCGGGCAGGGTCACCGTGCGGACGAGGCCGCCGTAACCGGAGGTGTCGCCGCCGTTGTTGGCGCCGAACATGCCCTTGCGTACGCCGATGACCTCGCCGGTCTCGTCGCGCGGCGCGGGCACGGCGTTGTTGTCCGTCTCGTCGTGCTTCGGGTTCTCGCTCACCGCAGCAGCCCCTTCATCTCGATCAGGGGCAGTGCCTTGAGAGCCGCGTCCTCCGCCTCGCGGGCGGCCTCCTCCGCGTTGACCCCGAGCTTGGAGGTCTGGATCTTCTGGTGGAGCTTGAGGATCGCGTCCATCAGCATCTCGGGCCGCGGCGGGCAGCCCGGCAAATAAATATCAACCGGGACAATGTGATCAACACCCTGAACAATGGCATAATTGTTGAACATTCCGCCCGATGATGCGCAAACCCCCATGGAGATCACCCACTTGGGGTTGGGCATCTGGTCGTAGACCTGCCGCAGGACGGGCGCCATCTTCTGGCTGACCCGCCCTGCCACGATCATCAGGTCCGCCTGCCGTGGCGATCCGCGGAAGACCTCCATGCCGAAACGGGCCAGGTCGTAGCGCCCGGCCCCGGTCGTCATCATCTCGATGGCGCAGCAGGCGAGGCCGAAGGTGGCCGGGAAGACGGAGGACTTCCGTACCCAGCCGGCGGCCTGCTCGACAGTGGTCAGCACGAAGCCGCTCGGCAGCTTCTCTTCGAGTCCCATGGTGTGCCCCTCAGCCCCTCAGTCCCATTCCAGGCCGCCGCGACGCCATACGTACGCGTAGGCGACGAAGACGGTGAGCACGAAGAGCAGCATCTCCACGAGCCCGAAGATCCCCAGGGCGTCGAAGGTGACCGCCCAGGGATAGAGGAAGACGATCTCGATGTCGAAGACGATGAAGAGCATCGCCGTCAGGTAGTACTTGATGGGAAAGCGGCCGCCTCCGGCCGGAGTCGGGGTGGGTTCGATACCGCACTCGTACGCTTCGAGCTTTGCTCGGTTGTACCGCTTCGGGCCGATAAGCGTGGCCATGACCACGGAGAAGATCGCAAACCCTGCCCCGAGGGCGCCGAGCACGAGGATGGGCGCGTAGGCATTCACGCTCCTCGCTCCTTCCAGTCGTCCTTGACCGTTGGACCGCATCGGGCGATTCGGCTCGCCACCCCACCAAGATCGTGTACATGTGAGGCAGTTCACAAGCCCGACTGCCCCGCATCCTATGCCCGCCGTCCTGTGATCTGCGACACGGGGTACGACAACGAGTTTGTGATCTCCACCACCAGGCGAAGGGTCACGAAGCCGTCTGACCGGTGATCTTCGTACGCAAAGCGGCCGAGTGATCACGAGACGTGACATTCGATGCTGTCTTCGCTGGTCAAGGAGGTTTTCCTCTAACAATCAGATACCCGCAGAAGCAAATTGGCAATGGACGTCCGGAGCGTGATATGGGGATCCGTCCCACTCTGGGCTCACCCCGACGAGGGTTCCGGGGGAGCGAAGTGGACGTGTGCACGCATTCACGATCTTCGGGACGAATGGCCGGGGTGAACGGGCGGGACTGATGCGCGGCCACCCGGGAGCCGGGGGTGCTCGGCATCCGGGGGCGCTCGGGGTGCCGAGGGCACTCGGGACGCCGGGGACGTCCGGGCGGGCCGGGGCTGCTCGGGGACGGCCGGGGCGCCGGGGACGTCCAGGGGGCGAGGGTGCTCGGGGGTGCCCGGGGTGCCGGGGACGTTCGCGTGCCGGGGGCGCTCGGGGCGCCGGGGACGTCCGGGGGGGCGGGGCGCCCGACCCCAGGGGCGCTCGGGATCCAGGGGCACCCAGGGCGCCGGGCGCACTCGGAATCGAGGGGCCCCGGGATCGAGGGCCCGGAATCGGGGGCCCGGAATCAGGAGCCTCGGGACACCAGGCGCACCCACACCCCTCACCCCGCGGTCACGCCGCACTCGCGTCCCGATCTCACTGTGACCTGCGTCACTTCGCTGCGGCTCCAGCAAAAGCGGGCTTGGCCATCGACGTGAACGGATGGTAAGTGGCGGGCAATTCGGGCGTATTGCCGAAAGTCCGTGATCACAGCGTTGATCGACACTGCCCGGTTTGCCCGTTACGGCGTCAATAAGGGCCACCGGAAAGCGGATTCACAGATTCCGTACGTAACTGTGTCGCAACACACGTTTCTTGATGGGAGCCCCGGAGCCCTGATAGCGCTAGTACTCATGTCCCACACCGCTCACATACCCAGCCACCGGAAGCCCCGCCGAAACGCGCCGAAGACGGCGCTGCGGGCCGGAGTTGCCGGTGGCGTCCTCAGCACCATCGCGGTCGCAGGCGCTGCCGGTCCGGCCCAGGCCGAGCCGGTGACCCAGACCATCGAGATGCCCACCATCACCTCCGGGCTCTCCACCGCCGTCGCCGCGTCCGCCCAGGCCACGCAGCAGGTCGCCCAGGACCTGCAGACGCAGGCCCAGGAGGACGCCGCAGCCGCCACCGCGGCCAAGGCCGCCAAGAAGGCCAAGGCCGAGGCGGTCCGCAAGGCAGAGGCCAAGAAGAAGGCGGAGGCCGCCGCCAAGAAGAAGGCGGAGGCCGCCGAGCGCGCTTCCCGCACCGCCGCCCGTACGACGCTCAGCGCGACCTCCGGTTCGACCGCGGGCACCACCACCGCCGCCTCGTTCTCGTCCTCGTCCTCGTCCTCCTCGTCGAGCGCGACCGGCTCCGCCGCGTCCGTCATCGCCTTCGTGAAGGCCCAGGTCGGCGACGCGTACGTGCCCGGCGGCACCGGCCCCAACTCCTGGGACTGCTCCGGCCTCGTCCAGGCCGCGTTCCGTTCGATCAACGTCGACCTGCCGCGCGTCTCGCAGGCCCAGTCCACCGCGGGTACCCAGGTCTCCCTGAGCAACCTCCAGCCGGGCGACATCCTCTACTGGGGCGGCGCGGGCAGCGCGTACCACGTCGGGATCTACGTGGGCGGCGGCCAGTTCGTCGGTGCGCAGAACTCCAGCACCGGTGTGGTGCAGCGCCCGCTGTCCTACGACCCGCCGTCGGGCGCGGTCCGCGTTCTCTGAGTTCGACGAATCCACCGGGCCGACCGGACCGTACGGGTCCGGCGAGTTCTCGGATTCACAAGCGCCTTCTCGGCGCGCGGCGAAGGGCCGTCACTCCCCCGCTCGGGAGCGACGGCCCTTCGCCGTTCCCGGCGGAAACCCGACCTCACCACCGGGCGGGCGCCGTTGACGTCGCGAACCTGCCGGACACCGCGGGCCGCCGCTTGTGAACTGGGGCGAACAGCCCTTGCGTCACCGAGCACAGGACGGCACCCGCCATGACCACTTCGGCCACCACCCCCTCCGTACGAACCGCCACCCCGCCCCGCACCCCCGTGCACGGCCGGCTCGCCGTGCTCGCCGTGATGCTGGGCATCTTCTCCCTCGTCACCTCCGAGATCCTGCCGATCGGCCTGCTGACCTCGATCGGGTCCGACTTCGCCGTCTCGCACGGCACGGCGGGCCTGATGATGACCATGCCCGGACTCCTCGCGGCGGTCTGCGCGCCCCTGGTCACCGTCGCCACGGCGCGCGTCGACCGCCGGGTGATGCTCTGCGCGTTCATGCTCCTGCTGGCCCTGGCCGACTTCCTCACCGCCGCCGCCACGGACTACCGACTCGTCCTGGTCTCCCGGGTGCTGGTCGGGATCACCATCGGCGGCTTCTGGTCCATCGCCGCCGGGCTGGCCGGGCGGCTGGTCCGCCCCGCATCGGTCGCCGGAGCGACAGCGGTGATCTTCTCGGCGGTCCCGCTGGGCTCCGTGCTCGGCGTCCCCGCCGGCACGCTCATCGGCGACCTGGCCGGCTGGCGGACGGCATTCGCGGTGGTCGGGGTGGTGACCGTGGCCGTACTCGTCCTGATGCTCCTGGTGATTCCGGCCCTGCCCCCGGCAACGGTCACCCGCGCGAGCGTGCTGCGCACCGCGCTCGGCAGGAGCGGAACCCGGTTCGCACTGTTCCTCACCGTTCTCCTGGTTCTTTCTCATTTCGCCATGTATACGTATGTAACTCCCTTCCTGGAACAGGTCACTCACGTCGGCCCTGCGCTGGTCACGGTGTTCCTGCTGATCTACGGAGCCGCCGGGATCGTCGGCAACTTCGCCGGCGGCGCGCTCGTTCCGCGCCGTCCGCGCGTCGCGGTCGCCCTCGCCGCGGGACTGATCGCCACCGCGACGGCACTGCTCCCGGTCCTCGGCGACCGACGGGCCGGAGCCGTCGTCCTGCTGGTCGTCTGGGGCGTCGCCTACGGTGCGGTGCCGGTCTGCTCGCAGGCCTGGTTCGCGCGGGCCGCGCCGGACGCACCCGAAGCGGCGTCCGTCCTCTTCACCTCGTCCTTCCAGGCGACCCTCGCCCTCGGCGCCCTGGCGGGCGGAGCCGTCCTCGACCACGTGTCCGTGTCGGCGCTCATGCTCCTCGGCGCCGCGACCGCGGCGCTCGCGGTGATCACGGTGCTCATGGCCGGGACGCGGTCCGTACGCCTCGGCACCCGGGCCGCTCCGGCTCCCCGTCGTACCTGAATCCGCATGGGTTACGCTCGCCGGGGCGCAGTGAAGGGCCTCGACCGGGGCCCGGACTCCGGTGCCGCCGCACCGGACTCGCCAGCTGCCCCGTCGTCCCGCCCTGCGCAGCAGCCCGGAAGAACCGGAAAAGACTGTTCAGGGATCGGCCTGCTGGGCCGGGATGTGAGGCCGCCCGTGCGGGACTACTTGCTCATGCTGTTCATCACGGCAGCGGTGACCCATCTCCTGACCGGTCCGGTACGGAAGTTCGCCATCGCCGTCGGGGCGATGCCCGAGATCCGGGCACGTGACGTCCACCGCGAACCCACTCCACGCCTCGGTGGCATCGCCATGTTCGGCGGGCTGCTGGCCGGATACCTGGTGGCCTCGCACCTCCCGCATCTGGAGGAGATCTTCACCCAGAGCTCGACGCCCCGGGCGCTGCTGTCCGGTGCCACGCTGATCTGGCTGCTGGGGGTGCTCGACGACAAGTGGGAGCTCGATTCGCTGGTCAAGCTCGGCGGGCAGTTGCTGGCCGCCGGTGTGATGGCGTTCCAGGGGCTGACGATCCTCTGGCTCCCGGTGCCGGGCACCGACGGGATCTACCTCGCCGACTGGCAGGGCACCCTGCTGACCGTGGGACTGATCGTCTTCACCATCAACGCGGTCAACTTCGTCGACGGGCTCGACGGGCTGGCCGCCGGGACGGTGGGCATCGCGGCGACGGCGTTCTTCCTGTACGCCTACCGTCTCTGGTACGGCTACGGGATCGAGGCCGCCGCGGCCACCACGCTGACCTCCGCGATCCTGGTGGGCATGTGCCTCGGCTTCCTGGTCCACAACACGCACCCGGCCCGGATCTTCATGGGGGACTCCGGGTCCATGCTGCTCGGGCTGCTCATCGCCGGGTCCGCCATCTCCGTCACGGGCGAGGTCGATCCGAGCCTCCTCAAGCAGACCGTCGACGGTACGTCCGGGTCGGCCGCGATGGTGCCGGTCTACATTCCGCTGCTGCTTCCGCTGTCCGTCATCGCGCTGCCGGTCGCGGACCTCGTGCTCGCCGTCGTCAGGCGTACGTGGAACGGACGGTCCCCCTTCTCCGCCGACAAGGGGCACCTCCACCACCGGCTGCTCCAGCTCGGACACTCGCAACGCCGGGCCGTCCTTCTCATGTACTTCTGGTCGGCGCTGTTCTCGTTCGGGATCGTGGCCTACTCGGCGCGGGGCGCCAAGTCCTGGATGCTGTTCGCCGTCGCGTTCGTCTGCGGACTGGGCCTGCTTCTGCTGCTCCAGCCCCGCTACGACTTCGCCATCACCGACGTGCTGGCCCGGATGCGGCTGATGCGGCCCCGGACCGGGGGGCGTGTGGTCGCCACCGGCGGCCAGTGCGCCGAGGAGGACGCGGACGACCGGCGTCCGCGCGCGGACGCCGGTCAACGGGCGTAGGACACGCGGCGACCCGGTCGCGGCCGCGACGGGCCGGCAGGAACCGCCCGGGACGGCCCCCCAAGCCCCTGGCGGCTGCGGGCCTGCGACTCCGGGGGACTGCGGGCCTGTGGCTCCGGGGGCCACCCGGGCCTGGGGGAGACTCCCCAAGGGGACAGCGAGGATCGCTCAGGGACGCTTCAGGGTGATTCCCGATCAACGTCCCGGTACCGAAGGAGAGTTGAGGGCATCCGCCGAACTCTCCCCACTGGAGCCAGCCCATGCGAAGCCGTCTCGCCCCCGCCCTCGTCGCCCCCGCCCTCGTCCTGGGTGCGGCCCTGCCCGCAACGGCGGCGGAACCGCGCCCGGACACCGCTGGGGCGACCGCCCCCGCGAGCCCGTCCGCGCAGGACATCGTCGACGCGCTGCCGAAATCGGTCTACACGGGTGCACTGATCAGGCGGGACGGTGTCGGCGCGACCATGGGGCCGGTCGTCCCCGACGCCTACTTCAGGATCGGCAGCACCACCAAGATCTTCACCCAGACCGTCGTCCTCCAGCTGGTGGCCGAGCGACGGATCGGGCTGGACACCCCCGTCCGCGCCTACCTGCCGACGCTCGTCCCTGCCATGTACGAGCGGGTCACCGTGGGCCGGCTCCTCGACCACACCAGCGGCTTTCCGCGGCCCGCCAGGACTCCGGGCCCGGACGACGGTGCGGGCTGGTGGCTGCGGTCGGTGACCCCGACCGGATTGCTGAGCGCATCGTTCGCCGCCGCGGCGGACCGTTCGGAGACACCGCCCGAGCCGGGCTCCGTACAGCAGTACAACGGGCTCAACGCGTTCGCCCTCGGGCTGATCGTCGAGAAGGTCACCGGCCATTCCTTCACCCATGAACTCCGGCACCGCATCATCCGGCCGTTGGGACTGCGTCACACGAGCCTGCCCGCTGCCGACGACCCGACCATTCCCTCGCCGCACGCCCGGGTGTACGTCGACGGGGACGAGGTCACCGAGCAGAGCCCGTACCCGTGGGCCGAGGGCGGCATGATCTCCACCGCCGCCGACCTGGACCGCTTCCTGACCGCTCTGTTCCGGGGCAGGCTGCTGCCGCCCGCCCAGCAGAAGCTGGTGTTCGCGGTCCCCCACGCGTCCAGTGCCACCACCAACACCAGCTGCGCCGACGGGAAAGCCTGCTTCAGCATCGGCGGACTGATGCGGTACAAGCTGCCGAACGGACAGTCCGTCTGGGGAAAGACGGGGTCGCGGCCCGGCTGGGACAACGGGTTCTTCGCCACCCGGGATCTCGGACACCGGGTGGTCTATTCGCTGAACCCCACCGGAGCCGACTCCGGAATCACGTACATACAGCGGATCCTCATCGCCTCACTCATGGACTGAGCCGGGCGACGGCCGGTCCCGGGGGCGGTTCATGCCCTCGGGGCCACCTTGGGCAGCCTGTTGATGATCCGTTCCATCGCATCACCTGCGGCAGCACACAGCACACAGCACGCGGAATCACCCGGCAAAGGCCGCCGCCCTGCCCAAGAGTCATGTACGGGAAGAGGGAGAGCTCTTCACGGACCAGAAATCCGACCTGACGTCAGGAAAAGGGATATCCTTTCCGGCATAGTTCGGGCCGACTGTCTCCGCCTTCGGCGGAGACACCTTGGAAGCATTCACGCAAGGCGTCGCAACTTCGAAAAAGGCTTGCCCGTTACTGCCGACAAGAACGCGCACATTGAATCCGTCGGGCGTCCTGTAGTATATGGCCGGACTCTTCGAGTTGTTCACTGCGAGCTGCTTATATCCCTGACTCTCCCAGTAGCGCTCGATCAACCCCAGGAAGCTCCCCCGGCGTTCCTCCGAGATGATCGTCATGACCGCTCGGCGCCTTTGTACGTCACATCCGCCTTCGGTCGACTGCCCATGCGTCCAGTGCACCGGCGGCTTGATGGCGGCGAAAGTCCCATCGAGGATTTCGTCCGCCCGCACCGCTGCTTCCTGCATGTTCATCTTTTCCTCCGGCGCAGTCGATTCGCCTGATGCACCGCATCCGGTCAGGAGCAGTGCTCCAGCCACCAGCATCACGGCTCCCAAAATCCTCATCGAGGCGCCTCCAAGGTGATCCTGTCGGAATTACCAACCACAACATTGGCAATATTGTCGGCCGATGCCTGATCTTTCATCGGGTTGAAATAATTCGAATGCGCCGACATCTCTCCGCGGTCTTCCACGATGGTTGCCCCGTCGTCCACCATGAACCGCGTGGCTCCGAAATCCTTACTTGCCGGGTCGGTACCGAACCAATGCTCACTGGGGTCGGTCTGTGCGTCTTGCGCCATGTAGCCGCCGATACCTCCGACGATGGCCCCGGCACCGCCACCGATAACCGCTCCCGGCGGGCCTGCCATGCCGGCTCCCAGAACAAATCCGGCCGACCCTCCACCGACCGCGCCGGAGGCCATGCCAGATACTTCGTCGTGGTTCGGGAGTTTGGTGACGATGTCGTTTTCGGCTGCGCCCACGTACACGTGCCCCTTACCCACGTTGAGGTCCTGGGCGTTGCCCGCGCCGGTGCCGGGACTTCCGACCAGGATGATGTCATCGGCGCCGGGGATGCCGCCTTTCTCCTGAGCTGCGAGTCCGACCGTGAGGGAGCCGTAGGAATGTCCGATGGCGGTGACATGCGGGTCGCCTCCCTCGTGCGTTGCGGAGATTCCCTCCATGAACGCGTTGTAGTCAGGGGCTCCCGCCTGGGCGTCGTTCGTGAACATCACGCTTTTACCGCTGGCCAGATCACTCGGTGTCATCTGCGGCGCGTCGTATCCGAGCCACACGATCGACGAGGTTCTACTGGACGGGTCGGCTTCTTGCGCACCAATGGCTGTCTGCAGCGCTCGGTTGACCGTTCCACCAGCGAAATCTGCGTCCAACTTGGTGTCGAGCCCAGGGACATATGCTGAGACGTTGTCGGCGGTGTCGGGGTTGCCATAGGCGATGATCGCTCGGCCGTTTCCCTCGTCGCCGATGCCCAGCAGGTACATCGGCGGCTCGCTGCCTTTCTCCAGTTTCTCCTGGATCTTCTTCAGACCGCCCAGCATGTCTCGGGAAGCGTCATCGTGCTTCCCGTCGAGTTGCCCGATGAGCATCTGAAGATTTTCGCGGTTTGCCTCATCGCGTACCAGCGCCGGAATCCCGTCCAAGTTCCCGATCAGCTCCGGAAACGCGGAGATGTACTCTTCCCGCTGCTCCTTGCCGAGGTGGTCCCACCACTCCTTGCGTTCCGCGGGCGACTTGTCGAGCGGAAGGTGCTTCGCCAAGTAGTTGTGGGCGGCTTGGCTCACCGCATCGACGTCCAAGGCCATGTCCGCCCACGTCTTGGTGTCGACCGTGAGGCCCGGGGCTGCCTTGAGCTTGCTGAGTGCCGAGCTGTACCGCTCATCGATCTCGCGTGCTTCCCGCAAGGCGTGGGCGAGGCGGTCGGCGACGTCCTGGGCCTTGGCACGGTGCGGATTGGGACTCTTCAGTACAGGACCACCCGGGCCCAGAGCCGGGTCCAGCATGCCGTTGGCATCGCGGTACAACCCCGGGTTTCCGGCACCGATGAGGCCGTTGTTGCCCACCACGGAGCCGCCGGGCATCGTCTCGCCGGTCATCTCGTTCTTGCCATCGGCCGGGTAGTCGATGCTGCCGTTGTCGTTGACGGTGTATCCGAGAGAGGCGGCGTCGCCGAGGGCTTCGCGCAGCCGACGCTGCGGGGTGCCGAGTTCACTGGCGAGCCCGTCGAGGGCGCCTCGGACGAGGCCGGTCTCGGTGCGGACGTAGTGGTAGTTCTCGCTCAGTCGCTTCAATCGCTTGACGGCTGCTCGGGCGGACTCGCTGTCCTGGGTCTTGGTGAGCTTGCCGCTCATGTCGCCGTCGACGCGTTCGCGAGCAGCATCGGCGAACACGGAAGCGGCGCGCCAGCCGTCGGCGGCATCGGTCAGTTCCGACAGTTCGAGGTCGCGGAGCCGCTGCCATGTCAGCCCGGATGCTGTGCCCACGGTCTACTCGCCCCTCCTCGTGCCCGGCACCGTGACCGCCTTCACTCCGTCCCCCACCCCGGCATCCACTTCGGCGAGGTCCACGGCCACCTGCCGCAGCTTCGGCTCCAGAGAGCTGCACTCCTCACGGACACGACCGAGGCGTTCGTCCCACGAGGTGAGCACAGACTTGAGTGCTCCGAGGCTGGACAGCCCGGCCAGACCGCCGACAGTGCCGTCGTGAGCTCTGCGCAGGTCGGTCTTTGCGGTGATCGTGCCGGTCTGGAGATCATCCGCCGTGCCGGCCGCCTGCGTCCACGGGCCGCCCTTGTGCTTGAGCGTGCCGGTACCGCCCCCACCGCCGGACGG
Source organism: Streptomyces sp. NPDC087845 (assembly GCF_044742755.1). Classification (NCBI taxonomy): domain Bacteria; kingdom Bacillati; phylum Actinomycetota; class Actinomycetes; order Kitasatosporales; family Streptomycetaceae; genus Streptomyces; species Streptomyces sp. NPDC087845. The sequence goes on from NZ_JBIUVC010000001.1 coordinate 758,463, forward strand.
CTCGGCGTCACCGCCTTCTCCCCGAAGACTGTTGATCTGCATATGGGTGGTGTGCCGCTCGACGGCCTGCGCCTTGAGCTGTTCCCACTCGTCCCACGCCATGCGCGTGTCCTCCCCCGTGACCCGGGCGCCGCCCGGGTAAGCGCCCCAGTTGCGTCTGCTGTGCTCGCTGAGATTGCCGACACAGACGTTACGCACGGGTGCGCTGCGTCATGTCCGCACGATCACTCAAACCGGCCCTGAGTATCCGTACCTACACGCACCGTCATCGTGCCCGGCTCGCCGGCCGCTCGGGCACGTGGCACGGAGCCGTCACCGTGTGCAATGCGCGTCGGTGCCGTGCGGGCCGGCAGGCACTTGCGGTACTTGCGGCACTTGCGGCACTTGCGGCACTTGCGGGATGAACGCGGCTTTGATGTACGGAAGTTGACCGGATGCCAGTGGTGCGGTGTGCGGATGGGCGCTGCGCCGGCACCGAATCACCACGGCGGCCGTCGGCGCCCACGGAGCAACAGCTGCTCCTCCATGGGCATACGTACAGCAAAAGGACCGGCCACGGCCGCGCTCACCGACTGAGCACGACCGTGGCCGGTCCGGGGGCGGCTCAGGCCTTCGGGGCCACCTTCGACAGACCGTTGATGATCCGGTCCATCGCGTCGCCGCCCGTGGGGTCGGTCAGGTTGGCGAGCATCTTCAGCGTGAACTTCATCAGCAGCGGGTGCGTCAGTCCGCGCTGGGTGGCGACCTTCATGACCTTCGGGTTGCCGATCAGCTTCACGAAGGCGCGGCCCATCGTGTAGTAGCCGCCGTAGGTCTCCTTGAGCACCTTCGGGTAGTTGGTGAGGGCCAGTTCGCGCTGGGCCGGGGTCGCGCGGGCGTGGGCCTGGACGATGACGTCCGCGGCGATCTGGCCCGACTCCATGGCGTACGCGATGCCTTCGCCGTTGAACGGGTTGACCATGCCGCCCGCGTCACCGACGAGCAGCAGGCCCTTGGTGTAGTGCGGCTGGCGGTTGAAGGCCATCGGGAGGGCGGCGCCGCGGATCGGCGTCGTCATGTTCTCCGGGGTGTAGCCCCAGTCCTCCGGCATGGAGGCGCACCACGCCTTGAGTACCTCGCGCCAGTCCAGTTCCCGGAAGGCGGAGGAGGAGTTGAGGATGCCGAGGCCGACGTTGGACGTGCCGTCGCCCATGCCGAAGATCCAGCCGTAGCCGGGCAGGAGCCGGTCCTGCGGGCCGCGTCGGTCCCACAGCTCCAGCCACGACTCCAGGTAGTCGTCGTCGTGGCGGGGCGAGGTGAAGTACGTACGCACGGCGACGCCCATCGGGCGGTCCTCGCGGCGGTGCAGGCCCATGGCCAGTGACAACCGGGTGGAGTTGCCGTCGGCTGCGACGACGAGCGGGGCGTGGAAGGTGACCGGGGTCTTCTCCTCGCCGAGCTTCGCGTTGACGCCGGTGATGCGGCCGGTGCGGTCGTCGACGATCGGGGCGCCGACATTGCAGCGCTCGTACAGCCGCGCGCCCGCCTTCTGCGCCTGGCGGGCCAGTTGTTCGTCGAAGTCGTCGCGCTTGCGGACCAGTCCGTAGTCCGGGTACGAGGCGAGATCCGGCCAGTCCAGCTGGAGGCGCACGCCGCCGCCGATGATGCGCAGCCCCTTGTTGCGCAGCCAGCCGGCCTCTTCGGAGATGTCGATGCCCATGGAGACGAGCTGCTTGGTGGCGCGCGGGGTGAGGCCGTCGCCGCAGACCTTCTCCCGGGGGAAGGCCGTCTTCTCCAGGAGCAGGACGTCCAGCCCGGCCTTGGCGAGGTAGTACGCGGTCGTGGATCCGGCCGGGCCTGCCCCGACGACGATCACATCCGCGCTGTGTCCGGAGAGGGGCTCGGTCACGGTCGGATCTCCCGAAGACTCGAAATCGCGTGCCGCGCGGCACCTGTCCCGTGCAGTCTATGGGGGCCCGCCGGGCAACCTCCCGAAGGGCTCCCCGATGTCGGCCGGGCCCTGCTCCGGCCCTCCGCGCGGCTGCGCACGGAGGGAGCGGAACTACCCTGGCCCATCGCCCGGTTCCCGCCCACGGAGGTCACCGGAGTGCTGCTTCAGGGACGTACACCCCGGTGCAGCGCCACCACACCGCCGGTGAGGTTGCGCCAGGCGACCTTCGACCAGCCGGCCCGCTGGAGCTTCGCCGCGAGCCCGGCCTGGTCGGGCCAGGCGCGGATCGATTCGGCGAGGTAGACGTACGCGTCCGGATTGGACGACACCGCGCGCGCGACCGGCGGCAGGGCCCGCATCAGGTACTCGGTGTACACCGTGCGGAAGGGCGTCCACGTCGGGTGCGAGAACTCGCAGATCACCACCCGGCCGCCCGGCTTGGTCACCCGGTACAGCTCGCGCAGCGCCGCGTCCGTGTCCTGGACGTTGCGCAGCCCGAAGGAGATCGTCACCGCGTCGAAGGTCTCGTCGCGGAACGGCAGCCGGGTGGCGTCGCCCGCGGTGAAGGGCAGCCAGGAATTGCGCTTCTTGCCCTCCTGCAGCATGCCGAGGGAGAAGTCGCACGGCACGACGTACGCGCCCGTCGCGGCGAAGGGCAGCGACGACGTCGCCGTGCCCGCGGCCAGGTCGAGAACCTTCTCCGCAGGACGGGCGTGCACCGCCTTCGCGACCTCCTTGCGCCACAGCCGGGCCTGGCCGAGCGACAGCACGTCGTTGGTGAGGTCGTAGTTCGCCGCCACGCCGTCGAACATCGTGGCGACTTCGTGCGGCTGCTTGTCCAGGGAAGCTCGGGTCACCCGCCCATTCAAGCAGCCCGGTCTGCGATGCTTCGCGCCGGTCGTGACTCACGCGCGGGCGGACTGAACCGATTCGGTCCACCGGCCCTCAGTACAGGGGGAGCACAGAGCCACCGGGAGCCAGGGGGGACCCCAGATGTCCGCACAAGGTGCGCGCCGGCGGTTCCGGCCGGAGCAGGGCCGGAGCCGGCTGATCGTCGCCGTTCTCGTCCCGGTGGCGCTGATCTGCGCCGCCGCGGTGGTGGGGCCCCGGTGGGGCGGCGGCGGTGACGAGAAGGCGGCCGAGCCGTCCGCGTCCGGGAGTCCGGCGGGCATCGGCAGGTTCACCGTCGCCCGCGCGGGCGTCTCGGGCACCGCGGGGGCCGGCAAGGACGCCCCGGGTGCCGGCAAGGGCAGGGGCAATGCCTACCGGGTCGAGGTGGAGGACGGTTCGGGCGTCGACCCCGACCGGGCCGCCGCCGAGATCGCCCGCATCCTCGCCGCGCCGCGGGGCTGGTCGCACCACGGCGAGCACACCTTCCGCCAGGTCGCCGAAGGCCCCGCGGGACTGGTCATACGGATCGCCACCCCCCGGACCACCGACGCCATCTGCGGGCAGAGCGGCCTCGACACCCACGGCGAGGTCAACTGCCGGGTCGGCACCGACGTCATGGTCAACCTCAAGCGCTGGCAACAGGGATCGCCCGAGTTCCACGGCCCGCTCGCCGACTACCGGGCCCTCATCATCAACCACGAGGTCGGACACTGGCTGGGGCACGGCCACGAGACCTGTCCGGGCAAGGGCCGCCCCGCCCCCGCGATGATGCAGCAGATCTACGGTCTGAAGGGGTGCGTCTCCAACGCCTGGCCGTACGACGCCGAGGGCCACTACCTGGGCGGCCCGTCGGTACCGTGACGGCCCCCGGTCTCAGCTGAGGCGGAAGACCAGCCGTCCGCCGAGCACCGTCGCCGTGCAGCTACCGGCGCCTGCGGTGCGCAGCGCCGCCCCGTCACGTACGGCGAACACCGCCAGATCCGCCGGTGCGCCGACGGCCGGCGCCGCCGCGAACACGTCGGCCGGCTCCGGCACGGACGCCAACGGGTCGAGCGAGACGGGTTCCGGCGCCGGGCCCGGCGCGTGGACGCGCAGTCCCGAGCGGGCGACCGCCGTGCGTACGGCGGGGCGGGTGAAGGGGCCCCGGACGGCGGTCGTGCCGTGCCGCAGCATGCGTTGCAGCCCGCGCCGGGCACTCGCGCCCCAGCGGGCGTCGTCCATTGCGAGCGCGGCGAGGGCGTCGCCGGTGAGCGGTTCGCTGCCGAGCGCGTCCGCCTCGCGTGGATCCGGGTGGTAGGCGGCCTCCAGCAGCGCCGGTGCCGCGGCGTTCAGCAGTCCCGGGGTGATCAGGCCGGACCACCGCCGGATCCGGGCCCGCGGACGGTCGGCGGTCAGCTCCGCGTACGCACCGACGGCGACGACCACCCCGCCGTCCACGGCCACGGAGTCCACCCCGTCCGGGGCACCGTGCACCGCGTCGGCGGCGTGAATCGTCAGCATGGGCAGGCTAGTTGGCGTTGAGGAGCTTCAGCTCCGGGTGGGCCGTGCCGCCCTCGATCGCCGTGGACGAGATGTGCGAGACCACTCGCTCGTCGACCGGGTCGTTCGCCGGGTCGTCGTGCACGACGAGGTGCTCGTACGTCGTGGCGCGCTGCGCCGGGACCCGGCCCGCCTTGCGGATGAGGTCGATGATTTCGAGGCGGTTGGAGCGGTGCTTGGCGCCGGCCGAGGAGACGACGTTCTCCTCCAGCATGATCGAGCCGAGGTCGTCGGCGCCGTAGTGCAGCGACAGCTGGCCGACCTCCTTGCCGGTGGTCAGCCAGGAGCCCTGGATGTGCGCGACGTTGTCCAGGAAGATCCGGGCGATGGCGATCATCCGCAGGTACTCGAAGAGCGTCGCCTGCGTCCGGCCCTTCAGGTGGTTGTTCTCCGGCTGGTACGTGTACGGGATGAACGCGCGGAAGCCGCCCGTCCGGTCCTGTACGTCGCGGATCATCCGCAGGTGCTCGATACGCTCGGCGTTGGTCTCGCCGGTGCCCATCAGCATGGTGGAGGTGGACTCGACACCGAGGCGGTGCGCTGCCTCCATGATCTCCAGCCAGCGTTCCCCGGACTCCTTGAGCGGAGCGATCGCCTTGCGCGGCCGGGCCGGCAGCAGCTCGGCGCCCGCTCCCGCGAAGGAGTCGAGACCGGCGGCGTGGATGCGCTGGATGGCCTCCTCCGCGGAGACCCCGGAGATCCGGGCCATGTGCTCGACCTCGGAGGCGCCCAGCGAGTGGATGACCAGCTGCGGGTACGCCTTCTTGATGGCGGAGAAGTGCTCCTCGTAGTACTCGACGCCGTAGTCCGGGTGGTGTCCGCCCTGGAACATGATCTGCGTACCGCCGAGTTCGACCGTCTCCGCGCAGCGGCGCAGGATGTCGTCGATATCGCGGGACCAGCCTTTGGCGGTGTCCTTGGGCGCGGCGTAGAAGGCGCAGAACCGGCAGGCCGTGACACACACGTTCGTGTAGTTGATGTTGCGCTCGATGATGTACGTCGCGATGTGCTCCGTACCGGCGTATCGGCGTCGGCGTACGGCGTCGGCGGCCGCGCCCAGCGCGTGCAGCGGCGCCGACCGGTAGAGGTCGAGCGCCTCCTCCGGGGTGATCCGACCGCCCTCGGCGGCTCGGTCGAGGATGGGCTGAAGGTCGGCCTTCTCGGTCACCGGGCTGTCACCTTTCGGCGGTTTTTCAACGGATCTACGGACCGGTTCACCCTACGCCAGCGCCTGTCGGAGTCAGCTGCCGGACCGGCTGAGCGTGCCGTACGGGAGTCCCGCGGCCCTCTCCTCGGACCGGAAACCGAGGGTCCCGTCGGCGGCGCGTGTGAAGTGGACATCGGTGGTGGTGGACGTACAGAGGGTCGGGTCGCTGGGGCGCGTGGGGTCGGCACGTTCGCGGAGCGCCAGTTCCTGCTCCGTACCGGAGGAGAGGCGGGCGACGCTGTTGCAGCGGACCGTCAGCCCGAGGGCGGAGACCTCCGTGGTCATACGGACCACGTCCGCGCCCTTCTTCCCGGCGGTGAACACGGCGGTGAGCGTGCCGTGCGACTGCCCGGTGGTCTTCTCGGTGAGCGGGCCCTTCCAGGTACCGATGAACTCCTTCGGGACCTCGGTGACCTGGTCCGTGCCACCGGCGCCACCCGTGCCCGAGTCCGAGTCCGAGGGGCGCGGGGATCCCGTGGGGGGCGTGGCGCCCGGTGTGCGGACACCGTCGCCGTGCCCGGCGGTGTTCCGGTCGCGGCCGCCCGGCATCAGGTCGAAGAGGTACGCGCTGCCCACGGTCACGGCGGCGAGCGCGCCCGCCACGGCGAGGGCGACGGTGCAGCTCAGCCGCCGGCCGCGGTGCGCATCGGGGCGGGGCGGGCCGGAGTCCGCGCCGACGGTGGCGGAGAAACGGTGCTCCGATGCCCGTTGCCCGGACGCCCCGGCCGGCCCGAATGATCCCGTCGCCCCGGCCGCGTCGGCCGCCCCGGCGGTCGCGGGCCAGGAGGGCGGCGCGTTCGGCCGGGGTGGCCGGGTCGGTTCGTGCCACGGGGACGGCTCGAACGGTGGGCCGAATCCACCGCCCGCACCGCCCCCGCCGTGCGGGCCGTTCCCGCCCTCCGCACGGTGGGGACCGTGGGTGCCCCACGCCGCACCGCTGAACGGCACCGGCCCCGACTGCACCGGCGCGTCCTGCGGCTCCAGGTCCAGCAGCGCGACCGCCGCCCGGCTGACCTCGCGCACCAGGGGGCCGGGCAGCCAGCCCGCCGCCACCAGCGCGGCCGCTCCGCCCGGCGCCAGCTGCCGGGCCAGCTCCGTCGGCGTCGGCCGGTCCTCCGGATCCTTCTCCAGGCACCCGGCGACGATGTCCCGCAGCTCCCCGTCCAGCTCTCCCAGCTCGGGCTCCTCGTGCACCACCTTGTAGAGCAGTACGGCCGAGGAGTCGCCGAGGAAGGGGGCGGCACCGGTCGCCGCGTACGCGAGCACCGCGCCGAGCGAGAAGACGTCGGCCGCGCCCGAGATCTCCACACCCCGGATCTGCTCCGGTGCCATGTACCCGGGCGAGCCGACCGAGACCCCGGTGGAGGTGAGCGAGGCGGTGGCACCGATGGCGTGGGCGATGCCGAAGTCGATGAGCCGGGGGCCGTCGAGGGCGAGCAGCACGTTGGACGGCTTCACGTCACGGTGGATGACGCCCTGTGCGTGCACCGCCGCGAGGGCCTCCCCCAGTCCGGCGCCCAGCGTCCGTACCGCGTGCTCGGGCAGCGGCCCGTGCTCGGCGACCGCGGCGGAGAGCGGTGGCCCGGCCACGTAGCCGGTGGCGACCCACGGAATGGGCGCATCCGGGTCGGCGTCCAGGACCGGCGCCGTCCACTGCGCCCCGATCCGCCGGGCCGCGTCCACTTCGCGCCGGAAGCGAGCCCGGAACTGCTCGTCGAGGGCGAAGTGGGGGTGCACGACCTTGACCGCGACGGTGCGTCCGCCCGCGCTGCGCCCCAGATACACCCGGCCCATGCCGCCCGCACCGAGCCTGCCGAGCAATCGGTAGGCACCGATGGTCAGCGGTTCTCCGGCTTCCAGCGGCTGCATATGTGGACTCCCCCTGTGGACCGGCCGGACCTCCGACCGAAGCCTAGGGGGCGAAGGTCATCGGGTCACAGAGGAAACCATCCGCCGATTTCACCCCCAAGGGAACGAACAACGGCTTTCGACACAACAAAAGGCGTGAATGCGTCGTTCACCCGAGCGATTCCGGTACACGACCGGGACTCACCTCGGACACCATCCGGGAATCGACTATTCGACGCGTATTAACCCGAATCGATTCGATAGCCGGGCCGGGAGAAGGCCGGAGAAGGAGAAGGACCGGGAGAAGGGGCGGGAAGCGATATCCGCCCCGGAAGTACGGGATTCACCTATACCCCGGCCCATTCCCTCGTCCGGTGCGCCGGCGAGCGCCCTGCCCCGCCTCGCCCCGTCGCGCGTCAGCCGCCGAGCAGTTCGACCTTCACGTCCGCCGGAAAGCCGGTCGTCGGACCGACCCGGCGCGCGAACTCCCGTACGCCCGCCAGCTGGTCCGGGCCGAAGCGGAAGTCCAGGGTCGTGAAGTACCGCTCCAGCACCTCCGCGTCGAAGGCCTCCCAGCGCGCCGCCTGCTCCGCGACCTTGGTGACCTCCTCCAGGGAGACGTCCCGCGAGGCCAGGAACGCCTCGTGCACCTTGCCCACATGGTGGGGCTCGGCCGCCAGGTAGTCCCTGCGGGCCGCCCAGACCGCGAAGACGAACGGCAGCCCCGTCCAGTCCTTCCACATCTGGCCCAGGTCGTGGACCTGGAGGCCGAGCCGGGGCGCGTCGTGCAGGTTGGCGCGCAGCGCGGCGTCGCCGATCAGCACGGCGGCGTCCGCCTCCTGCATCATCACGCCGAGGTCCGGCGGGCAGGTGTAGTAGTCCGGGCTGACCCCGTACCGCTCGGCGAGCAGCAGCTGGGCCAGGCGCACGGAGGTGCGCGAGGTGGAGCCGAGCGCGACCCGGGCCCGGTCCAGCTGGTCCAGCGGCACCTGCGACACGATCACGCACGACATGACGGACCCGTCGCAGCCCACCGCGATGTCCGGGAAGGCGACCAGGTCGTCGGCGTTGCGGAGGAACTCGACCAGCGTGATGGGGCCGATGTCCAGATCCCCCCTGACCAGCTGCTCACTGAGCCTCTCCGGGGTGTCCTTCGAGAGCTCCAGGTCGAGCAGGGTTCCGGTTCTCGCCAGCCCCCAGTACAGGGGAAGGCAGTTCAGGAACTGGATGTGGCCGACGCGCGGCCTGCTGCGACGGTCGTCGCCTGCGACGGTTGAGACGGTTGAATTGTCCACATCGGGAGGCTAGACCCGTGGTGCCGTCCGGGCGGCACCGGGTACGCGCGGTGTCGCCCCCGCGCCTCCCCCGTGGCCGCCCCCGGGGAGCCCGCCGAAGCCTTGCCGTACCCCGTGAAGACGCCTCCGCGACGCCTTCACGACACCCTCCGGGACAGCCACTTCGTCAGGTCGTCGCCACGTCAATCAAACATCCGGGTGAAGTGATCTTTCCCTCTACCCTTCCCTACACGCTGCGTGCTAGGCTCGACGCAAGTTGCAGTTTGGTTTCCCTTGCAGTACAGAGCCTGCGGAGCATGTAACCCGCAGGCTTTTGTAGTTTTCAGACTTCTTTGCAGGTTCTGGAGCAGGGCAACCCTTTGGCCCAAGGAGGGCTTATGGCTACCGGAACCGTCAAGTGGTTCAACGCTGAAAAGGGCTTCGGCTTCATCGCCCAGGACGGCGGCGGCCCGGATGTCTTCGTTCACTACTCCGCGATCAACGCGTCCGGGTTCCGCTCCCTCGAGGAGAACCAGGTCGTGAACTTCGACGTCACTCAGGGACCCAAGGGTCCGCAGGCTGAGAACGTCACCCCGGCCTAGTTGCCCGGGTCGGCCGATCGCGGCCGGCTAGCAGTACCCAAGGAGCCCCGCTCCTCCGCTTCGGCGGGGAACGGGGCTCCTGCCTTTTCCGGAAAGCGGGCGCCGGGGCGCTTCGGCGCCACGACACCGCGGCGCTTGACCTTGACACCGTGTGAAGCAGTGCAGTGGAGCCATCATGTTCACCATCGGAGACTTCGCCCGGTACGGACGGGTGTCGGCCCGGATGCTGCGCCACTACGACGCCATCGGGCTCCTGCACCCCGACCGCACCGACCCTGCCACCGGCTACCGCTTCTACGGCGCCGCCCAGCTCGCCCGTCTCAACCGGATCATCGCTCTCAAGGACCTCGGCTTCACGCTCCAGCAGGTGCGGGCCATCCTCGACGAGCAGGTGGGGACGGAGGAGCTGCGCGGGATGCTGCGGCTGCGGCGGGCGGAGCTGGAGGAGGCCATGGCGGCGGCAGCCGCGCGGCTCGCGCAGGTCGAGGCGAGGCTCCGGTCGATCGAGAGCGAGGGACACATGTCTGCGGACGATGTGGTGGTCAAGAACGTCGCAGCGGTACGGGTCGCCGAGTTGACCGGCACCGCGGCGGGCTTCGAACCGGAGGACATCACTCCGGTGATCGGCCCGCTGTACGACCGGCTCTTCCCGCTGCTGGGCACGGTGGGCGTCAGCCCGAGCGGCCCCGGGATCGCGCACTACGAGGATGCCCCGGAGGGCGGCGGTGCGGTCGTCGTCCACGCCGGAGTGACGGTCTCCGCCCCGCTGGGCCCGCTCGGGGACACCGGGATCACGGTGGTCGAGCTGCCCCCGTTCGAGGCGGCGACCGCGGTGCACCGGGGCTCGATGGACGGCGTGCTGCCGACGGCCCAGGCCCTGGCCCGCTGGATCGACGCCAACGGCTACCGGTCCGCGGGGTACGCCCGTGAGGTCAGCCTGGAGTGCCCCGAGGACCAGGAGAAGTGGGTGACGGAACTCCAGGAGCCGGTCACCAGGGTCTGACCCTCCCAAGGTCCCGCAGGTCGGAAAAGAACGTGACACCTCGGCCTCCGGGTGTCACGTTCTTCCGCACCGCACCGCACCGTCACCTCTGACCGGCCGAGGCCGAGAACCCACACACCGAAAGGAACGTGACACCTCGGCCTCCGGGTGTCACGTTCTTCCGCACCGCACCGCACCGCACCGTCACCTCCGACCGGCCGAGGCCGAGAACCCACACACCGAAAGGAACGTGACACCCCACCCCCCGGATGTCACGTCCTTCGCACCCCACCGTCACCTCCGGCCAACCGAGGCCGAGAACCCACACACCGAAAGGAACGTGACACCCCACCCCCCGGATGTCACGTCCTTCGCACCCCCTATCGCCCTCCCCCGGGCCCCGCCCAGAGCCCGTCGTCCGTCAGCCCGAGCAGTTCGATCGCGTTGCGGCGCACGATCCGGTCCACGACATCAGCGGCCAGATGCCCCATCTGCGCCTCGCCGACCTCGCGCGACTTGGGCCAGGTGGAGTCGGAGTGCGGGTAGTCCGTCTCGTACAGGACGTTCCCGACGCCGATCGCGTCCAGGTTCCTCAGCCCGAAGGCATCGTCGAAGAAGCAGCCGTAGACGTGTTCGGCGAACAGCTCGGACGGCGGACGGTGGACCTTGTCGGCGACACCGCCCCAGGCCCGGTTCTCCTCCCAGACGACGTCGGCGCGTTCCAGGATGTACGGAATCCAGCCGATCTGACCCTCCGCGTACATGATCCGGAGGTTCGGGAAGCGTTCGAACTTGCCGCTCATCAGCCAGTCGACCATGGAGAAGCAGCAGTTGGCGAAGGTGATGGTGGACCCGACGGCGGGCGGGGCGTCGGCCGACGTGGACGGCATCTTCGAGGACGAGCCGATGTGCATCGCGATCACCGTGCCCGTCTCGTCACAGGCCCGCAGGAACGGATCCCACTCGTCCGTGTGAATGGACGGCAGCCCGAGATGCGGAGGTATTTCGGAGAACGCCACCGCGCGCACACCGCGCGCCGCGTTCCGGCGGACCTCGTCCGCGGCCAGCCGGGCGTCCCAGAGCGGGATCAGGGTGAGCGGGATGAGCCGGCCCCGCGCCTCGGGGCCGCACCACTCCTCCACCATCCAGTCGTTGTACGCCCGCACCCCGAGCAGCCCCAGCTCGCGATCCTTCGCTTCGGTGAAGGTCTGACCGCAGAAGCGCGGGAAGGTGGGGAAGCAGAGGGCGGACTGGACGTGGTTGACGTCCATGTCGGCGAGCCGGTCGGGGACCGAGAACGAGCCCGGACGCATCTGCTCGTACGTGATGACCTCAAGTCTGATCTCGTCCCGGTCGTAGCCGACCGAGGTGTCGAGCCGGGTGAGCGGGCGGTGCAGATCCTCGTACACCCACCAGTCGCCGACCGGCCCGTCGTCGCCCTTCGCACCCATTACGGGCGCGAACTTGCCGCCCATGAAGGTCATTTCCTTGAGCGGTGCGCGAACGATCCGCGGGCCGCGGTCGAGGTACTTGGACGGGAGCCGGTCCCGCCAGACATGAGCGGGCTCCACCGTGTGGTCGTCCACCGAGATGATCTTCGGGAAGGTCTCCATGCCTTCCACGGTAGCGTCGATCTGACGAACCGTCAGCTATCCGTACCCGTTCCCGCCCCGCAATCGTTGTCGAGGGCTTGTGCAGAGAGTCACCCACTGCTGACGTGTACGCCCCTGACAAGGCAGACTGTTGAGCGCGATACCAGCGGTACCGAGCAATCCGGATCCACCCACCCCGACCGGCACAGGGGCGGGCAATCCGAAACAGACAGCACCAGCACGATCGGCAGGACCGGCGGGGCGAGCAGGGCAGGGGGCAGCAATGGACCGTGACAACGGGCCGCGCATGCATGTTCCGGAGCAGCGCGCTCCGCAACAGCGATCGGCCGGCGGCGCCGATCTGCGCTTTTCCGTGCTCGGCCCGGTACGGGCCTGGCGGGGCGGCGAGGCGCTGCCGTCCGGCTCGCCGCAGCAGCGCGCCCTGCTGACCGCGCTGCTCCTGCGCGGCGGCCGCACGGCCACCGCCTCCGAACTCATCGACGCCATCTGGGGCGACGACCCGCCCTCGCAGGCGCTCGCCGCCGTACGCACGTACGCCTCCCGGCTCCGGAAGGTCCTCGACCCGCAGACGCTGGTCAGCGACGCCGGTGGGTACGCGATCCGGACCAGGCGCGACGCCCTCGACCTGACCACGGCCCAGGAGCTGGCGGCGGAGGCGGAGAAGGCCCGGGCCGGCGGTGACCGCGGCCAGGCCCGCACCCTCTTCAACAAGGCACTCGGCCTGTGGGACGGCGAGGTCCTGGCCTCCGTGCCCGGCCCGTACGCCGAGAATCAGCGCACTCGGCTGGAGGAATGGCGGCTCCAGCTCACCGAGACCCGTCTGGACCTGGACCTGGAGGTCGGCTGCCACGCGGAGGCGGTCTCCGAACTGACCGCGCTCACCGCCGCGCACCCGTTGCGTGAACGGCTGCGCGAACTCCTCATGGTCGCCCTGTACCGCAGCGGCCGCCAGGCGGAGGCGCTCGCGGTGTACGCGGACACCCGTCGGCTGCTCGCCGACGAACTGGGCGTCGACCCGCGCCCCGAGCTCTCCCAGCTCCAGCAGCGCATCCTGCAGGCCGACGAGGAGCTGGCCCGCCCGGCCGACGAACCGGCCCCGGCCCCCGCACCGATGCGCCCCGCCCAGCTCCCGGCCACCGTCCCGGACTTCACCGGCCGCGCCTCCTTCGTACGCGAGCTGGGCGACCGGCTGGCGACCGCCGAAGGTTCGGTCATGGCCGTCTCGGCACTGGCCGGCATCGGCGGTGTCGGCAAGACGACCCTCGCCGTGCACGTCGCCCACCAGGCGCGCCAGCACTTCCCGGACGGCCAGCTGTACGTGGACCTCCAGGGTGCCGGCGCACGCGCCGCCGACCCGGAGACGGTCCTCGGCGCCTTCCTGCGCGCCCTGGGCACGGCGGACACGGCGATCCCGGACTCCCTGGACGAACGTGCCGCGCTCTACCGGTCCGCGCTCGACGGCCGCCGCATACTGGTCCTCCTCGACAACGCCCACGACGCGGCCCAGATCCGCCCCCTCCTCCCCGGCACCGCGGGCTGCGCGGCCCTGGTCACCAGCCGCGTCCGCATGGTCGACCTGGCCGGCGCCCACCTGGTCGACCTGGACGTGATGTCGCCGGAGGAGGCGCTTCAGCTCTTCACCCGCATCGTGGGCGAGGAGCGCATCAACTCAGAGCGCGAGGCCGCCCTGGACGTGGTCGCCGCCTGCGGCTTCCTCCCCCTGGCCATCCGCATCGCAGCCTCGCGCCTGGCCGCCCGCCGTACCTGGACGGTCTCCGTCCTGGCCGCCAAACTCGCCGACGAACGCCGCCGCCTGGACGAACTCCAGGCCGGCGACCTCGCGGTGAAGGCCACCTTCGAACTCGGCTACGGCCAGCTGGAGCCCGCCCAGGCCCGCGCCTTCCGCCTCCTCGGCCTGGCCGACGGCCCCGACATCTCCCTGGCCGCGGCGGCGGCCCTGCTCAACCTGGAGGCCCACACGGCGGAGGACCTGCTGGAGGCCCTGGTCGACACCAGCCTCCTGGAGTCGGCCGCCGCGGGCCGCTACCGCTACCACGACCTGGTGCGCCTCTACGCGCGTTCCTGCGCCGAACGGGACGAACAGTCACCGGAGGAGCGCGAGTCCGCGCTGTCGCGGCTGCTGGACTTCTATCTGGCGACGGCGGCGGGGGTGTACGCGCTGGAGCGGCCGGGGGATCGCGCTGTCGCCCACCTGGTGGCCACCGAGTACCCGGGGCTCGAATTCACCGACGGGCACGAAGCGGTGGACTGGCTGTACGTCGAGGCCGATTCGCTGCTCGCCTGCGCCCATCAGAGCGCTTCGCGCGGGATGCTGCGGCGGGCCGTCGATCTGCTGTGCGCAGCCAAGGACCTGGCGGAGTCGGGGGCGAACTCACGTCAGTACGAGGCCACGGGCGCAGCCCTGCGCGACGCGGCGAAGGCCGCCGACGACCCTCGCTCCGAGGCGCGGGCCCGCGCTTCGCTGTCGACCGTCTACCTCGTCTCCGGCCGTTTCGCGCTGGCCGACGAGGAAGCTCTGCACGCGATGGCCCTGGCCAAGAGCACCAAGGACCCGATCCCCGCGTGCTGGGCACCCAACGACCGCGGAATCATCGCGTTCTACCAGGGCCGGCACGCGGAGGGCGAGAAGTTCCTCCAAGAGGCCATAGACAACTACCGCGCGGACGGGAACCTGGTCGGCGAGGCGTCGGCGCTGTGCAACCTCTCGCGCATCCACGTGAACATGAACCGCACGGCGAGCGCGGTGGAACTTGCCCAGCGGGGCACAGCCATCTTCGACGAAATGGGGCTGAGCCTGCGCACGGCCAACGGCCGTTTCGCGCTGGGCATCGCACTCACTCAGGCCGGAAGGCCGGGTGAGGCTCTGAAGGAGCTCGACGAAGCACTGCATGTGTTCCAGGGGAACCGGCAACGGCTCTGGGAAGGTTCGACCCATTACCGCATGGCGGAAGCGCATCTGGCCGACAGGCGCCCCGCGCAGGCGGCCCAGCACGCGGAACAGGCACTGGCTCTGCGTGTCATCGGAGGCGAATGGATGCGGGGCAACGTCCTGATTACTTTGGGACACGCCCTCGAACGCCTCGGCCAGATCGACCGGGCACATGCATGCTGGACCGAGGCGCTGGCCATCCACGAGCAGTTCGGGGCCGCTGAGGCGGACGAGGTACGGGCCCTCCTCGCCCCGGTCAGCACCACTGCCTGAGCCACCGCCACCGGCGGCGAACCGTCGGCGTTCATCGAACGTTTATCGCCACTCGTCAGTCTTTAGCCCATCGATCCGTCGCGTCGGGGGGCAGGCGGGTTGCACGGGGGACCACACCGCTAGGGTGAACGGCCCTGATACGCCCGTCCGGCGGCCCACGGGGGAGTCGCCGGACGGGCATTGCCGACAAGCAAGCAAGATCTCTGGGAGTTGACAGGCATGAGCGACGCACTGAAGCCCAAGACTGGTGCCGCAACCACGCAGGAGAACCACGCCGGCAGCCCGAGCAGTGGTGACGGCACCGTCAAGCCGCTGGAGAACCACGCGGGCAGCGTGAGCGAAGACGTCACGACTCTGGAGAACCACGCCGGCAGCACGCCGAAGGACCTTCTCAGGACGCAGGAGAACCACGCGGGCTCCGAGAAGGCATAAAAGCCTCACTGGGCGGGGGAGCGGCCGCGGCGGCGCGGAGGGGGAGCCGTCGCGGCCGTCGCACGTCCGCGGAGAGGGCCCGAGCCGATGGCTCGGGCCCTCTCCCGTACCCGTACCGCACGGTTTCCGGCCCAGGGGCTCACCACCGACCCCACTCGCGGCCTCGCGCGCACGGAGCCCCCGGGCCCGCCGCACCTCGCCGCGGCACAGGAACCGGGATCGGAACCGGCACAGGACCCGGACCGGGACCGGGACCGGGACCGGACCGGGACCGGGACCGGCTCTCGTCGCCTTCGTCGTGTACGACGAACAGCCCGCCGGATCCGCACCGGTCGCCGGGGCCGCTCGTCGAGCGCCCCAGGACGGTCCGGCCCGTCAGGCCCCCCTCCCCCGCAGCTCCCCCTTCAGCACCTTGCCGCCGGCATTGCGCGGCAGTCCGTTCACGAACTCCACCGCCCGCGGGACCTTGTAGTTCGCCATCTCCCGCCTCGACCAGGCGATCAGGTCGTCGGCCGTCACCGTCGCGCCGGGCCTGCGGACCACGTACGCCTTGCCGACCTCGCCCAGGCGGGGGTCCGGGACACCGATCACCGCCACGTCGGCCACGTCCGGGTGCAGGCCGAGGAGTTGTTCGATCTCGGCGGGGTACGCGTTGAAGCCGCCGACGATGAACATGTCCTTGATCCGGTCGGTGATGCGGAGATTGCCGTCCTCGTCGAGGACGCCCACGTCGCCCGTGTGGAGCCAGCCGTCGGCGGTGATCGCGGCGGCCGTGGTCTCCGGGTCCTCGAAGTAGCCCCGCATCACGTTGAAGCCGCGGACCAGCACCTCGCCGGGGGTGCCGGGTGCGGCCAGGACGCGGAGTTCCGTGCCGGGGATCGCCCGGCCGGACGTCGCGGCGATCGTCCGCGCGGGGTCGCCGCGTCGGCACATCGTGACGATGCCGCTCGCCTCGGAGAGGCCGTACGCGGTGAGGACCGTCGCTATGCCGAGCTCCGTGCGCAGGCGTTCCACCAGTTGCAGCGGGACCACCGCCGCGCCCGTCACGACCAGGCGGAGGGCGGAGAGGTCGTGGGCGTCGCGGGCCGGGTGGTCCAGGAGGGACTGGTGGAGGGTGGGCGGTCCCGGCAGGACCGAGATGTGTTCGGCGGCGATGTTGGCCAGGACCGTGTCCACGTTGAACACCGGCTGCGGAACCATCGTCGCGCCCCGCATCAGGCACGCGATGATGCCCGCCTTGTAGCCGAAGGTGTGGAAGAAGGGATTCACGATCAGATAGCGGTCGCCCTCGCGCAGATCCGCCAGCTCGCTCCAGATCGCGTAGCAGCGCAGGGTCTGGGCGTGGGTGATGACGGCTCCCTTGGGCCGGCCCGTGGTGCCCGAGGTGTAGATGATGTCGGACGGGGCGGCGGGTTCGACGGCGGCGGCCCGGGTCCGTACCGCCGCGCCGGACACCCCCTCCCCCGCCGCCAGGAAGTCCTTCCAGGTCATGTAGTCGTCGGGGGCGCTGTCCGCCAGCACCACCACCCGTTCCAGGTGCGGGAGGGGCATGTCTGCGCGGCGCAGGGACGCCACGTACGAGGTGCCGAGGAAGGTGCCCGTGACGAAGAGGAGTTTCGCCCGGCTGCGTTGCAGGACGTACGCCGCCTCCGTGCCCTTGAAGCGGGTGTTGAGGGGCACGAGGACCGCTCCGGCCGTGACGGCGCCGAGCGCGGAGACGATCCAGTCCAGGGTGTTCGGGGCCCAGACCGCGACCCGGTCCCCCTGCTGGACGCCCGAGGCCATGCAGGCGGCGGCGGCCCGTTCGACACGGTCGCCGAGTTCGGCGTACGAGATCCGGGTCCGGCCCTCGACGACCGCCTCCCGGTCCCCGTACCGCCGCGCCGCCGCCCGTACCAGCTCGGGGATGCTGCCCCACTCCTCGTCGCCGCGCATCGGCCGCCCTCTCTGACGCAGTAGCTGACTATCCGTCAGATTAGCTGTAGCCTCAGCCGCTGTCAGCAGTCATGGCGGTCTCGGAGGTGGCGGTGGCGGCGCTCAAGGACGCGACGGCGATAGCCGGCATAGGGCAGACGCCCTTCGCGAAGCAACTCCCGGAATCCGAGAAGACCTTGGCCTGCCGGGCCATCGTCGCGGCGCTCGACGACGCGGGCATCGCCGCCTCGGAGGTGGACGCCTTCGCCTCGTACACGATGGAGGAGACCGACGAGGTCGAGATCGCCAAGGCCATCGGGGCGGGCGATGTCACCTTCTTCAGCAAGGTGGGGTACGGGGGCGGCGGTTCGTGCGCGACGCTCGCGCATCTCGCCGCGGCCGTGGCGACCGGGCAGGCGGGCGTCGGTGTCGCCTGGCGGTCGCGGAAGCGGGGTTCGGGGCCCCGGCCCTGGAAGAACACCGCCGTGCAACTGCCCACCCCCGCCCAGTGGACCCGGCCATACGGACTGCTGCGGCCGGCCGACGAGATCGGGATGCTGGCGCGCCGGTACATGCACGAGTACGGGGCGACCCGCGACCATCTCTTCAACGTCGCCCTCGCCTGCCGCAACCGCGCCAACCAGAACCCGGACGCCGTGATGTACGAGCGGCCGCTGACCCGCGACATGTATATGACCTCGCGCTGGATCAGCGAGCCGCTCTGCCTCTTCGACAACTGCCTGGAGACGGACGGCGCGCTGGCCTGCGTCGTCGTCTCGGCGGAGCGGGCCCGCGACTGCCGGCGGAAGCCGGTCTACATCCACTCCGTCGCCCAGGGGCTGCCCGCCCAGCACCACGGCATGGTCAACTACTGGAACGACGATCCGCTCACCGGACCCGCCTGGACGGCCGCCCGGCAGCTGTGGAAGCAGGCCGACTTCGGCCCCGACGACGTGGACGTCGCGCAGATCTACGACGCGTTCACCCCGCTCATCCCGCTCTCCCTGGAGGGCTACGGCTTCTGCGGGCGCGGCGAGGGTGCCGCGTTCACCGAGGGCGGGGCGCTGGAGAGCGGCGGGCGGCTGCCCATCAACACCGGGGGCGGCGGACTCAGCGAGGCGTATGTGCATGGCTTCAACCTCATCAACGAGGGCGTGAAGCAGTTGCGCGGCACCTCCACCGCCCAGGTCCCGGACGCCGCGACGTGCCTGGTCACCGCCGGCGAGGGCGTGCCCACCTCCGCCGTACTGCTGAGGAGTTGAGGAGCGACATGGACGCACTGCTGATGCCCGTCGTGGACGAGGACGGCGCCCCCTTCTGGGAGTACGCGGCCCGCGGCGAACTCCGTGTCCAGGCGTGCGCCGCCCCGAAGTGCGGGCGGCTCCGCTTCCCGCCCCGGCCGTGCTGCCCGCACTGCCAGTCCTTCGCGAGCGAGTGGCGGCCGATGAGCGGGCGCGGCCGCATCTGGTCGTACGTGCTGCCGCATCCGCCGCTGCTGCCCGCGTACGCGGCGCAGGCCCCGTACAACGCCGTCGTGGTCGAGTTGGCCGACGCCCCGGAGATCCGGCTGGTGGGGAATGTGGTGAGCGGTCCGGACGCGCCGCTGGACTCGGTCGATCCGGGGCGGCTGCGGATCGGGGCGCCGGTGCGGGCGGTGTTCTGCCCGGCCGGTTCCGGCGCGACACTGGTGCGCTGGCTGCTGGAGAGGTGATCGGCGATGACGCTGCGGACGGAGACGGACAAGGAGACCGGGGTCGCGCTCGTCACCCTCGACCGGCCCGAGAGGCTCAATGCGATCGACCTGGCGACGGCCGCCGAACTGTCCGCCGCCTGGCGGGCGTTCCGCTTCGACGACGGGGTACGGGCCGTCGTCGTCACCGGTGCGGGCGGCCGGGCCTTCTGTACGGGGATCGACCGGGACGTGGAGGTGCCGCAGCCCTCGTCCCCGTACACGATCGACGATCCGCTGATCGCGATCGGGCCGAAGGCGAACAGCCTGTGGAAGCCGGTGATCGCGGCCGTGGAGGGGATGGCCTGCGGCGGGGCGTTCTATCTGCTGGGCGAGGCGGAGTTCGTGATCGCGTCCGAGGAGGCCACGTTCTTCGACCCGCACACGACGTACGGCATGGTCAGCGCGTACGAGGCGATCTCCATGGCGCAGCGGATGCCGTTCGGCGAGGTGGCCCGGATGTCCCTGATGGGTACGGCCGAGCGGATCACGGCCCGGCGGGCGTACGAGACCGGGCTGGTCAGTGAGGTGACGGCGCCCGGCGAAGCGGTGGAGGCGGCGTTGCGGGCCGCGGGGGTGATCGCCTCGTACCCGACGGAGGGCGTGCAGGGGACGGTGCGGGCGGTGTGGTCCGCGAAGGAGGCGGCCAGGGCACAGGCCATGGCCCATGCCCCGCACCTGATCGCACTCGGGAACCTGCCGCCGGAGCGGCAGGCCGAGCTGTTCCGGGGGCGGGGCGGCAACGAGTTCCGGACGCGCTGACGTCAGTGGCTGAGAGGCCAGTGGTCAAGGCGGGTGGCTGAGGCCGGTACCCGAGGCCGGTAACCGAGGTCAGTAGCTCAGCTCGGCCTCGACCCGGCACTTCTTCACCCGGGAGACCTTGCGCGGGCTGCCCATCCGCACGGAGACGGTCTTGGTCTCGCCGCCCGAGGCGTCCACGTTCGCCTCACCGGTGTCGACGGTGTTGCCCCGCGCGTCGAGGAAGGTCACATCGACCTCGTAGGTGTGCGATCCGGCGGCGTTCGCCGTGAGCCTGACGGTGGAGATGGTGACGGCCTTGCGCTTGCCCTTGCGGGGCTGGGCGCAGCGGAAGACGTACGCCTGGGGCGCGTCCGAGGCGTCGGCGCTCGGGGCCGGCGTCTCGTAGCCGGCGCTGCCGGAGGAGCCGCTCGACGAGCCGTAGTCGTTGTCGTCGTAGTCGTTGTGGTGATAGCTGCCGTTGCTCTTCTTGGAGTTGGAGCAGCCGCCACCGCTGCTGCTGCTGCTCGATCCCCTGCTCTTGCTCTTGCCGCTCCGGCCGCCGTGGCTGGAGGTCGAGAAGCCGGTGAGTGCGAGTACCACCACGACCAGTACCGCGGAAAGCTTTATGTGCTGCCGCATCATCGATGCAGCCCCCCTTGTGTTCTTGTCCGTTGTTCTTGCCCGTTGTTCTTGTCCGTTGTTCTTGCCCGTTGTTCTTGTCCGTCTTTGCTGTTGTCTTGCTGTGGTCGAACGACCGCGCGACACCGTAGCGCAAGGATGCGGGGGGCACAGGCCCGGCGTAGCGTCGAGGGCGGGAGCGGTACAGATCCGTGACGCGGGTCCGCGCACCCGCAGGAGGCCGATGATGATCCGCAATGTCCTCGGCTCGTTCCTCGCTCTCGCGGGAGCGGCGGCGGCCGTGCTGAGCCCCTTCCGTCACTGGTACGACGGCCGTCTCGGGCGCCATTACCGGATCGACGAACTGTTCACCGGTATCACCGGCGGCCGGCCCGGACCACTGAGTTCGGTGCTGCTCGCCTTCCTCTTCGCCGCCCTGCTGGCGGTGATCGGCGTGGTGCTGCGGTCGCGGCTGCTGGTGGCGGCCGCGGGTGTCGTGACGCTCGGGTTCACCGTGCTGTGGATGGTGCGCCAGGGGGAGGCGGCGGGCAGCCTGACGGTCGCGGGCAACGGTTCCGGTCTGCAGTGGGGCGTGGCGTACGCGGCGGGTGGCGCGGTGCTGATGCTGCTGGGTGCGGTGCTGATGTCGGGGCGGCACGGTGATGGGCGCCGCCCTGCCCGCGGGCAGGCCGACGAGCCGTACACCGCGCCCGGTTCGCAGAACCCGGACACGTGGCCGCCGACGCAGGAGCCGGGGCCTTCCGTGCAGACGAGTCCGCTGCCGGAGCCCGAGCCGGACCCGTACACGGGGCCGTCCCCGGTGCGGCGGCCGGAGAGCCGGCCGGAGGACCAGGACACGGCCCCGTATCCCGTCGTACCGGACGAGGGCCCCGCCACGGACCGGCCCCCGCGCCACTGAGGCCTGCGCCGAAGGTCCCGTCCGCCGCTGAGCCCGCGCGCCGGAGGTTCCGTCCGCCGCTGAGGCCCTGCGCGCCGGAGGTTCCGTCCTCGGACGCCGGACGGGCTTGATGCTCGATGCTCGATGGGGGCGAGGCCCTATGCCCGGGGGCGGTTGCCCGTGCCCGTTCCCTTCAGCGCGTCCAGCGCGTACACGCAGCGGTCCTTGCTGCACGCGTACACGACACCGCCCCGGGCCACCGGCGAGCCCGTGATCTCGCCGCCGGTCGCCAGCTTCCAGCGGAGTTGGCCACCCACCGCGTCCAGGGTGTAGAGGACGTGGTCGGCGGAGCCGAAATGGACCCGGCCGTCGGCGACCACCGGGGCCCCCACCACCTCGCCGCCCGCCGCGAACCGCCACTTCGGGGTGCCGGTGACCGCGTCGAGCGTGTACAGCGCGCTGCCGCTGCCGACATGGACGTTCCCGCCCGCCACCAGGACCGGTTCGATCGACTGCCGGGCCTCCGTGGCGATGCGCCAGCGGTCCTTGCCGGTCGCGGCGTCGATCGCGTACACCGTGCCGAGGTAGTCGGCCAGGTACACGCCGCCGCCGGTGACGGCGGGCCCCGGCACGAACGTGGGCGGGGAGAGGAAGACCGCGGGCGACTCGAAGTGCCAGCGGACATGGCCGGACACGGCGTCGACGGCCAGGACCCGGGCTCCCGCGCCGACGTACACGAAGCCGTCCGCCGCCGAGGTCACCCGGACCGGCACACCGCCGCAGGAGGCCGCGTCGCCGATGGGGTACGACCAGCGCTCGACGCCGGTGCGGGCGTCGACGGCACGCAGCCGGGCGTCCTGCCAGAGGTAGACCGTGCCGTCGTGGATGACGGGCCCGGCCTCCGGCGTCTCGAAGTCGGTCTGTACGCCGCCGCTCTCCCACAGCTTCTCGCCCGTGGACGCCTCCCACGCCTGAACGCCGCCGCCCCGGGTTCCGGTGACGACGGTGCCGCGGTCGGCCTTGAGGGAGTACACCCAGGCGTCGGTCTGCAGCCGCCACCGCTCGGCGCCGGTCGCCGCGTCCAGGGCGTACAGCGACGGCCCGTCGGAGGCGTGGATGCGACCGTCCTCGACGGCCATCACCCAGGCCACGTCCCGGGTCTTGAACTGGCGCCGTCCGTTGCCGATGTCCAGGGCATGGACCTCGAACGACGTGACGTAGAGGAGGTCTCCGGCGACGACGGGCGTCCCCCAGACGTCGTTGGACATCCGGAACCGCCAGGGCCGCCAGCGGTCGGGGGCCGGGGGTGCGGCCTCGGGGGCGTGCGCGGGGCCGGGCAGCGGGGCGGGCGGCGCGGCGGGGGCCGTGCCGTTCACCCCGGCGGGCGGGCGGACCCAGCCGGTCGCGGGGCCGGCGTCCGCGGTGGCCGTGCCGGTGGCCCGTGCGTCGTGGGCGCGCGGGCCGGGACCGATCGGCACCTTCGCCCCGGGCAGCCGCACCGGGCCGCCCCCGTCGGGCAGGTGTGCCGGCGCGGCGGCCGGGGGGCGCGGGTCGGTGCCGCTGCGCCAGGCGGTGTCCCGGCCGGTTCCGGG
Organism: Streptomyces sp. NPDC087845; assembly: GCF_044742755.1. Classification (NCBI taxonomy): domain Bacteria; kingdom Bacillati; phylum Actinomycetota; class Actinomycetes; order Kitasatosporales; family Streptomycetaceae; genus Streptomyces; species Streptomyces sp. NPDC087845. Next base: position 781,496 of record NZ_JBIUVC010000001.1, read on the forward strand.
CGGTTGCTGGGGCGGCGGCGGCAACGGGGCCGGTGCGGGCGCGGGAGCCGCGGCCTTGCGGCCTCCGCCGCGGCGCTGCTCGATCATCGCGGTCGCCGAGGTCGGCAGCCAGGCCGAGGCCGTACCGCTGTCGTCGCCGCCGGAGGCGAAGAGGTGCGGGGCGAGCTGGGCCTGGAGATCGGCGGGGGTGGGCCGCAGCCCGGCGTCCATCTGCATGCAGGACTCGATCAGCGGCCGCAGCTCGTCGGGCAGGCCCTCCAGGTCGGGCCCCTCGCGCAGCAGCATGAAGACCGTCTCGACGGGGTTGACGCCGTGGAAGGGCGCGTGCCCGGTGGCGGCGAAGACCAGCGTCGAGCCGAGCGAGAAGACATCGCTGGCGCCGGTGACGCTGCGCGAGTCCCGCGCCTGTTCGGGCGACATGTAGGCGGGCGTGCCGACGGCGACGTTCGTCATGGTCAGCCGGGTGTTGGAGACCCCGGACGCGATCCCGAAGTCGATCACCCGCGGGCCGTCCTCGACGACGAGCACGTTCGACGGCTTCATGTCGCGGTGGACGAGTCCCGCGCCGTGGATCGACTGGAGCGCCTCGGCGATACCGGCGGCCAGCCAGCGCACCGCCTGGGCCGGCATGGGGCCGCACTCGTTCACTATCTCTTCGAGCGAAGGGGCGGGCACATAGGCGGTGGCCAGCCACGGCACGGCGGCCCGGGGGTCGGCGTCCACCACCGCGGCCGTATAGAAGCCGCTGACGGCCCGGGCGGCCTCCACCTCGCGCGTGAAGCGGACCCGGAACAGCTGGTCCTCGGCGAGCTCCGTACGGACCGTCTTGATCGCCACCCGTCGGCCCGAAGCCGAGCGGGCGAGATAGACCAGCCCCATGCCACCGGCCCCGAGCCGTCCCAGCACCTCGAACGGGCCGATCCGTCTCGGGTCGTGCTGCGTCAGCTGCTCCACCACTTGCCCTGCCACCTCCCCGTACGGGCCTCAGGAACAGAAGCCCGCGAAAACCCGCCCTGTACGGCGTCTCACCACTGGGCACCACCCGGCGGTGCGCACCCCGATTGTTCCTGGCTGAGGCTCTGGTTGCGAACCCGGGGGCGGACCGGGGTGTCATAGCTCACTCTGTCGTCTTCCCGGACACAGGGGGCTGAAGTACGGCGAACACGGCACCCTGATCGTCCTGGAGGACCGCCATCCGCCCGTACGGGATGTCGAACGGCGGCGCGGAGATGCGGCCGCCGAGGCGTACGGCGTGTCCGGCGGTGGTGTTGCAGTCCTCGACGGCGAAGTAGCTCAGGAAGTAGCTGGGCATCTCGGCCGGGAAGGCGTCGGTGATGACGCTGCGCCCGCCGATCGCGGTGTCCGGTCCCGGTTCGGTGCCGGCCGGGGACCACATCCGGAAGTCGACCCCGGATTCGTCCGCACCTTCCGCGCCGGACTCGGCGGCACCGGCTGCGGTCGCACCAGCTTCAGCCGCACCGGCTTCGGAAGCGCCGGCTTCGGAAGCGCCCGAGGCGCCCGAGGCACCGAGATCGGTGCCCTGGAAGCCGAAGACCTCCTCGTAGAAGGCGTCGACGCGGTCCTTCTCCCGGGTGTGGACCTCGGTCCAGCAGAAGGAACCCGGTTCGTTCTGCTTCTGGAAGCCCTCGCGGTCACCGGCCTGCCAGAGCCCGAAGACCGCACCGCCGGGGTCGGCCGCCTGGGCGAGCACTCCGGCCCGGCCGGCCCGGACGGGGTCGGTGATCACCTGACCGCCCGCCTCCCTGATACGGGCGACGGACGCGGCGATGTCGTCGGTGGCGAAGTAGACGCCCCAGGCGGTGGGCATACGGCCGTCCTGCTTGGCGGCGAGTGCGGCGACGAGCTTCCCGTCGCTGAGGGCGTCCGCGTACGGACCGTCGCCGGCCCGGAAGGTCCAGCCGAACAGCTCACCGTAGAAACGCTTGCCCGCTTCGAGGTCGGGAAGCTGCACATCCACCCAGCACGGCGCGGATTGCGCGAATGCGGCCATGGGCCCGGGTCCTTCCGTCGCGGTCGTACGCGGTGGTTCACCGTTCGTGGCTGGTGACGCTCGTCACAGCAAACGTAACCGGCGGTGGCATGGGCCGCGCCCCGACCCCTCCACATCGAACTAATTTTCGATAGAGGAGTTCCTTGCCCGCGGCGTCACGGAAAGTTATCCACCGAAGTTATCCACAGGCTGTTGATAAGACTTATTGCCCTGTGGGCCGCATGCGTCGATATCCGGCCACTCCCCCTGCCCCGTCTGCGGCGCTCCCCATTTGCAGTCGGCCGAATCGCGCTCCGATCCCCCCTCGGTAAGCTGACGGCATGACAGGACAAGTGCGCACCGTCGACGGCCGCGTGGCCGGTCGACGCGGACAGGCGACGCGGCAGAAGCTGCTCGACTGCCTCAGCGAGATGCTCAGTTCCTCGCCGTACCGGGACGTCAAAGTCATCGACGTCGCCCGGAAGGCGGGGACTTCACCCGCGACCTTCTACCAATACTTCCCCGACGTCGAGGGCGCCGTCCTCGAAATCGCCGAAGAAATGGCCAAGGAGGGGGCCGGGTTGACCGAACTGGTCGCAGGCCGCTCCTGGGTCGGCAAGGCCGGCTGGCAGACCGCCGAAGAACTCGTCGAGGGATTCCTCGACTTCTGGCGACATCATGACGCGATCCTGCGCGTGGTCGACCTCGGGGCGGCCGAGGGCGACAAGCGGTTCTACAAGATCCGCATGAAGATCCTGAACTCGGTCACCAACTCCCTTACGGATTCGGTGAAGGAGCTCCAGGCCAAGGGCAAGGTCGACAAGGACGTGAGCGCCGCCGCGATGGCGGGCTCGCTGGTCGCGATGCTGGCCGCGGTCGCCTCGCACCAGAAGGGCTTTACGACCTGGGGCGTCAAGCAGGCCGAACTGAGGCCGAATCTCGCACTGTTGGTGCATCTGGGCATCACCGGCAAGAAGCCGACGAAGTAAGGCCGCACCGGGCCCCTTCCCCGCACTGGGCACCGCGCGGCCATTCCGGGCGCCCCAGGTCCTGTCTCACCGACGGCGGACCACGCATGTGGTCCGCCGTCGGTGCACCCGGACCATTCCGGGATCGCCCCGACGGCGGCTCCCACCGACGGTTTTCACACACCGTGCACCGTCTTTGCGCGCACCGCCCGCCCGCACCACCCGCGCACCGCGCACCGTCCTTGCGCGCACCGCCCGCCCGCACCACCCGTGCACCGTCCTTGCGCGCACCGCCCGCCCGCACCACCGCCTCCACGGGCCGTTCCCGCCCGGCGTCCGGGCCGTCAGCTCGCGGCACCGTCCCGCCGCTCCAGCCTGAAGAGCCGGATCTCACGCTCGACCCGCGCCTGGTACGTCGCGTAGGGCGGCCAGAACGTCAACGCCGTCCGCCACACCGCATCCCGTTCCGCGCCCGTCAGCAGCGTGGCGCGCACCGGAATGTCCCGGCCCTGCCAGTTGACGACGGCCTTGTCGGGACCGGCCAGCAGATTCGCGGTCCAGGCCGGGTGCCCCGTCCGGCCGAAGTTGCTGCCCACCAGAATCCAGCTCCGCACCGCCCCGCTGCCCTCCCCGCTCCCCTTTCCGCTCTCCGCCCCGCTCTCCGGCATGCAGGCCAGCGGAGTGGTCCTGGGCTGCCCGCTCCTCGCGCCCGGCACCGTCAGGATCAGCCCGGGGAGCATCCGGGCGCTGAGCAGCACCTTGCCGCGGGTGAGGCGGTGCACCGTACGGTCCATGGCGGGCACGACATGCGGGGCGATCCTCGCGAACGTGCGGGTCGAGGAGACCTTCTGGATCAGCCGGACGCCGGGCGCCATCAGACCGCCACCTGCCCGGCCGGTCCGGAGGCGGCCGGTCCCGGGGCGGCCGGGCAGGTGGCAGCCGGTCCGGGGGCGGCGAAGAGCCCGGCCCGTTGCGCCGCATGGTCGCGGAGCCGGTGGACGGGGCCGAAGAGCAGTTCGTCGGCGGCGGCCCGCTTGAAGTACAGATGCGCCTCGTGTTCCCAGGTGAAGCCGATGCCGCCGTGCAGCTGGACGGCCTCGGCGGCGGTGATACGCAGCGCCTCCAGGGCCTGGGCGAGGGCGAGGCCCGCGGCGGTGGCCGGGTCCCAGGCCGCGTAGTACGTCGCGGAGCGGGCCGCCTGCACCCGTACGTACAGATCCGCGAGGCGGTGCTTCACGGCCTGGAAGGAACCGATCGCCCGGCCGAACTGTTCGCGCGCCTTGACGTATTCGACGGTCCGCTCCAGTGCGCTCGCCGCCGCCCCCACCGCCTCCGCCGCGAGCAGGACGGCGGCCCCGCGCCCGGCCGGGACGAGGGCGCCGGTCACGTCCGCGGTGTCGTCCGCGCCGAGGAGCTCGGCCTCGGTGTCACGGAGTTCCACGCGGGCCAGCGGGCGGGTCTCGTCCAGCGAGGTCCGGCGGGTGCGGACGACTCCGGCCGCCGTGTCCGGGCGGACCAGGAAGAGGAGCGTACGGCTGCGCGGGAAGCCGCCGGTGTGGGCCGCGACCAGGAGAAGCCCTGCACTGTGCCCGTCGAGGACCTGGGCGGCCTCCCCGTACAGCCGCCAGCCCTCCCCGCCGCCGACCGGCCTCGCCTGCACACCGCCCGCCCGTCCACCACCCGCCCAGGCGCCGCCGGTGGGGTCACCGGTGAGGCCGAGCGCGGTGGTGAGCGAGCCGCCGGGGACGGCCAGCGTCGCGGTCAGCCCGCCGGTGGCGACACGCGGCAGCAGGGCGGTGCGCTGGGCCTCGGTGCCGAGTGCGGCGATCAGGGGCGCGGCGAGCGCGGCGGTGGCGATCAGGGGCGACGGCAGCAGGGCGCGGCCGGTCTCCTCACACGCGACGGCGAGCTCGGCGAGGCCGCAGCCGACGCCTCCGTACTCCTCCGGGAGCGCGAGGCCGGGCAGCCCGAGGTCCTGGGCGAGCTGCCGCCACAGGGCCGCGTCGTACCCGTCGGCGGTCCGTACGGCGCTCCGGACGTCGCCGGGGCCGCTGCGTTTGGCGAGCAGTTCGCGCACGGTGCGGCGGATCTCGTCCTGTTCCGCGGTGAAGGCGGCATCCATCGTCGGGCTCCTTCTCCTCAGGGACCTTCGGCCTCTGATCTGACGGTCCGTCATGTTAGGGGTGAATCTTCGAGATGCCCAGAGCCGCGCACCCGGGCAGCCGCCGGCCACTACCCGACGGTCCACCCGGCCACCACCCGACCGCCACCCGGCGGTCCGCCCGGCGGCGCACTCGACGGCCCACCCGACGACCGGCCCGGCGGGGTACTCGACAGCCCACTCGGCGGTCCGCTCCGCGCACATCTGATGTACCGTCAGATTCATGCCTTCTTCCCACCGCAAGGTCGCTGTCGTCGGCATATCCCTCGCCGACTGCGGACGCGTCGACGAGGCCACGCCGTACGCCCTGCACGCGCAGGCCGCCCGCCGGGCACTGGCCGATTCGGGCCTGGACCGGTCCGTCGTCGACGGCTTCGCCTCCGCCGGGCTCGGCACGCTCGCCCCGGTCGAGGTCGCCGAATATCTGGGGCTGAAACCCACCTGGGTCGATTCCACCGCGGTCGGCGGCTCGACCTGGGAGGTGATGGCGGCCCATGCGGCGGACGCCATCGCGGCGGGTCACGCCAATGCCGTACTGCTGGTGTACGGGTCGACGGCACGGGCGGACATCAAGGCGGGCCGCCGGACGTCCAACCTCTCCTTCGGGGCGCGCGGGCCGCTCCAGTTCGAGGTGCCGTACGGGCACTCGCTGATCGCCAAGTACGCGATGGCCGCCCGCCGCCATATGCACGAGTACGGGACGACCCTGGAGCAGCTCGCCGAGGTGGCGGTCCAGGCGCGGGCGAACGCGGCGGCCAACCCGGACGCGATGTTCCGTGACCCGATCACCGTGGACGACGTGCTGTCGGGGCCGATGATCGCGGACCCGTTCACCAAGCTGCACTGCTGCATCCGCAGCGACGGCGGCTGCGCGGTGCTGCTGGCCGCCGAGGAGTACGTACCGGACACGGCGAAGGAACCGGTGTGGATCCTCGGTGCCGGTGAGCACGTCTCGCACTCCACGATGTCCGAGTGGGACGACTTCACGGTCTCCCCCGCGGCGGTCTCCGGCCGGCTGGCGTTCGAACGGGCCGGGGTGCGGCCGGCGGACATCGACCTCGCCGAGATCTACGACGCGTTCACCTACATGACGCTGGTGACCCTGGAGGACCTGGGCTTCTGCGCGAAGGGCGAGGGCGGCGCGTTCGTGGAGAAGGGCCGGACCGGCCTGACGGGCGAGCTGCCGGTCAACACGGACGGCGGGGGCCTGTCCGCCTGCCACCCCGGGATGCGCGGGCTGTTCCTGCTGGTGGAGGCGGTGCGACAGCTGCGCGGTGAGGCGGGCGGGCGCCAGGTGCGCAAGGCCGGCGGCCGGCTGCCGGAGCTGGCGGTGGCATCGGGGACGGGCGGCTGGTTCTGCTCCTCGGGGACGGTGGTGCTGGGGCGGGGATGACGGGCCGGACGGGGAAAGGCCCGAACGGGGGGATGAGGACCCGGACGGGACGGGGCGAGGACCCGGACGGGACGGGGCGAGGGCCCAGGCTCGGGCGGGGCGGGGGTGGCGAGGGCCGGGCGGGGGCCCATGCGCTGCAATGGGTCCATGAGTGATGCGCAGAGGACCGGAAAGCAGCAGAGAACCGGAGAGCAGCAGAGGACGGGAGCACAGCAGAGGGCCGGAGTACAGGAAACCGGAGTACAGAGAACCGACGCAGCGGCCCCCGGCGCACCGGGGACCGGTACGCGGCAGAGCTTCCTGGACCTGCTCCACGCCCAGCGCGTCTGGGACGTGGACCTTCCCTCGTTCGACCCGGCCACCGCCCCCTCCACCCCGCTTCCCCTCTTCCACGCCTGGTTCGCCGAGGCCGTGGCCGCCGGGCAGGCCGAGCCGCACACGATGTCGCTGGCCAGCGTCGACGCCGAGGGCCGGCCCGATGTGCGGACGCTGATGCTGCACGACGCGGACGAGCGCGGCTGGCACTTCGCCACGCACCGCACCAGCGCGAAGGGCCGCCAGCTCGCCGCCCACCCGCACGCCGCCCTGGGCTTCTACTGGCCGGTGCAGGGCCGCCAGGTACGGGTACGGGGGCCGGTCGCCGAGACGAGCCGGGCGGAGAGCCTGGCCGATCTGCACGCCCGCTCGACCGGAGCACTGGCATCGGCGCTGACCGGTTCGCAGAGCGAGGTCCTCGGCTCCCGGGAGGAACTGGCCCGGACCGCCGACGCCGCCTGGGAACGGGCGCGGGCCGAACCGGACGCGGAGGTCGCGAGCTGGACGCGGTACGTGGTCGAGCCGCGGGAGGTCGAGTTCTTCCAGGGCGACGCGCGACGCAGGCACGTACGGCTGCGCTACCGCCGGGACGGCGCGGACTGGACACGGGAGCTGCTCTGGCCGTAGGGCGCGGGAGCCGCCCCTCCCCGCAGAACACGGGAATCGCCCCGGCAGCAGCAGGAGGGGCGGCGAGCACAGGCCTCGGCATCAACCGATCTGTCGGGTCTTATTCGGTTTCAACAGTGAAGGGGCACTATGGGAGACAGGTGGAGAGACAGGCGAAGAGACAGGTCCTGACGAGGGCTGGAGGCACCGATGAGCCGAACCCCTTCCCGTTACGCCGCGGACCGCGGTCTGACCACGCGCATGGTGACCACCATGTTCCTGATCGGTCTGCTGTACGTGGTCCTGATCGGCGTGCTGCTCGCGGTACTGCGCGGCGCCTGGCCGATCATTCTGATCCTCGTCGGCGGCATGTTCATCGCGCAGTTCTGGTTCAGCGACCGCATCGCGGCCTTCAGCATGGGCGCCCGGGAGGTGACCCCCGAGGAGGCGCCGGAACTGCACGGCACCGTCGACCGGATCTGCGCACTGGCCAACATGCCCAAGCCGCGGGTGGCGATCGCCCAGAGCGATGTGCCGAACGCCTTCGCCACGGGCCGGGGCGAGAAGAGCGCCCTCGTCTGCGCCACCACCGGTCTCCTCCGCAGGCTGGAGCCGGAGGAGCTGGAGGGCGTGCTCGCGCACGAGATGTCGCACGTCGCGCACCGCGATGTGGCCGTCATGACGATCGCGTCGTTCCTCGGCGTGCTCGCCGGCATCATCACCCGCGTCGCCCTGTGGGGCGGCCTCTCCCGCAACAGCAGGAGCAATGACCCCATAGGCATCGCGATCATGCTGATCCCGCTGGCCAGCGCGGTCGTGTACTGCCTCAGCTTCCTGCTCACCCGGCTGCTCTCGCGCTACCGCGAGCTCTCCGCCGACCGCGCCGCCGCCCTGCTCACCGGCCGCCCCTCGGCGCTCGCCTCCGCCCTCACGAAGGTGACCGGCCAGATGGCCCGCATCCCGACCGAGGACCTGCGCAAGGCGGAGCCGTACAACGCCTTCTACTTCGCCCCCGCGTTCTCCTCCAAGGAGAGCCTCAGCCGACTGCTCTCCTCCCACCCGACCCTCGAACAGCGCCTCGACCAGCTGGCCCGCATCTCCGCCGACCTCGCCCGTCCGTAAGGGCCGACCTCGCCCGTCCGTAAGGAACGTCCATGGGTCTCCTCGACACCATCCTGGGCCGCAGCAAACCGGTCCGCCCCGACCTCGACCAGCTCTTCGCCGTGCCCTCCGCCGCCCTGACCCTCGAAGCGGGCGCCGGCTTCGCCCCCACCGGCCTCGGCTCGGTCTGCTTCGCGGGCGTCGAGGGCGGCACCTTCGCCCGCATCCAGCAGGACGTACGCGAACTGCTGGACGCCGACACCGGCCGGGGCGGCATCCCGGTGGAGTTCAGCCAGGACACGTACGGCTACACCTGGCTGCTCGCCCGCCGGCCGACCGAGGACACGGCCTCCCTGGTCAACGACCTGCACGCGGTCAACACCCTGCTCCAGGACGGTGGCTTCGGGCCGCAGCTGCTCTGCTCCCTGCTCGGGTTCCGGGACGCGCGGGACCGTCCACTGGCCCTGGTCTACCTCTACAAGCGCGGCACTTTCTATCCGTTCGCGCCGGTGCCGGGCAGTCTCGAGAAGCGGGACAACCAGCTGGAGTTGCAGGTCAGGGCGGTGCTCGGGGACGACCTCCGGATGGAGAAGGATCTGGCCCGGTGGTTCCCGGTGTGGGGGGCGCCGGGGCTGTAGCGGATCAGCCGGGGCCGGAGGACCAGGGCCGGAAGACCGGGACCGCCTCCCGGCCCATCTCCTGATCCGTCCCCCGGCCCACCTCCTGGCCCGCCTCCTGCCGGAAGGCGACCCGGAGCCGCATACCGATCGCCAGGGCCGACTCCGCGCACTCCACGATCTCCGTCATCATCCGCGGCCCCTCGGCCAGGTCGACGACGGCGGCGGTGTACGGAACGCGGGCGCCGAACGGCGGCAGGTCGTTGCGGTGGACGACGGACCAGGTGTACAGCGTGGCGTCCCCGCTCGCCCGCTCCCAGGCGACGTCCTCGCTCCAGCAGTGCGGGCAGAACTCGCGGGGGTAGTGGTGGGCGCGCCCGCAGGCGCCGCAGCGGCGCAGCAGCAACTGCCCCCGGGCTGCGGCGTCCCAGTAGGGGCGGGTGAAGGCGTCGGGCTCGGGGAGGTCGAAGCGTACGGCTGCCGTGGTCACAGGAAGAGTCCGATCGCGTCGTCGAGGGACCAGGTCTGCCAGGACATCGCGAACAGCGCGACGAGCGAGATGAGCGCCATCATCGCGTTCTGCCCCTGCTCGGCCCAGTCGTGGATCATCAGCACGAGATAGAGGAGGTTGAGCAGGAGTCCGGCGACGAGCGCGACGGGGGTGAGGAATCCGGTGATCAGGCCGAGCCCCAGGGCGAGTTCGGCGTACACGACGAGGTGGGCCATGGCCTTGGGGCGTGGGGCGACGATCCGCCGGAAGCCCGTGCGCACAGCTGCCCACCGGTGCTTGCCCGCGACGTCGGCGGCCCAGGCGATGCCCGTACCGCGCTCGAACCAAGCCTTCTTGTCCTTGTGCCGCCAGCTCTCCAGCCACCACAGGCCGAGGCCTATCCGGAGGACGGCGAGCCACTCGGCGCCGCCGAGCCAGATCGTCTGCATGGGTCTCCCGCTCACTGGAACCAACATCTGACGGTACGTCAGTTCACCTGATGGGAAAGGCTGCCGCAAGAGTCGTGCACGAGAGAGGCGCCCGGGAAGCGCGCACCCGTGATCAATTCGCAATCGATTCCCATCTTGACCGAGACCCATCAAGTAACTGCGCGATTACGCTCCGGACCATGCCTGACAGCGCACTGACCGCCGGCAGCACCGCCCCGGCCCCCACCGACCTCACCGAGGGCCGGCCCGTGTACGTGATCGGCGGCGGCCCCGGCGGTCTCGCCGCCGCCGCGGCCCTGCGCGAACAAGGGGTACGGGCGGTCGTACTGGAGAAGTCCGGGAACGTGGGGGCCTCCTGGCGCCGCCACTACGACCGGCTGCACCTCCACACGACCCGGCGCCGGTCCGCGCTGCCGGGGCTCGCGATGCCGCGCCGGTTCGGACGCTGGGTGGCCAGGGACGATGTGGTGCGCTATCTGGAGAAGTACGCCGAGCACCACGAGTTGGAAGTGGTGACGGGTGTCGAGGTGTCCCGGATCGACCGGGCCCCCGACGGCACGGGCTGGCAGCTGACCGCGACCGGCGGCCGGATGCTGACCGGCCGGGCCGTCGTCGTCGCCACCGGCCACAACCACACCCCGCACACCCCCGACTGGTCCGGGCGCGACACCTTCACCGGCGACCTCGTGCACGCCTCCGGCTACCGCAACCCCGCCCCGTACGCGGGCAAGGACATCCTCGTCGTCGGCATCGGCAACACGGGCGCGGAGATCGCCGTCGATCTGGTGGAGGGCGGGGCGTCCCGGGTACGGGTCGCCGTGCGCACCGTGCCGCACATCGTGCGCCGCTCGACGGCAGGCTGGCCCGCACAGGCGACCGGCATCCTGGTACGCAGGCTGCCGGTTTGGCTGGTCGACCGGGCCGGGGGCCTGATGGCCCGGATCGCCGTGCCCGACCTCGCCGCGCAGGGGCTCCCGCGTCCGGACACCGGCCTCTACTCACGGGTCAGGGAGGGTGCCATTCCGGTGCAGGACGTGGGGCTGATCGACGCGGTGAAGAGCGGCCGGGTGGTGCCGGTGGCCGCTGTCGAGTCGTTCGACGAGAACGCGGTGGTGCTGGCCGACGGGGAACGGATCACCCCGGACGCGGTGATCGCGGCAACCGGCTACCGGCGGGCCCTGGAGGGCCTGGTCGGCCACCTCGGCGTACTGGACGCCCGGGGCAGGCCGGTGGTGCACGGCGGCCGCACCCCCAAACAGGCACCCGGCCTGTACTTCACCGGGTTCACCAACCCGATCAGCGGCATGTTCCGCGAAATGGCCCTGGACGCACGGAAGATCGCCAAGAGACTGGCGCGCACGGGCTGACCGGCCGAGGTCCGTACGGGGACCGGGCGGGGACCGGGCGAGGACCGGGCGGGGACCGCGGGCGAGGACCGTACGGGGTTCGGGCGAGGACCGGGCGGGGTTCGGGCGAGGACCGGGCAGGGACCGGGCAGGGACCGGGCGAGGACCGTACGGGGTCCGGGCGCACGGCGACCGCCCCGCACCGGCGATCGTGTGTACGTTGAACGCGGCACGGTCGGGGCGGACGGCTCGTGGGGGCGAGGACTCGTGAGGGCGAGGACAGGAAGAGGCCGTGTTGTGACGGCACAACTGGTCACGGCACAACCGGCTCCCTGGCACAGGCTGGCGGTGCTCGTGGCCCTGATGCTGGCCGCCTTCACCTTCAACACCGCGGAGAACCTGCCGATCGGCCTCCTGGAACTCATCTCCGAGGACCTGCGGGTGTCCCTGTCGGCGGTCGGCTACCTGGTCACCGGTTACGGCGTGACGGTCGCCGTGGCGTCCGTGCCGCTGGCCCACGTCACGCGGGCCATGCCCCGACGTCACGTGCTCACGGGACTGCTGGCCGCGCTCATCGCGTCCAGTCTGGTCGCGGCGCTGGCCACCTCCTACTGGCTGCTGCTCGCGGCGCGGCTGCTGACCGCACTCTCCCAGGCACTGTTCTGGGCCGTGATGGGGCCGGTCGCGGTGGGCCTGTTCGCACCCGAGGTCCGCGGGCGTGTGGTCGGGGCGCTGTCCGTCGCCGGTTCGCTCGCCCTCGTGCTGGGTGTTCCCGCCGGGACCTGGCTGGGCCAGCAGAGCCACTGGCCAGTGCCGATCGCGGTGCCGGCCGGTCTGGGGCTCGTCTCCCTCGTGACGATCGCCGTCCTGCTGCCGACCTCGCGTCCGGAAGAAGGGCGCGCCGCGTACGGAACCGATCCCGACAGCCGCCGGTTCAGGACCGTGCTGGCGGTCGGGACCCTGTCCGCCACCGGGGCGTTCGCGGGCTACACGTACATCGTGAAATTCCTGGGCGACGTGAGCGGGTTCCCCCGGAGCACGGTCAGCGCCCTGTTCGTGGCTTTCGGTGTCGCGTGTCTGGTCGGGGTGAGCATCACCGGCGTGCTGCTGGACCGCTTCCCGCACCTCATGCTGGCCGTTGCCGTAGCCACGCAGGCGGTGGGCATGCTCGGCCTGTACGCGGTCGGTGCCGATCCGGTGGCGGCGGTGGTGTTCCTGGCGCTGATGGGCGGTGCACTCGGCCCGGTGTTCATGGCCACCCAGAACGAGATGCTGCGTTGTGCACCGGGTCGCACGGACATCGCACTCGCCGCCAACTCCGGTGCCTACAACGCGGGTATCGCGGCGGGCGCCGCGCTCGGGGGCCTGGTCCTGCCGCTCGCCGACGTACGGGGCACCTTCCTCGCGGGCGGGCTGCTGACCGTCGGGGCCTGCGCGGTGCTGCTCGGGGAGCGACTGCTGCCCGGGGGTGCCGTCAACACGTCATGCCCACGTGCGGAGTGATGCGAGAGCAACGCCGGCTTCGGTTGAAGCAGTTGAAGCAGTTGAAGCAGTTGAAGCAGTTGAAGCAGTTGAAGCAGCGTTCCACGGCACCGCGGCGTCCGCAGAACTGCTGGGGGCCACACACACGCGGGGCGCGGCCGGGAAGGACCGGCCGCGCCCCGCACTGTTCCGTGAAGCGTCCGTCACGCCTCGGGCGTGGCGTTCACCACGACCTTCGCCGTGTTGTTCTCGGGCTTCGGGTCGAACGGGAAGGACGTGCCCCCGGGGCCGCCGGAGGTGAGTACGACCCGGCCGGTGGCGTCGGCGACGACCCGGTCGACGCGCAGCTGGAACGGGAACGACCGCGCCGTGTCCGGCAGCGTCCAGTACGGCAGGGAGCAGACGTACCGGGGCGCGCCCGTCGGTCGCGGGTAGTAGCCGCCGCTCAGGGTGCGCGGCTCGCAGGCCTCGGGCGCGGAGGTGACGGTGACGCCCTCGGGGACGGTGAAGTCGACGTTCGCGACGGGGTCACCGGAGCCGAGGTTGCCGAGCCAGGCCGGTCCGTTGTTGCGGAAGCCGAGTTCGGCGGTGACGGTCTCACCGGCCCCGCCGGTGACACGGGCGCCCTCCACCACGAAGTCGGCGGTGTTCACCGCGGTCAGGGCGGCGATGGCGTAGTTGTCCTCGTGCGCCAGGTCGGTGGCGCCGTTGCCGGGCTCGACGCTGATGTCGAGGCGCTCGGCGAGCGCGTGCGAGGCGAGGGCCACCCGCATCGGCTCGGGCAGCGTGTAGGTGTCCCCCGGCTCCAGCACCTGGTCGAAGGTGCAGGTGGCGTGGGTCATGGGGGCGTAGTCGCCACCGGTCGTCCGGTAGGTGCACTCGGGGTACCGGGTGACGAAGTCGAGTCCGTAGGAAGCGGAGAGGGTGGCGGTGAAGCCCTCGGACCGCTCACCGCCGTTGTTCGTCAGCACGAAGGGAACGGTCTGCTCGCTGCCCGGCTGCGCGCCCGTCACGGGGGCGATCCCCCCGAGGGACAGGTCCGGCCCCGAGGCCACGGTGACCATGGTGTCGAACGAGTCGAGCGGGGCCTCCAGGGTGCCCGAAGGGCCGCCGGTGGCCACGGCGGCGTAGGTGATGCGCCCATGGGCCCCGGCCGCGGCACCGTCGGCTGCGCGGAGCGTGAGCCGGACCTGCGGGCTGTAGTCGCCGCCGATGACCGGCACTGCGGGAACGCTGCACACGGCGGTCGTTCCACTCGGTGCGCAGTTGTCGGGCCAGGTCACCTCGGCCACTCCGGTGACACCGGAGATGTCGACCGAGAGCCGGCCGTCCGTGACGGTGAAGTTGTCGTTGTCGTGGTAGAGCCCGACGTCCAGCGGACGGCTCTGCGACTCACCGTCGCCGCTGCCGCCGACCTGCAGGTTCTGCTCGGCGGGCGCCTGGATCCAGAGCTGGTCGGACTGCTCGTCGGCGGACGCGGGAGCCGCGAGTCCGGCGGCCAGGAGTCCGACGGCCACGACGGCACAGGCTCTCAGGCGCGCGGTGCGCCGGGTGGAAGCAGGTCTCATGAATTCCCCCAGTGATGGGCCGATGAAGGCGAACGGCGGCCGGTAACTCCGGCCCGTTCGTTGGACGTTCAAGATCGCCCCGAGGTTGTACGGCGCTCGCGACAGCGAATCCGCCGCCGCCTGCGTGCCGTTGACGCATGGCCGTGTTCGACGAGTTGTCGCGCGGCGTGCAGGGCAAGGCACCCCTTCGGCCGGCCGGTGCTGTATCCGCATCCGCCGTGGTCACCGAGGTTCACGGACGACGCGTACCCGACCCTGCGCATGCCACTGCGCGGTGCGGGCTGGATCGTCCCGGAAGGCGCCGGCGGGGACGGGAGCAGCAACGGGACGGGAGCGCCAGCAGGGACGGAAGCGCCGGCGGGGACGGGAGCGGCAACGGGGACGGAAGCGGCAACGGTGATCGCGCCGCGCGCCGGGTGCGGTCGGTGAGGCCGCGACCGTACGGGAGCCGGCCCCGTTCGCCTACACCGACGCCCCGGCCCCGGCCACGGGTACGGCCCGTACGAGCGTTCTGCGCTCCCTGTGCCTCACGAGAAGCCTGTACCGGCGCCCCGCCCATCAGCCATGTCCCGGAGTCCGGGATGGATGTCCGGCCTCCCGGCCCAGCCTTTGCCTGCACAGCCATTCCTGACGGAGCGTCAGTTCAGTAACCTGACAGAGCGTCAGCTTCATGCTGGCCGGTCACGATCACCCGACGGACTTCGAGCAGGAGTGGGCGGAACGATGCTTGGATCGACTCACGGCACCCTCACCACCGACTTCCGCGCCAGGGTGGTGGCCTGCGGCGAAGAGCCGTATGCCATCGTCCACAGCATGGCGGCCGCCGCCACGGAGGGCGATCTCGATGTCAGCGGCCGCCCGCTGCACGCACCCGTGCCGGACCTGGACCGGTTCTTCCGGCCCGAGTCCGTGGCCGTCATCGGCGCGTCCGATGCCGAGGGGCGGCCCAATACCGGGATCACCCGGCAGCTGATCGGCTGGGCCGAGCGGGTCGGGGCGCGGCTGCATCCCGTGCATCCCAGCCGGGAGTCCGTGTTCGGGCGGGCCTGTTCTCCTTCCGTCGCGGACCTGCCGGAGCAGGTCGATCTGGCGGTGCTGCTGGTCGGCGATCCGCTCCCGGTGATCGAGGAGCTCGGGCAGGCCAAGGTGAAGTTCGCCGTCGCCTTCGCCTCCGGGTTCGCCGAGACCGGCGAGGCGGGCGCTGCCGCCCAGGCGCGGCTGGCCGCGGCGGTGGAACGGTCGGGGCTGCGGCTGCTCGGGCCGAACACCAACCTCAACGCCTTCGAGAGGTTCCGGGACGATCTGGACGGGCCGGCGATCGCGCTGATCACCCAGTCCGGTCATCAGGGCCGCCCCGTCTACGCCCTTCAGGAGCTGGGCGTGCGGCTCTCGCACTGGGCACCCACGGGCAACGAGGCGGATCTGGAGACCGCCGACTTCATCTCGTACTTCTCGCAGCGCCCCGAGGTCGGGGCCATTGCCTGCTACGTGGAGGGGCTCAAGGACGGGCGCTCCTTTCTGCTCGCCGCGGACCGGGCGGCGCGGGCCGGGGTTCCGGTGGTGGCGGTCAAAGTGGGACGTACGGAGGCGGGGGCCAGGACGGCCGCGTCACACACCGGCAAGCTGACCGGCGCCGACCAGGTGGTGGACGCGGCGATGCGGCAGTTCGGGGTGATCCGGGTGGACGGGCTCGACGAACTCCAGGACACCGCGGCTTTGCTGGCGCGGGCGCGCAGGCCCCTCGCCGAGGGGGTCGTCGTGTATTCGATCTCGGGCGGCACGGGCGCGCACTTCTCGGACCTGGCGACCGGTGCCGGACTGCCGCTTCCCACCCTGTCCGAGGAGAAGCAGCGCGAGCTGCACGAGTGGATTCCCGGCTATCTGAACGTGGCGAACCCGGTCGACAACGGCGGCCATCCGGTCGGCGACTGGCGCGGCCGGAAGATCATCGACGCGATCCTCGCCGACCCCTCCGTCGGCGTGCTGATCTGTCCGATCACCGGCCCCTTCCCCCCGATGAGCGACAGGCTCGCGCAGGACCTGGCGGACGCGGCGGAGGCCACGGACAAGCTGGTGTGCGTGGTGTGGGGCTCGCCCGTCGGTACGGAGGACGCGTACCGTACGACGCTGCTCGGCTCGTCCCGCGTCGCCACCTTCCGCACCTTCGGCAACTGCATCACCGCCGTGAAGGCCTATCTGGACCACCACCGGTTCACCGCCTCCTACCGCTCCCCCTTCGACGAGGCACCGCGCACGCCGTCGCCCTCGTTCCGCAAGGCGCAGGCACTGATGCGCCCGGGCCAGCAGCTGAGCGAGCACGCGGCGAAGCAGTTGCTGCGGGCGTACGGAATCCGCGTTCCGCGCGAGCAACTGGTGACCAGCGCGGCGGCGGCCGTCCGGGCCGCGGGGCTGGTCGGCTACCCGGTCGTCATGAAGGCGTCGGGCGCCCGGCTCGCCCACAAGACCGAACTCGGCCTGGTCAAGGTCGGGCTCACTTCCGCCAGCCAGGTGCGGGACACGTACCGCGAACTGACCGACATCGCGCGGTACGAGGGCGTCGAACTGGACGGGATCCTGGTCTGCCAGATGGTCGAGCGGGGCGTCGAGATGATGGTCGGCGTCACGCAGGACGCCTTGTTCGGACCGACGGTGACGGTCGGGCTCGGTGGGGTGCTGGTCGAGGTGCTGCACGACGCGGCGGTGCGGGTGCCGCCGTTCGGCGAGGACCAGGCGCGGTCGATGCTCGGCGAACTGCGCGGCAGAGCCCTGCTGGAGGGCGTACGCGGCGGCCCGCCGGTGGATGTGGACGCGCTCGTGGAGGTCGTGCTGCGGGTGCAGCGGATGGCGCTGGAACTGGGTGACGACCTCGCCGAGCTGGACATCAATCCACTGATGGTGCTGGGGCGGGGGCAGGGCGCGGTGGCGCTGGACGCGCTCGCCGTCTGCCGCTGACCGGCCCCGCCGCCCGACCCGCCACCCACTCAGGAGCTGCCTCATGCCGTCCTCCCCCGAAGACACCGCCGGGCCCACCGACCCGCTCGACTCATTGGTACTCCACGCCACTGACAACGGCGTCTCCTGGATCACGCTCAACCGCCCCGAAGCGATGAACGCCGTCACCTGGGACCAGCGGGAGCGCGTCATCGCCCTGCTCGCCGGGGCCTCCGCCGACCCGGCGGTCCGGGCCGTCGTCCTCACCGCCACCGGCCGCGGCTTCTGCGCGGGCGCCGACCTGCGCGGGGCCCCCGCGACCGGCGACCGGGTGCCGGGCGACGTCGCCCGGACGATCCGGCTCGGCGCGCAGCGGCTGATCGCCGCGGTCCTGGACTGCGAAAAACCGGTGATCGCGGCCGTCAACGGCACGGCGGCCGGCATCGGCGCCCACCTCGCGTTCGCCTGCGATCTCGTGCTGGCCGCGGACTCGGCGAAGTTCATCGAGGTGTTCGTACGCCGCGGTCTCGTACCCGACGGCGGCGGCGCGTACCTGCTGCCACGCCTGATCGGCCCGCAGCGCACCAAGGAGCTGATGTTCTTCGGCGACTCGCTCCCGGCGGCGGAGGCGGAGCGGCTGGGGCTGGTCAACCGGGTCGTCCCGGCCGAGCAACTGGCGGAAACGGCCGGGGCGTGGGCACGGCGGCTGGCCGACGGCCCGACCCGGGCGATCGCCCTCACCAAGCAGCTGGTGAACGCGTCCCAGGAGTCCGACCGGGCGACGGCCTTCGCGGCGGAAGCAATGGCTCAGGAGATCAATATGACGACGCAGGACGCGGGCGAGGGTGTGGCAAGCTTCGTCGAGCGGCGGACGCCGAAGTACCGGGGGCTGTGAGGTCTCCGGTGACGAGGGCGTCGACCGCCGTCACGGAGTGAACCGCCCGAGCCAACGGGCCACGGGGTTCCCCCACCGTTGTGCGGCCGGGGTCCGCCGATGGGGTGAAGTCCCCCGGCGGCCCGGCCGCAGCCCACCTACTTCTCGGTGAACACGTCCTCGACGGACCTGGCAGCGGGAGCCCTCAGAAGCCAACGGGTCAACGTATCGAGATCGGAACAGCCCGTGATGCGTTCGCGGACCTCATCCGACACCTCAATACCGGCCTGGCCAAGAAGAAGCAGGATGCTCCTCGCGAGGCCCTCAGCGCGGCCCTCGGTACGGCCCTCCGCGCGGCCCTCGTCCCGGATTTCTTCCGAAAGAGCTGACTTGTAGAAAGAAAGGTCCACGGCCACCAGGTTCCTCCACTGTTGTGCGGCCGGAGTCCACCAATGAGGTGAAGTCCCCCGGCGGCCCGGCCGCAGCCCACCTACTTCTCGGTGAACACGTCCTCGACGGACCTGGCAGCGGGAGCCCTCAGAAGCCAACGGGTCAACGTATCGAGATCGGAACAGCCCGTGATGCGTTCGCGGACCTCATCCGACACCTCAATACCGGCCTGGCCAAGAAGAAGCAGGATGCTCCTCGCGAGGCCCTCCGCGCGGCCCTCGTCCCGGATTTCTTCCGAAAGAGCTGACTTGTAGAAAGAAAGGTCCACGGCCACCAGGTTCCTCCACTGTTGTGCGGCCGGACGATTGCCCAGGCCCTGTGCGGTGAGTTCGACGATGGGGTCGGCGATGGTTTCCGGTACGTCCCGCAGAGCGGTCGACAGCGTTTTCAGTATGGCACCGATGTCCGGATCGCCTGCGTGTGTGATCGCCGCCAGCGTGGCCAGTGCCAGGTCCTTGCGGGCCTCGGCCACGTCGGTGATCACCGGCATGTTGTGCGGGCCCGCGACAAGGGCTTGCAGAGTGAGCACGGGCGATTGCGGGTGGCCGACCGCGAACGGGCGTGCTGCCCACTCGGCGGTGGCCCGGTCCTGGCAGACGACCAGCAGCATGGGCGGCAGTTTGTACTTCGCCTGGAGATACGACAGGTAGTACATCCAGCTCGCCGGCTTCTCCGGGTCCTTCTTGCCCTGGGCCTCGATCGCCAGGAGGTAGGACTGGTCGTCCGCCATGTCGATGCGCAGCAGGGTGTCGACACGGCGTTCGAGCGGCCGGTTCTCGGTGAGGTCCGTGGGCATGACAGTGGCCGAGGCAGGTGGGCCGATCGCGACTCCCAGTACCTCGGAGACGCGGGTGAAGAGTCCCGGGTACTCCTGAAAGATGCGGTGCATCGCCTCGTGGGACGAGCTGACCATATGGATTTCCTTGGGTTGTCGAATGGTCGGGGCGGGGGGTATCGGCCGGGCCGCGGAACGGCGGCGGTACTGGTGGGAGCCGGGTGGTCAGCCGATGGGCCGGGAGGCCGACGGGGCGGCGCAGCCCTTCGGGCGGAGGGTCGATGATCGGTGCGTGTTGTACGGCAGCGGGTCCGGGCCCGGCCCCGCATTCCAGCCATGCGGCGCCCCGGTACCAGGGCGTCACGTCGGGCGCGGAGATGTTGTCAGGCCCTCGGTCGAAATTGCCGTCCCGGCCGAGGACCTTTGCATGTCCGGGGTTTGTTCGTCGCGGTGAGCATATGCCGGACAACCAACCTGATTTCCAGCTAAGTTGGCCCACCTCACCCATGTGGGTGACGACAGATGGGGTGGGCCAGGAAGGGGGCATCGCCCAAGATGTTCACGGCATTTGATGCCCCACGGCGCCGCGTCGCGGACCACCGGATCACGGATGTCCGCGACCCGGTGGCGGCGGTCACGGTACGAGGTCGAGCTCGGCCCAGACGGTCTTGCGGGGGACGGGACCGGGGTTGACGCCCCAACGGTCGGCGAGCGCCTCGACGATCAGCAGGCCGCGTCCGGACTCGCAGTCGTCATCCGGGACGGCCGTGCCGCCCGGACCGGGCGGCAGGCGCTCGCCACGTGCGTCGCTCACCTCGATCCGCAGGAGCGCGCCGTCGTCGTGGATCGCGAGGCCGAGCCGGAAGTCCCTGCCCGGTACGCGGCCGTGCACCATGGCGTTGACCGCCAGTTCGGCGACGATCTGCGCGGCGGACTCCGAGGGGATCCCCCACTCGCCGAGATGCGCAGTGGTGAGCAGCCGGGCCAGCCTGGCTCCCCGGCGGGTGGGCGAGAGCAACACGGTGAACGCGCGGCTGGCAGCGGGGGGTTGGGGGAGGGTGATTTCTTGTTTCACGTCACTCAGCGTGGCCGGGCACGCCTACGCTGACCAGTGATCAGCCGGATGCGTACGGTGACTGTCCGGTGGTTGTCCGGAGCTGTCCGGGCTGTCCGGAGCAGGCGTGCGGGTATGTGGTGCCGCAAGGGTGACGGCACGTCGGAGGTGGCGCGGAATGCGGGTGGATACGAGCAGTACGGAACGGCCCGGGGGCGAGGCGGACGAGCCCGGTTGGGACGTCGACCCGGACGACGAGTCGGGTGCGGCGGTCGTCGCCACGGTGGGGCGGCAGTTGAAACTGCGGCGGGAGGCGGCCGGCATGCGGGCGGTCGAGTTCGGCGTCGCGATCGGGTACGGGGAGGACCAGGTCTACAAGGTCGAGGCCGGGAAACGGATCCCGCGCCAGGAGTATCTGGACAGAGCGGACGAGGTGCTGGGGGCCGGCGGGCTCATCGCCGCGATGAAGAAGGACGTGGCCGAGGTCCGGTACCCGAAGAAGATTCGGGATCTGGCGCGGATGGAGGCGCGGGCGGTCGAGCTGCTGTCGTACGGCGACCACAACCTGCACGGCCTCCTTCAAACGGAGGAACACGCTCGGGCGCTGCTCAGGACACGCCGACCCGCTTACTCACAGGATGAGCTGGAACGCATGGTGGCCGCACGTATGGCCCGCCGTTCCATCTTCGACCGGTCACCGGCACCGGATCTCAGTTTCGTCCTGGAGGAAGTGACGTTGCGCCGACCGATCGGAGGGACAATGGTGCGACGCCGGCAGCTTGAACACCTGCTGAAGGCGGGGCAGATGCGGAACGTCGAGATTCAGGTAATGCCGACCAGCCGCTGGGACCACCCCGGAACAGGCGGAAAGATCCAGGTGCTGAAGTTCGACGACGGCTCTGGGGTGGGGCGTACCGATGGCGTGCACGGCGGGCGCCCCGTCTCTGATCCTCGGCAGCTCCGGGTCCTTGAGCTGCGGCATGGCATCATCCGGGCCGGGGCTCTCACTCCGCGGGAGTCGCTGGCCTTCATCGAGCAAGCGCTGGGAGAGACATGATTCGCAAGACCTCCGTCGAGGACGCTCCCGAACTGAAGTGGTTCAAGAGCAGTTACAGCGACAGCAGCGACGGCAACGACTGCGTCGAGGTCGCCACCACCCCCAACACGGTCAACGTCCGCGACTCGAAGAACGCACAGGGTCCCCGCTTCGCCATAGCCCCGGACGCATGGGCGGACTTCGTCACGTACGCCGCCGGGAGCTGATCACCGGCAGCCGCCCGGATCCCGGCTCGGGCGGACTCGGGGGCCGGGTCACCGCCTGAGCCTGTGCCAGCCCGGTGAGCCGAGATCGCCGTACTCCCGGTTGAGTCCGAGCCGGTCCGACGTGCCGCTGATCCGCCAGACGTCGGAGTCGCCACCCTTTCTCTCCGGAACTCTCGCCGCCCCCTTCCTATCTGACGTAGCGTCAGTTTCAATGGAAGGCGTGATGGGACACGCAGGCATGGCCGCCACCGCCGTCCGGTACCTCAGGTCCGTCGGCGCCGCCACCACCGGAGGGCCGGCGCCGGTCGATCCGCTGCCGCGCCCGGAACTGCGGGCCGTCGCGGACGATGAGCGGCTGCCCGTCGATCCGGCCGAATTCCGGCGCGTACTGGGGCACTTCGCGAGCGGTGTCACCATCGTCACCGCACACGACCCGGACGACGCGCAGGGGCCGGCGGGCTTCGCCTGCCAGTCGTTCGCGTCGCTCTCCCTCGACCCGCCGCTGGTCACCTTCATGGTCGCCCGTACGTCGACGACCTGGCCGCGCATCGCCCGCGCCGGGGCCTTCTGCGTCAACATCCTCGGCGCGGACCAGGGCGCGCTGTGCCGGAGCTTCGCGGTGAGCGGGGCCGACAAGTTCGCGGGGGTGGGCTACGCGGCGGCTCCCGCGACCGGGTCGCCGCTGCTGGACTCCGTACCGGCCTGGGTCGACTGCCGCATCCAGGCCGTCCACACCGGCGGCGACCATCTGATCGTGGTCGGCCGGGTGGAGGCGCTGGGGGCAGCGGACGGGGACGGTCCGCTGGTGTTCCACCGGGGCGTGTTCGGGCGGTTCGGGCCTCTGGGCGAGTGAGCGGGCACGAATCAGCGGCCCGGCCGGGCGCGGCGGGCGACGGGCGGTAAGCGGCGGGCGGCGAGGGGCGAGGGGCGAGCAGCGGGCGGCAAGCAGAAGGCAACGACCGGCGGGCGACCGGCAACAAGCAGCAGGCGACCGGCGACGAACGGCAAGCAGCAAACAGCGAGCGGCAAACAGCAAGCCGCAGGCAGCAAGCACCACGCCACAAGCCGCGGTTCAGCCGGCGGCCTCGTGGAGCAGGTCCCGCAGTTCGAGTGCCGCCGGAAGCGGGGCGGCGGGTAGTGCCGCGTATACGGTCCGGCGTGGGGCGAGATCGTCGAGCCGGCAGAGGGAGAGTCCGGCCGGCACCGCCCAGGCCGCCAGCGAGGGGACCAGTGCGACGCCCAGCCCCGCCGCCACATAGCCGAACTTCCCGGTCCACTCCGCGATTCTGACGATCTTCCTCGGCCGGAAGCCGGCCCTGGCGCAGACCTCGGTGAGCATCATCGGCCGGTCGGCGGGCGCGTCCTGGAGCCAGGCCTCGTCGCGCAGTTCACGAAGGTCGATCGTCCCGGATCCGGCCAGGCGGTGCTCGCGCGGGAGAACGACGAACAACTCGTCCTCCAGCAGCGCCTCCGTGGTCACACCGTCGGCCGACGGGAGACCCGAGGGGTAGTCGCTGACCACGGCGAGATCGAGCGCCCCCTCGGCGAGGCGCCGCATCAGCGCATCGCTGCGCCCCTCGCTCGCGACGACCTCGACATCCGGCCTGGACCGCAGGAACGCGCGCAGAGCGGCGGGCACCAGGGAGATGTTGGCGGTGGAGAACGCCGCCACGCGCAGCGTTCCGCCGTGTCCCGCGCGGATCGCGGTCAGCTCGTGCTCCGCCCGCGCCAGACGGTCGAGCACCTCCACGGCATGGCGGTGCAGCGCGTGCCCGGCGGGGTTCAGCCGCACGCCCCTGGCGAGCCGGTCGAACAGCGGGCCGCCCGCCCGCTTCTCCAACGAGGCGATACGCCGGGACACCGCGGACTGCGTGTAGTCGAGACGGGCCGCGGCCTGCGTGAACGATCCGGTGTCGGCCACGGTCACCAGCAGACGCAGTGCGTCGGTCTCGAACACATTCCCCCCATGCATGGCTCACATGCAATCTAGTCGCTGGTGGCATGCCTTGTCCCGCCCTAACGTCAATCACCCGGCCCCCGTCGGCGGGACGGGACCGGACGCGGCCGGACGCGGCCGCACGACACCGCACGACGTCGCACGACATCGCACGACACCGCACGACGCCGGAGGAACGCTTCCGGCTCGCGCCCTAGTCGGGCTCAACTACCAGGAGGAATCATGGAGTTACTGTCCACCGTCGAACCCGGACGGGGCCGATGACCACCGGGGCCGCGCCCGCGTTGCCCGCGTTGCTGGCCGATCTGGAGGAGCTCGTGGTCTGTGAGTCCTTCTCGGCCGACCATGCCGCGCTGGCCCGCAGCGCCGAGGTCGTCGGCGCCCTGGGTGCGAGGCTGCTGGGCCGGGAGCCCGAGACCGTCGTGATCGAGGGTGTGCCTCATCTGCGCTGGGTCTTCGGCACACCGCGGGTGCTGCTGGTGGGGCACCACGACACGGTGTGGCCCATGGGGTCGCTGGAGACGCACCCCTGGTCGGTGGCCGACGGGGTCGCCCGGGGGCCCGGGGTCCTCGACATGAAGGCGGGTCTGGTGCAGATGTTCCACGCGCTGGCCTCCCTGCCGTCCCCGGACGGCGTGTGTGTGCTGGTCAACGGGGACGAGGAGGTCGGCTCCCCGACCTCGCGGGAGCTGATCGAGGATTCCGCGCGCGGTTGCGCCGCGGCCTTTGTGCTGGAGGCGTCCGCGAACGCGCAGGGCGCCCTGAAAACCGCCCGCAAGGGCACGTCGCGCTATGAGGTCGTGGTGCACGGCAGGGCCGCTCACGCCGGTCTGGAACCGGAGAAGGGGGTCAACGCCGCGATCGAGGCCGCCCACCAGGTCCTGGCCATCGCCGGCCTCGCGGCAGCGATGGGCACCACGGGTTGCGAGCTGGGAGCGCCGACGGTCACGCCCACCCTGGTGTCGGCCGGCACCACTCTCAACACCGTGCCCGCGCGGGCGAAGGTGTCGGTGGACGTCCGGGTGCCGACCCCGGCGGCGCAGGACCGGATAGATGTCCTCATGCGGGGGCTGACCGCCCGGACGCACGGAGCGCAGCTGACGGTGGAGGGCGGGAAGAGGCGTCCCCCCATGGAAGCGGCGTCCTCGGCCGCCTTGTTCGCCCTCGCCTCCGCGATCGCCGCGGAGCTGGGTCAGGAACCACTGCGGGGGGTCGCCGTGGGCGGCGCCTCGGACGGCAACTACACGGCGGGCACGGGCTGCCCGACGCTGGACGGCCTGGGCGGCGTCGGCAGCGGCGCCCACGCGGACACCGAGCACGTCGTGATCGACCGGATGATCCCCCGTACCCATCTGCTCGCCCGACTGATCGAACGGACCCGGCGATGACCGCAACCGCACCGGCACGGACCTCCCTGCCGGCCGAGGCCACCGAGCTGGCCGCACGACATCGACTCGGCGCGCTCCAGGGCTCGTTCGCCCCCAAGCGCATGAGCAAGGTCCTCTTCGCGCTCTACATCTTCACGGTCCTCCATCTCCTGGCCCTGTTCGTCATACCCGGTCTGGCGTTCCTCTGGTGGCTGCGCCGGACTCCGGACTTCAGCAGGAAGCAGGCGGCCAAGCGTCTCCACCTGTTCGAGAACGGAATGATCGTGCACCCGCAGTCCGGCGACGGAATGATCGCCATCCGCTGGGACTCCGTGCGGCTCTACCAGAACATCACCCAGAAGATCATCAACGGGATCCCCAGCACCACCACCCACGTGTACTCCGCGGTCGGCCCGGGGCGCGTCAGCGCGACGATCACGGAGTTCTACGAACACCCCGGAACGTGGGGACCCCATATGCAGGGGGCCATCCTGCGCGCCCAGGGCCAGGCGGCCCTGAAAGCCGTCCTGGAGGGCGAGAAGGTCAACTTCGGCGACTTCTCGCTCTCCGGCACCGGCATGGCCACCACCAGGAGCGGTCACCTTCCCTGGTCCGACGTCCGGGGGATACGGATCGAGGCGGGCCGGGTGCACATCATGCGGAACGGAGACTCCGGCCGCTGGTGCAGCGTCGCCGTCAGCGACATCGCGAACCTCCACGTCTTTCTGGCGGTCGCCGAGCGCCTCTCCCCCTGACCGGACGGCGCCGTCAGCCGAGTCCCGCGGCGGCGGCGCCCGAGGGCTCCCGGACCCGCCGGATCACCAGCGCCATCAGTGCCGCCGTCGCGCACAGCGCACCCGACGCGTACCAGACCACGTCGTACGAGCCGAAGGCGTCGCGCGCCACACCGCCCAGGAACGCCACCAGTGCCGCGCCCACCTGGTGGGAGGCGAGGACCCAGCCGAAGACGATGGCGCTGTCCTCGCCGTACTGCTCGCGGCACAGGGCCAGCGTCGGCGGCACGGTGGCGACCCAGTCCAGGCCGTAGAAGACGATGAAGAACACCATCGGCGGATGGACCGTCGGTGCCATCAGCATCGGCAGGAAGACCAGCGAGATGCCGCGCAGCGCGTAATAGACGGCGAGGAGCCGGCGGGCGTCGAAGCGGTCGGTGAGCCAGCCGGAGAAGACCGTGCCGATGATGTCGAAGACCCCGATGACGGCGAGCAGCGAGGCCGCGGCGGTGATGGGCATGCCGTGGTCGTGGGCCGACGGCACGAAGTGGGTGCGGATCAGGCCGTTGGTCGAGGCGCCGCAGATCGCGAACGTGCCGGCGAGCAGCCAGAACGGTCCGGTGCGGGCGGCGTCGGCCAGTACGCGCAGGGTCCGCCTCGCCGCCCCGCGAGCGGGCGCGGGCTTCTCCGTGTAGGTGCCGCCGTACGGGGCGAGGCCCACGTCGGCCGGGTGGTCGTGCAGCAGGAGCCAGGCGAACGGGACGACGGCCAGGGCGGCGAGCGCGACGGTCACCGAGGCCGGGCGCCAGCCGTGCTCGTCGACGATCCAGGCGCACAGCGGCAGGAAGACCAGTTGGCCGGAGGCGCCCGCCGCGGTGAGGACGCCGGTGACCAGGCCGCGCCGGGCCACGAACCAGCGGTTGGTGACCGTGGCGGAGAAGGCCATCGCCATGGACCCGGTGCCGAGGCCGACGAGCAGCCCCCAATAGATCATCAACTGCCAGGAGGCCGTCATCCAGACACTGGCCAGCGCCCCGGCCGCCACCGCGCTGAGCGCGACGACGACGACCCGGCGGATGCCGAAGCGGTCCATCAGCGCGGCGGCGAACGGCGCGGTGAGCCCGTAGAGCGCCATGTCGAGGGAGACGGCGAGTCCGATCTCCCCGCGCGACCAGCCGAATTCCGTGTGGAGCGGGTCGATGAGGAGGCCGGGCAGGGAGTTGAAGGCGGCGCCGCCGATGATCGTCACGAAGGTGACGACGGCGACGATCCAGGCGCGGTGAACGCGTCGGCGGGAGCGCGCGCCGGGGGCCGCGGGGGCGGGGGCCCGCCGGTCGTCGTCCCGGGCGGCGCTTTCGGTTGTCTGGGTCACGTCACTCAGCATCCGGTGACCGCGTACGCGCCCACGAGTGGCCGGAGGGTCACCCTTCGCAGGAATCGGGCCACGGGCCGCGGGCGGACCGGCCGCTTCCGGCCCGGACGGACTCGTTTGCGCGTACGATCACCTGTCGTTCGGCGGCCGTGCGCCGCGCCTTCGACGCGTACCGAACCGGGGGATCTCATGCAGTGGCCGGCACGTCAGCGGTTCCACCACCATTCCGCGCTGATGCAGACCTGGGGCGCCGTGCTGCTGATCGCCGCCTGCGCCCTGTGGATCTGGCTGGGTTTCCTGCTGGCGGACCAGCAGGGCACGTACTGCTACCGCGCCTCGCCGTGCGAGGTGGCCACCGAGGTGCCGAAGCAGCTGACCGTCCTCGGAGCCTCCGTCCCCTTGTCCGTCCTCGGTACGGCGCTGCTCGTCGGCGGCAGTGTGCGCAGGCAGACCAGCGCCCATGTCTTCCAGGTCATCGAGATGCAGAAGTCCGAGGAGCGCGAGCGGGCGAAGTAGCCAGGGCCGCCACCGCCCAGGCGCACCCCGCCCCCACCACGTACCAGAACAGATCGGGCGCGTTGAAGGTGGAGCCGAGCACCAGCCGCGCCGCCGTGCTGTGCCGGGAGAGCTCCGCAGGCAGCCCGGTCAGTTGCAGCAGCTCGACCGCCCAGCTGACGGCGAGCGCCGTCCCGGCCGCCGCTGCCGGGCGCGTGCGGGGCGCGATCAGGACCACCACGGCGCAGACCAGCACCGTGTAGAGGGCGTCCCCGGCGTACTTGGCCGCATCGCCGCCGGCCACCGCCCTGGCGCCGAGCCCGGCGGCGACGGTCAGCAGTGCCGCTCCCGCGGCTGCCACCCGTGGCACCGCCACGACCGCCTCCCTCATCCGACCTCACCCGACCTCATCCGATCCGCTCCAGCCGCCGGATCGGCCGGGCCGCCAGCAGTACCGCCACCGCCACCATGTTGATCACCGCTCCGGCCAGCAGCACCTCCGGAGTGCCCACCCGGTCCGCGACCGGTCCGGCCAGCGCCCGGCCCGCCGCCAGCATCAGCAGCGAGCCCGCCACGTCGTACGCGTGCAGCCGGTTCAGCGCCTGGGGCGGCACATGGGTCTGGACCGTCGTCGACCACATCACCAGCCAGAACGCGAACGCGGCACCGGCCACGAACTGCCCGGCCCCGAGCGCGGCCACCGGCATCCCCAGGCCCAGCACGACCAGGTTCACACAGACCGCGCTCAGCGCGACGGCCCCCGCCGCGAGGGGGCGGCGCGGCCTCAGCCGCAGCGCGAGCAGCCCGCCGACGACGCTGCCCGCGCCGTTCACCGCCATCATCACCCCGTACGTCCCCGAACCGTGCGCCTCGGTCACCTCGACCGCGGTGAGCGGGAGCATCGGGCCGAGCACCGCGAAACCGTACACCGTCCAGATCGCGATCACCCCCCACAGCCAGCTCCGGGCGCGGAACTCCCGCCAGCCGTCGACCAGTTCGGCGACGAAGGTGCCGCGCCGCACCTCGTCCGCCGGGGCCGGGGCCAGCCGGAGCAGGAACAGGCAGAGGCCGGAGACGAGGAAGGTCGACGCGTTCGCCGCGTAGACCGCTCCGGCGCTGGCGAGCCCGACGAGCATGCCCGCGAAGGCCGGGCCCGCCATGGTCATCAGCGCCTCGGAGACCCGGAGCACCGCATTGGCGCGCTGCACGTCCGAGGCCACCCGGGGCACGGTCGACGCCACGCCCGGCTGGAAGAGCGCGGCGCCCACCCCGGCGACCGCGCTGAGCGCGTACACCGCCCACAGGGGCGGGTTGCCGGTGGCGAAGGAGACTGCCAGCACCGAGGCACCGACCAGCCGCAGCGCATCCGCGATGATCATCATCCGGCGCGGGGTGAACCGGTCGGCCAGTACACCGCCGAAGAGCACGAAGAGGGCCAGCGGGCCCATCCAGGCCGCGAGCGCGAACCCCACCGACGAGTGCGGCCGGCCCGCCCCCAGCAGGCCGGCGGTGAGCGCCACCGGGATCATGCCGTCGCCGAAGAGCGCGGCGGTCCGGGCGACGAAGAAAAGCCGGAAGTTGCGGTTCCAGAGCTGTGCGGGACGGCCGTCGCTCAGGCCGTCGGCCGGCACGCCCCCCAACGGATCCGGGCTCGACGGACGGGGCGGCGGAGGCGGTGCGCTCTCGGGTTCCGCGGCGGGAATGCGTGCGTGCTCTGCTGACTTTTCCTTCACACCGGTGACATGTATCAGCAGAAGGTCTATACCAGCTAGAGGTGAAGGGAGTCCGCCAATGCCGCACCGAATCGCCGTCCTTGCCCTCGACGGGCTGCTCCCCTTCGAACTGGGCATCCCCCAAAGGATTTTCGGCCGATCGCTCGGTTCCGAGCCGCGCAACAAGGGCCGCAAACTCTATGAAGTCGTGACCTGTTCCGTCCGCCCGCCGGGCCCGGTCCGCACCGACGCGGACTTCACCATCACCGTCGAACGCGGCCCCGAGACACTGGCCACCGCCGACACGGTCGTGATCCCCGCCAGTTACGAACTGGGCCCCGTCTACACGGAGGGCAGGCTCACCGACGAACTGGCCGCCGCCTTCGCGCACATCAGGCCGGGCACCCGGATGGTCTCCATCTGCACGGGCAGCTATGTGCTGGCCGCCGCCGGATATCTCGACGGACGCCCCGCCACCACCCACTGGTCGTCGGCCGACCACTTCCAGCAGCTCTTCCCCGAGGTCCGGGTCGACCCGGACGTCCTGTTCATCGACGACGGGGACGTCCTGACCTCCGCCGGGGTCGCCGCCGGAATCGACCTCTGCCTGCACATCGTGCGCCGCGACCACGGCACCGCCGTCGCCAATGACATCGCCCGCCGCACGGTCGTGCCCCCGCACCGGGACGGCGGGCAGGCCCAGTACATCCAGCGCCCCGTGCCCGAGGCGCAGCTCGCGGCCACGACCTCCGCGCGCGCCTGGGCGCTCGGCCGGCTGGAGCGCCCGATCCTGCTGCGCGACATGGCGCAGCAGGAGTCGATGAGCGTACGGACGTTCACCCGCCGGTTCCGGGAGGAGGTCGGGGTCAGCCCCGCCCAGTGGCTGACCCGGCAGCGGGTCGAACGGGCCCGCCAGTTGCTGGAGTCGACGGACCTGTCGATCGACCAGGTGGCGCGGGACGCGGGCTTCGGGACGCCCACCTCGCTGCGGCAGCATCTGCAGGCGGCGCTGGGGGTGTCCCCCACGGTGTACCGGCGCACCTTTCGCGCGGGAAGGGCCTGACCGGGCGCTCCGGCCGCTCCCCTCCGCGTCGCCCGGATCCGGGCGACGCGGAGGGCGGCCGCATGAAGTACGTCACAGCGCCACCCGTGGACCACGCCCCGCCCCGGGGCCCCGGTACCGGCAACGGCCCACTCCTGCCGACCGATCCGAGGGCTCCTCCGCCAGAGGCCGGGGCCCCTTCGCCCCCGGA
Source organism: Streptomyces sp. NPDC087845 (assembly GCF_044742755.1). Taxonomy (NCBI): domain Bacteria; kingdom Bacillati; phylum Actinomycetota; class Actinomycetes; order Kitasatosporales; family Streptomycetaceae; genus Streptomyces; species Streptomyces sp. NPDC087845. The sequence continues at coordinate 812,219 of NZ_JBIUVC010000001.1, forward strand.
GCGACTTAGGTCACCCTTCCCTGTCGCCGGTTCCGCCTGATAGGCATGGGGAGTTCCACCGGCACTTCGGAAGTTTCGCCATGAAAAAGGGAAATCCAGACAGTCTCATACCCTTCACGATCGATCTGACGTTCGAAGAATCTCGGCGCCGAGCCGAGGTCGTGGCCGCACTCGGGCCCGACTGGGACCCGGTCGCCGCCCTCCAGGGCGAGGACGAGGCGTACGCGCTCCTCTACTCGGGCCTGGACGCCGAACAGCAGCGCACCTACGACCTGCTGGTGGCGACCGGCGTTCTGCCGGGAAGGGGGCCGGGTCGTGCGACTGCCCATTGATCCGCAGGCGGACGTGGCCCGCCGCGCCTGGATGCCCTGCCCGGTCTGCGACGACGCCCGTCATTGCGAGAACTGCGCCGACCTCCGTACCTGCCGTGAGCATTGGCGCTATCTGATATCCAACAGCGGACCGGTCGTTCACCTCCAGTGCCCGCAGTGCACCCACATGTGGTCCGTGAACACCCGGCCCGGTGTCACCCGGCGCGACAGCAGCGCCTTCGGCGACTGACCGACGGCAACGCGGCCGGGCGCGGCGCCGGGGCGCGCGGCCCCGGCGGGATCCGGACAAGAGGGCCCGGCAGAGGGCCGGGCTTCGCCGGTCCGGGAAGACTCCGGCCCCGGAGAGCCGTCGCGGGACGGGCGGAACTTTCACCGCACGCCTCAGAACACCAGGACCCCCCGCGCCACCCGGCCGTGGTGCGCGTCGTCCGCCGCCTTGGCGAAGTCCTCCACCGGGTAGGTCTCGGTGACGAGTTCGTCCAGCAGCAGCCTGCCCTGCCGGTACAGCTCCGCGTAGAGGGCGATGTCCCGCTGCGGGCGCGAGGAGCCGTACCGGCAGCCCAGGATCGACTTGTCCAGGAACATCGACGAGACGAGGAACGATGCCTCGGCCGTCGCCGCGGGGACGCCCAGCAGGACCGCCTGGCCGTGCCGGTCCAGCAGGTCGATCGCGGTACGGATCAGTTCCGTACGGCCCACGCACTCGAAGGCGTGGTCGGCGCCGTTCGGCAGGATCTCCCGCACGGCCTGCGCCGACGTCAGGAAGTGCGTCGCGCCGAACTGCCGTGCCACCGCCTCCTTCGCCGGGTTGGCGTCGACGGCGACGATCGTCAGGGCGCCCGCGATCCGGGCACCCTGGATGACGTTGAGTCCGATGCCGCCGGTGCCGATCACCACGACGGAGTCGCCCCGGTCGACCTTCGCCCGGTTGAGTACGGCTCCGACCCCCGTCACCACCCCGCAGCCGATCAGGGCCGCCGAGGTGAGCGGCAGGTCCGCGGGGATCTTCACCGCCTGCACGGCCTTGACCAGGGTCCGTTCGGCGAAGGCCGAGTTGGACGCGAACTGGTACAGCGGCTCGCCCCGCCGCGAGAACGGCTGCCGCGGCATCCCGATCGCCTTGCGGCACATCGTCGGGCGCCCCCGGTCGCACTGTGCGCACGCCCCGCAGCTGGCCAGCGTCGACAGCGACACGTGGTCACCGGGCACCACATGGCCGACGCCCGCGCCGACCGCCTCCACCACGCCCGCGCCCTCGTGCCCGAGCACCACCGGCGACGGGAACGGAATCGTCCCGTCGATCACCGACAGATCGCTGTGGCACAGCCCGGCCGCGGCCACCGCCACCAGCACCTCGCCGGGGCCCGGATCGCGTATCTCCAGATCGTCGACGACCTCGGTCCGCTTGCCGTCGAAGACGACGCCTCTCATCTCGGCTCCCTCGGTAGGCCGAGCACCCGCTCGGCGATGATGTTCCGCTGGATCTCGTCCGAGCCGCCGTAGATGGTGTCGGACCGGGTGAACAGGAACAGCCGCTGCGCCTCGTCGAGTACGTACGGCGATCGCGCCGACCAGTCGTCCGGGCCGACGGCGCCCGCCGCGCCCCGGACCTCCACGGCCAGCTCGCCGAGGCGCTTGTGCCAGCCGCCCCAGAGCAGTTTCGCCACGCTGGGTGCGCCGGGGTCTCCGGTGGAGCCCAGGGTGCGCAGGGCGTTCCAGCGCATGGTCTGGAGCTCCGCCCACTGCCTCACGAGGCGTTCGCGCAGTACCGGGTCGGTGACGGCGCCGCCGTCGACGGCTGCGCGGACCACCCGTTCGAGTTCGGCGGCGAAGCCGATCTGCTGGACGAGTGTGGAGACGCCGCGCTCCAGGGCCAGCAGCCCCATGGCGACCGCCCAGCCGTTGCCCTCGCCGCCGACGCACTCCTCGGCGCGCGCCCCGTCGAAGAAGACCTCGTTGAACTCGCTGGTCCCGGACATCTGACGGATCGGCCGCACCTCGATCCTGCCCGGCTGGTCCATCGGCACGAGCAGGAACGACAGGCCGTGGTGGCGGCTGGAACCGGGCTCCGTACGGGCCAGCACGAAGCACCAGTCGGCGTCCTTCGCCAGCGACGTCCAGATCTTCTGCCCGCTCACGCGGTGGCCGCCGCGGTCCGCGTCGGGTACGGCGGTCGTCCGCACCGCGGCGAGGTCCGACCCGGCGCCCGGCTCGCTGTATCCCTGGCACCACAGTTCTTCGCCGCGTGCGACGGCGGGCAGGAAGCGGCGCCGCTGCGCGTCGGTGCCGTGGGCGATCAGGGTCGGGGCGAGGAGGTTCTCGCCGATGTGGCCGACCCGGGCGGGGGCGTCGGCGCGGGCGTACTCCTCGGCCCAGACGACCTGCTGGGTGAGGCTCGCGCGGCGGTTGCCGCAGCCGGCGCCGTGGTCGCCCCAGCCGAGGCCGATCCAGCCGCCGCGGCCGAGTTCGCGCTCCCATGCGCGGCGGATCTCGATGCCCTCGTGCTCGCTGCCCGGGCCGCCGGTACCGGCGGCCGCGGCGTACGCGCCAACGAGGTGCGCCGCCAGCCACGCGCGGGCTTCCGCACGGAAGGCGGCGTCGTCCGGGCCGAAGGTGAAGTCCACGTTGCCTCCTGTTGCCGCTCAGAAACAAGCCCGTCCGGCGATTGAGGACCGGGGTCCCCGGGGCGGAGCCCCGGCGGGGCCGGAGGTCACGCGTTGGGCCTCGCCTTCGCCGCCGCCGCGGCCGCCATCTCCTCCAGCCGCGCTAGCATCGGCATCGGGTCCGTGCCCACCGTCCCCGGCAGGAAGTCCGCGATCCGCTCCGGGGTCCAGGCCCCCTCCGCGTACCCGGCCCGCAGCTCCCTCGGCTGGGCCCAGACCGCGATCTTCGGGCCCGCGATCGTGTACACCTGGCCGGTGATCTTCTCCTTGCGGGCCCGCTCGCTCAGCAGGTAGACGACGAGCGCCGCCACGTCCTCCGGCTCGCCGATCTCCTTGAGTTCCATGGGCACATTGGCGGACATCCGGGTGCGGGCGACGGGGGCGACGGCGTTCGCCGTGACGCCGTACTTGTGCAGGCCGAGCGCCGCGCTCCGGACCAGCGAGATGATCCCGCCCTTCGCGGCGCTGTAGTTCGCCTGGGCGACGCTGCCCTGGTGGTTGCCGCTGGTGAAGCCGATCAGCGTGCCGCCGTCCTCCTGCTTCCGCATCACCGCCGACGCGGCCCGGAAGACCGTGAAGGTGCCCTTGAGGTGGGTGGCGACCACCGGGTCCCACTCCTCCTCGGACATGTTGAACAGCATCCGTTCCCGCAGGATCCCGGCCACGCACACGACCCCGTCGATCCGCCCGTACCGTGCGAGCGCCGTGTCCACGATCCGCTGCCCGCCCGCCATCGTGGAGATGTCGTCGGCGACGGCCACCGCCGTACCGCCCGCCGCCTCGATCTCCTTGACGACGGACTCGGCCACCTCGCTGCTCGGCTCGCCGCCCTCGATGGACACGCCGTAGTCGTTGACGACGACTCTCGCCCCCTCGGCCGCCGCCGCGAGCGCGACCGCCCTCCCGATGCCGCGCCCGGCACCCGTCACGGCCACCACTTTGCCTGCCAAGAAGTTCCCCATGCCCGGCCCCTTCCCGCGGTTTCTGACGGACCGTTAGATTTTATGGGCCATCAGGTCCGCAAGCACAAGCCCCGGGAGGCCCCATGTCACTGCCGGCCGAGTTCCACGACATCGCCGAGCGGGTGAACAACTGGGGCCGCTGGGGCGCCGACGACGAGATCGGCACGCTCAACCTGATCACCGACGCGGTCGTACGGGAGGCGGCCGCCACCGTCCGCACCGGGCTGCGCGTGCCGCTCGCGCTGCCCCTCCAGCAGGACGGCGTGCAGAGCGGGCTGATCCCGGGGCGGATCAATCCGCTGCACACCATGATCCAGATCAACCAGGAACTCTTCGGCCCCGGCACTGTCGCCACCAGCGACGACACTGCGGTCCTGAGCCTGCAGACGGCCACCCACTGGGACGCCCTCACGCACGCCTCGCACTCGGGGAAGATCTACAACGGCCGCCCGGCCGACACGATCACCGCCCACGACGGAGCGCGGTTCAGCGGGATCGACAAGGTGCCGCACATCGTCTCGCGCGGGGTACTGCTCGATGTGGCCCGCGCACACGGCGTGGACAGGCTGCCCGGCGGCCACGCCGTCACCCCCGAGGACCTGGACGCGGCCGAGGAGCTGGCGGGGGTCCGGGTCCGGGCCGGTGACCTCGTGCTCGTACGGACGGGGCAGGTGCAGGTCCTCCTGGCGGGCGACAAGCACGCGTACGGCTATCCGTCACCCGGTCTCTCGATCCGGACGCCCGAGTGGTTCCGTGCGCGCGATGTGGCGGCCGTCGCCAATGACACCCTGACCTTCGAGCTCTTCCCGCCCGAGATCGAGGACCTCTGGCTGGGGGTGCATGCGCTGGACCTGGTCGAGATGGGCATGCTGCAGGGCCAGAACTGGAACCTGGAGACGCTGTCCACAGCCTGTGCGGAAGAGCGTCGCTACAGCTTCCTGCTCTCCGCGATGCCCGAGCCGTTCGTCGGCGCCACCGGCACCCCGGTCGCCCCGGTCGCCGTCCTCTGAAGACGCTCGGCCCGGTGCCGGACCGCGGTCCGGGCCAACTGCTTTAACCTTTATGCACGTTTGCTAGGCGCGATGTCTCACGGTGCGCGAAGCCCGGTACGCCTCGCAGCCCGCGTCGCCCGCACCCGGTGCGTCGAGGGCACCCTGGGCGCCGTGCACGCCCTGCGCGGCCGGGTGCACCGGCACGACCTGGATCAGCGGGGCGTCCCGGTCGACCTCGCACCAGATGCGCTTCCCCGCGCCCTCCGGCTGCCAGCCCCAGCGGTCGGCGAGCCCGTCGACGAGCTCCAGACCCCGGCCGCCGGTGTCCTCACCCGCCGCGTGGCGCTGCTGCGGCGGGCGGCAGCTGGCGTCGGCCACCTCGACCCGTACGGTCCCGGCCGCCCCGGTCGAGCCGAACAGCATGCGCAGTACGGCCGGACACCCGGTGTGGACCACCGCATTGGTGACCAGCTCCGAGATCAGCAGGATGAGCGTCTCGGCCAGCGGCTCGTCGTCCCCTATCCCGGACCCGATCAGTCTCGACCGCGCCCACCTGCGGGCCCGCCCGACCTCCGCGGGATCCGGCCCGACCTCCAGCTGAACCTGAAGCACCTGCACCGCTCACACCATCCGAACCGGCGGACACATCGCCTCGCGCCTCCTCAGGGTCACGGAACGTGATTCCCTTACGCGACAGCATGGTTGACGTACAGTCACCGCAACAAGCGCTTCGGGCATATTCCAGCGCGAAGGAGTACGCGTGGTGCATACTGTGCGACGCACGCTGCGGGGAGTCGAACAGAGGCGCACCGGGACTGTGGGAGTCGCCCCCCGGGCAGGCCCGGCGCTCCTGCGTGGAACGCGAGCAGGGCACCTCTTCCGGACCGGAGTCGCCGCACGGGCCACACCCGGATCACCCGGTTCCAGAACCTCTCGCATCCCACGGAGCGTACCCGAGCCCGGCACCGACTCCATCCCGTGACGAATCACGCAAAGGACACAACCCGGCATCGGAGTCGGCCGACTGCACTGCGTAACTCCGCTGTGTGAGGCCCGGTAGCCCGCCCGTCACGTGCGCGCACCCCTCATGCACCCGCGGCCGCGCGGACGAAGCCTGCACGGAACCCGTCCGGAATCAGCACAGGTCGGCCGCGAGGGCCTCCTCCGCCGTCGCCGCCGCCAGCCACTGCCCGGAGCGCAGCCAGGCCCGCTTGAGGTGCAGATGGACGTCTGCCTCCCAGGTGAAGCCCATGCCGCCGTGCACCTGGAGGCAGTCGCGCGCATTGCGGACGGCCGCGTCGTCGGCGAGCAGTTTGGCGCCCGCGATCTCGGCCCGGTCCGCGGTGACGGCCGCCGCGTAGACGGCGCTGCGGGCCAGTTCGGTGCGGACCAGCATCCCGGCGCACAGATGTTTGACCGCCTGGAAGGATCCGATCGGCGAGCCGAACTGTTCACGCGCACCGGCGTGTTGGACGGCCATTTCCGTCGTGCGGGCGGCGCTGCCGAGCTGTTCGGCGGCGGCGAGCAGGGCGCCCTCCTCGCGCGGCCGGGCCCCGTCGGGCAGCCGCTCGGCGGGCCGGGCGGGGCCCGTGACCCGCCACAGGGGGGTGAACGGATCGAGCGACCGTACGGGCTCGGCGGCCTCCCGGATCCGTACGACGTCCCGCAGCATCCCGCCGGCCGGGCCCCGCCCCTCCCCCGCCCCGAACCCCGTGTCCCCCGCGTCCCTCGCGTTCCCGGTGTCCCCCACTTCCCCCGCGTCCCACGGTCCGAGCACGAGCAGTCCGTCCGCGTCGCCCAGGTGGGCCACCGGCTGTCCCGCGTCCAGCACGGCGATCACCGCCCGGCCCTCCGCCGCCCCCTTCACCGCACCGGCGGCGAGGTGGGTGGCGATCAGCGGTCCCGGCAGCAGCGACCGCCCCACCTCCTCGAAGAGGAGGACCGACTCGGGCAGGCCGAGCCCGACACCGCCCCGCGCCTCCGGCAGCCGCAGCGCGAAGAGCCCGGCCTCACCGAGCTCCCGCCACAGGGCCCGGTCGATGCCCGTACCGCCGTCGAGGTCCGCCCGCATCCGGTCCCTGCCGAAGCGTCCGGCGAGGAGTTCGCGTATCCCGGCCTTCAGGGCCCGCTGGTCGTCCGAGAGCTGGAAGTCCATGAGTGCGTCAGCGCCCCTTCGGCAGGCCGAGGATCCGCTCGGCGACGATGTTCCGCTGGATCTGCGAGGTGCCCGCGGCGATGGTGTACGAGAGCGAGGAGAGCCGGTCCAGGACCCACTCCCGGTCCAGATCGCCGCTGTCCGCGCCGAGCACCTCGGCGGCCGCCTCGTACAGCTCCTGGCGGGCCTGCGAGTAGCGCAGCTTGAAGACCGAGCCGCCGGTGCCCGGGACGCCCCCGGTGCGTTGCGCCTCGCTGACGTTCCACTGGGTGAGCCGCCACAGCGCCCGGAATTCGGCGTTGAGCCTGCCCAGCCGGCGGCGCAGGACCGGGTCGTCCCAGCGGCCGTTCGCCCGCGCTTCGGCGGCCAGGGCGGACAGCGTGCGGCGGCAGGCGACGACCTCGCCGACGAAGGCCGTGCCGCGCTCGAAGGAGAGGGTGACCATGGTGACCCGCCAGCCGTCGTTCTCCGCGCCGACGCGGTGGGAGACCGGAACCCGCACCTCGTCGAGGAACATCTCGGCGAACTCGGTGGACCCGGCGAGGGTGCGCAGCGGGCGGACGGTGACGCCGGGGGCGTCCATCTCCATCGCGAGCCAGCTGATGCCGCGGTGCCTGGGCGCCGCCGGGTCCGTGCGCACCAGGAGTTCGCACCAGTCGGCGACCTCCGCGTGCGAGGTCCAGATCTTCTGCCCGCTCACCACGTAGTGGTCGCCGTCGCGCACCGCCCGGGTCCGCAGCGAGGCCAGGTCCGAACCGGCGTCGGGCTCGCTGAACCCCTGGCACCAGATCTCGTCGCCGCGCAGCACCGGCGGCAGCCAGCGGGCCCGCTGTCCGGCCGTGCCCTCGGCCGCGATCGTCGGCCCGGCGTGCAGCAGGCCGACGAAGTTCGCGCCGACGTACGGGGCGCCGGCCCGCTCCGTCTCCTCCAGGAAGATCAGATGCTGGGTCGGGGTGGCGCCCCGCCCGCCCGCGTCGGCGGTCCAGTGCAGGCCGGCGTACCCCGCGTCGTACAGCATCCGCTGCCAGGCGGTGTCGTACGCACGCCGCCCCGGCCAGTCGTCGGGGCCGGGCTTCGCGGGCAGTCCGGGGAGCACGGCGGCCAGCCACTCGCGCAGCCGCGCCCGGAACGCTTCTTCTTCCTCCGTGTACGCGAGGTCCACCGGACTCCTACTTGTCGAGGTCGAGACCGAGCATCCGGATCGCGTTTCCGCGCATCAGTTTGTAGACGGTCTCGTCGTCCAGTCCCTTGACGTGGTCGAGCGCGACCTCCTTGGTGTGCGGGAAGGTCGAGTCGACGTGCGGGTAGTCGGTCTCGAAGGTGGCGTTGTCCCGTCCGACGACGTCGAGCGAGGCGACCCCGTGCTTGTCGCGGAAGAAGCAGCAGAAGATCTGCCGGTAGTAGTACGTGGACGGCGGCTCGGGGATCAGACCGCGCACCCCGCCCCAGGCCCGGTGCTCCTCCCACACGTCGTCAGCGCGTTCCAGGGCGTACGGGATCCAGCCCATCTGGCCCTCGCTGTAGGCGAGCTTCAGCCGGGGGTGCTTCACCAGGACACCGCTGAACAGGAAGTCCATCATCGAGGCCATGGCGTTGTTGAACGAGAGGCTGGCCTGTACGGCGGGCGGGGCGTCCGGCGAGGCGGCGGGCATCTGCGAGCTGGACCCGATGTGCATGTTGACGACCGTGCCGGTCTCCTGGCAGGCCGCGAAGAACGGGTCCCAGTAGCCGGTGTGGATCGACGGCAGGCCGAGGTGGGTGGGGATCTCGGAGAAGGTCACCGCGCGCACCCCGCGCGCCGCGTTCCGCTCGATCTCCGCCACCGCCAGGCCGATGTCCCAGAGCGGGATGATGCAGAGCGGGATGAGCCGGCCGCCGCTGCCGCCGCACCACTCCTCCACCATCCAGTCGTTGTAGGCGCGCACGCAGGCGAGGGCCACTTCCTTGTCGTGGGCCTCGGCGAAGGTCTGCCCGCAGAAGCGCGGGAAGGTGGGGAAGCAGAGGCTCGCCTCGACATGGTTGAGGTCCATGTCCTTGAGGCGCTCGGCCGGGTCCCAGCAGCCGGGCCGCATCTCGGCCCGGGTGATCCCCTCCAGCGTCATGTCGTCGCGGTCGAAGCCGACGGCGGCGATGTTCCGCTTGTACGGGAATTTCAGGTCCTCGTAGATCCACCAGTCGGTGGGCGGCCCGTCCGGGTCCATCGTGATGACGTACTTGCCCCCCGTGTACGCCAGCTCCCCGATGCCCGCGGTGAGCGGCTGCGGGCCGCGTTCGCGGTACTTGGCGGGCAGCCAGGTCGAGAAGAGGTGCGGCGGCTCGATCACATGGTCGTCGACGCTGACGATCCGAGGCAGTTCCGTCATGGTGTCCCCTTCGGCGCGCACTGCACGTATCTGATGGTGCGTCAGATCCGGTTCGGCACTCAGGCTAGCCCCGCACCCCTGGACCGACAAGGCGCAGCGCTCTACGCTCTCCGCACTATCTGACTACCCGTCAGCTGTGAGGGGTTCGCCGTGAACGAGACCGCACACGCGCTGAGCGCATCGGGCACCTTCTGGGAGCTCGTCGAGGGCCGGGCCGCCCTGACGCCGGACCGTCCGTTCCTGATCCAGGACGACCGCACGCTGACCTTCGGCGAACTGCGCGTCCGGGGCGAGCGGGTGGCGGCCGGGCTGTGGGAGATGGGGGTGCGCCCCGGCGGCGTCGTCGCCTGGCAGCTGCCGACCCGGATCGAGACGGTGCTGCTGTCGTTCGCGCTGACCCGGATCGGGGCCGTGCAGTCGCCCGTCATCCCGTTCTACCGGGACCGCGAGGCGGGGTTCGCGCTGCGCGCGTCGAAGGCCGGCTTCTTCGCCGTGCCGGGCACCTGGCGCGGCTTCGACCACACGGCGATGGCGCACCGTCTGGCGGCGGCCGCGGAACCTCCGCCGCTGGTCTTCGAGGCGTACGAGTCGCTGCCGGACGGCGATCCGTCCGTGCTGCCGCCACCGCCCGCCGACGGGACGGCGGTGCGCTGGATCTACTGGACCTCGGGCACCACCTCCGACCCGAAGGGCGTCCTCCACACCGACCGCAGCCTGATCGCGGGCGGCTCCTGTCTGGCCCACGCGCTGCGGCTGTCGGCGGACGACATCGGTTCGGTGGCCTTCCCGTTCGCCCATGTCGGCGGGCCGGACTACGCGGTGATGCTGCTGCTGTACGGGTTCCCCGCGGTCCTGTTCGAGCACTTCGCCCTGCCGGACGCGCTGGCGGACTACCGGCGCCACGGAGTGACGGTCGCGGGCGGGTCCACGGCGTTCTACTCGATGTTCCTGACCGAGCAGCGCGCGAACCCCGGCCGCAGGCTGATCCCCACCCTGCGGCTGCTGGCGGGCGGCGGGGCGCCCAAGCCGCCGGAGATCTACCACGCGGTGGTACGGGAGATGGGCGTCCAGCTCACCCACGGGTACGGCATGACCGAGGTCCCCATGATCACGATGGGCGCCCCCGACGACACGGCCGAGCATCTCGCCGGGACGGAGGGGCGCCCGCCCGAGGGGATGGAGATACGGATCACCGACGAGGACGGCGAACCGCTGCCGTACGGCACCGACGGCGAGGTCCGGCTGCGCGGCGAGGCCGTCTGCGAGGGCTATCTGGACCCGGTGGCCTCGGCGGCGGCCTTCGACGCGGACGGGTACCTGATCACCGGCGATGTCGGCCGTGTCGAGGCGAGCGGGCACCTGGTGCTCACCGGGCGGCTGAAGGACATCATCATCCGCAAGGGCGAGAACATCTCCGCCAAGGAGATAGAGGACCTCCTGCACCGGCACCCGGGCGTCGGCGACGCGGCGGTGATCGGGCTCCCGGACCCGGAGCGCGGCGAACGCGTCTGCGCGGTCGTGGAACAGCCGGCGGGGGCGGCCCCGCTGACGCTGCCGGACATCACGGGATATCTGCGGGCGGAGGGGCTCTCCGTGCACAAGCTGCCGGAACAGCTGGAGGTGGTGGCGGCGCTGCCCCGCAACGAGGCGCTGCGGAAGGTACTGAAGTACCGGTTGCGGGAGCAGTTCTCCTGACAGGGAGGCCGGGCGCTGTCCTCATGCGCCGGACGGCCCCGGTCGCGGAACCCGTCCCGGCGCGGGGCGGGGTGGCCCGACGGCACGGAGGCGGCACGACGGTGCAGGGGGCTCCTCCGGAGGAGCCCCCTGCACGGGCGCGTGGGTCCCACACGCCCGCGCCCCCGCCGCGCCGTGCCCCTACGCGTCCGGTGCGATCACCGTGAAGTAGGCGGCGAACGCCGCCACCGCCTCGTCCTCGACGATCCTGCCGTCGTGGTCCGCGTCCAGGCTCCCCGCCGCGAACGCCGCCGTCTCCGGGGCCGCGCCCAGCACCCGGAGCGCCCGCTCCACGGCGGGTACGGAGGCCGCGCCCTCGTTGTCCGGGTCCGCCACGGCGATCGCGGCCCGCAGGAACGGACGGGCGATCTCCGCGAACCGCTCCGGGTTGTCGCGCAGCCGTTTCACGGCCCCGCCCACGAATTCCGCACGGGTGACGCGCTGGTCCCCGTCGACGTCCGCGATGCCCGCCATGCCCTGCCAGAGGGCCTCGGCCCCGGTGTAGAGCGCCTGGCCCTTGTCGCAGCGGGCCGTCGTACCGAATTCGGTGAGCAGACGGGCCGCGGCGGCACTGAAATCCGCGCGATCGATGTATCCGTTGCCGTCCTGGTCGAAGGCGGCGAAGCGGAAGGCGATCTTGCGCTCATACTCTGCGCTGTCCATGCGGGGAGCGTACGACGCCGACCGGCGCCGTGTGTCACTTACGCGCACCACCGATGTGACGACCCGGTCTTCGTCGTCACTCCCGTCATTCCCGTCACCGCTGCTCACGCCGAGAGCGGCTGGGCCTCGTCGTCGACGGCCGCGTACCGGTCGGGGTAGACGTCGAAGAGACGGCGTACCCCGAGGGCGGCGAGCACCCGGTTGACGTGGGAGCCCTCCACCGCGCCCCGGGCCGGGAGGATCAGCCGCAGCCGGCCCCCGCAGGAGCGCATCAGACGGCGGGCGGCGATCAGTACGCCGACACCGCTGGAATCGCAGAACAGGACCTCGGAGAGGTCGAGCACCACGTCGTGGCGGCCGACGGCGACCGCCTCGTGGACGCAATGGCGCACGGCGGGCGACGACGCCAGATCCAGTTCGCCGCGTATCCGCAGCACCGTCCACTCGCCCTGCACGGTCTCGGCCACTTTCAGTGGCGTCCGGGAACGTTCCTGGGTGAGCTGGGGGGCGTGGGTGGTTGCAGCCGGTGGGTGGTTCCCACGAGGGCAAGGATTCCTCACGCGACTGGGCCTCTCGTTCCGGGGATTCCGACGATCCGGAAGTTTCCGTTCCTTCTCGCGGCTGCCCCAGCCGCAGACCCATGAAACACCGCACCGCTCGCCAGCGCGCAGCCGCGCTCGGGATGAAATGATCACTTCAGATCCGATTCCGTCATCCACGGCTGACGCATTCCTTATCATCCCGGGCCTCCTCAGGGGCGTACTTGCCGCAAAGAGGCGTGCGTGCTCAGCGCCGCCGACTACATTCGATGTGACGAGGGGAACAGGGCTGGGGGTCGCATGGCGAGAAACGCACCACCCCGCTGGGACCGCAAGATGCAGCAGCGGCTGGCACGCGGTGAGGCGGCTGCTCTCGGCGAGCTCTACGACCGGTTCGCCTCGCTCGTGCACAGCCAGGCCCACCGCATGCTCGACGACGAGACCGCCGCCGACCTGGTCACCCGCGAGGTCTTCGGTTACGTGTGGGAGAACCCGGACGCGTACGACCCGAAGCAGGGCTCGATGCGCTCCTGGGTGGCCCGGCTCACGCACCGCCAGTCCGTGCGGCGGCTGCGCGAGGAGGCGGACGGCCTCCGGAACGGTACGGACGGGACCGACGGCACGGACGGGACGGACGGGACGGACGGCACGGACGGCGGATCCGCAGCCGCCTCCCCGGCCGATCTGGAGGAGCGGGTGCGCCGGGCCACGGCCGCCGCCCGCGCCGACTACATCGTCGCGTCCATGCCCGCCCCGTTGCGGGCCGCGCTGGAACTGGCGTACGTCCAGCGCCGGGACTACCGGCAGACGGCGGCCGACCTCGGGGTCACCGAGGACGAGGCCCGCCGTCGGCTGCGGCTCGGCCTCCAGCTGCTCTCCACCGCGCACACCCGCCCGCTGGAGGGGTCGTCGCCGCCCGGATACGGACGGCCCCTGTGACCGGTGACGACGACACCGGCGGGCCCGAGGGCGGCGGACGCGGCGACGAAGCGCGGGGCGCACGGCGCATACCGGGACCGCGGGCCGCCGCGGACGACTTCGACCTCGGCGCCATTCCCCTGCCGCCGCCCGTACCCCCGACCCCGCTCCCGCCCCCGCCCGGGGAGCCGCGGCCGACCTCGCGACCGACGACACCGGAGCCGGAATCTGCCGTGGCACCACCGGCCCCATCGGACCCGCCCGCCGCAACGGCCCCGGTGCTTCCCCACCGTGTCCTCAAGGCCCTCCTCGGTGCCTGGGCGCTGGCCGCGTGCTCGGCGGAGGAGACCGGGGCCGTCGAGGCCCATCTGACCGAGTGCGCCGCCTGCGCCGACGAGGCCCTCCGGCTGCGCGACGCGGTCGGGCTGCTCCAGACCGACCGCAGCCTGGACCTCGATCCGACGCTGCGTTCCCGGGTGATCGACACCTGCCTGAGCCGCCGCCCGGCCAAGATCCCGGTGCCGGACTGGGCCGCGCCGTACGACGCGGAGACCGCGCGGCTCGACGCGCTGCTGCGCGACATCGGCGGCTCGGAGTGGCACACCCCGTTGCGGCTGAAGTGGTTCGAGGGCGAGCAGGAGGCCGGCCGCAGGACGACGGTCGCGGGTGTCATCGGCCATCTCATGGCCGTCGACGGGCTGGTCGCCGCCGCCCTCGGTCTCGACGTACCGCTCGGCGACGGCACCACGGGCCGGGGTGACGACTGGCCGCTCCCGCCCGCCGCGCGGACGGAGAAGTACTGGTCCGCGGCCCGGCGACCGCCCACCCGCGCGATCCGTGAGCCGTGGCGCGAGCAGAGCCACACCCTCATCCGCACGGTGTCCTTCGCCGGCCGCGGAGTCGCCGAACTCTCCGTCTCGTACGGCGACTTCGCCCTTCCGATGCACGACGCCCTGCTGGACCGGGCCTTCGAGTGCTGGGTGCACGGCGGTGACATCGCCCATGCGGTGGACTACCCGTACGAGGCTCCGTCCGCCGCCCATCTCAACCGGATGGTCGACCTGGCGGCCCGGCTCATCCCGGCCGCCCTCGCCGAACGCCGCAGATCGGGGCTGGCCGGTCCGGCCCGCCATCTGGTGACGGCCGGTTCACCGGGCCGTTCGCTGCACCTGGAGGTCGAGGGCACGGGCGGCGGCGACTGGTACATCCCGCTGGACTCCCCCGCGGCGCTCGGCTCGGCCGCGCACACGGTGGCGCAGGTCGCGCTGGACGGCGTCGAGTTCTGCCAGCTGGTGGCCGGGCACGTGCCTCCGGTGGAAGCCGCGGCCGGTCAGGAGGGCGACCGAGAGGCGATCCGCGACGTGCTGTTCGCGGCGGCGTCCCTGAGCCGGCTGTAGCAGCGGGGCCCGGCTCCCCGGGGCCTGAACCCGGGCGAAGACCCGGGCGTGAACCCGCGCCTGAACCCGGGTGAAGACTCGGACGTGAACCCGGGTGTGAACCCGCGCCAAGACCGGCGAAGTCCTAGGCGAAGATCACCGTACGGCGGCCGTTGAGCAGGATGCGGCGTTCCGCATGCCACTTCACCGCGCGCGCCAGCGCCTGGCACTCCACATCGCGGCCGAGGGCGACCAGCTGGTCCGGCGTGACCCCGTGGCCCACCCGCTCGACCTCCTGCTCGATGATCGGCCCCTCGTCGAGGTCCGCCGTCACATAATGCGCCGTCGCACCGATCAGCTTCACCCCGCGGGCGTGCGCCTGGTGGTACGGCTTCGCGCCCTTGAAGCTCGGCAGGAAGGAGTGGTGGATGTTGATGATCCGGCCGCTCAGCTGCTTGCAGAGATCGTCGGAGAGGACCTGCATGTAACGGGCGAGGACGACCAGCTCGACCCTCTCCTCGCGGACCAGCTCCAGCAGCTCCGCCTCCGCGGCGGCCTTGTTCTCCTTGGTCACCGGGATGTGCCGGAAGGGGACGTCGTACGAGGCGACGAGCTCGGCGAAGTCCGTGTGGTTGGAGACGACGGCGGCGATCTCGATCGGCAGCGCCCCGATCCGGGAGCGGAACAGCAGGTCGTTGAGGCAGTGGCCGAACTTGCTGACCATCAGCACGACCCGCATCCGATCCGAGGCGCGGTGGATCTGCCAGTCCATCCGGAAGGAGTCGCCGACCGCGGCGAAGCTGGCCCGCAGTTTCTCCACGGTCACCGGGCTGTCCGCCGAGAAGTGGACACGCATGAAGAACAGGCCCGTGTCGTGGTCGCCGAACTGCTGGCTGTCCTCGATGTTGCAGCCGGTCATGAAGAGATAGCTCGACACGGCATGCACGATGCCCTTTTTGTCCGGGCAGGAGAGCGTGAGGACGTACTGCTCCGGTGCGGTCTCGGCAGGCTGCGGCGCGGTCATCCCCGTAGCGTGCCACATCGGGCCGGTATCAGGCCGAACTGGTCAGAATGCGGAGCACGTCGAGGGAGCGCGGCGGCGTGTCCGGATCCTCGCCGTCGTTGGCGGCGAGCAGCACATGGGCCTCGCGGGCGGCCCGTACGGCCTCCGGCCAGCCGTGGTGCTCCAGATACGCCGAGACGGGGGCGTCCGCGCCGACCTGGTGCATGATGCGCAGCACCCGCAGCACGGCGACATCGACGAGAGCGGCCTCGTCGGAGTCGCGGAAGATCGTCCCGACGTACTTCTCGGCGGACCAGTTGTCCAGCCAGGTGTCCTCGACCAGGCGGTACACGGCGTCGGTGACGTCGCCGTACCCTTCCCGGCCGGCCAGCCAGCACTCGTGGTGGAAGACGGGGTCGGAGAGCATGTGCAGCGCCGAGCGCACGTTGCTGCGCCAGCGCCACCAAGGCATGTCATTCAGCGGCATGCCGCCCATGGTGGAGGAGCGACGGCCGCGACGGGAAGTGTTCTCCGAACCTTGCTGCACGGTTGTCGATCGTACGTTCCCTTTCCGGCTCCCCGCACAGGCCCCCGCAATTCACCCGGATGTCACCGAGCGTTGTGCGGAGCACACTGCGGCGTTACCCCGCGGGCGGAAATGTTCGGGTCCATGACCGGACGGCGACGCCCCACCTCCCCCCGCCCCTACGCGTTCCTCACGAGTACGGCGGCGGTCGGGGCCTTGCTGGTCACCGGCTGCGGTGCGCTCCCTGGGGCCTCGGGGGACTCCAGGGAGCCCCTCACCGTGGTGACGTGGGCCCCCGGCGGCGCGGCGACACCGGACAACGTCAACACGGTGGACATGTCGGGCATGACCGCCATGGCGCGTACGTACGCCCGCTGGGTCAACACCAGTGGCGGGCTCGACGGTCACGAACTGCGCGTCGTCACCTGCGACGAGTCGGACACCTCGACCGGCGCGGGGAACTGCGCCCGGCTGGCCGTCAAGGAGAAGGCGGTGGCGGTCGTCGGCTCGTACAGCCGGCACGGGTCGTCGTTCATGCCGCCGCTGGAGAACGCCGGAATCCCCTACATCGGCGGCTACGGAGCCTCCGACGAGGAGTTCACCAGCTACACCTCCTACCCCGTCAACGGCGGCCAGGCGGCGCTCCTGGCGGGCAGCGCCCGCCAGCTCGCCCGCACGTGCGAACGGGTGTCCGTGGTACGGCCCGACACCCTGGCGGGCGACGGCCAGGCCTGGCTCCTCAACACCGGGCTCACCGAGGCCGGCCGGCCGGAGCCCGTCGACATCCGGGCGGCGGAGTCGGCGACTTCGTACGACGAGGCCGCCGAACGGGCGCTCGACGCGGCGGGGACGAGCGACGGCTGTGTGACGGCGGTGCTCGGGGACCGTACGGGGACGTTCTTCGACTCCTTCCGGCGGCTCGGGCCGACGTCCGGGCATGTGCGGATCTCGTCCGTCCTCGGCAGCGTCGGGCAGCCGCTGATCGACAGCACCGGCGGCCGGAACAGCCCGTTCGAGGGGGCGTATCTCACCGGCTGGTACCCGGACTCGGGCGACGCCCGCTGGGACCGGATGCGGGAGGTGATCCGCAAGCACGCCTTCGGCGACAACCGGATCGATCCGGACGACACCGGCGTCCAGACCACCTGGATCGCGTACACCGTGCTGAACGAGCTCGTGAAGGCGATCGACTCACCGCAGATCACCGCCAGGAAACTCGCCTCCGCCCTCAGCCACGGCACCCCGGCCGACACCGGCGGTCTCACTCCGGTGCTGAGCTGGCGCTTCAAGGACATGCTCGGCTCGTCCGCGTACCCGCGCGTCGTGAACACCAAGGTGACGTTCCAGGTCGTGCGGAACGGGCGGCTCGTCGCGGACAAGAAGGGCTTCGTGGACGTCACGAAGACACTGTCGGACGCGAGCGCGAAGGGCTGAGGCGAGCGCGAAGGGCTGAGGCACCAGGGGGCTCCACCCCGGGGCCCCGCCCCGCCCCCCGGTCACCGGAGGGGCTCGGCCCTCAGAGCTCGGTCGCCGCGCGCCGCGTCAGCCCGTACTTCGACGCGATCGAGTTCCACAGCCCTGCCGCCTCCTTCTTCGCCTTGCTCGCCTCACCGCTCTGCACGGTGGCCTGCTGCGTCTCGTTGGTCGTACGGGCCTTGCCGTGCTTGCAGACCTTCTTGCCGTTCTTGGCCTGGCCGGCCCACGCGGCGTAGTGCTCGTCGGCGGCGGCGGACGCCTTCCACGCCCTGGTGAGGGAGGCGGTCAGCCTGTCGTGGTCCGGCAGCTTGTCGACGCTCAGCCCCTGGAGCCGGGTCACCAGATCACGGCGCTGCTGGGCCGCGCCCTTCAGATCGGTCACGGCCTGGTCCAGGTCCGTGCAGCTCTTGGTCTTCTCGACGGCCCCGATGACCGCGGCACGGCTGTTGTTGCTGTCCGCCAGCAGCTTGTCGAGCGCGTCGGCCTGCGACTTCGCCGGATCGGCCGCGGTCTTCGTGGAGGGCTGCTCACCGGATGAACTCGCGGCCGCCACCGGCTGCTTGTTGTCCTCGCCCTTGTCGTCGCCGCCGCTCAGCAGCGCACCCGCGCCGAGGCCGACGACCGCGCAGCCGGCGACGACCGCCGCAATGAGCGTGACGTGCGGCCTCTTGCGCTGCCCGGCCCGCCTCTGCGGCTCGTCGTCCACGGGCTGGTACGGCGGCTGCGGGGCCTGCGGAGGCTGCGGTGCCTGCGGAGGCTGATGGGCCCCCTGGTGCTGCGGCCCCGGGGCGAACCGGGGCATCTGCTGGGTGGCGCCCGCGGGCTCCTGGTTGCGGAACAGGTTGTCGAACTCGGCGGGCGGCTGCCGGTCGCCGGGGGCCCCGGGCCTGATGCCGTACGGAGTGCCGCCGGGGACGGGCGGGATGTACTGGGTCGCTTCGGCGTCGCCCCCGTGCACGGGCGGCTGCTGCGGCTGGTGGTACGCCTGCGGCTGCGGCGCTCCGTGGCCGAGGAACTGGGTGGCCTGGGCGGGGCTCTCCGGCGGCAGCCCGCCCGGCCCGGGTCCGGCGGGCACCGGCGCGATGTACTGCGTGGCCTCCGACTCCCCGCCCATACCCATGCCCATGCCGGGCACGGCCTCGGGCGGCAGCGGCTGCGCGTACGGCTGCTGGGGCTGTACGGGAGGCAACGGCTGGGCCTGGGGCTGCCCGTACGCCTGCGCCGGCTGTCCCTGCCCGTACTGCTGACCACCCTGCCCGTACGCCCCCTGCCCCTGAGCGTGCGCCGGTGGCTGCGACACAGCGTCCTGGTGTGCCGCCTGCGGCCCCCAGGGCTGCCCCCACGGCTGGCCGCCCGCCGGGGCGGCCTGATCCGCGGGCCCCCCTGGTATCCAGGGCTCACCGCCACCCGCGGGCAGCACGACACCTTCGTGCGCGGGCCGTACAGCAGGGAGCTGCTGCTCGTCACCCTGTCCGCTCTGCGTCACCGGGACTCCTACGTGTCAACCTACGGAATCGTCGGCTCACGCTATCGGGTGGTTGCCGCCGTTCGCCAAGCGCGTGTTGCCACTCACCACCCCTTCACACGAGCTGTAACACCCAGCGCTCTCAAGACGCTGTTAAGGGGCGACTGAGCGGCGGGGCCGGTTTCCGGCCCCGCCGCTCGTCCTCCACCGGGGTTCGGAGCCTCGCTCCGTCCGTAGTCCTCCGCGGCCGACGCGGCGGGCGAGATCGACGGTGACGTGGCGGTGGACTCCACCGTCGTGCGCGCGCATTGTCCGGCTGCGGTCATGACCGCTCGACAGCCTGAAGCCACTGGCCGGCGCGGCGGTGGAGCCACGCGCGCGGTACGCCGGAGCGAAGCGCTTGACCCTCACGTGGCGTCATGCCGCATGGCCGGTGGCGTGGAGAAACACCTGACCGTGGGACGCGTGGCCGAGCTGGCCGGCGTGAGCGTCCGCACACTGCATCACTACGACGAGATCGGCCTCGTGCAGCCGTCCGCACGGACCTCGGCCGGATACCGGGCCTACTCGGCGGGCGACGTGGAGCGGCTGCGGGAGGTGCTCGCCTACCGGCGGCTGGGCTTCGGATTGCGCGAAATCGCGGATCTCGTTGACGACCCGGCCACCGACGCGGTCGCACACCTGCGCCGGCTGCGCGGCCTGCTGCTGGACCAGCGCGACCGCGCCGCTGCCATGGTGACGGCCATAGACAGGGAACTGGAGGCACGGGCAATGGGCATCAGGACGACGCCGGAGGAACAATTGAAAGTGCTGGGCGCGCAGTTGTACGACACCATCGGGTCTGCTTACCCGGCGACGCGGCGTACCGAGCCGCGGATCGCCGCGAGAGTCTGGGCTGCGCTCGGGGACGCGCGGACGGTACTGAACGTCGGGGCCGGCACCGGCTCCTACGAGCCCACCGACCGCGACGTCACTGCGGTGGAACCGTCGGCGGTCATGCGGGCGCAGCGTCCCGCGGACGGCTTCTTCGAGGCACACTGGCGCCGGCCCGAGGCGTACCTGGACGAACATGTGCGCCGCGCGGTATCGGTATGGACCAGAGTCGGGCCGGAGGCCGAGCAGAGGGCGGTGAACAGGCTTCGCGACGACCTTTCCTCGGGCCGGTGGGCCGAGCGCAACCGCGACCTCGTCGCCCTCGACGCGGCAGAGCTCGGCCTCCGCCTTCTCGTAGCCTGAACCATCGTGCGCGAGAACGCCGCAAGGAGCCGACCCGCCGGAATCAGTGGACGTTGCCGCGGCGGCGCTTGGTCTCGAAGGCGCGCTCGATCACCTCGAACCGACCGGAGGAGACGGCTTCCGGGCGGGCACCCGGTCACGGGCCCGCGGTCACGCCGCCTGGAGCTCCAGCCGCGCCCCGAACTCCCGCACCGCCGTCTCGTCCCCGTAGGGCACCAGCCGCTGCTGCAGATCCTCCAGGTACTCCGCGCCCCGGCTGGAGCGCACCGACCCCAGCAGCTCCATCGCCCGCGTGCCCGTGTGACAGGCCTGCTCCACCTCGCGCAACTGGACCTGGGCCGTGGCGAGGAGGACCAGGCCGATGCCGCGGCGGCGGGTCCGGGACTCCGGGTGGCCGTCCAGGGACTCCTTGGCCCGGCGTGCGGCCGCCTCCGCCTGGCCGAGGTCGCGATGGCAGTGCGCCAACTCGTCGGCGAGATACGCGTGGTCGAAGTGGGCGATCCAGTCGGGGTCGTCCCCGGTGTCCGGTTCGGCGTGCTCCATGGCCGACAGCGCCCGGCCCGTCACCGCCTGGCAGGTGCGGGCGTCGCCGAGCAGGGCGTGTCCGCGGGCCTCCGCCGCGTAGAACATCGCCTCCGCCCTCGGGGTGACCCGCCCGCGCGCACCTTCCTGCGCGGCCCGTGCCAGCTGGGCGATCTCGCGCGGGTTGCCCAGCTGCGCGGCGAGATGGCTCATCGACGCGGCCAGGACGTAGCCCCCGTACGCCCGGTCGCCCGCCGCCTGGGCCAGCCGCAGCGCCTGGATGTAGTAGCGCTGCGCGAGGCCCGGCTGGCCCGTGTCGACCGCCATGTACCCGGCGAGTTCGGTGAGCCGGGCGACCGCCGCGAAGAGCTGCCGGCCGACCGATTCGCGGTACGCCCCCGAGAGGAGCCCGGAGACCACGCTGTTCAGGTAGTGCACCAGGACCGGCCGCACATGTCCGCTGCCGAACCGGTGGTCGAGGTCGACGAGCGCGGTCGTCATCGCCCGTACCGCCGCCACGTCCGACACCCCGACGCGGGCCCCGGCGGACCGTGCCACCTGCGGGTCCGCGCCGCTGATCAGCCAGTCGCGGCTGGGTTCGACCAGCGCCGAGGAGGCGACCGTCGAACCGGACAGGAAGTCGCGGCGGCCGACGTCGCTGCGCCACAGCTCGCAGACCTGCTCGATCGCGCCGATCACGGTCGGGGCGAACTGCAGGCCGACGCCGGACGACAGGTTCTTGCCGTTGGCCATGCCGATCTCGTCGATCGTGACCGTACGGCCGAGCTTGCGGCCGAGCGCCTCGGCGATGATTCCCGGTGCCCTGCCGCGTGGTTGCTGTCCGCGCAGCCAGCGGGCCACGGAGGTCTTGTCGTACCGCAGATCGAGCCCGCGTTCCGCGCCGACCATGTTGACGCGCCGGGCGAGGCCGGCGTTGGAACATCCGGCTTCCTGAATGAGCGCCTGGAGCCGTTCGTTCGGCTGGCGGGCGACGAGAGGCCTGGCTGCCATGTTTCCCCCTGAGGCCGCAGTGATCGATGAGCGGATCACTGCCCGGCAATTCCATGGAAAATGCGCACATTCATCGTGATCGTCACGTCCGTCGTGTTCCTTGTCATTCATGTCGGCATATGACAAAGGCCGACCGTTCCAGAGGTGCCCGTAACTGGCTACCCGCCCTGCCGGGCGCCGCCTCACGCGCGCCCCCGCCCATGCATCCATGCGCCCCGCATGCCGGACCGGCACGCCGTGGCCGCGCCCGCCGCGCCCGTAACCCCGGGTGGTGGGGGCAGTTGTGCTGGACGTGGAAGAGCCCATCGGAGTCGAAGAGCGCATCGGGGTCGGCAAAGCCGCGCAGATCCCCCAGCAGCGGGGCGAGCAACTGCTCGACGCCGCGGTGCGGTACGCGGAGGAGCGGCACTGGGACGTGTGTCCCGGTACCTGGCTGGAGGCCGCGGAGGGCACCGAGCGGTGCTCGTGCGAGGACGCCGGCTGCGCCTCCCCCGGCGCCCATCCCTCCGGACCCGACTGGGCGGGCCGGGCGACCGGCAGCGGTGCGGCGGCCCGCCGGATGTGGTCCGAACACCCGATGGCGTCGATCCTGCTGCCCACCGGCCGCACCTTCGACGCGATCGAGGTACCGGAGTCCGCCGGATTCCTGGCACTGGCCCGGATGGAGCGGATGGGCCTGCCGCTCGGGCCCGTCACCCGCACCCCCGACCGGCGGATGTACTTCTTCGTCCTGCCCGGCGCGGCAGCCCAAGTGGACGAGCTCGTACGGAAGTTGGGCTGGCGGGCCGCCGCGCTCGACCTCGTCGGCCGCGGTGGCGGCCACTACGTGACCGGGCCGCCGACCCGGGTCGGCGGGCGTGGAGTGGTGCAGTGGGCCCGCCGGCCCACCCACGCCAACCGGTGGCTGCCGGAGGCGGCGGAGCTCATCAGTCCGCTCGCCTACGCCTGCGCGCGGGACGCGGCCGACGCACGGGCCCGCCTTTCGTAGAGCACTCTTTCGTAGGGTGGTCCCCATATACGGGGACATTCGAAAGGCAACACATCATGCAGGACCGGACAGAAAAAGACAGATCCGTACGGGCGGGGGCAGCGGGAGAGGCGGGCGGAGCACCCACGGCGCCGCCCGCCGTTCGCGTGCAGGGGCTGTGGAAGCGGTTCGGGGAACAGACCGCGGTCGCAGGGATCGATCTGGAGCTGCCCGCAGGCAAGTTCATCGGTCTGGTGGGTCCCAACGGGGCGGGCAAGACCACCACGCTGTCGATGGTCACCGGGCTGCTCCGCCCCGACCACGGGCTGGTCGAGATCAGCGGCCACGACGTGTGGCGCGACCCGGTCGAGGTGAAGTCCAGGATCGGCGTGCTCCCCGAGGGGCTACGGCTCTTCGAACGCCTCTCTGGGCGCGAACTCCTCGCGTACACCGGCCGGTTGCGCGGGCTGCCGGGCGCCGAGGTGGACAAGCGGGCCACCCAGCTCCTCGACGTGCTCGGCCTGGCGGGCGCCCAGCACAAGCTGGTCGTCGACTACTCGACCGGCATGCGGAAGAAGATCGGGCTCGCGGCGGCGCTGCTGCACAACCCCGAAGTGCTCTTCCTCGACGAGCCGTTCGAGGGCGTCGACCCGGTGTCGGCGCAGACCATCCGCGAGGTCCTTGAGCGCTACACCCGCTCCGGGGCGACCGTCGTCTTCTCCAGCCATGTGATGGAGCTGGTGGAGTCCCTCTGCGACTGGGTGGCCGTCATGGCCGCCGGCACGATCCGGGCCCAGGGCACCCTGGCCGAGGTGCGCGGCGAGGCGTCCTCGCTGCAGAACGCCTTCCTCGAACTCGTCGGCGCGGGCTCCCGGACCACCGGCGACTCCCTGGACTGGCTGGGCGGCGACCGATGAGCGTGCTCGACACCCCCGTGGGCACCGCCGCCGGCCGGGGCGCCACGAGCGGCGCCGAGGGGCTCGTCCCCGTCTTCGTACGGCTCAAACTGACCCTGCTGCGCAACGGGCTGCGGCAGTCGGCCGGCCGCCGGGCCGCCTACATCACCTCCATCGTCTGCGCCCTGCTGATCGCCGCGAGCCAGCTGATCGCGCTGATCGCACTGCGCGGGCACGCCCATGTCGCCGCCCTCGTCGTCCTGCTGACCGGGGTGCTGGCGGTCGGCTGGGCCGTGATGCCGCTGTTCTTCCCCAGCGGTGACGAGACCCTCGACCCGAGCCGCCTGGTGATGCTGCCGCTGCGGCCGCGCCCGCTGATCTCGGCTTTGCTGGCTGCGTCGCTCGTCGGGATCGGTCCGCTGTTCACGTTCTGCCTGGCGGCCGGTTCGGTGGCCTCGGTGGCGCACGGGGCGGTGGGGGCGGTATTCGCCGTGGTGGCCGCGCCGCTCACACTGCTCCTGTGCGTGGCGCTGACACGTGCCGTGGCCACGGCCAACACCCGGCTGCTGACGTCGCGCAAGGGCCGCGATCTCGCGGTACTGAGCGGGCTCGTGATCGCGGTGGGCTTCCAGGTCGTCAACTTCGGTGCGCAGCGGCTCGGTCAGGCGGGCGGCCTCGCCGCGCTCGAACCGGCCGCGGACGTGGTGCGCTGGCTGCCGCCCGCCTCGGCGATCGGGGCCGTGGACTCGGCCTCGCGGGGCTCCTACGGGCAGGCCGCCGGACAGCTGCTGCTGGCCGCGGCGGCGCTGTTCGCGCTGCTGTGGCTGTGGCAGCGGAGTCTGGTGAAGCTGATGACGGCCCCGGACGGCTCGACCCTCGCTCCCGCCGGACCGGGCCGCGAGAAGTCCGGCGCGAGCGGCTCCAGGCTCTCCGCGCTGCTGCCCTCGGGGCGTACCGGACCGGTGATGGAGCGCAGTCTGCGGTACATCGCACGCGACCCGAAGACCAAGTCCGCCTGGGTCACGGCGCTGGCGATCGGGCTGATCGTGCCGATCATCAACGCGCTGCAGGGCACCGGCTCGATGTACTTCGCCTGCTTCGCGGCCGGAATGCTCGGCATCCAGATGTACAACCAGTTCGGCCAGGACACCTCCGCGTTCTGGATGGTGGCGCTGACGATCTCCTCCACCCGGGACGCCTACCTCGAACTGCGGGCGCGGGCCCTGGCGCTGCTGCTGATCACCCTGCCGTACACGGCCCTGGTGACGGTGGTGACGGCGGCGGTGCTCGGCGACTGGGGTGCGCTGCCGGGGGTCATGGGGCTTTCGTTCTCCCTGCTGGGCGCGATGCTGGCAACGGGTGCGGTGGCGTCGGCGAACTTCCCGTACTCGATCCCGCAGGACGGGGCGTTCAAGAACGTGGCACCGGGGCAGGCCGGGCTCGCCTGGATCTCGATCTTCGGCGGCATGGTCTCGGCGGCGGTGCTCTGCGCGCCCGTGATCGCGGTGACGATCTGGCTGCACGTCGCCGATCTGGAGCAGTGGCTGTGGGTGCTGCTGCCCGCCGGGACCGTGTACGGGGCGCTGATCTCCTGGGCGGGGCTGCGGCTCGCCGCTCCCCGGACGGCGAACCGGCTCCCGGAGATCCTGGCCGCGGTCAGCAAGGGCTGAGAAGAACGGGGCCCGCGGGGCCCGCCCCCGTACGGCCCGTGAGGCCCGCCCTCCGTGCGGCCGTCCCCTTCTCATGGGGAGGCGGGTCTCATGGGGAGACGGCTTCCTACGGGGATACGGGCTCGCGGTGTCCCTGGGGGTCCTCGGCGAACTGCTCCAGGAAGGGTTCGACCGCCGCGCGCCAGCCCTCCGGCTGGTCGTAGTGGACGAGATGACCGGCGTCGGCCACCTCCGCGTACTGCCCGCGCGGCAGTACGCGGACCATCTCCTGGGCCTCCGCCCGGCCCAGCTCGCCGTCGAGACCGCGGAGCACCAGGGTCGGGCACCGGACCTGCGCCAGCTCCTCCCAGTGCGCGTCGAACACCCAGGTCGCGCGGGACCGGAGCATCTGGCGGCGGGAGAAGACGGGGCGCCAGCCGTCGGCCCGCTCGGCCATCACCTCGGCGAAGAACTCGCCCCGGGCCGGGTTGGGCCGCTCCACCCAGGGGTCGTCCTCGCCGAACCACTTCCGTACGTCGGAGAGCGTCGCGAACGGCACCGGCCAGGACGTGAACCAGTCCTCCCACTCCCGCTGCGAGGCCGCGCCGAGCGCGGAGGCCCGCATGTCGCAGATGACCAGCGCCCGGACGAGATCGGGGCGCTTCGCGGCGAGCTGCCAGGCGGTGAGCGCTCCCATCGAGTGTCCGACGAGGGTGACGGGGGCGAGGTCGAGCTGTTCGATCGCCGCCTCGGCGTCGGCGACGTACGCCTCACGGGTGTAGGGGCCCTCGGCCGGCTTCTCGCTGCGGCCGTGCCCGCGCTGGTCGAGGCCGACGGCGCGGTGCCGCTCGGCGAGCCAGCGGGTGGTCGAGGCCCAGTGCGAGGCCCGGCCCATCAGGCCGTGGAGCAATAAGATCCCGGGGGCGCGTTCGCCCTCCGTGCGCCTTTTTGGCGGGTCGGCGAACTCCCAGGCCGCGAGGCGTACGCCGTCGGTCCCGGTCACATCGATGCGCCGCACCATATGTTCTGGCACCCCCTTCTGGTCCTCGATCACCGCTTGATCCCGCTCGATCACCGCGTGGTCGCACCACGCCAGACTATCGAACCTTTATTCGAAAACCGGGTTCCGGCAGCCAAGACCCCTCGTTCGAGTGACCGGCTCCAAGGGTTGATGGCAGCCGCGGAGGGGAGACCTTCACCGGGAGGCGGGCCACTCGGGGATGAGGGCCCGCAGGGACCGACCCCGAGAGCTCGGGGCTCCGGGTCGAAACAGGGGAGGACAGGCCCCGGCGCCGCACGGCGCCGGGGCCCTCTGCTGTCCTACGGGGCACGATCGGCACCGGAGCGCATGCGCGGGCGGCTGGCGCCGGAGCGCATGCGCGGGCGGCCGGGAGCGCGGCAGCGGCCTTCCGGGGCGCGCGCCGGGCATGCCGAATACGCCGAACGAGCACGTACGACGGGCGCATGCGCCTGCTCCCTCCCCGACCGCGCGGCCAGATGGCCGACACTCTCAGGTATGCCTCAGCCACAGCCTGGCACGGGATCCGTCCGGGCGCTGCGGTTCCGGACGGAAAAACAGCAAGCGGACGTCATGATTCAGCGCCTGTCGGCACCCCGTACCTTCGTTCGCGTATCTGTTCGCGTATCTGTTCGTATATCCGTCAGCGCTTGGCCACGAACACGTGCGAGGCGACCTCGGTGTCCAGCTCCGCCGCCTCGCCGCTGCTGCCGACCAGCACCCCGCCGGGCGACTGCGTCACACTGACCACGGAACCGGGCTGCACACCCGCCCGCCGCAGCGTGTACATCAGCTGGGCGTCCGTCTGGATCGGCTCACCGATCCGGCGCACGACGACCGTCTTGCCCTCGGTGCCCGGGTCGAGCTCCGACAGGCTCACCATGCCCTCGTCGAGGAACGGATCCGCCTCGGCCTTCTCGCCCAGCTCCTCCAGGCCCGGGATCGGATTCCCGTACGGGGACTCCGTCGGGTGGCGCAGCAGCTCCAGCACCCGCCGCTCCACGGCCTCGCTCATCACATGCTCCCAGCGGCACGCCTCGGCGTGGACCTGCTCCCACTCCAGGCCGATCACGTCGACGAGCAGGCACTCGGCGAGCCGGTGCTTGCGCATGACGCGGGTCGCGAGGCGGCGCCCCTCGTCGGTCAGCTCCAGGTGGCGGTCGCCCGCGACCTGCACCAGGCCGTCGCGCTCCATGCGCGCCACCGTCTGGCTCACCGTCGGACCGCTCTGGTCCAGCCGTTCCGCAATCCGGGCGCGCATGGGGACCACGCCTTCCTCTTCGAGTTCGAGGATGGTGCGGAGATACATCTCCGTGGTGTCGATCAGTCCGGACATTCGTGCCCCTCGATGCTGTGACAGGAAAAACGTCGTGCGCTGGCCCTCACCCAATTCTGACGCATACCGCTGACAACCGTGTCGTGCCGACCGAACACCGCGCAGCGGAGCGGCGCGGGCGGTATTGACAGGCCACTGGTCCAGACCGCAACGTGATCCGCGGCACGGACGCCTCACGACCATGTCCCCTCGTACTTCTTCCCCGCCGGAAAGGGCTCCTCGATGAGCGACAGCAAGCTGGCCGGTCAGTTCTTCGACGCAGCGATCGGCCTGCTGGAGCGGGTACGCGACGAGGAGTCCGGCAACATCGCGGCCGCCGGTGCCGCGATCGCCGACACCGTCGCGGCGGGCGGCAGGCTCTTCGCCTTCGGCGCCGGTCACTCCTCGCTCGCCGCCCAGGACGTCGTCTACCGGGCGGGCGGCCTCGCCCTGATGAACCTGCTGGCCGTCCCGGGGACGGTCGGCGTCGACGTCATGCCGGCGACCCTCGGCTCGGCGCTGGAGCGGGTCGACGGGCTGGCGGGCGCGGTCCTCGACTCCAGCCCCGCCAGGGCGGGCGACGTCCTCGTGATCATCTCGCTCTCCGGGCGCAACGCGCTCCCGGTGGACATGGCGATGAACGCGCGCGCGCTCGGTCTGAAGGTCATCGGCGTCACCTCGGTCGCGTACGCGGACGGCACCCGGTCCCGGCACGCCTCGGGCGGCTTCCTGCGGGACCACTGCGACATCGTGCTCGACAGCAAGATCTCCATCGGCGACGCGGAGCTGACCACCGAGGGGATCGAGGCGCCGTTCGGGCCCGCGTCGACGGTGGTCACCAGCGCGGTGATGCAGGCGATGATGGCCGCCGCGGCGGAGCAGCTCGTGGCGCGCGGGATCGAGCCGCCGATGCTGCGGTCGGGGAACGTCGACGGCGGTCACGAGTGGAACGGGCGCGTCATGACGGAGTACCGGGACCGGATCTTCTACCGGCGCTGATCGCGCCGGGCCGCCGTCAGGCGCACGTCGGCAGCACGACCCGGACCGTCAGTCCGCCGCCCGGGTTCGCCGTCGCACTCGCCTCGCCGCCGTGCGCCCTCGCGATCGACGCCACGATGGAGAGCCCCAGACCGGCCCCCTCACCGGGAGCGTGGCGGCGGGCCTGCGCCCGGCGGAACGGCTCGAACAGCAGCGGCACGGTCGCCGGGTCCACCACCGGCCCGGTGTTGGCGACCTCCAGACCGCCCGGCCCCACCCGGATCCGTACCGTCCCGCCGGGGTGGTTGTGGCGCAGCGCGTTGGCGACCAGGTTGTGCACGAGGTGGTCCAGCAGGACCGGGTCGCCCTCGACCGGCAGCGGCCGGACCTCCGCATCGACGGTGATGGACCGCGCCTTCGCCTCCGCCTCCAGCGCCTCGGTCACCGTGGCCGCGGTCGCGTCCAGTCCGACCCGCTCGCGCCGCCGCAGGCCCTCGTCGGAGACCGCGAGGAGCAGCAGTCCCTCGATGAGCTGCTCGCTGCCGATGGCGGTGTCGATGAGCTTGTCCCGGATCCAGGCGACCTTCTCGGGCGGCGGGTCGTCGGCGAGGCCGATCTCGGCTGCGGCCCGCTGCACGGCGAGCGGGGTGCGCAGCTCGTGGGCGGCGTTGGCGGCGAACCGCTGCCGGGCGGCGACCAGCTCCTCGATCCGGTCGAGCATCCCGTCGAAGGTGTCGGCCAGTTCCTTGAGCTCGCCGGGCGGGGCCTTCAGCGCGAGGCGTTCGTGCAGGTTGCTGCCGGAGAGCCGGCGGGCGCGGGCGGTGATGACGCCGACCGGCCGCAGCACCCGGCCCGCCATCCACCAGGCGAGCGCGACGGAGAGCGCCGAGTAGACGGCGAGGGAGACCCCGGAGACCGTCAGCAGCTGGTTGAGCGCGGCGTCCCCGGCGGCGGTGCTGACCCTCCGCGCCACCGCGTACTGCCCGGGTTCCATGACCACGGTCTGCGCCCAGTCCGACACAGGCAGCTCGGGCGCGGTGGCCACGCCCGACCGGATGGCGGGGGTGGCCCCGTCGGGGACCGCCGGGGCCACCGCGGTCAGCACACTGGCGTAGAGGCCCTCACTGACCAGCAGGTAGACCAGCCCCATCAGCAGGGCGCCGGCCAGCACCAGCAGTCCGCCGTACAGCGCGGTGAGCCGGGCGCGCTCGCTGCTCACGGACCCTCTCCCCACCAGTCCGCGGAGCCGTCGTCCGGCTGGTCCGCGGGCCCGTTCACCGGTCCGGTCGCGCCGCCGCCCGCCGGTCCGCCCGCGGGGCCGTGGTCCCCCGGCCGGTCAGCGAGGCCGTCCCCGATGCGGTAGCCGGCCCCCGGGACCGTCTCGATCACCGGGGGCGCGCCCAGTTTGGCGCGGAGCTTGGACAGGGTGACCCGGACCGCGTTGGTGCGGTAACTGGTGTCCTCCTCCCACACCTCCTCGATCAGGTCGTCGCCGCTGACGACCGCGCCCTCGGCCCGCAGCAGGGTCTCCAGCACGGCGAACTCCTTGCGGGAGAGCGAGAGGTAGCGGCCGTCGCGGCAGACCTGGCGGCGGGCGGTGTCCAGCGTCAGCCCGGCCCGTTCCAGGACCGGCGGGAGAGCCGGGCGGGCACGGCGGCCGAGCGCCAGGACGCGGGCGAGGAGTTCGTCGTACGCGAACGGCTTGGTCAGGTAGTCGTCGGCGCCGAGCCCGAGGCCGGCCACCCGGTCGCGTACCGTCCCGGACGCGGTGAGCATCAGGATCCGGGTCAGCAGGCGCATTCCGACGACCTGCCGGCACACCTCGTCGCCGTGCAGCCCCGGCAGATCGCGGTCGAGGATCATCACGTCGTACGCGCCGAACCGAAGCCGGTCCAGCGCCGCCCGGCCGTCCGTGGCGATGTCCACCGCGACGGCGTCGCGGCGCAGCCCCTCGGCGATCATCCCGGCCAGGAATTCCTCGTCCTCCACCACCAGCACACGCATGGGTCCTGTGTAACCGAAAGCGGTGTTTCGCCGGTGTAAACATCCGGCCTGAGAGAAACGAAACCGGCTCCTCACGCACGCTCGGGCCATTCGTACCCGGCCTGTCAGCAACGGACGAGGAGCCCTCATGAACCCGACCATGTCCCGCCGGACCACCACCCGCTCACAAAGTCGCGGCGTCGCCGCCGCCTGCCTGATCGCCGCCGCCGTCGTCCTGTCGGCCACCGCCTGCTCGGGCGACGGGGGCGGAAGCGGAAGCGGAACCAAGAGCGCCGGATCTGCTTCGGACACCAAGAAGACGGACGAGGACCGGGCCCTGGAGCACCGCAAGTGCCTGCGGGAGCACGGCCTGGACATCGCGGAGCCGAAGCCGGGCGAGGACGGCCGCGCCATGACCGTCAACGGCGGCGGCAAGAGCAAGGAGGAGATGGAGAAGGCGTTCAAGGCCTGCCAGGACAAGGCGGTCGGCGGCGGGGCCAAGGAGATGACCCAGGCCGACAAGGACAAGATGCTCGCCTTCGCCCGGTGCATGCGCAAGAACGGCATCGACATGCCCGACCCGAAGTTCGACGGCGGGATGGCGCAGGCGCCCGCGACGCAGCAGAAGGACATGAAGAAGTTCGAGAAGGCCAACGCGGCGTGCGAAAGCGCCGGGCGGTGAGGCGCGGACGGGTCGTGGTGGCCGCCGCGGCGGTGCTCGCCGTGGCGGCCGGGTCACTGGCTCTCACCCAGTTCGGCTCCGCCGGGGAGACGGGTGGCCCGAAGAACACCGGGCTGCCCCCGGCCACCGCCGCGATCGAGCGCGGCGACCTGCGCGACAGCGCCCAGGCGGACGGGACGCTCGGCTACGACAAGCAGCGCAAGGTCAACGCGGGCGGGGCGGGCACCATGACCTGGACGCCGCGCACCGGCTCGACGGTCAAGCGGAACGAGCGGCTGTACGAGGTCGACGGCCGGGCGGTGTGGCTGATGTACGGCTCGGGGCCGATGTACCGGACGCTGAAGCCGGGCGACCGGGGCCGGGACGTGGAGCAGCTGGAGCGCAATCTCGTGGAGCTCGGCTACACCGGCTTCACCCCGGACGACGAGTACACCGAGCTGACCGCGGCCGCCGTCAAGCGCTGGCAGAAGTCCCACGACAGCAAGCGGACCGGAACGGTGGGGCCGCAGGACATCGCCTTCGCCCCGGGGGAGGTGCGGATCAAGAGCGTCGAGGCGGCCGTCGGCGAACTGGCCCAGCCCGGCGCTCCGGTCCTCACCACGACCGGCTCCGAGCGCATCGTGACGTTCGAGCTCGACGTCGCCGAGAGCCGGCTCGCCAAGGCGGGCACCAAGGTCACCGTCGATCTGCCGGACGGCAGCAGCGCGGCCGGGTCGGTCTCCTCGGTCGGCCGGACGGCGAAGCCCGGCAAGGACCCGCAGGACAACAGCCCCAAGGTCACCCTGACCGTCTCCTTCGACAAGCCGGACAAGGTCGGCGGCTTCGACCAGGCGCCGGTCACGGTGAACCTGACCGGCGAGCTGCACAAGGACGTCCTCAGCGTCCCGGTGAACGCGCTGCTCGCGCTGCCCGCCGGCGGCTTCGGCCTCCAGGTCGTCCAGGGCGGCACGGTCCGCGACGTGAAGGCCGAGCTCGGCATGTTCGCCGGGGGCCGGGTCGAGGTGTCCGGCGGCGGGCTGCGCGAGGGCATGAAGGTCGGGGTGCCGAAGATATGAGCACGGTCGTCGGCCTCAGCGGCGTCACCAAGGAGTACCCGGGCCCGGTCGCCGCCCTGCGCGGGGTGGACCTCACCGTCGAGGAGGGCGAACTCCTCGGCATCGTCGGCCCGTCCGGCTCCGGCAAGTCCACACTGCTGCACATCATCGGCACCCTGGACCGCCCCACCGCCGGGTCCGTCCACATCGCGGGGCACGACGTGGCGGCGCTCTCCGACCGCAGGCTCTCCGCGCTGCGTGCCCAGCACGTCGGCTTCGTCTTCCAGGCGTTCCACCTGGTGCCGGGCGTCAGCGCCCGCGACAACGTCGCGGAGGGCCTGCTGTACTCGGGCCTGTCCCGTGCCGTACGCCGCCGCAGGGCCGCCGACGCGCTGGAGCGGGTCGGGCTCGCCGACCGCCTCGACCACAGGCCGCACCAGCTCTCCGGCGGACAGAAGCAGCGGGTCGCCATCGCGCGGGCCGTCGTGGGGGAACCCGCGCTGCTGCTGGCCGACGAACCGACCGGGGCGCTCGACTCGGCGTCCGGGGCAGCGGTGATGGAGCTGCTGCGCGACCTCAACCGGGAGGGCGCCACCATCGCGGTCATCACGCACGACACCGAGATCGCCCGGGACCTGCCGCGCGAGGTGCGCATCCGGGACGGCCAGGTGGTCGCGGACGTACGCAATCCGTCCGCGGACACACGCGATGCGTCTGCTGACGTACGCGCCCCGTCCACGGACGTACGCGACCCGTCCACCGGAATGCGCGATCCGTCCGCGGACGTACGCGAGGGAGCCGGGAACGGCCGCTCCCCCGCCGCCACGGCAGCGGACCACGCCGCGACGGGAGCGGACCAGTGAGGGCGCGGCGCGCGGACCGCGACACCGGCGGCCGGGGCCGGGGACAGCTGAGAGCGGCCCGGCTCCGCCCCCGGGACGTGCTGCACGTCGGCTCGGCGGGGCTGCGCAGCCGGCCGATGCGGGTCGTGCTCTCCGCCCTGGGCATCGCCATCGGCATCGCGACGATGATCTCGGTGGTGGGCATCTCCGCCTCCAGCCAGGCCCAGCTGCTCCGGGAGCTCGACAAGCTGGGCACCAACCTGCTCGTGGCCTCCCCCGGCGACTCGATGTTCGCCGGGGAGGACGTCAAGCTGCCCGAGGCCGCGGTCGGGATGGTGGGCCGGATCAAGGGCGTCCACGAGGTGGGCGCGACCGCCGACCTCGACACGACCGCACGGCGCAACGAGAAGATCGACAAGGACGATACGGGCGGGATCACCGTCAAGGCGGCCACCGGCGACCTGCTGCGGGTGCTGCGCGGCGAGGTCCGCAGCGGCGCCTGGCTCAACGACGCGACCGGACGCTACCCCTCCGTCGTGCTCGGCCATGTCTCCGCGGAGCGTCTCGGCATCACCGCTCCGGGCCGGCAGGTGTGGATCGGCGACCGGTACTTCACCGTGGTCGGCATCCTCGCCCCGCTGCCGCTCGCACCGGAGATCGAGCGCTCCGCACTGGTCGGCTGGGAGGGCGCGAAGCGCCTGCTGGGCTTCGAGGGCCACCCGACGTCGGTGTACGAGCGCTCGGCCGACGCGGCGGTGCAGGACGTGCGCAAGGTCATGGCGGCGACCGTCGACCCGCAGAACCCGCAGAACGTGAAGGTCACCGACCCGTCGTCGGCACTCCGGGCGAAGGCGGCGACCGAGGGGGCGTTCAGCAGCCTGCTGCTGGGCCTGGGCGGCATCGCGCTGCTCGTCGGCGGCGTCGGGGTCGCCAACACCATGATCATCTCGGTGCTGGAGCGGCGGTACGAGATCGGGCTGCGCCGCTCGCTCGGCGCGACCCGGGGCCAGATCCGCATCCAGTTCGTCACGGAATCGCTGATGCTCTCCGGCCTGGGCGGCCTGGCGGGCGTGGCGCTCGGCGCGGCGGCGACCGGGGTGTACGCGTACTCCGGCGGGCTGCCCTGGGTGGTGCCGCCGTGGGCGGTCGGCGGCGGCTTCGGCGCGACGCTGGTGATCGGCACGATCGCGGGCCTCTACCCGGCAGTGCGGGCGTCCCGCCTCTCACCGACGCTGGCGCTGCACGCGGCATGAGGACGGGCCCCGGCCGGGGGCGGTGCCGGGCTCCGCGACGGAGCGGCCGGCACCGCCCCCGGCCGGGCCGCGTCACCGCGCTCCCCGCCGGACCCCGCAGCATCGCCATCGGATGCGCAGGCGGTCGCCACAGCCCTGTCGACCGGACTCCGGACTACGGGAGGAAACGCCGGGCGGGAGCCTGACCGCGCCCGGTCGTGAAACCCGGTGAGCCGCCGGTTCCCCTCCACCGAAGCATGCTGCTGCCGGACGCCTCGGAGTTCTCGGCGTCATCCCTGCCGCGCCCCCGCCAGCCGCCCCCGTGCGGCGGCCTG
Organism: Streptomyces sp. NPDC087845; assembly: GCF_044742755.1. Taxonomy (NCBI): domain Bacteria; kingdom Bacillati; phylum Actinomycetota; class Actinomycetes; order Kitasatosporales; family Streptomycetaceae; genus Streptomyces; species Streptomyces sp. NPDC087845. The sequence continues at coordinate 847,086 of NZ_JBIUVC010000001.1, forward strand.
GATCCGGGAGGGCCCGAGCCCCCACTGGAGGGTGCGTCCGACGGCCGTCGCCAGGGGCCGGTCCCAGCCGGTGCGGACGGGGGCCGGGCGGTGGATGCCGAGTTCGGTGCGGGCCCAGTCGGGGAGGAGTCCGACCGAGGCGTTCGTGAGCAGGCTTACGACCAGCCGCTCCCGTCGTGTGCGTCCGAAGCGGCGGAGGAACAGCACCGACTCCAACGCGGCCGCAGTGGCGTGGAGTTGGGGGCGGAGGCGAGCCAGGTACCGCTCGGCTTCGAGGGACGTGCGCGGTACGTTCCGTGCGCCCAACACCTCGGCCATGGGGGCGACTTGGCGGTAGTAGGCGTCGCACTCGGCGGGGGTCAGCCGGAGCGGCCGGGGTGCGTAGGCCTGGTGGCCGGCGAGGAAGCTGCGTACCTCGGCGGTGTGCACCCAGGTGAGGAGGTCGGGGTCGTCCGCGCGGTACGGCCGGCCGTCGGGGGCAGTGCCGTGCACCCGGGTGTGGATCCGCCGGACGAGGTCGATCACCTCGCGGGCGGCGGCCGCGGAGCCGAAGGTGGTCGTGGTGATGAACCGTACGGTTCCGTTCAGCCGCCCGACCGGATCGGCGCGGAAGTCGGAGTGCTGGTCGACCCCCGCCATGGCCAGCGGATGCAGCGACTGGAGCATGAGCGCGGCGAACCCGCCGGTGAGCATCCCCGTGGCCTGCCCGTGCACCCGCCACACCGGATCCCCCGGCGCGATCCCGAACAGCCCGGGATCACCGGGCGGCCCCGCATACCGCTCCAGCTTGAGATCCCCGCCGTGCATGGTCGCCGTGAGTTCCGCCGCGATCCGTTCCCGCAGTCCCACCAGCACCTCCAGGATCCGTGCCCCTCAGCCGAGGGTACCGACCCGCCCGGCGAGCACGGCCACGAGGATGAGCAGTCCGCACAGAGGATTGCTGCCGAACGCCCGCCCGCAGGCTCCGGCATCCGCAGGGTCGGCCCGCCATACCTGCCATCCCAACTGCCCCGCGACCACGCCCAGTCCGGGCCAGTACAGCGACCCGAGCCCGGCCACGATCCCGAACCAGGCGAGCAGCACCACACACCCCGCGTACACGCCGCCCACCACCACCCGGCTGCGCCGCCCCAGCAGCACGGCGGCCGACCGCACCCCGGCCCGCACATCGGCCTCCCGGTCCTGGCAGGCGTAGATCACGTCCGTCACCACGGACCAGCAGATCAGCGCCCCGTACAGCACCCCGTACACCAGGAGCAGCAGCCCGAGCAGGCCCCCGTCCCGGGGCCCGGGGCTTGTGAGGCGACGGTCATACCGATTCATGCCCCTTTCCAGGGGGGATTGCATGCCGATCGGTCCAACCCAGCCCCGGCCAGGTGGTGCCTTCAAATGGTTGAGCGGTGGATCACGATCAGGGGTACGTCGACATGAACTGCCGGATGCCGAGCGGGAGTTCGTCCGGCCGCTGCTGCCCGAGTCGTTGCGGGGCAGGAAGCGGCTGGACGACACCCGCTACGAGAAGACCACCGAGCCCTACCGGACAGCCGTCACCCTCGCATCGCTCTTGATGTGGGCTGACATGTAAAGACAACTCCCGGACGGCTTCTACGACTGGGCGGTGGCGTCGGACCGCCGCTTCGCGAGGATGCGCCGGTTCCCGCCCGGAGCGGGCCGGGTGGTCACCCCCGTGCGGGGCGTGTGCGGCGTGCGGGGCGTGCGGGGCCCTCCGCTGCGGTGTACCAGAACAGGGCCGCGCACAGGAAGGCCGCTGCCGCGAAGACCAGCGATTGTGTGACGGAGTCGTCGCGTGCGCCGGCGGCGAGCGCGCCGGCCGCTGACAGTGCGAGGGCGATGGCCGGCAGCGCACGAGGGCGCCGCATGACGCCCGGTGCGGCGGCGGGTGGCAGCAGCCGGGCCGCGAGGCTGTAGCAGGCACAGGCCAGCAGTGTGGAGCCCAGCACGTCGCTGGGCCGGTGGTGGTAGGTGGCCTGGACGGCGCCGGCGGTGACGGCGAGCCACAGCATGCCGGCCGCTGTCACGTAGGGGCGGATGCGAGGGGAAGCGACGAGGACGGCGCCGAGGGCCAGCCCGGCGGGGATGGCCGCGTGCCCACTGGGGAAGCTCGGCTCGATGAGGCTGACGCGCGCGCCGACCAGGTCGGGGCGGGGCAGGATCGTCCTGGTGAGTTCCTTGCTCCCGAGCGTGGCCATGACGACCCCGATCGCCGCGCACCCTTGCCACCAGCACCTCCGGACCAGGGTGACGGCCACGATGACCGCGATGCCCACGAGCAGGGTGGGCATCGCGGTCTGGTCCAGGGGCGGCAGGGCCGGCGAATCGTAGGCCGTCCCCGACCAGTCGTAGATCCATGCCGGGTTGGCGCCGTTGTTGTTGAACAGGGCATTTTCCGCCCGTTGCCCGAACGGGGTGCAGACGGCGATCAGGTAGACCGCCAGGAACCCCACGAGGCACAGCAGAGCCGAGATCCATGGCCGCATCGTCCGCGAAGGGCTGCGTTCGGCCGTGGCCCCGGGGACCTGTCCGGGGGTGTCCGGGTGCGTGGGCAGGGTCGAGTGATCTTGCTGAGTCATCGTTTTCTTTCCATGTCCGTCGGCAGCAGTTCGGTCACGTGCCTCCTCCGGCACGCAAGGGGCCGACGGGCTCGGCCGGCCCACCGGAATCTGCTCCTATTCGAGGAGCGCCTGGCCCTGCCGGCGCTGGGCGGCGATCGCCAGGGCCGGGAGGGGCGCGATCAGGAGGAGGAGAACGACCAGGTCCGGCAGGGACTGCATGAACCAGTTCGGCTGGATGACGATCGCCTGCGTGCGGATGAACGCGAACGCCGCGACGGGGATCAGCCACCGGTAGTCCCCGGTGGCGGCCGTCGCCACCCACGCGGCGATCAGCGCGGCGACTTCGAGGGCGAACAGGCCGCGTTGGAAGGCCGGACCGATGGAGATGATGTGCAGGCCCCCGGCCACGAACATGGCGAGCACGACGGGGACCAGCCGGCGGTACGAGTGGCGTCGCAGCCGGCTGGGACGGCAGACCGCCAGCACGGCGCACGCGGTGCACAGTACCCCCGACAGCGCCAGGTCACGGGCCGATATCGGGGCGCCCAGCCCGTAATAGCCCAGGCCCACCTTGCCCTCGTCGCCGAAGAGCGTATTGCTGTTGAACGTGGCACCGGCGCAGATCATCGCCGCCGCGGCCGGCAGTGCGATCCACGGCTTGCCGCGCAGCAGGGCGATCAGGCAGACCAGCGGAAGCAGCCCGTAGGGCAGGAGCCGCGTCCGCGTGCCGGGACCTTGCGCCCACGGGTACCAGCCGGAGAAGTGGAAGGCGATGGCATGCCGGCCGGGATCGATGTGCAGTCCCCAGTGCCAGACATCCTGCAGGTACGGCACCAGCGCCAGCGCGGCGAGGACGAGAGCGGTCAGATGGATGCCGTCCAGCCACCACGGCCGGGCCGTGTCGTCGACGACGGCACGGGCGCGGGCCTGCACCCCGGCACGCGCCAAGGCCACGACCTCCTGCGGCGGGGGCCAGGAACGGCCGGGATACGCCTCGGCCAGGCAGTCCAGCAGCTCCTCACCCTGCCGGGAACGGTAGGACTTGGGGTAGGCAGCAAGCAGCAGACGGTTCATGCCCGGGCCACTCCGACATCCCGCGAGCGTCCGATGACGACGGCTGCCGCCTGCTGCATCCGCAGCGCCTCCCGGCCGAGCACCTGGGTGCCGTCCTCCGTGAGCCGGTAGTAGCGCCGCGCCCGCCCGTCCACGATCTCCTCGCGGTCGGCGGCCACCAGCCCGGCCCGCTCGAATCGCTCCAGCGCGCCATAGAGAGTGCCGACAGCGATCCGGAGCCGCCCGTCGGTGGCCCGCTCGGCAGCCTTGATGATGCCGTAACCGTGCAACGGCCCGTCCATGAGCGCAGCAAGGATGAAGTACTGCGGTTCCGTCAGGGACGGGTTCTGCCTTGTCATGCGTCGAGCATATATCGAGCTACGAAATATATCCGCCGGCCCTGGGTGAGCACGGCAGCGCCTCCACGCCCGCAGCGGGCGTCACCCTCTCAGGAACAATCCGACTCCACGTATCCCGCCCCAGGAACAGCCCCACGCCCCACCGCCACACAGGACACCGGCTTAATTCGGTTGTGCGGTCCCGGAAGGGTTCCTAGGCTGCTGTCAGCGATGAAAGGAGGTGATCCGAAAAGTGCAGTCTTATCGGATTCGTGAGGTGGCTGCGGGCTGACAGCCCGTCGTCGCACACAGTGCACCTCGGCAGGCTGTCTGCCGAAACCCAAGCAGTCACCGACCCGCAGGCTCGCCGGTAAGTCCGGCCGGCTCCTCCGCAAGGAGGGACCAGAGCCTGCGGGTTCCTGCGTGTCGGGGGGCCGTTACGGGCACAGGCGCTCGACGCGCCAGCCCTCGCCCTCGCGCACGTACCGCAGGCGGTCGTGCAGCCGGTTCTCGTGGCCCTGCCAGAACTCGATCGTGGCGGGGACGACGCGGAAGCCGCCCCAGTTCGGGGGCGCGGGGACGTGTTCGCCCTCCGGGTAGCGGGCGGCCAGTTCCTCGTAGCGTGCGATCAGCTCGTCGCGGGTGCCGATCACCGTCGACTGGGCGCTCGCCCAGGCGCCCAGCTGGGAGCCGTGCGGGCGGGTGCGGAAGTAGGCGACCGTCTCCTCGCGGCCGACGCGGGACGCCGTGCCGGTGACGATGACCTGGCGGGCCATCGGGTGCCAGGGGAAGAGCAGCGAGACATACGGGTTGGCGGTCAGTTCGCGGCCCTTGCGGGATTCGTAGTTGGTGAAGAAGACGAAGCCGCGTTCGTCGTACTTCTTCAGCAGCACCGTGCGTGAGGACGGCCGGCCCTCGGGGGTGGCGGTGGAGACCACCATGGCGTTGGGCTCGTGGAGCACCCCGCCCGCGGCGACCTGCCGGAACCAGTGGGCGAACTGCTGGATCGGGTCGGCGGCCAGCGTGTCCTCGGTGAAGGCCACGGAACGGTACTGCTCGCGCATCGCGGCCGGATCGGTGGTGGAATCGGAGGGGGAATCTGCGGTGGGCACGGGGTCATCCTGCCGCAGCGGCCGAGTCCGCCCGGCAGGGAGGGGGTGCCAACCGGTCACCGGTGAATCGGGAAGCTGTGCCGGATGTCACGCTTCCCCGCGTCGTGGGAACCCGCCAATATCTTGGGGCAGGCCACTGTGGCCTCCGTACAGCCGCCGACCGAGGGAGCCGCCATGTCCGACTTCGTACCGGGACTAGAGGGAGTCGTCGCGTTCGAGACGGAGATCGCCGAACCGGACAAGGAAGGCGGTTCGCTCCGCTACCGCGGTGTCGACATCGAGGATCTCGTCGGCCACGTGTCGTTCGGAAATGTCTGGGGACTGCTGGTCGACGGGGCGTTCAACCCCGGTCTGCCGCCCGCCGAGCCGTTCCCGATCCCGGTCCACTCGGGTGACATCCGGGTCGATGTGCAGTCCGCGCTGGCGATGCTCGCTCCCGTGTGGGGGCTGAAGCCGCTGCTCGACATCGACGAGGAGACGGCGCGCAACGATCTGGCGCGGGCCGCCGTGATGGCCCTGTCCTACGTCGCCCAGTCGGCGCGCGGACAGGGGCTGCCGATGGTGCCGCAGAGCGAGATCGACAAGGCGCGGTCCGTGGTCGAGCGGTTCATGATCCGCTGGCGCGGTGAGCCGGACCCCCGGCACGTCAAGGCCGTCGACGCGTACTGGACGTCGGCCGCCGAGCACGGCATGAACGCGTCCACGTTCACGGCCCGCGTCATCGCCTCGACCGGCGCCGATGTGGCGGCGGCGCTGTCGGGCGCGGTGGGCGCGATGTCGGGGCCGCTGCACGGGGGCGCGCCGTCCCGGGTCCTCGGCATGATCGAGGAGATCGAGCGGACCGGCGATGCCATCGCGTATGTGAAGAAGGCCCTGGACAGGGGTGAGCGGCTGATGGGCTTCGGACACCGGGTCTACCGGGCGGAGGACCCGCGGGCGCGCGTGCTGCGGCGTACGGCCGAGGAGCTGGGCGCGCCGCGCTTCGAGGTGGCGCTGGCGCTGGAGAAGGCCGCGCTGGAGGAGCTGCACGCACGGCGCCCGGACCGGGTGCTGGCGACGAACGTGGAGTTCTGGGCGGCGATCATGCTGGACTTCGCGGAGGTTCCGGCGCACATGTTCACGTCGATGTTCACGTGTGCGCGTACGGCGGGCTGGTCGGCGCACATCCTGGAGCAGAAGCGGACGGGGCGGCTGGTGCGGCCTTCGGCGCGGTACGTGGGGCCCGGGTCGCGGGATCCCCGGGAGATCGAGGGATACGAGCAGCTCGCGGACCTGGGGAACTGATCGGGGAACCGGGGGCGGTCCCGGGCCCCGCTCCGGGCCCCGGGACTCAGCCCAGTGCCTCGTCCAGCAGCGCCGCCCACTGCGCCACGACCCTTCGGCGCCGGGCGGTGTCGTCGGTGAGGACGTTGGCCAGGCCGAGGCCGCGGGCCATGTCGAGGAGGCCCTGGACCGTTTCGCGCACGCCGGGCTCCGTCTCGTCGGCGGTGAGGAGTTCGACGGCGATGCGGTGGGTCTCGCGGCCGACGCGGGCTTCGAGTTCGGTGACGCGGGGGCGGAGCTGCTCCTCGTTGGACGCGGCGGCCCAGAGCTGGAGCGCGGCGCGGAAGAGCGGGCCCGTGTAGAGGTCGACGAGGGCGGCCACGACGGCCGTGCGGCCCTGGACGGGCAGGGCGCGCAGGGCGGCGGAGCGTTCCTCGGCGACGTATTCGACGGCTGCGGTGAACAGGTCCTCGCGGGTCGGGAAGTGGTGCTGGGCGGCGCCGCGCGAGACGCCGGCGCGTTCGGCGACGACGGCGACCGTGGAGCCGGCCCAGCCGTGTTCGGCGAGGCAGGCGACCGCGGCTTCGAGGAGCCGTCGGCGGGTGGCGCGGCTGCGGTCCTGCTTGGGGGTCCGGTCGGTGGAGGGCGTCACAACACCCATGCGGGGTCCCGTCGTTCGAGAAAGGCCGTCATCCCTTCCCGGGCCTCGGCGGAGGCGAAGAGTGCTGCCGATCGGGCGATGAGGTCTTCGGCGTACTGGTCGAAACTCCTCAGCACAGTAGCCGTGACCAGCTCCTTCGATGCCGCCAGCCCCTGCGGTGAGGCCCTGCGCAGTCCGTCCAGTACGGGGACGAGCGCCTGGTCCACGTCCTGGGCGGCGAGCGTGATCAGGGAGATGCGGGCCGCTTCGGCCGCGTCGAAGCGTTCGCCGGTGAGGTAGTAGCGGGCGGCGGCACGCGGGTCGATGCGGGGCAGCAGCGGCAGGGAGATGACGGCGGGGGCGAGGCCGAGCCGGGACTCGGTGAGGGCGAACGACGCGTCGGGGCCGGCGACGGAGATGTCGCAGGCGCCCAGCAGCCCGAGGCCGCCCGCCCGGACGTGCCCCGTGACCCGGGCGACGACGGGCTTGGGCAGCGCGACGATCTGCCGCATCAGCGCCACGAAGGCCGCCGGGTCGGGCGGTCCGGTCAGGTCCGCGCCCGCGCAGAACGTGTTGCCGGTGTGGGTGAGGACGACGGCCCGTACCGCGTCGTCGGCCGCGCACGCCTCCAGAGCGGTGGAGAGTTCACCGACCAGCCGCGCGGAGAGCGCGTTGCGGTTGGCCGGTGAGTCGAGGGTGAGGATGGCGATGCCGCGGTCGTGGACGGGTGGGGCGAGCCGGCTCATCGGTCACTCTCCTTGCTGCGGGGACGTCGCGTCGAGCGTGGCAGCGGGAGCAAGAACAATCAAGCACGCTTGCATGATTCCTTCCCTGCCTCGCGGCGGGCCGATGCAACGATCCTGCTGCGGATACCTGATTCCCCGGTCCCGTGCCACCGTCACACGACGAGAACTACCCCTGGCCAGCCATACGATCCTCTTCCGTCGGCTAGGCCCTGACCCTACCGAGCCGGCTGCCGTTCAGAGCTCGGCCTCACTTGCGGGACAGCTCTCAGAGAACGTTGCACCTCATTTCATCAACCGCTCTTGGCTCATGTCCTCGCGCCAGCAGGAGCCTCACCCTGCGCCTGTGGCGGTTCGCCGCCTGCTCACAGCAACGCCCCCGCACGGCCGTCTTCGGCTGTACGGAGGCGCTTTGCGTTTCGCGAAGCCGTTGCCCCGCCCGCATGGCCGCGGGCAGGTCCTACAACGCGCCCTCGGCCATGCTTCCGATAAAGGTCTGCCACCCCTCGGAAGCACAGGTCAGGACCGGCCCCGCCTGCTTCTTGCTGTCTCGCACGGCGACCGCGCCGTCAAGGTGTGCCACCTCGACGCAGTTGCCGTTTCCATTGCTGTGGCTCGACTTGAACCACTCGGCGTTCTCAACCGTTTTCATAGCTCCCTGCTACCTCGGAAATCAGACGTAGCGACGCCTGATCGTCCAGCGATGCTTTCCAGATGTCGTCGAAGGCCGCGTCGTACTGTTGCACCTCCCGTTCCTTGTCCAGGTACAGGCCACCGGTGTATCCGTCCGCGTAGACGGTCGGCGGCTCCGTGGCGACGCCGTCACCGGTCAGCGGGAATCGCAGGATCAGGAACGGCCCGGTGACGACTCCCGAGTGAGCACCAGCCTCGAAGGGGACCACCCGAATCGAGATGTTCGGCAGCTTCGCGACGTAGATCAGGTGGGCGAGCTGCTGCGCCATCACCTCGCGGCCGCCCAGAGGACGACGTAACACCGTTTCGCTCAGCACCGCGCGAAGCACAAGCGGGTCGGTGGCGCGGGTCAGGAGTGACTGACGCTCCATGCGGAGCCGCACCCGTCCATCGAGTTCCGCGTCACCAATCCCACGGATGTGCGTACGAATAATTTCGCGTGCGTAGCCTTCGGTCTGAAGCTGCCCGGGAATGAGATCGCTCTCGTACATCGACAGCGATTCCGCAGCCTCCTCAAGTCCTACATAGACATCGAACCCCTCCGGGATCGAGTCGCCGTAGGCGTGCCACCACCCACGCGCCTTGGTCTCCTTCGCCAGCCCCATGAGCGCCTCGGTGAGGTCCGGCGGAGCGCCGTACACCAGGCACATCGCTTGAACGTCGAGGCTTCGCAGTGCGGTTTGCCCCGTCTCGATGCGCCACATCTTCGCCTCGGACCATTCGAGCTTCTTCGCCGCCGCACGCACTGTCAGGCGAGCCCGGTTTCGAAGTTCCCGGAGATTTCGCCCCAGTTGACGACGTGGAACGGTCGACCCGGTCTGACCCTCAGCCATTTTCACCCCTCCTGCAGAACCCAGTATGAGGGACTTTCGCCCCTCGCGATGAAAGCAGTCTGACGCTCAATTCGCAGCACAAGACGTCAGTTCGATGATTTAAGAGCGGTACAGCGCTATGAAGTCTTGCATGTTGCGTACTGCGCCGTGCAGCCTTGAAACCACTCTCCGTGAGCGACCAATCCGCCATGTAGCCGCTCCTAACGGAGCAAAACACCTTCCACACAAGGCACTTGTCCATGAGGAACATGCATGATCGACCTTCCGCAGGCCCCGCCGTCCACCCTGCTGCTGGCGAGCGAACCGCAATCGGTGCGCCGTGCCCGTGACTTCGTCCGCGAGTTCATCGACCAACACGCTCCAGGCACTCCGGGGCCGCACATCGACGCTGTCGTCCTGGTGACCAGCGAACTCGTCACCAATGCCTACCGGTACGGCACCGAGCCGGACGACAAGATCCGCGTCGTTCTTGACGCCGAGGGCGAGCGAACCCGCATCGAGGTGCACGATCCCGTACGCCGCATGCCCCGCCACCAGTTCGCGTCCGCCGAGCGCGACCACGAACGCAATCGCGGACGCGGCCTGGTCATCCTCGACGCGCTGTGCCCGGGGCTGTGGGGGTCCGGGGACCGGCCCCTCGGCAAGTTCGTCTGGGCGGAGATCCCGCGGTCAGGCTGACCATCCGACCGGCCCCGCCGGACAAGGCGACCCAGAGTCGTTGAACGTGCAGATCCAACTGCCGCCATTCGAAGGAAGCAAGGAGTCAGCCCTGTGACAGACATCGAGTACGAGGCGAAAGTCCTCGGTATCGACCCCGCGGACATCGCCCGACGGATCCTCGCCGCCGGAGGGGCCGAGGCGGTCCCGGCGCGCGTCATGCGGCGGTACGTGTACGACACCGTGCCGCCCGTTCCCGGTCGGTGGGTGCGCCTGCGCGACACGGGAGACGCGGTCACTCTGTGCGTCAAAGAGATCAGCACCGACGCCGTCGACGGGACCCGCGAGACCGAGGTGACGGTCGACGACCTCGCCGAGGCCGCCGCCCTGCTCCGGCTCGTCGGGCTGACCCCGCGCGGCTACCAGGAGAACCGCCGCACCTCCTACACGCTCGGCCCGGTCCGTCTGGAGGTCGACGAGTGGCCGCACATCCCGCCCTATCTGGAGATCGAGGGCGACGACGAAGCACAGGTGTGGGAAACGGCCGCTGCCCTCGGCCTCGACCGCGACGGCCTCACCTCGATCAACACCACGAAGGTCTACGGCTTGTACGGCATCGACCTCGAAAGCATCGCCGACCTGCGGTTCGAGTAGGCCGGCACCCGCACCCGTCAGCCGGGGCGCCCGCCCCGGCCGGACCAAGAGAGGGGGCACCATGCACAACCTGTCCAACCTGCCGGTCGAAGTACAGCCGGACCGGACCTTACGTGTGAAGATCATCGATGCGTGCGGCCTCGCCTGTTCCTTCTGCCACAACGAAGGGACGCCCGTGACGACCGACAACATGCACCGTCCCGCCGATCAGTTCACCGGCAGCTCAGGCCGCTCCGGGCGCGTCTCCATCTACCTGGGCACCAACGGCGCCGACTTCTTGCCGGCTCGGATCGCCGCCGACGCCGACTTCGCCCTCGCGCTCGCCGCCGTACGCGGCGCACTGCCGACCTCAGAAGTCCACCTCACCGGCGGAGAACCCACCCTTCACCCGGACCTGCCCGGTCTCATCACCATTGCCCGCCGTCTGGGTCTCACCGTGGGACTCACCTCGAACGGCGAAGCTGGGGCCGCAGTACTGCCCGCCGCCGCGGCCGCCGGCCTCGACCGCATCAACCTGTCCGTCTTCGGAACCACGCCCGAAGAACTCGCTGCCGTACAGGGGCCTCGCCTCGCCTCCCCGAAACTGGCCGAGCGCAAGCTCGCCGCCCTTGATGCCACGATCGAAACTGCGACCACGCACGGGGTAAAGGTGTCCGCGAACATCGTGATCCCCGACCACAGTCACGTGGACCGCGTGCTTCGGATCATCGAGCGGCACGGCCGCGCCGTCGTCGTGCGCATGCTCGTGTCACTGGAGGACGGCGGTGCGTCACTCGACGCGATGCGAGCTGTCGTCGATCACGTCGGCGCCGTACCGGTCCGCCGCATCGTCACAGCCGGGGCGTCCGATCAGCGCGTGCGCTATGTCCTCCCGGACGGACGCACGCTGTACGCCAAGAGCATCCGCCCCGTGCGCCTCCCCGAGACATGCATCGGCTGTCGGTTCAACAATGACCGGGACTGCCAGGAAGGCTATTACGGGGTCCGGCTGTACCGGGCCACGGATGGACCCTTCATGGTCGGGGTGTGCATCCAGCGCATGGATCTGTGCATGAGCCTCGGCGAATTCGTCATGAGCCAGCGGTGCCGCGAGGTAGCCGCGTTCCGCGACGACGAGACCGCGCGTCTCACAAGACTGCACGCCACGACGTCGCGGGCCGCACAGGACTGCCCTTGAGTCCTGCATGCGGTCAGTGGCTCCGTTCCCGGTCGCGCAGTTCGCGCCGGAGGATCTTTCCCGAGGTCGCGCGCGGTACCGCGCCGATGAATTCGACCTGCCGGATCTTCTTGTACGGGGCGACGCGCCCGGCGACGTACGCCATGACGCCGTCCGCCGTGAGGTTCTCGCCCGCCGCGGAGCTCCGGCGGACCAGGTAGGCCTTGGGGACCTCGTTGCCGTCGGCGTCGTGCACCCCGACGACGGCGGCGTCCGCGATCCCTTCGTGGCCGAGCAGCAGTGCTTCGAGTTCGGCGGGGGCGACCTGGTAGCCCTTGTACTTGATGAGTTCCTTCACCCGGTCGACGACGAAGAGCCAGCCGTCGGCGTCGACGTGCCCGATGTCGCCGGTGTGCACCCAGCCGTCGGCGTCGATCATGCCGGCGGTGGCTTCGGGGCGGCCGAGGTAGCCCTTCATCACCTGCGGTCCGCGGATCAGGATCTCGCCGTCGGTGCCGACCGGGGCGTCCTCGGCCCCGTGGTCCAGGGCGGTGATCCGCATCTCGGTGCTGGGCAGGAGCCTGCCCACGGCGCCGGGCGGCGGGTTCTCGGCGGCGAGCGGGACGACGTGCGTGCCGGGCGAGAGTTCCGTCATGCCGTACGCCTGGCGCACGGGCGGCAGCCCCAGGCGCCGGGAGCAGGCGGCGGCGAGCTCGGCGTCGAGCGGGGCGGCGGCGCTGACGACGTACTCCAGCGAGGACAGGTCGTACTCGGCGACCGCGGGGTGCTTCGCCAGTGCGAGAACGATCGGCGGGGCCACGTACAGGCCGCTGATGCGGTGCTTCTCGATCGCGGTGAGGAACTGGACGAGGTCGAAGCGCGGCAGCACGACGACGGTGGCGCCCATCCGCAGCGGGGCGTTCATCAGGGCGGTGAGCCCGTAGATGTGGAAGAAGGGGAGCACGGCCAGGATGCGGTGGCCGGGGCCCATGGGGATGAAGGGGCGCAGCTGCTCCAGGTTGGTGGCCATGGAGCGGTGGGTGAGCATGACGCCCTTGGGGGTTCCGGTGGTGCCGGAGGAGTACGGCAGGGCGGCGACGTCCTCTCCCGGGTCGACGGCGACGCGGGGTTCGGGGGCGGTGGTGGCGAGCATGTCGAGTACGGAGGTGTGTCCCTCCGCCCGGTCGCAGACGAATATCTCCTCGACGGCGCCGGCGAGTTCGGCCGCCCGGCGGGCCGCTTCGAGGAGTGGGGAGACGGTGACGATCCAGCGGGCGGAGGAGTCGCGGAGCTGTTTGGCGAACTCCTCCGGCGTGGCCAGCGGGTGGACGGTGGTGACGGTGGCGCCGGCCCGTGCCGCCCCGAAGAAGACCGCTGGGTAGGCGATGGTGTTGGGGCTGTGCAGGGCCAGTACGTCGCCCTTGCGCACCCCGGCGGCGGCGAGGGCGGCGGCGATCTTCCGGTGGGAGGCGTCGAGCTGCCGGTAGGTGAGGGAGGAGCTGTCGTCCGTCCCGTCGATCAGGGCGACCGTGTCGCCGAACGCCGCGGTGGCCCGCCCGAGGACCGCGTCATGGATGGGCAGGTCGAGTACCTCGACGGCGGAGTGGTCGCTGTGGAACACGTGCACCATGGCGGTAGGTCCCTTCGGAGCGGCGAGGGCTGCGGGAGGCGCAGCCGCGTCGTGGCGAGACAGACCGTCCCGTGTCAGTACGACTTGGGGAGCCCCAGGGACTGGTGGGACACGTAGTTCAGGATCATTTCCCGGCTGACGGGGGCGATCCGGGCGACGCGGGCCGCGGTGACCAGGGACGCGAGGCCGTATTCGCGGGTGAGGCCGTTGCCGCCGAGGGTGTGCACGGCCTGGTCGACGGCCTTGACGCAGGCTTCGCCCGCCGCGTATTTCGCCATGTTGGCGGCCTCGCCGGCACCGATGTCGTCGCCCTCGTCGTAGAGCCGGGCGGCCTTCTGCATCATCAGCCGGGCCAGTTCCAGTTCTATGTGGGCCTGGGCGAGGGGGTGGGCGATGGCCTGGTGGGAACCGATGGGTTCCTTCCACACCTGCCGGGTCTTCGCGTACTCGACGGCGCGGGCGAGCGCGTAGCGTCCCATGCCGATGCCGAACGCCGCGGTCATGACGCGTTCGGGGTTGAGCCCGGCGAAGAGCTGGAGGAGTCCGGCGTCCTCTTCGCCGACGAGGGCGTCGGCGGGCAGCCGTACGTCGTCGAGGACCAGCTCGAACTGCTTCTCCGGGGCCTGGAGTTCCATGTCGATCTGCGAGCGTCCGAAGCCGGGGGCGTCGCGCGGGACGATGAAGAGGCAGGGCTTGAGCCTGCCGGACCTGGCGTCCTCGGTCCGGCCGACGACGAGGGTGGCGTCGGCGATGTCGACGCCGGAGACGAAGACCTTGCGCCCGGTGAGCAGCCAGTCCTCGCCGTCCTTGCGGGCGGTGGTGGTGATGCGGTGGGAGTTGGAGCCCGCGTCGGGTTCGGTGATGCCGAAGGCCATGGTGAGGCTGCCGTCGGCGAGACCGGGGAGCCACTGCCGCTTCTGGGCGCCGGTGCCGAAGCGGGCGATGACGGTGCCGCAGATCGCCGGGGAGACCACCATCATGAGCAGCGGGCTGCCCGCCGCGCCCAGCTCCTCCAGGACGATGGAGAGTTCGGCCAGGCCGCCGCCTCCGCCGCCGTACTCCTCGGGGAGGTTCACGCCGAGGTAGCCGAGCTTCGCGGCTTCGGCCCACAGCTCGCGCGGGTGGGACCCGTCGCGTACGACGGTCGTCATGTAGTCCCGCCCGTAGCGCTTCCCGAGGGCGGCGACGGCTGCGCGCAGGGCCTGGTGCTCTTCGGTTTCGAGGGCGGAGCTGCTCATGCGTTCTCCTCAGCAGGGTCTGCGGATTCGAGGTCCGTGGTTTCGGCGGCCGCGGGTGCTGTGGCGGCGTCCGTGGGTTCGGTCACGACCGCGAGCAGGGCGCCGACCTCCACCTGGAGGCCGGGTGCGGCGTGCAGTGCGATGAGGGTGCCGGAGGCGGGGGCGAGGATGCGGTGTTCCATCTTCATCGCCTCCAGCCAGATCAGTGGCTGCCCGGCCTCGACCGAGGCCCCGGCCCCGAGCCCCTCCGCGACGCGGACGACGGTGCCGGGCATGGGGGCGAGCAGGGAACCGGGTTCGGTCCGGTCGGTGGGGTCGGTGAAGCGGGGCAGGGCGGTGAGGGTGTACGAGCCGGTGGCGGTGTCCACGTACACCGTGTCCCGGTGGACGGTGAGGTGGAAGTGGCGGGTGAGGGAGTCGGCTTCGAGGGTGACGTGGCCGGGGCGGACGGCGACGACCCGTTCTCCGGTCTCCGGGACGGGGCCGGTGCGCCCGGTGCGGTAGGCGGCCTCGTGTTCGGTGCCGCCGGGTTCGGCGCGGTAGCGCTTGACCTGGGGGCGCGAGGAGATGTTGCGCCAGGCACCGAAGCGGGTGGGGCCGGGGCCGTCCTGCCGGGCGGCGGCGTCGGCGAGGGCGGCGGCCAGGGCGGCGAGGCGCAGGTCCGCCTCGTCCGGGGGTGCGGTGAGGGCGGCCAGATGGCGGTCGTAGAAGCCGGTGTCGAGGCGGGCGGCGCGGAAGTCGGGGTGGCGCAGGGACCGTACGAGCAGGTCGCGGTTGGTGACCGGGCCGTGGATGCGGGCACGTTCCAGGGCGCGGGCGAGGAGGCGCACGGCTTCGTTGCGGGTGGGGGCGTGGGCGACGACCTTGGCGAGCATCGGGTCGTAGTGCACGCCGATGGTGTCGCCGCCGGTGTACCCGGTGTCGAGGCGCAGTCCGGGTTCGTCCGGTACCTCCAGGGTGAGCAGTGGACCGGTCTGCGGCTGCCAGTCGCGGGCGGGGTCCTCGGCGTAGAGCCGGGCCTCGACGGCGTGGCCGCGCGGCTCGGGGGGCGCGGGGGCGGGCAGCGGCTCGCCTTCCGCGACGCGCAGTTGCAGGGCGACCAGGTCGAGCCCGAAGACCGCTTCGGTGACGGGGTGTTCGACCTGGAGGCGGGTGTTCATCTCCAGGAAGTACGGCCGCCCGTCGGCTCCGAGGAGGAACTCGACGGTGCCCGCGCCCCGGTAGCCGACCGCGCGGGCGGCGGTCACGGCGGCCTCGTGCAGCCGGTCCCGCAGCGCGTCGCCGAGACCGGGTGCGGGGGCCTCCTCGACGACCTTCTGGTGGCGCCGCTGGAGCGAGCAGTCCCGGGTGCCGAGCGCCCAGACCGCGCCGTGCCCGTCGGCCATGATCTGGACCTCGACGTGCCGGCCGCGCTCCACGTACGGCTCCGCGAACACCTCGCCGTCCCCGAAGGCGGCAGCGGCCTCGGCGGAGGCCGCCGTCAACTCACCCGACAGGTCGGCGAGTTCACGTACGATCCGCATCCCGCGACCGCCCCCGCCCGCCGCCGCCTTCAGCAGCAGCGGCAGGTCGGCGGCACCGGCCTTCTCGGGGTCGACGGGCGCGAGCAGCGGAACCCCGGCGGCGGCCATCAGCTCCTTGGCGCGGGTCTTGGACGCCATCAGCTCGACGGCCTCGGCCGGCGGCCCCACCCACACGAGTCCGGCGTCCCGCACGGACCGGGCGAACGCGGCGTTCTCGGAGAGGAAGCCGTACCCGGGGTGGACGGCGTCGGCGCCCGCCGCGAGCGCGGCGCGTACGACGAGATCGCCGCGCAGATAGGTGTCCGACGGGGCGGCACCCGGCAGCCGTACGGCGGTGTCCGCCTCCCGTACGTGGAGCGCGTCGGCGTCCGCGTCGGAGTACACGGCGACGGTGGCGATGCCCAGCGCGCGGCAGGTGCGGAAGATCCGGCAGGCGATCTCGCCCCGGTTGGCGACGAGCAGTGTGGAGATCGTGCGCGGCCCCCCGCCCGCCCCGGCCGCATCGGTCGCATCCGTCTCACCCGTCGCACCGGCCGCATCGGCCGTCCGAGCCGCTCCCGCCGTCCGAGCCGTCCGAGCCGCTCCCGTCGTCCGAGCCGTCTGAGTCGTCTGATTCGTCCCGGTCATCTGTGGCCTCACATCCGGAAGATTCCGAAGCCGCCACGGGTGCCTTCGACCGGGGCGGTGTGGATCGCGGACAGGCACATCCCGAGGACGGTCCTGGTGTCGCGCGGGTCGATGACCCCGTCGTCGTACAGCCGCCCGGACAGGAACATGGGCAGCGACTCGGACTCGATCTGCTGCTCCACCATCGCGCGCAGCCCGGCGTCGGCCTCGTCGTCATAGGGCCGGCCCTTCGCGGCGGCGGAGGCGCGGGCGACGAGGGACAGCACCCCGGCGAGCTGCTGCGGCCCCATGACGGCGGACTTGCTGCTGGGCCAGGCGAAGAGGAAGCGCGGGTCGTACGCCCGTCCGCACATGCCGTAGTGCCCGGCTCCGTACGAGGCGCCCATCAGCACGGACAGGTGCGGGACCTTCGAGTTCGACACCGCGTTGATCATCATCGCGCCGTGTTTGATGATGCCGCCCTGTTCGTACTCCTTGCCGACCATGTAGCCGGTGGTGTTGTGCAGGAAGAGCAGCGGAATGTCGCGCTGGTTGGCGAGCTGGATGAACTGCGCGGCCTTCTGCGACTCCTCGCTGAACAGCACGCCCTGCGCGTTGGCGACGATGCCGACGGGATAGCCGTGCAGTGCGGCCCATCCGGTCACCAGGCTGGTCCCGTAGAGCGGTTTGAACGCGTCGAAGTCGGAGCCGTCGACGAGCCGGGCGATCACCTCGTGCGGATCGAAGGGCACCTTCAGGTCGCCGGGCACGATGCCGATCAGCTCGTCCTCGTCGTACTTCGGCGGTTCGGCGGGGCCCGGATCGGCGTGCGCCTTGCGCCAGTTGAGCCGGGCGACGATCCGGCGGGCCTGGCGCAGCGCGTCCTGCTCGTCGACGGCGAAGTGGTCGGCGAGCCCGGAGGTGCGGGCGTGCATCTCGGCGCCGCCGAGCGATTCGTCGTCGCTCTCCTCGCCGGTCGCCATCTTCACCAGGGGCGGTCCGCCGAGGAAGACCTTGGACCGTTCCTTGATCATGACGGTGTGGTCGGACATGCCGGGGACGTACGCCCCACCGGCGGTCGAGTTCCCGAAGACGACGGCCACGGTCGGAATGCCGGCCGCCGACAGCCGGGTGAGGTCGCGGAACAGCGCCCCGCCCGGGATGAAGATCTCCTTCTGCGAGGGAAGATCGGCGCCGCCGGACTCGACGAGGCTGATGCAGGGCAGCCGGTTGGCGAAGGCGATCTCGTTCGCCCGCAGGGCCTTCTTCAGGGTCCAGGGGTTGGAGGCGCCGCCGCGTACGGTCGGGTCGTTGGCGGTGATCAGGCACTCCACGCCCGCCACCACCCCGATCCCGGTCACGAGCGAGGCGCCGACTGCGTACGCGGGGGCCTCGCTCCCCCAGGCGGCGAGCGGCGACAGCTCCAGGAACGGGGTGTCCTGGTCGATCAGCAGCTCGATCCGCTCGCGGGCCAGGAGCTTGCCGCGCGAGCGGTGCCGCTCGACGTACTTCGCACCGCCGCCCGCCTGCGCCTTGGTGTGCTCGACGGCCAGCTCGTCGAGTTTCGCGAGCATGGCCGCACGGTTCGCGGCGTATTCGGGGCTCGCGGTGTCGAGTGCGGTGGGCAGGACGGTCATGCGTTCACCTCCGGTGCGTGGACGGCTTCCAGCAGCGCTACGGGGATGGCGAGGCACCGGGACCGCAGCCACTCCCCCACCGCCTTGGCCTGCGGATCGAACCGGTGCCGGCCGGCGACGCCCTCGCCGAGCAGCCCGTGGACCACGAAGTTCAGGGCGCGGAGGTTCGGCAGGACATGGCGTACGACGGTGAGGCCGGCGCTCTCCGGCAGCAGCTCCCGGAACCGCTCGACGGTCAGCTCGTGGGCCAGCCACCGCCAGGCGTCGTCGCCGACGGCCCACACCCCCACGTTGGCGTCGCCGCCCTTGTCGCCGCTGCGGGCGCCCGCGACCCGGCCGAGCGGGGCGGTCCGGGTGGGACCGCCGGACGGCAGGGGTTCGGGCAGGGGCGGCTCCTCGACGTCCCGGAGGGGCCGCGTCCGTACGGGAGGCTCCTGCCGCACCCGCCGTCCGTCCGGGAGCACGGCCACGTGCGGGACGTCGCTCGCCGGTACGTACGCCGCCTCGAACACCCCGTACGGGGCGCCCTTTCCGGGTGGGGCGGTGACATGGAAGCCCGGGTAGCTGCCGAGCGCGAGCTCGACGGCGGCGCCGGAGACCGCGCGCCCGACGGCCTCCGGGTCCTGGTCGCGGACGACGAGCCGCAGCAGCGCGCTCGCGGTCTCCTCGGTGCCGGCATCGGTCCGGTCGGTCCGGACCAACTCCCAGCGCACGTCACCGGGTTGCCGGCCGGACCGGGCCAGAGCATCCGCGAACTGGTCCT
Organism: Streptomyces sp. NPDC087845; assembly: GCF_044742755.1. Lineage (NCBI taxonomy): Bacteria > Bacillati > Actinomycetota > Actinomycetes > Kitasatosporales > Streptomycetaceae > Streptomyces > Streptomyces sp. NPDC087845. Next base: position 866,198 of record NZ_JBIUVC010000001.1, read on the forward strand.
GCACCAGCCGCGCCTTGGCCTCGATGTCGAGCCCGGTGAGTACGAAGACGACCTCGTTGCGCCAGCCGCCGAGCCGGTTCAGCCCGACCTTGAGAGTGGCCGGCGGGGCCTCGCCGCGCACGCCGGAGATCCGCACCCGGTCGGGGCCCTCCTGGACCAGCCGTACCGTGTCGAGCCGGGCGGTGACGTCCGGTCCGGCGTACCGGGCGCCGCCGGTCTCGTACAGCAACTGGGCGGTGACGGTGCCGACATCGACGACTCCGCCCGTGCCGTCGTGCTTGGTGACGACGGACGAGCCGTCGGCGTGGATCTCGGCGACGGGGAAGCCGGGCCGCCGCAGGTCGTGGCCCCGGAAGAACGCGTAGTTCCCGCCGGTGGCCTGGGTGCCGCACTCCAGTGCGTGGCCGGCGACGACGGCCCCGGCGAGCGCGTCGTGGTCGTCGGGCCCCCAGCCGAAGTGGGCGGCGGCGGGCCCGGTGACGAGGGCGGCGTCCGTGACCCGCCCGGTGACGACGACATCGGCGCCTCCGGTGAGGCAGGCGGCGATACCGGCGCCGCCGAGGTAGGCGTTGGCGGTGAGGTACCCCTCGGGCACGGGGAGGGCGTCGCCCTCCACATGGGCGACCCGCACCGGCACGCCCACTTTGTGCGCCAACTCCCGTACGGCGTCGGCGAGTCCGGCCGGGTTGAGCCCTCCGGCATTGGTGACGATCTTCACCCCGCGCTCGTGGGCGAGCCCGAGGCCCTCTTCCAGCTGGCGCAGGAAGGTGGTGGCGTACCCGCGCGCGGGGTCCTTGAGCCGGCTCCGGCCGAGGATGAGCATGGTCAGTTCGGCCAGGTAGTCCCCGGTGAGGACGTCGAGGGGGCCGCCGGTGAGCATCTCGCGCACGGCGTCGAAGCGGTCGCCGTAGAACCCGGAGGCGTTGCCGATCCGCAGCGGCCCGGTCATGCGCCGCCGCCCCGCGGCGAGCGGCCGGGTCCGGGCGGCCCGGCGAACGCCTGGGCGATGTCGAGCCACTGGTCGGCGTCGGGCCCGGTGGCCCGGAGGGCGAGGTCGTCGCGGTGGGCGCGCTGGGTGACCAGGAGGCAGAAGTCGAGCAGCGGCCCGGTGACGCGCTGCGGTGCGTCCTCGGCGCCGAACGCGATCGACTCGCCGTCGGGCGCCTTCAGTTCGACCCGGAACTCCTCCCCGGGCGCGGCGATCCCCCGTACCAGGTAGGCGTAGTCCCTGGCCCGCACCCCGATCCGGGCGACGTGCCGCAGCCGGGCGGTGGGGGCCCTGGTGACGCCGAGGGCGTCGGCGATGTCCTGGCCGTGCGCCCAGGTCTCCATGATCCGGGCGGTCGCCATCGAGGCGACGCTCATCGGCGGCCCGTACCAGGGGATGCGCACCCCGGCCGGAGCGCCCCGCAACACCGCCTCCAGCCGCCCGCGCCCGTCCCGCCACCGCGCGAGCAGCGCGTCGGGCGCCAGTGCGGCCGGCTCCTCGGCCCCCTGGTCGACGAAGGATTCGGGCGCCTCCATCGCCTTGGCCACCTCCCCGGCGAAGGCGTCGGCATCGGTGGCGGCCAGCGACGCGACCTCGTCGGTCCAGGTGAGATGGGCGATCTGGTGCGCGATGCTCCAGCCCGGGGCGGGGGTCGCGGCGGCCCATTGCCCGGCGCTCAACTCCCGTACGAGTGCGTCGAGTTCCTGGCTCTCCTCGCGCAGATCGTCGATCACGGCTGCGACATCGGGCACGGTGCGCTCCCCTCGGGGCAAGGCGGTGTGCCCAGGAGCATGGCAGCGGACCCATAAACAAGCAAGCATGCTTGCATTATTTTCCACCCGCCGTCGGGACGCGGAAGACTTCATCCGTGCCATCGCGCGCGAACCATGAGAGGACACCCATGAAGGAAGACAGCCGGCAGCGTTCGTCCTCCTGCGTGGGGGGCGGCAACAACTGCGTAGAAGTCGCCACCCCGGCCCCTCGCCACGTCGCCCTCCGTGACAGCACCCGCCCGGCCCGGGTCGTCACCACCGGACGGACCGCGTTCCACGCGTTGATATCCGGCATCCGCACGGACGAGATATGAGCACCGGGTCATGAGTGCAGCAGAGATCCGCCACCGCCGCGACGGCGACATGGAGGCGTGCGTCGACGCGCTGGCGACCGTGCACGAGGCAGACCGCTACCCGGCCGAGTGGCCGGCCGACCCAAAGAACTGGCTGACGCCTCATGGGCTGCTCGATGCCTGGGTGGCCGTGGACGGTCCGACGGTGCTGGGGCATGTGGCGCTCACACGTACGGAGGAGGTTCTGGCGAAGGAGGCCGGTCTGCCCGTGGCTGAACTGGCGTCGGTCGCCCGGCTCTTCGCGCGCTCCGAGGCACGTCGCCGCGGGGTGGCGAGCGCGTTGCTCGACACGGTGAGGGCGGCGGCGGCAGCCGACGGTGTGCGGCTCGTCCTGGAGGCCGAGGAGGGCGGGGCGGCCGCCATCGCGTTCTACGAACGTGCCGGGTGGCGCTACCTCGGCAGCCGCACCGACGGCTGGACCACGGCCGACGGGCGTGTGGCCCGGATGCGTGCGTACATGGCCCCCGTCGGCCCGGTCGGGGAGCCTTCCGCGATCCGGTGATCCGTCCCGCCGCCGCTCATGGGGCCCGGTGGATACGGGCGGCCAGGGCGTCGGGCGACCGGGCCACGCGCACTCGGCCGCTCAGGCGCGGTCGCGGCTCTTCCCGCCCCGCACCTGGCTGCGTACCGCGCCCATGCTCGCCCCGATGACCAGGGCGATGGCCAGGGCGTCCGTCGTGGAGAGGGCCTGGTCGAGGATCAGGAAGCCGGCGGTGGCCGCGATCGCCGGTTCCAGGCTCATCAGGATCGCGAAGGTGGGCGCGGGCAGACGGCGCAGCGCCATGAGTTCGAGGGTGTACGGGAGGACCGAGCTCAGCAGCGCGACCGCCGCACCCATCCCCAGCGTGGACGGGACCAGCAGTTTCGAGCCCGACTCCAGGATGCCGAGGGGCAGCGAGAGCAGCGCGGCGACCACCAGGGCCAGGGCCAGGCCGTCCGCCTGGGGGAAGCGGCGGCCGGTGCGGGCGCTGAAGAGGATGTAGGTCGCCCACATGGCGCCCGCGCCCAGTGCGTACGCGGCGCCCACCGGATCGAGACGGTCGAAGCCGCCCCCGCTCAGCAGCACGACCCCGCCCAGCGCGAGACCCGCCCACACCAGGTTGATCAGGCGGCGGGAGGCGATCACCGAGAGGGCCAGCGGGCCCAGCACCTCCAGGGTGACGGCCGCGCCCAGCGGGATCCGGTCGGCGGCCTGGTAGAAGAGCGTGTTCATGCCGCCCATGGCCACCCCGAACGCGAGGACCGTGCACCAGTCGGCGCGCGAGTGGCCGCGCAGCTTCGGGCGGCAGACGGCCATCAGGACGAGCGCGGCGACGGCCAGGCGCAGGGTGACCACCCCGAGCGCCCCGGCCCGCGGCATCAGCAGGACCGCGACCGCGGAGCCGAACTGGACGGAGAGCCCGCCCGCGACCACCAGCGCGACCGGGGCGAGCGCCGCCCTCCGGCCCTTGGGGCCCGCGGGGCCTGCCGCGTCGCCCAGGGCGGGAACCGCCTCGGGTACGGCGACGGCTGCGGCCCGCTCCACGGCCGCCGCGGCCGCTGCGGCACTGCGCTGGTCGTTCACCTGCGGTGTTCCTCTCGATCCGAGAGTGCAACTCAATGCACTGTTCGATTGAAGATACTGCACTTCACTCGTGCGGTACGCCCTCTTACGGTAGGTACCTCCGCGTGCCACGTGAAATGTCGATCGAGCTCTGGTTATGCTCCCCGCGCATGAGCATCGGGCGTTCTGGGGAAAGTGCTGGTCGCGGTATCGAAGTGCGGCATCTGCGCGCCTTCCTCGCCGTCGCCGACGAGGGCAACGTCACCCGCGCCGCCGCCCGCCTCCGCCTCACCCAGCCCGTGGTCTCCCGCACGCTGGCCGCCCTGGAGCAGCGCCTCGGTGTCCGGCTCGTCGACCGGTCCACCCACCATCTCGCCCTCACCCCCGAAGGCGTCGCCTTCCGGGACAGGGCCGCCGCCGCGATCGCCGCGTTCGACGAGGCGCTCGACCCCGGCGAACTGCGCCACCGGCCACTGCGGATCGGGCACGCCTGGTCCGCGTTCGGCCCGTACACCACACCGCTGCTCCGCCGCTGGCAGGAGCGGTACCCGCAGACCCCGCTCGAACTGCTGCGGATCGACGACCGCACCGCCGGGCTCACCCGCGGCGAGGTCGATGCCGCGCTGCTGCGGGGGCCCGTCGAGGCACCGGGGCTCGTCACCGAGGTGCTGTTCGAGGAGGACCGGGTGGCGGCGGTGGCGGCGGACGGGCCGCTCGCAGGGCACGCCACGCTCACTCTCGCCGATCTGGCGGGCAGCGCCGTCGTCCTCAACACCGTCTCCGGCACGACCACCGTCGACCTGTGGCCGCCGGACACCCGGCCCGCCGCCACCCTCACCGTCGCCAACACCGACGACTGGCTGACCGCCATCGCCGCGGGGCGCGGCGTCGGGGTCTCCGCCGCGTCCACCGCCGGAATGCACCCGCACTCCGGGGTCGTCTACCGCTCCCTCGTCGACGCCCCGACCGTCCCGGTCCTGCTCGCCCGGCGCGACGCCCCCGGCCATCCCGCGCTGCCGAAGCTCGCCGCGCTCGCCCGCGAGATCGTGGCGCGGGACGCCGTGGAGTAAGGGAATTTCCGCGCACCACAGTGCGGTGAAGGCCGTGCGAAGGTCGCACGGCCCGCCAGGGGGGCACACACCACCATGTCGAACGAGAGCAGCGTCCACGGAACGGTCGCCGCGGGCTTCGAGGGCGTACGGGAGGAATTCGCCGCCGTACTCGCCGAGGGCACCGACGAGCCGGGGGCCCAGCTCGCCGCCCGTCTGGACGGCCGGTCGTCGACCTCTGGGCCGGGGACGGGATCGGCCAGGAGAGCGGCTGGTGGCGGCGGTGCTGGAGGCTGCGGGGGCTTGACGAGGGGTGCGGATGCGGCGGGCTCTCCTCTGCCCGCCGCACCCGCGTCCGAGGTTCCTCCCCGGCCCCCGGCCCCCGGTCCTCGCCACCCGAGCCGGTTCTGTGGGCCGTCGGTGGCAAGGCGGCCCGCGCCCGCTTGCGCCTGCGGCCGGGTTCGCGCACCGCGCTGAACAATCGCCTTGGCCAAGACGTACGGACGCATCTCAGCGGACTGAGGGGAACCCCCGAAATGGACAGAGCGGGACGTCCGGATCGCAGAACTCTGCTCGTCGGCGGACTCGTGGTCGCCTCGGCCGCACTGGCGGGGTGCTCATCGACGAGCGCCACTCCGATGGCAACCGGCACCTCGCCGGAAGCCCGGCCGGCCACACCCGCCGAGGCGCTCGCGAGACTGATGGACGGCAACAAGCGCTGGGTGAGCGGAGACCTTCGGCATCCCGACCGCGATCCGGACCGGCGCGAGTTCGTGGCCCAGAAGCAGGAACCTTTCGGAGCGGTCCTCTCGTGCATCGACTCCCGGGTGCCGCCGGAGCTCCTCTTCGACACCGGACTGGGTGACCTCTACGTGATGCGTACAGGCGGGGAGGCGGTCGGTCCGGTGGTCACGGGGTCCGTGGAATACGGGCCCATGACGAGTGGCACTCCGCTCATCGTGGTCCTCGGGCATCAGCGCTGCGGCGCCGTCGGGGCAGCGTACAAGTCCCTCCGTGACGGCAAGCCGTTGCCCGGCAACCTGGAGGCGATCGCCAAGGCCCTGCGGCCGGCGTACGAGCGGGCAGTCCGCGAAGGCGGTACCGACCCGGTCGAGACCATGGCCCGCGCCCAGGTCGAGCTGACCGCAGCCGGCCTGCGCTCCAACCAGGACCTGGCCCCACTCGTGGGAAAGGGCGCCCTTGCCGTGGTCGGCGCCTACTACTACCTCGACACCGGCAAGGTGCAAGTCCTGGCCGGCGCCCCCAGTTGAACAACGATGCGCCAACAGCCCCGCGCCTCACGCTCCGGACGGACCGGGAGGCCCGGTGGCCGGGGGCTCGTCGTCCAGCCCCTGCGCCAGCACCTCCGCCAGGTGGCGGGCCCGTACACCGCCCAGTTGCTCCAGCTGCGTCCGGCAGGAGAACCCGTCCGCCAGGAACTCCGTACCGAGCTCCGCGGACCGTACGGACGGCAGCAGCTGTTCTTCCGCGCACGCCACCGACACCTCCCAGTGGCCCCGTTCGAAGCCGAAGTTCCCCGCCAGTCCGCAGCAGCCTCCGTTCAACTCGCCGGTCAGTCCGGCCCGTTCGCGCAGCCGGCGGTCCGCCGCGTCACCCAGGACCGCGTGCTGGTGGCAGTGCGTCTGACCGGCGACCGGGCGGTTCAGGCGAGGCGGCCGCCAATCGGGGGCGTACTCCTCCAGGTACTCCGCCAAGGTCCGGACCGAACCCGCGAGTCCGGCGGCGCGGAGGTCGTCCGGGAGGAGCTCCGGCATGTCGGTGCGGAGGGTGGCGGCGCAGCTCGGTTCGAGGACGACGAGCGGGTCTCCGAGCAGGTCGCCCATCCGGTCCAGGGTGCGGCGCATCACCTTGCGGGCCTTGCCCAGCTGACCCGTCGACACATACGTGAGGCCGCAGCACAGCCCGCGGCCGGGCAGCAGCGGTCTTCGGCCCGCCGCCTCCAGGACCCGGACCGCCGCCCGCCCCACCTCGGGCGAGAGGTGGGTGGTGAAGGTGTCGGGCCAGAGGGTGACCGCCCGGTCGCCCGGCGGGATCACCGCCCCCCTGCCCCGGTGCCGCCGGAACCACCGGGTGAACGTCTCCCGCGCCAGGACCGGGAGTGCGCGCTCCGGGGCGATCCCCGCCAGCCGTTTGACCAGGGCCGCCGTCGGGCGGACCCGGGCCAGCGCGTTCAGTGCGCCCGCGAACGGGGCGGCGAGCCGCAGCCACGTCGGCAGCCGCCCCATCGCGTAGTGGGCGGCCGGGCGCAGCCGCCCCCGGTAGTGGTGGTGCAGGAACTCCGCCTTGTACGTGGCCATGTCGACGCCCACCGGGCAGTCGCTGCGGCAGCCCTTGCAGGAGAGGCAGAGGTCGAGCGCGTCGCGCACCTCCGTCGACCGCCAGCCGTCCGTGATCACCTCGCCCGCGAGCATCTCGTGCAGCAGCCGGGCCCGGCCGCGGGTGGAGTGGGCCTCCTCGCCGGTCGCCCGGAAGGACGGGCACATCACCCCCGGGCCCGCCGGTTCCGCCGTACGGCATGCGGCGACACCGACGCATCGGCGTACCGCCGAGGAGAAGTCCCCGCCGTCGTGCGGGTAGCCGAACGCGACCTCCACCGGGCGCTTCGGCAGCACCTCGAAGCGGAGGTTCTCGTCGAGCCGGGCGGGGCGGGCCAGGACGCCGGGGTTCATACCGCCGTCCGGGTCCCAGATGTCCTTGAACCGGGAGAAGAGGGCGACCAGTTCGTCCCCGTACATGCGCGGGAGCAGTTCGGCGCGGGCCTGGCCGTCGCCGTGCTCCCCGCTCAGTGATCCGCCGTGCGCGACGACCAGGTCCGCCAGTTCCTCGGAGAAGCGGCGGAAGCGGGCCACTCCTTCGGCGGTCAGCAGGTCGAAGTCGATCCGTACGTGGATGCAGCCGTCGCCGAAGTGCCCGTACGGGGTGCCGCGCAGACCGTGGGCGGCTAGCAGGGCCCGGAAGTCGCGGAGGTACGGGCCGAGGCGTGCGGGCGGTACGGCGCAGTCCTCCCAGCCGGGCCACGCCTCCGTGCCGTCCGGCATCCGGGTGGCGGTGCCCGCCGCGTTCTCGCGGATGCGCCACAGGGTCCGCTGCCCGGCCGGGTCGGTGACGACCGCGCCGTCCAGCGCGTCCGCCGCCCGCAGGACCCGCTCGGCGTGCGCCCGCGCCTCGGCCGGGGTGGCGCCGCCCGTCTCGACGAAGAGCCAGGCCGCGCCGCGCGGCAGCCCGGCCGGCTCCCGCACAAGATCGGCGGCCATGCCCTCCACGGTCAGGGGGCGGTACGGGAGCAGGCCGGGGGCGGCCTCGGCGGCGGCGGCCTCGTCCGCGTAGCCGAGTACGGCGAGCGCGCGGGCCGCCGGTGCCTCGACCAGCCGTACGGTCGCCTCCGTCACCACACCGAGGGTGCCCTCGCTGCCGCAGAAGGCGCGGGCGAGGTCGGCCCCGCGTTCGGGCAGGAGCGCGTCCAGGGCGTATCCGGAGATGCGGCGCGGGAGTTCGGGGAATCCGGTCCGGAGCAGGGCCAGGTTCGCGCCGATGAGCTCGGGGAGCCCGGGTAGTCCGGTGGGGAATGCGGGGAGCCCGGGGTGCTCGGTGGGGAGTGCGGGGGTCCCGGGGTGCTCGGTGGGGAGTGCGGGCCCCCGCCCCCGGCCCGCCCGGAGCGTGTCGCCGCCGTAGCGGGCCACGGTCAGGCCGTGCACGTTGTCGGCGGTGGTGCCCCACGCGACCGAGTGCGCGCCGCAGGAGTTGTTTCCGATCATGCCGCCCAGCGTGCAGCGGCTGTGCGTGGCGGGGTCCGGACCGAAGGTGAGACCGTGCGGGGCGGCGGCGGCCCGCAGGTCGTCCAGGACCACGCCCGGCTGGACGACCGCGGTGCGCGACCCGGCGTCCAGCTCGACGATCCTGCGCATGTGGCGCGTGAGGTCGAGGACGACGCCGGTGCCGGTGGCCTGCCCGGCGATCGAGGTGCCACCGCCGCGCGGGACCACGGGCGCCTCGTACCGGCGGCAGACGGCGAGCGCGGCGGCCACGTCGTCGGCGTCGCGCGGGGTGACGACGCCGAGCGGCACGCGGCGGTAGTTGGAGGCGTCCATCGTCGTCAACGCCCGTGCGGTGGGGCCGAAGTCGACCTCTCCGCGGACCGCGGCGCGCAGGGCCTGTGCGAGTGCGTCGCGTTCCGTCGGTTTCTGATGTGCGGCCATGGGCCCAGGATGCCGTTGATCCGGTCACTCGGCGGCCCCACGTCCGCGCGAGTCCCCCGAATACGTCAATACGTCGGAATACGTCGGACACGTAGTCACATACGTGACAGAGAACGCCACAAGCACTTCCCAAAGCGCGCGTCAATTCTCATATAGTGACCCCGACTTGCCTAGGAATTATCAGCTCCAGTTGTCGCGTTTACCCCCTCCATACAGAACTGTCCCGATCCGCCCGTTCGTTACGTCCGCCCCCTAGGACTCCACTTGAGCGCCTCATCCCGGCCGACCGCACTGGCCCTGCTGATCTCACTGGCCGTCACCGGTTCCCTGTGCCTGTGGGCGGTCACCGCCGCCCCCGACTCGGTGCGGACCACGGCGGCCTGGGGGGCGGGCGCCGCCGCCGTGCTGCTGTCCGCCGCCGTGGCCACCGCCGTCCATGCCCGCGCCACCGCGAACCGGTTGCGCGCCCGTCTCGCGGCGGAGACCCAGCGGTTCACCGGCGAGATCAGCCGGCTCGTCTCCGCCTCCGCGGCCGAGGGGCAGCGGTTCACCGCCGAGACGGCCCGGATCAAGGCCGCCGCCGAGGCCGAGACCGCGCGGATCTCCTCGCAGGCCGCCGCCGACGTCGCACGGTTCACCGGTGAGGTCGAGCGGCTCACCGCCCGCGCGGCCCGCAGCGACACCGAGCGCTCCGCCGCGGTCGCCGCCTGCGCCAACGCCGCCGGCCGGATGCAGGCCCTGGCCACCAGCATGCTCGCCGACCTGCGCGAGATGGAGCACCGGCACGCCGCCGAGGACGTGCTCGGCGATCTGCTCCACCTGGACCACCGCACCGCCCAGGCGGGCCGGCTCGCCGACTCCATCGCCGTGCTGACCGGTGCCCGCTCCGGGCGGCGCTGGGCGAAGCCGATCGTGATGGAGTCGATCCTGCGCGGCGCGATGGGCCGGATCAGCGGTTACCAGCGGGTGCGCCTCCACTCGACCAGCGATGTCGCGGTCGCCGGCCACGCCGCCGAGGGCGTCATGCACGCACTCGCCGAACTTCTGGACAACGCCGCCAACTTCTCGCCGCCCACGGCAGAGGTCCATGTGTACGTCGAGGAGGTACCGGCCGGCATCGTCCTCACCGTCGAGGACAGCGGCCTGGTCATGAGCGAGGTGCAGCTGCGCCGCGCCGAAAGCGCGGTGTCGGCCGCCAACCAGGACCTGACGAGGCTCTCCGGCACCCGGCTCGGCCTCGCCGTCGTCGGCCGGCTGGCCCGCAAGCACGGTCTGACCGTGTCGTTCCGGCCGTCCGCGCGCGGCGGCACGGGCGCCCTGATGATGCTTCCGCAGGAGCTCCTCACCCGAACCGCGGCGCCGGTCCCGGCGTCCGCGCCGATGGCCACCGAGCCCGTGTCCGCGCCGATGCCCGAGCCGGAGCCCGCGCACGGCACGGCCGCAGCGTCCTCCACGGCTCCCTCGGCCGATCCCCAGCACCCGCAGAACTCGGCACCGGCACCGGCATCGGCAGCCACCCCCGCCCTCTCGGACTCCCCCTCCGAGACCACCCGCAACCTCCCCCGGTTCGGCGAGAGCGGGCTCCCCAAGCGCCCCCGCGGCCGCACCCTCGCCGCCGCCGAGGCCCGCGCCGGCGCCCACTCCGGCGACGCCGAGGCCCCCCGGCCCCGTACCGCCGACCCCAAGGAACAGGCAGCCCGCTTCAGCAGCTTCCGCCAGGCTGTCCGGCCCAATCCCCCGCACCCGGAAGAAGGCAACACCCGATGACCGCGACCACCGACGAGAAGCTCAACTGGCTGCTGGAGGGGCTCCTGGAGCGCACCCCCGGCACCCGCCACGCCCTCGTCCTGTCCAGGGACGGCCTCAAGCTGTGCCGTACCCCCGAGCTCTCCGTCGACCAGGCCGACCAGTTGGCCGCGATCTCGGCCGGGATCCAGAGCCTGTCGCACGGCGCGTCCGTCGAGTTCGGTGACGGCTCCGGCGGCGTACGGTCCGCGATGGCCGAGTTCTACGGCGGCGTGCTGTTCATCGTCGAGGCGGGCGCGGGCGCCCATCTCGCGGTCGTCGCCTCCGACGAGGCCGACGTCGGCCTCATCGGCCACAACATGAGCGAACTCGTCGAGCAGCTCGGCGAGCACCTGAGTGCTCCGCCCCGCTCCTCCCCGGTCGCCGGTGCCGCCGAGACTCCCGCCGCGGCCGTCGACGCGACAGCGAACGTATGACCCGCCCCCGCCCCGGCCGGGACGACGACCCGGACCGGCTGTACACCCTCACCGGTGGCCGCAGCCGGTCCGATTCGGACGCGTTCGACCTGGTGACGCTGGTGGTCTCCGAGTGCGAACCGACCCCCGGCATGCAGTCGGAGCACGTCACGATCCTGCGGATGTGCCAACTGCCCACCGCGGTCGTGGAGATCGCGGCGGGCCTCGGCCTGCCCGTCAGCATCGTCCGGATCATGCTGTCCGATCTGCTGGACACCGGCCGGATCAGCGCTCGCCACCCCCGTACCGCCCGTGTCGCGGACCGGCTCCCCGACCCCGACATCCTGGAACAGGTGCTCGTTGGACTCCGCAACCTCTGACCGTGCCGCCCTGCAGGCGACGGCCGACAACGGACTGAAGATCGTCGTTGTCGGCGGCTTCGGGGTGGGCAAGACCACCATGGTCCGTTCCGTCAGCGAAATCCGGCCGCTGAACACGGAAGAGACCATGACCCGCGCGGGCGAGGCCGTCGACCACCTCGACGGTGTGCAGGCGAAGACGTCCACGACCGTCGCCTTCGACTTCGGCCGGATCTCGCTCGACGAACGCTCGGTGCTGTACCTCTTCGGCGCCCCGGGCCAGGAACGGTTCTGGTTCCTGTGGGACCGGCTGTTCTCGGGCACGCTCGGCGCCGTCGTCCTCGTCGACACCCGCCGGCTCGCCGACTCCTGGTACGCGATCGACCGCCTGGAGCACCACGGCACACCGTTCATCGTGGCGTGCAACGACTTCGGCGGCCCGCTCCACACCGAACAGCAGATACGGGAGGCGCTCGACCTCTCGGACGACGTACCCCTGGTGGAGTGCGACGCCCGGGACCGTTCGTCCAGCAAATACGTACTGATCACGCTGGTCGAGTACCTGCACGCCCTCTCGCGGGGCAGCGCCCCCGCCCCGTCCGCCGCCCGTCCGGAGACCACGCCGGAGAAGACCCCGGAGCCCACCTCGTGACCCAGCCCCCGGCGCCGCCCGCCGGCTGCCCCGTGTCCCAGGGCCGCGCGCCGCTCTCCGGCCCCCGGTTCCAGACCGAACCGACCCGGCTGTACCGGGAGATGCGCCGCGACCACGGGGCCGTGGCGCCCGTCGTCCTCGACGGCGACGTACCCGCCTGGCTCGTGCTCGGCTACCGCGAACTGCACCAGGTCACCGGTGACCCGGTGCTGTTCAGCCGCGACTCCGACCTGTGGAACCAGTGGGACCGCATCCCCGACGACTGGCCGCTGCTGCCGATGATCGGCCGCAAGCAGCCGTCGATCCTCTACACGGTCGGCCCCCGGCACACCGAGCGCGCCGCGATGATCAGCAACGCGCTGGAGTCCGTCGACCCGTTCGCCCTGAAGCGGTACGCGGAGGAGTTCGCCGACGGACTCATCGACCGGTTCTGCTCCACGGGCCGGACCGACATCATCGCCGAGTACGCGATGCTGCTCCCCGCCCTCGTCCTGGCGAAGATCTACGGCTTCAGCGACGCCACCGGCCACGCGCTCGTCGGCTCGCTCAACGACATGATCGACGGCCGGGAGCGGGCGCTGGCCGGCCAGCAGCACCTCGCCTCGTCCATGTTCCAGCTGCTGGCCGACAAGCACGCCGAGCCCGGCGACGACGTCGCCTCGCGGATGATCGCCGACCGCGGCCACTTCACCGACGAGGAGGTCGCCCAGGACCTGATGGTCATGATGGCCGCGGGCCACCAGCCGACCGCCGACTGGATCGGCAACTCGCTGCGGCTGATGCTCACCGACGACCGGTTCGCCGCCTCCCTCTCGGGCGGCCGGCACAGCGTCGCCGAGGCCATGAACGAGGTGCTCTGGGAGGACACCCCGACACAGAACGTCGCGGGCCGCTGGGCCTCGCGCGACACCCATCTCGGCGGGCGCCACGTCCAGGCGGGCGACCTGCTGCTGCTGGGCATCGCCGCCGCCAACGCGGACCCGCAGGTCCGCACCGACGGCTCCGCGCTGACCGGCGGCAACAACGCGTTCCTCTCCTTCGGCCACGGCGAGCACCGCTGCCCGTTCCCGGCCCAGGAAACCGCCGAGGTCATCGCCCGTACCGGCATCGAGGTCCTGCTGGACCGGCTCCCGGACATCGACCTCGCCGTCCCCGCCGAGCGACTCACCCGGCGCCCGTCCCCGTGGCTGCGGGGCCTGACGGACCTGCCGGTGGTCTTCACGCCCACCCCCGCCGTCGGAACCGTCGCCGCACCCGCCATCAGACCCGCCACCGGAGGCCAGAGATGACCCGGATCGCCCTCGACCCCTTCGTCACCGACCTCGACGGCGAGAGCGCCCGGCTACGGGCGGCGGGCCCGCTCGCCGAGGTGGAACTGCCGGGCGGGGTGCACTGCTACGCGGTCACCCGCCACGCGGAGGCCCGGCAGCTGCTCACCGACAGCCGGATCGTGAAGGACATCAACGTCTGGGGCGCCTGGCAGCGCGGCGAGATACCGATGGACTGGCCGCTGATCGGCCTCGCCAACCCCGGCCGCTCCATGCTCACGGTCGACGGCACGGACCACCGCCGGCTGCGCACCCTGGTCGCGCAGGCGCTGACCGTGAAGCGGGTGGAGCGGCTGCGGGCCGGCATCGAGGCGCTGACCACGGCGAGCCTGGACCGGCTGGCCGCGCTGCCCAAGGGCGAGAAGGTCGACCTGAAGGCGGAGTTCGCGTACCCGCTGCCGATGAACGTGATCAGCGAACTGATGGGCGTGGACCGCGCGGACCACCCCCGGCTGAAGGAGCTCTTCGAGAAGTTCTTCTCGACGCAGACGCCGCCGGAGGAGGTCCCGCAGATGATGGCGGACCTCGGCGCGCTCTTCACGAAGATCGTCGACGCCAAGCGGGAGAACCCGGGCGACGACCTCACCAGCGCCCTGATCGCGGCCTCCGAGGACGGCGACCACCTCACCGACGAGGAGATCGTCAACACCCTCCAGCTGATCATCGCCGCCGGTCACGAGACCACGATCAGCCTGATCGTCAACGCCGTCGTCGCCCTCCAGACCCACCCCGAGCAGCGCGAGCAGGTGCTGAGCGGACAGGTGCCGTGGGAGAACGCGATCGAGGAGACCCTGCGCTGGAACACCCCCACGTCCCATGTCCTGATCCGGTTCGCCACGGAGGACGTCGAGGTGGGCGACAAGGTCCTGCCGAAGGGCGAGGCGCTGATCGTCTCCTTCGGCGCGCTCGGCCGCGACGAGGCGCAGCACGGGCCGACGGCCGGGGACTTCGACGTCACCCGCTCCCCCAACCGCCACATCGCGTTCGGCCACGGCCCGCACGTCTGCCCGGGTGCGGCGCTCTCCCGGCTGGAGGCGGGGGTGGCCCTGCCCGCGCTGTACGAGCGGTTCCCTGATCTGGAGCTCGCCGTCCCCGCGTCCGAGCTGCGGAACAAGCCGATCGTCACCCAGAACGACCTGTACGACCTGCCGGTGGAACTGGGCTGAGCCGGCGGTCCCCGGTACGCCGTCAACGGACCGGGGCGGGTGTCTCATCGGGCCGGAGCGGGCGTCTCCACGGACCCGGAGCGGGCGTCTCCACGGACCCGGAGCGGGCGTCTCCGCGGACCGGAGCAGGTGTCTCATCGGACGGACACGGTCCTCGACCGTGCCCGTGAGGTACTACGCTCCGGTCCGTGGCCGATATCCAGATTCCCGCTGACATCAAGCCCGCCGACGGACGCTTCGGCGCCGGTCCTTCCAAGGTGCGAACGGAGGCGCTCGACGCGCTGGCCGCCACCGGTACGTCTCTTCTCGGTACGTCCCACCGCCAGGCCCCGGTCAAGAACCTGGTCGGCGCGGTGCGTCAGGGCGTACGCGACCTCTTCTCCCTCCCCGAGGGATACGAGGTGATCCTGGGCAACGGCGGGTCCACCGCCTTCTGGGACATCGCGACGCACGGACTCATCGAGACGAAGTCCCAGCACCTCAACTTCGGCGAGTTCTCGTCGAAGTTCGCGAAGGCCGCCAAGCTCGCCCCGTGGCTGGCCGACCCGACCGTGATCGCCTCCGACCCGGGCACCCACCCGGACCCGCGCGCCGAGGCGGGCGTGGACGTTTACGCGTTCACGCACAACGAGACCTCGACCGGCGTCGCGGCGCCGGTCAAGCGCGTCGCAGGCGCCGACGAGGGCTCCCTGGTCCTGGTGGACGCCACCTCGGGTGCCGGCGGCCTGCCGGTCGACATCACCGAGTCGGACGTCTACTACTTCGCTCCGCAGAAGTCCTTCGCCTCCGACGGCGGTCTCTGGATCGGCGTCTTCTCCCCGGCGGCCCTGGAGCGCGCCGCGCGCGTCCACGCGTCGGGCCGCCACATCCCGGAGTTCTTCAGCCTGCCCACGGCGATCGACAACTCCCTCAAGAACCAGACGTACAACACCCCGGCCCTGGCCACGCTGTTCCTCCTGAACGAGCAGCTGACCTGGCTGAACACCCAGGGCGGCCTGGACTTCTCGGTCCGCCGCACGGCCACCTCGGCGCGGAACCTGTACGGCTGGGCGGAGGAGTCCAAGTACGCGACCCCGTTCGTCACCGACCCGGCGAAGCGCTCGCAGGTCATCGGCACGATCGACTTCGCGGACGAGATCGACGCCGCGGCCGTCGCCAAGGCGCTGCGCGCCAACGGCATCGTCGACACCGAGCCGTACCGCAAGCTGGGCCGCAACCAGCTGCGCGTGGCGATGTTCCCGGCGATCGACCCGGCGGACGTCCAGGCGCTGACGGCCTGCATCGACTACGTGATCGAGAAGCTGTAGCGCATACACGGTGACGCATACGGAGGGCCCCGCGCACGTCAGGTGCGCGGGGCCCTCCGCCGTTCACCTGCCCGGGGGTCACCGCCTACGCCGAGGCCAAGATCCCGGTGTACGTGATCGTCGACCGCAAGCACGGCCGAGTGCATGTCCTGACGGAACCCATGGGCGGCGGCTACGACAGTCACGAGGTGTACGCTCCCGGGCAGACGGTCACACTGCCCGATTCGATCGGCGCCCCGGTGACCCTCGACGTCGACGGGCTCATCCAGGCCGGCCGCCCCCGCGCCTGATCATCCGGCCGCCGCCACCAAGACCTCCCGCAGCCGGGTTATGCCCGGGGCCCATTCCTTGTCCCCCGCGTCGTCCCACAGCTCGCGCAGCTCCGAGTTCTCGCCCAGCACCGCGTCGAGGGCCTTCACCGCGAGGGGGCGCAGGTCCGTCGCGAGGACGGGCAGCGGCTTGTCGGGGCCGTACGCGGTGGTCACCGGCTCGCCGTCCGGGCACTGGGAGGCGACCAGCGCGGCCGCCGCGACCGCGGTACCCCCTTCGTCGCTCTCCAGGTAGGTTGCCTCGATCGCGAGGGCCAGCGCGTTGCGGATCACCGCTTCGCGCCCGGCCTCCGGCGCGTCGTCGATCCGCCCCGAGAAGTCCGCGGCGGTGTCGTTGTCGAAATGACCGATGTCCCAGGTACCCATGAGGCCCTCCGTGAGCGCTGTTCCCCGGTGATCGCCACCGAGGGGCACCATCCTCACAGCCACCACTGACAACGACGGCGGGTCAGCCCTCTCCCGTGCTCCGCTCCCAGCGCCGTTCGCCGTCGCACCACTGCTCCGTCGCCACCAGCCCCGCCGCCGCGGCCACGGCGGCGGACGCGGCGTGGTCCGGATGGATGTGGGCGACGACGGTGCGGACGGACCCCTCGCGCAGCAGATGCGCCACCAGTCCCGTCGCGGCCTCCTTCGCGTAGCCCCGCCCCTGCCACCGCGTCCCCACCACCCAGGCGATCTCCGCCTCCGCGTCCGGCGCCTTCACCGTGGCCTGTACCCAGCCGCCCAGGCAGCCGTCGTCCCGTACCCGCAGCACCCAGTTCCACCAGCGTTCCGCAGGGTCGGGGGAGCCGGACTCCCAGCGGGTGTAGCGGGCCCGGAGAGAGTGGAGGTCTTCCGGAGCTCCGCCCGTGTAGGTGTGCAGGGCCGGGTCGGCGAGGACCGTCGCCATCTCTTCGGCGTGCGCGGTGCGCAGCGGCAGGGCGTCGAGCCGTTCGGTGGAAAAGGCCTCGGGCCCATGGTTCGTCATGGCGCCCACCCTAGGTACACCGGTCGGCCGTCGACTCAGCGGTTCAGTCGCCGGAACCGCCGCACCGCCGGCGGCAGGAACAGCGCGGTCAGTGCCGGCGGCCACACCACCGCCATCAGCGGGGCATGTTCTTCGGCCCGGGTGCCGCCGCTCGCCACCGGGTTGCCGAAAAGTTCGCGGGTTGCCGCGACCGTCGACGAGATCGGGTTCCAGGCCGGCCGATCGCGAGGGCCGTCGCCGCGAGGATCGTCAGCTCGGCGGCGGCGATGAGCAGATCGGCGAGGATCGGGAATCCCAACTGCCGGACGATGGCGGCTGGTTGGCGCCGGTAGTGGGTGAGGCTGCGCCGGGTGACGTTCCAGCTGCCAAGGGGTGACGCGGGCGGGGATACGAGCCCCGCACCGCCGGAAGGCCGGTCAGCGGTCAGCGGTCAGCCGCGGTTTCGGCGCCGGTTCATGAAGACGAGTGCGCCCACGGCGGCGAGCACCAGTGCCCCGACCAGGGTGCTGCCCTTCGTCCGATCGCCGCTCCCGCCACCGGCGGACGACGACGCACCGCCGCGGTCCGTGGGCGGCGACGTGCCGTTGCCACCGCCGCTGCCACCGCCGCTGCCGTCGGCGATGTCCACCCGCACCACATCGCTCCGCTTCCCCTCCGTGCCGAACATCAGCGCCGAGCCGTCCGCCGTGTACGTCACCGACTCGGCCTGCCGCTGGAACGGTGCCCCGATCGCGTGGTCGGCGCCGAGCCTGCCGTGCTCGAAGGCGTAGCCGCGGGCGCTGAAGTACGAACGCAGCACCAGCTCCTTGCCGTCCGGCGAGAACGCCCCGTCCGTCACCCACGGCACCTCCCCCACCCTCCGGAAGACGTTGGTGGTGCCGGTGGTGAGCTCGGTGGGGCCCTCGTACAGCCCGCCGCCGTCCTCGTTCTTCGACGCGATGTAGACGCGTCCGGTCGTGGGGTGGACCATCAGTGCCTCGGCGTTGCGCGGGCCGTCCGCGTACTTCACGTCGAACTGGGTGGCGTCGACCGTCGCGTCCCGCAGCTGCTTCGGCTCCGGGAAGCGGTAGATCCAGACGTGGTCCCAGCTGCCGTTCAGGTTGTCGCCGATGTCACCGACGTACAGATTGCCGTCCGGCCCGAGCGAGATGGCCTCCACGTCGCGCGGCCGGCCCACCCCCCGCATGGTGATCGTCGCGACGGTCTTCCCGGTGCGGGAGTCGACGGCGTAGACGTACGGCCCGTCGTCGCTGTCGTTGTGCGTCCAGTAGATGCCGGGGTGGGCGCGGCTGGCGGCGAGGCCGCTGGATTCGGTGATCCGGGGGTCCTCGATCGTGAAGCTCCGATCGGCTCCGTCTCCGGCCGCCACGGCGGGAGCCGCCCCGGCGAGGAGGAGCAGCGCGGCGGCTGCGGACACAGTCAGGTACGAACGCATGCCACAAGTGTCCATCGTCACGTCGCAGGCCGGAGGAGTGATCCGCGATGATGACACCATGCGTTTCATGTTTGTCGGCGATTCCATGACGATCGGCTGCGCCGGCGACTTCACCTGGCGCTACCGGATGTGGCAGCACCTCGCTTCCACCCTCGGCACCCCGTTCGCGATCGTCGGCCCGCGCAGCGAGCTGTACGACACCGGAGTGGACACCCCCCTGTCGTACATGTACGGCGCACCGGACTTCCCCGTCGACGCCCGCGCCCATCTGGCCGGGTGGGGTGAGGGCTGGCTGCACATGGCCCCGGTGATCGCCGGTGCGGTCGCCGAGCACCGCACGGACGTCCTGCTCGTCTCGCTCGGCCTGATAGACCTCGGGTTCTACACGGACAGTGCCCAGACCGCCGGGAACGCGAGGGCGTTCATCACGGCGGCCCGCACCGCGAACCCGCACGTCAAGATGGTGCTCCTGCCCGTGATACCGAACATACGGGCCGAGTCGGACGCCCCGTTCGCCGCCGAGTGCGGCCGCTTCAACGAACTGCTGGCGAAGGCCGTCGCCGACCTCGACGAGCCGACGTCCCCGATCCTGCTGGCCTCCCGCCCGCCGGGATACGACATCCACCGGGACACGTACGACGGGACGCACCCCGGACCCACCGGCGAACACAAGCTGGCGGCCGCGTTCGCCGACGCGATGCACCAGGCGTGGGGCCTGGGCGGCCCCTACGCGCCCCGTCCGCAGCCGACCGAGAGAACCCCAAGGAGACCTACATGACAGGAACAGCCACTCGCTATCTCTATCTCGCCCGGCACGGTGAGGCGCAGGCCCCGGCGGAAGCGGACGCGGACGCGGACGACGCCGTACTGACGGAGAACGGCCGCCGCCAGGCGCACCTGCTGGGCCAGCGGCTCCGGGAGCGCCCCATCTCGGCGATACACCACGGCCCGCTGCCCCGGGCCGCCGAGACCGCGCGGCTGATCGGCGATCAGCTCGGCGACGTCCCCCTGCGGGTCGCGGAGACCGCCGGGGACTACGTCCCCCACTTCCCGGACCGGACCGAACTGCCGCCGGACGGCGCCGACACCTTCCTCCGCTTCCTCGAACCGTGCACGGCCGAAGAGCGCGTGCAGGGACCGGAGTTGGCGCGCCAGGCCCTGGAGGCGTACACGGGCCCGGTGGCGGGCGACGAGGACGTCCACGAACTGGTCGTCACCCACAACTTCCTGGTGGCGTGGCTGGTACGGCACGCCATGGCCGCACCGGAATGGCGCTGGCTCGGGCTGCACTACGGCAACGCGGCACTGACAGTCATCCGCTACAGCCCCGACCGCCCGGCATCGGTCCTGGTCTGCAACGACATGCGGCACCTCTCCGACGAGCTGTGCTGGACGGGTTTCCCGCCGGACCTGCGCTGCTGAGAGCCCGCCCGCCACCCCGGCCCCCCGGCACCTCACCGCGCCGAGGGCCGGGCCCTCACATGCATCCGCTCCCCCTGCTGCCCGAACAGGCTGAGGAATTCGACCGGATCGGGTCCGGCGCTGGCCCACGCGTGCGGCGTACGCGTGTCGAACTCGGCGACCTCACCGGCCGCGAGCACCAGATCGTGCTCGCCCAGCACCAGCCGCAGCCGCCCCGCCAGTACGTACACCCACTCGTACCCCTCGTGCACCCGCTGCTCCAGCGGACCCGTCGCCCCGCGCCCACCGGGCAGGATCTGCTTGTACGCGTGCAGCCCGCCGAGGTGCCGGGTCAGCGGCACGAAGGTCATGCCGTCCCGGGTGAAGGGGCGGAAGTGGATGCGCGGGTCGCCGGTGGCCGGGGCGCCGACGAGTTCGTCCAACTGCGCCCCGTACGCCTTGGCCAGGGGCAGCAGCAGTTCGAGCGTGGGTCTGCGGCCGCCCGATTCCAGGCGCGAGAGGGTGCTGAGGGAGATCCCGGTCGTCTCGCTGAGTTGCGCCAGAGTCGTGCCGCGTTCCTGACGCAGGGCGCGCAACCGCGGCCCGACGCCCGTCAGGACGGTCGAGATCTCGTCGTCTGTACGCGCCCCGGGCTCTCCGTGCTCTCCGTCTTCGTCCATCTCGCCATTATTCGCCGTCCCCCGTCCCCGTCCCCGTTGCCGTCCCGGCAACGGGGCGTGTCAGGACGGCAGGATCATGGCCAGCGAGAGCCGGGTGAGCTCGTCGGTCAGCCACTCGGCGTCGACCTGCCGGGGCCGTCGGCCGTGGTGGGCCATCAGTTCGTCCACCGAGTGGTTCAGCACCGCGACGGTCACGGCGTGGTCGCTCGCCACCGCCTCGCCCCGCCGCACGGCACGCTCGGCCTCGGAGGTCAGGAACTCGATCCACATCGCCCGCCAGGTCGCGAGGTGGTTGTCCACCTCGTGGCTCACCCCCAGCGCCTCGACGAACGCCACCCTGGCCGCGCACCGGTCCTCGGTGACGGCCTTCACGTAGGCGTCGAAGAGCAGCCGGACCCGTTCCGATGTGGGGCAGTCCTCCATCCCCTCGGCCATCAGAGCGTTCTCGGCGGCGCGCAGCCCCTGGGTCGCCACCTCGTCGTAGATCGCCATCAGGAGCACCTCCCGCGAGACGAACTCCTGTTGGAAGACGTGGACGGGCACCTTCGCGTGCTCGCACAGGTCCTCGACGCTCGTGCGCGCGTACCCGTACACGGCGAACAACTGGCATCCGGCGCGCAGGAGTCGGTCTCGCGCGTCCGGCCCCTCCACGGCCTGCCCGGCCGCCCCGTTCCGCTGGTTCGCCACGACACCCACCATCGGTCCTCCTTAGTCGTCCGTACCGCCGTCCCCCACTCTCCACGCTCAGCCCCGCCGGTGGGGTGTCCGCCACGCACTCGACCACGCGTAGGGAGGCACCTTGGTCAAGTCCGAATGCGCATCGAACCGTTGCTGCTACGGTGTGACTTTCTCGGCCCCCGGCCGGTGTGCGCGCACAAGCGGAAGCACCGGACGGCCGGTGACGCCGGGGCGTCACCGGCCGTGGGGCCGCTCCTGTCAGGCCTTGGTGGTGCAGATCGTGTTGTACGGCCTGCCCGGACTCGGGAACAGGTCCAGCGGGTGGTCGGTCCCGGACGGGCATTCCTCGGCCGTCTTCGTCAGGTCGAGCACCTTGCTCACCCCGCTGCCCCCACTGCCGCAGGCGACTTCCTTGGCCTGGTCGTCCACGCAGTCGCCCTTCACCAGCTGGCCGCCGCCCGCGCCCGCGTCACCGGGGTGGTCGCCGGTGAGGTTGCGGCCGCAGATGGTCTTGCTGGGGATGCCCGCGCTCGCGTCGCTGTTGCCGATGGCGACCTTCACCGAGATGATCGCGTCCGTCCCGGCCGGGCACTGGATGGAGTCGGAGAACATGGCACCGTCCTCGATCACCAGAGCCTTGATCGTCGCCTTGGAGTCGTCGCAGTCCATGGCCTGGTAGCCGTCCTTCGACTCGCTGTGGTCGGGCCCGGCGCAGTCACCGACCTTCCAGTCCTTGGCCTCGTGGCTCCCCCCGTCGGACGACTGGCTGCAGGCGGTGGCGGCGCCCAGGACGAGTGCGAGCGCGAGCACCGCCTTCGAGCAGTCCAGGAGAGCCGTACGAGAACCGCGCCGCGTCGAGGAAACGGTGCTGCCGCTTCGGCTGCCGCCCCGGAATCGCGTGCTGCCGTTGACGCTCAATGCTGCTCCTCGGGTAGGTGACTGGGATGTGGCCCGCATGGTGGCGCGCGCGTGAGGACGACAGGAACGAGCGCCGCGGTTCCCGGGACGAACCGACCGGTCCACGAAGGACCGGCGCGGGAGTTTAGCGGTGAACTCCCGCCGCCCGTAAGCGACTTGGTACTTACTTCAGCGCAGCCGGGGCAGCGCCGTGAACGCGACGTCCGCGGCGTGGGCGACGACCTCCAGCTCGCTGCCGAGTGCCCATTCGGCAACCCGTGAGACCGCGGAGCTCCCTGACGCGGGGCGGCGCCGCGGGGAGGGGAGCGGTGGGCGGCGGGGGCTCGGGAAGTTTCCGTACCAGGCGGTGGCGCAGGAATCCGACCGCTGATCGCACGCCGTCCGGGGGCAGTTCGCTGGTCAGCGCCCGGCGGAGATCCGCGGTCGTGATGCCGCGCCGAATCCACTCCGCGGCGAGCCCGGCGAGCCCCCGGGCCTCGCGGGTAGCACCCCCCGGGGGCCGCCCTGCGCATCGTGATACCACAGAGCGTGATGACGCGATCACCGTGCCGCACGTCGCGAGAGCGCGTCCCGCACATGTCTCACGATCACCCTGATCCCGGGCATTCGGTCAGGTCCGGCCTGTTGGGTGCGCCCGCCTTGTCCATCAGGGCGTAGAGGTGCTTCTTGTAGAGCTCCTCCCACTGCCCGTCCGCCATGATCCTGCCCAGCGCGGAACACACTTCGGTCTTCAGTTCCTTTTCCTCGGGCTTCATGGCCACCCCGTAGCCCTCCGCTCCCGGACCGCTCGGGAGCCGCTTCAGTCGCTTCGGGTCGTTCTTGACGAATCCGGCGACGATGACGTCGTCCGTGCTCACCGCATATACATCCGATGCCGGACTCAGCACGCGCCTCACGCACTCCTCGTAGCTGTTCGGCAGCGTTTTCGTCATGGTGAATTTCGCCTCGGCGAGCCAGTCCACGTACGTCGACCCCCTGGCGGTACACACCTCCAGGTTGTCCCGCATCAGGTCACTGGAGTCCTCGACCCTGTGCAGCTTCGTCTTCGTGCTCACCAGAAAGCTCCGGTTGGCCACGTAGTACGGGCCCGCGAAGGCGACGCTGTACTCGGGCAGCTGCGCGTGCTTCCTCTTGTCCGTGATGCTGTACGTGGCAATGACCAGGTCCACCGCACCGCTCTGCAGGAGGCTGCTCCGGTTCTCGGTGCTCACGGGCTTGAACTCGACATCGTCGCGGCCGTAGCCCAAGTCTTTCGCGATGGCGTAGGCCATATCGATCTCATAGCCCCGGTACGGCTTGTTCGCCGGCTTCTCGCCCAGTCCGGGCTGATCGTCCTTGACACCGACCTTCAGGGTCTCGTGCGTCGCTCTGTACTTCTGTACCCCGGCGCCACCTCCCGGTCCGGCGTTCGCGTGCGTGCCCGTCTCACCGCCCCGCTGGAACCGGTCCACGGCGTACCAGCCGACACCCGCCAGCAGGGCGGCGCACAGCACCGCGGCCAAGATCCTCTGCCTGCCTCCGCCTCGCGCCTCCGGTGCCGGGGCGGCGGCCGACGGCGGCGCAGAGGGCGGCGCCGACGGCGACGCAGGTACCGGCGCAGGCACCGCCGCAGACACCGGCGCCGGTGGTACGGAATGCGGAGGCGCTACGACTACGGGGTCCGGCGGGCGGACCGGGCCGGAGCTCCGCGACGGCTGGGCCTCCGGAGCCTCGGACTCCTGGAGGACCGCCCGGAGCATCTCCTCCGCGTCCGCAGCCCCCAGGCGCTCCCCGGGATCCTTGCGCAGCAGCTCTTCCACCACCGGGACCAGCGGCCCGGCGTACCTCATGCGCGGCAGGGGCGACTCGCACACGGAGATCAGGAACTCCACCGGGGACAGCCCGTCGAACGGGGTCCTGCCCTCGACCATCTCGTACAGCGTGATGCCCAGCGCCCACAGGTCGGACGCGGGCGTCGCGACACGCGGCTGGGCCGCCAGGCGGTCGAACAGCTCGGGCGCCAGATACTTCATCGTCCCGACCAGCTCCCCGGACCGGGTGACCGGCACGGCGCCGTCGAAGGTCGCGATCCCGAAGTCCGTCAGGATCGCGAACTCGTCCGGCCGGAAGAGGACGTTGTGCGGCTTCACGTCCCGGTGGACGACCCCCGCTTCATGCACCGCCCGCAGCCCGCGCAGTACCTGAAGACCGATCCTGGCCGTCCGCCGCACCGTGAGCTGCTGCTCCGCACGCAGCAGATCGGCCAGCGAA
The DNA here is from genome assembly GCF_044742755.1 of Streptomyces sp. NPDC087845. Classification (NCBI taxonomy): domain Bacteria; kingdom Bacillati; phylum Actinomycetota; class Actinomycetes; order Kitasatosporales; family Streptomycetaceae; genus Streptomyces; species Streptomyces sp. NPDC087845. Next base: position 890,792 of record NZ_JBIUVC010000001.1, read on the forward strand.
TGGGCGTTGAGCAGCTCCATCACGATCCAGACCTGGCTGTCGGTCTCGACCCTGTCGTGCACCGCCACCACGTTCTGGTGCTTGATCCTCGCGATGGCCTCCGCCTCGCGCCGCGCCCGCTTCATCAGCTGCGCCTGCGTGCCGGCTCCCACGGCGCCCCGGTCGAGCAGGCCCTTCACGGCGACCTTCCGGTTGAGGCGCGTGTCCAGGGCTTCCCAGACCTCGCCCATCCCGCCGTGTCCGAGCCGGTGCAGGAGCTGGTAGCGGTGGTCGATCATCTCGTACGGCGCGGTCACCGTCTCCGGCATCGGCTGAGGCTGCTCCGCGCCGTCCCGCCCGCCGCCGCCGCCCGTACCGCGGTCCGCCGTGCCGTCGCTGTGCATGCGATCCCCTGTCCGCTTCATGGATCAACCGCGCCCAGACTAAGGGCTGTCCCGTAGTCCCTGGCGGGCGTGCGACGACAGCTACGGCACCTCGCCGCGTTGCCGGAACGCCCGAATACCTCCAGCATTCGGGCGTCCCTCCGCCGTGCGATGCACCGCATCCGACTCCGCACGCCGATCCACCAGGGCTACGGGACAACCCTTGGGGGCAGCGCCATATCCACACCGGGCAGGCGCACTTGGTACCGCGCCATGGCCGGCCCCCTTACCCTTCCCGGGCCACCACCTCCAGAACCGGTTCATGCGGCAGGCCACCGTCCGCGATCCCGGTCCGCGCGACCGGCCCTGCCCGGGAGTCGGTGAACTGCATTACCTCGTACGCGACTTGCTCGCCGAACTCGCCGCCCGGCCGACTTCCTGCCGTACGCGGCGCAGCAGGCCGGGGGAACAGCGGGCGCGGCACACGCGATCATGTGCCACATGATCAACACATCCCGGCGCAGTCTGCTGACTGCCCTCGCCGCCTCCGCCGCCTCCGTTCCGCTCACCGGCCTGGCCACCGCTCCGGCGCGCGCCGCCGGCTCGGCCGTGTCCGTGCAGCCCTTCGCGGCGCCGGCCGGTCCGGCCTCGGCCTGCTTCTCCGTGACGATGCCCCCGCTGGACGCCTCCTACTTCACCTCCGTGACACTGAGCACCCCGCTCACCCCCGCCGTGCTGCCGGGTACCCCGGCCCGTACCGAGGTCACCTCCGGCGGCAGACGCGTCGCGCTGCTGACCCACGGCGCGCGGACCGTCGTACTGCCGGGTCCGCAGCGTACGTTCAGCGAGAACAAGCGGCCCTTCGCGGACGACTTCCGGCGCACGCTGCCGGACGTGTCGCTGCCGACCGCGGAGCGGCAGTACTGGGGCACTTCCCCGGGCGGCGGCAGCTGGTCCACGCTCGGGCCCGCCGGCACCGACTACTCGGTGGTGCCGGGTACCGGCGTCATCGCCCTGACCACCGAGAACGCCAGCCGTCACGCCAGCCTGCGCGACGACGAGATCACCGACGTCGATGTGCGCTCCGTGGCCGGGTTCGACAAGGTGCCCACCGGTCAGGCGTGCTCGTACGCGCTGTCCTTCGGCTATCAGGACACCCACAACAACTACCGGGCCCGGCTGTCCTTCCTCACCACGGGCGCGGTCGAACTGCGCGTCGAGAAGGAGGTCGCCGACACGGTCACCCAGCTGACGTCGGCCCTGACACTCGCCACGGGCGTGCCCGCGGGCACCGAATGGACGATCCGGGTGCGCCGTGAGGGCCCCCGCATCCAGGTCAAGGCGTGGCGTTCGACATCGGCGGAACCCTCCGCGTGGGCCGTCGACGTCAGTGACTCCACCTTCACCAAGGGCCGGGTGGGCCTGCGGGCACTGGCCAACACCGGCTGCACCAACCTGCCGGTCAAGCTCTCCGTCAGCCGCTTCCAGGTGGATGCCGCGAACTGGAACGTCCCGCCGAGCGTCACTCACGGCGACTGGGTGCGTGTGCTGCCCCGGCCCTTCGACGGCACGTGGACCGACGAGGTGGAGCGGAGCATACGCGGCTGGGCCGGTTCCACGGCTCCGGACGTGCTCGCGTACGCCGCGATGTTCCTCGGCGGGGCGCCCGCGGTGACGGCCGGGGCGGGACCGGCCCAGGGCAAGCAGGTGCTGGGCGAGGCCGGGTACGGGTACCTGAATCCTCAGGGCTACCGCTACGAGGGCGCCGACTTCCACGAGTACATGGGCATCGGCTGGACCTTCGACGACGGTGCCTACACCGGGCCGTCCAGCAAGCAGGTCGGCAATCTCGACTGCTCCGGCTACACGCGCATGGTGTACGGCTACCACATGGGCGTGCCGCTGGCCGCGGGCGAGGACACCTCCGGGCTGCGAATTCCCCGCAAGTCCCGGGACATGGCCGACTACTCGCCCGGTGTGCGCGTCGACCGGACCAACGGCACCAATCCGCCCGCCGCGACGCAGCTGCAACCCGGCGACCTGGTGCTGTTCAACGCCGACTCCGGCGACGACAGCACGACGGCCACCGTCGACCACGTCGGCATCTACCTGGGCGAGGACGCCGCCGGCAAGCGGCGCTTCCTCTCCAGCCGCAAGACCGTCAACGGGCCCACCATGGCCGACCTCGGCGGTGCCTCCCTGCTGGACGGCACGGGCACCTACGCCAGGACTCTGCACACGGTCCACCGCCTCTGACACCACGCCATAGGGGCCGGTTCCGGCGGTGCTGCGCGCCCACTCGGGCGCGTACCCGCCGGAACGGCGGTGCTCAGCGGGCGAGGCGCCCCAGCAGGGAACCGGCGGCGACGATGCCGACCAGTGCCGCGACAGCGAGGACCGCGAAGTCCAGGGGCAGGTGGGCGTGGGTGCCGATGAGGAGGCCGCGCAGGGCGTCGACCTGGTAGCTCAGCGGGTTCACCCTGCTGATGACCTGGAGCCAGCCGGGCATCAGGGCGACCGGGTAGAGCGCGTTGGAGGCGAAGAAGAGCGGCATCGTGATGGCCTGGCCGATGCCCATCAGCCGGTCGCGGGTGAGGACGATCCCGGCGATCGTCATCGACAGGCAGGAGAAGAACGCCGAGGCGAGCACGACCACCACCACGACGCCGAGCAGCCGCAGCGGGTTCCACGTCATGCCCACGCCCAGCAGGGCGGCGATCAGTATCACGACCGCGGCCTGGATCAGCGCCTTCACCCCGGCGGCGAAGGCCTTGCCCGTCACCAGGGCGGTGCGGGGCGTGGGGGTGACCATGAGTTTGGTGAGGACGCCGGAGTCCCGCTCCCAGATGATCATGATGCCGTAGAAGATCGCGATGAACATGGCGGACTGGGCGATGATGCCGGGCGCGAGGAAGTCGAGGTACGGGACGCCCCCGGTGGGGATGGCGTGGATGCGGGAGAAGGTCTCGCCGAAGATCAGGAGCCAGAGGGCGGGCTGGATGGCGCGGGTGTAGATCTCGGTGCGGTCGTGGAGCAGCTTCTGGAGTTCGACCGTGCACATCGCGGCCACTCTCGCCGGTACGACGCGCCAGCCGGTGCGGGGCGGCGGCGGCGACAGCAGCAGCGCGAAGCGCCGGTCGGGCGGGCCGGACTCAGCCGAGACGGGATGCGGTGCGACGGGTACGGCGGACATCTCGGAACGCTCCCTTCCCTTCGTCGGAACCGGAGCCGGAACCGAAACCGGAACCGGAGCCGGGGTCGTTCAGTCCGCGTCCGGAGTGGTGGCGGAAGACGTCCTCCAGGGAGGGCGGCGGCAGGCCCGTTTCGCCCGACTCCCGGCGGTGGGCGACGAGTTCGTCCTTCAGTTCGGCGGGGGTGCCGAGCGCGCGGAGCCTGCCGAGGTGCATCAGCGCGAGCCGGTCGCAGCGCTGGTCCGCCTCGTCCATGGAGTGCGTCGTGACCAGCACGGTCATGCCGGTGCCGGTCCGTATCTCGTTGATGCGGTCCCAGACGCTGTCCCGCGCGATCGGGTCGAGGCCGATGGTCGGCTCGTCCAGGATCATCAGCCGGGGCGCGCTGACCAGGGCCTGCGCGAGTTCGAGGCGGCGGACCATGCCGCCGGAGTACGTGGCGGCGAGCCGGTGCGCGACCTCACCGAGCCCGACCGCGTCCAGCGCCTGGGAGACCCGCGCGGCACGCTGGCGACGCGGCACGTCGAAGACGCGGGCGAAGAGCTGGACGTTCTCCCGGCCGGTCAGGCTCGCGTCGGCCGACAACTGCTGCGGTACGTAGCCGAGCAGGCGCCGTACCGCCATCTTCTGCCGGGCCGCGTCGTGGCCGAACACCTCGATGACGCCGGGCGCCACGGGCAGGAGTGTGGTGATCGCGCGCATGGTGGTGGTCTTGCCCGCGCCGTTGGGCCCCAGGAGACCGAACACCTCCCCCGGGCCGACCAGCAGGTCCAGGCCGTCGACGGCCTTCGCGTCGCCGAAGCTGTAGCTCAGGCCGGTGCAGTTGAGGGCGGGGGCCTCCGGCGCCTGCGGGCCCTCGGGGGGTGTCGGCGTGGTCACGGGGTCGTCTCCTCCCCTTCTCGCAGTGACTCGGCGAGTCTGCGCAGTGACGGGAGCGCGGCGGTCAGCGCGTCCCGCTCGGCCGCATCGAGTCTCGCCACGTGTTCACGGAAGAGCGCGTCGCGCCGCGCACCCCACTCGCGCATCCTCCCGATGCCTGCGGCGGTCGGGTACAGCAGCGCGGCGCGCCCGTCACCGGGGTCCGTGTCCCGCCGCAACAGCCCTTCCGCGACGAGGCGGTTGACCAGGGTGCTGACCGAGTTGGCCGCGAGGCAGAGGTCGTGCGCGGCGGCCGAGACCCGGATGCCGGGCTCGGCGGCGACGAGCCGGAGCAGTTCGGCGTGCGCGCCCCGCAGCCGCGGGCCGCTCAGGCCGCTCCACAGCCTTCGCCGGGCGAGCCGCTGGATACGGGGCAGAAGTCCGGCGAGCTCATCGGACAGATCAGCCGCCGCCATCTGTCCATTTTAGCTCTGTTTGCGAGGTATTGCGCATACGGAATGCCCGGCAGGCGCAAGGAGCAGGGGCAGGCGCAAGGGGCAGGGGATCAGCGCCTCGCCCGCTACGGGGAGGGAGCAGGGCCGAGGGGGCCGGAGCGGTCCGCGAACCGCTCCCCGCACCGGCTGCAGAACACCGGCTCCGGGTCCTGCGAGAGCCGGCCGCACGCGGGGCAGACCCGGTCCGGCATGCAGGGCGCCTCGCCGCCCTCGTGCGCCGCCGGGGACACCGCGGCCGAGGACCTGACGGACAGGCCGGGGCGGCGGCGGTGGACGGTCACGTACGCCAGCCCCTCCGGTCCCGCCGCGAGAGCGCGGCGGGAGGTGCGGGGCAGCCAGAGGACGGTGGTCGGGGTCAGCCGCAGCTCGTCGCCCCCGACGGCCACCCGGCCGCTGCCCGCGACGACGACGAGGAGGACGTCCAGGACGTCCTCCTGATGCTCACCGACCTCCGCACCCGGCGGGAGACGCACCAGATTGGCGTCCAACTCCCGCCCCTGCTCGGCAAGTTGCCACAGCGCGCCGCGATCACTGGGGGCGGCGGCGGTCAGCAGCTCGTCGAGTACGGCCAGTATCCGGGGTACGGAATTCACAGCGCCCAGGCTACGCCCGCCCTAGGCTGGCTCCTTTGCCCGCCGAACCGAGGGAGCTCCGCGCCATGGACCGCAGACCCGACGAGAAGTACCCGCCGGCCGAACCGTACGAGCACGGCATGCTCGATGTCGGCGAAGGCAACCTCGTGTACTGGGAGGTGTGCGGCAACCCGGAGGGCAGACCCGCACTCGTCGTGCACGGCGGCCCCGGCTCGGGATGCACGGAGCAGCCCCGGCAGTACTTCGACCCGGACCGCTACCGCGTCGTCCTCTTCGACCAGCGGGGCTGCGGCCGCTCCACCCCGCACGCGAGCGACCCGGCCGCCGACCTGCGGTACAACACGACCGACCGGCTGATCGCCGACATGGAGCGGCTGCGCCGCCACCTCGGGATCGACAAGTGGCTCCTGTACGGCGGTTCCTGGGGCTCGACGCTGATCCTCGCGTACGCCGAGCAGTACCCGGAACGGGTCTCCGAGATCGTCATCGCGGCCGTCACGACGACCCGGCGCTCCGAGATCGACTGGCTGTACCGGGGCGCCGGGCAGATCTTCCCCGAGGCGTGGGAGCTGTTCCGGGCCGGTGTGCCGGAGGCCGGGAGCGACGCGACGGCGGACGTCCTCACCGCGTACGCCCGGCGGATGGAGAGCCCCGACGCCGGGGTGCGGGAGAAGGCGACGGCCGACTGGTGCGCCTGGGAGGACGCGGTGCTCTCCCAGGAGGCGTACACCGGACCGCCGCCGTACAGCGGGCGCCCCGGCCGGGCCCGGCAGGCGCTGGTGCGGATCTGCTCGCACTACTTCTCCCACGGCGCCTGGCTGGAGGAGGGGCAGCTGATCCGGGACGCGGGGCGGCTGGCCGGGATCCCGGGCGTGCTGGTGCACGGGCGGTTCGACCTGGGCGGGCCGCTGATCACCGCGTGGGAACTGGCGAAGGCGTGGCCGGACGCGGAACTGACCGTGATCGACGGAGCGGGGCATCTGGGCGGTCCGGCGACGAGCCGGGCGGTGCTGGCCGCCCTGGACCGGTTTGCCCGGCGGTGAACGGAAGCGGAATTCACCCCGCGCCCGGGCGGCACGCACAGGGGGGAGGGCCGAGTCGCCGCCGCGGCATGGCAAGCTGAGCCTCCACTGCGTGCGCGGTAGCAGTCGTACCCCCCACTGGTCCCTGACATGACCAGCTGTCACCGACCGCAGCACCTGAGAACCATCAGTCCCGCACGACCCTTGGGGTACGACGTGAGAGCGAAGAAGAGAATCTGGGTCACGGCCGCCGTGGCCACCTCCGCCGTGGCGGGCGTCCTGGTCTTCGAGGGGGTGACGGGCAACCCCTCGGTGCCCGCCGACGCCAAGTCCGGCCCGGCCAGGGCCGATGTGCGCGCGACCGCGCTGAAGGTCGCCGGCGACGGCACGTCCGCCTCCCTCGGCAAGCGGGACACCGCGCCGTTCAGCATGCTGGGCGTCACCTGGACCGACCCCGGGGCCAAGGTCACCGGAGCCGTGGAGGTGCGGACCCGGTCCGCCGCCGACGGGAGCTGGACGTCCTGGCTGCCGCTCGAAACCGATGTCGACGGCCGTACGGAGACCGGCCGGGCCGGCGTACGCGGAAGCACCGAGCCGCGCTGGGTGGGTCCGTCCAACGGTGTCGAGGTACGGATCAACGCGGGCGGCAGGATCTCCGCCAAGCTGCCCGCGGGGCTGCGGCTGGACACCGTGGACCCGGGCCGGAGCGGCACCCTGGACGCGGACCCGGCCGCGTTCGCCGCCGACATCCCCGCGGCCGATGCCGCGACCGGCCCCTCTGCGGACCCGGCGGACCCGGCGGACCCGGCCGCGCCCGAGGCACCCGCGCCGAGCGACAGCGCGGACCCGTCCGCCGACGCCACGCCGTCCGCCCCGGTGCCGCCGTCCCCGTCCGGTCCGGCCCCGGCGGAGCCCACTCCCCCGGTGGACCAGAGCCCCTCGCCGTCCGCGAGTACGCCCCCGGCCGGGACCCTGCCGCCCGCGCCGCCGTCGACCGTGCCGGAGCCCCCCATCACCTCGCGTGCGGGCTGGGGCGCCGACGAGTCGATGAGCCCGGAGGCGCCGGAGTACCTGAACACCGTCAAGGCCGTCTTCGTCCACCACACCGCGGGGACCAACAACTACTCGTGCGCCGACTCCGCGGCGGTCGTGCGCAGCGTGTACGCGTACCACGTCCGGAGCGAGCAGTGGAAGGACATCGGCTACAACTTCCTGGTCGACAAGTGCGGGACGATCTTCGAAGGCCGCAAGGGCGGGGTGGACCGGCCGGTCTTCGGCGCGCACACCTACGGCTTCAACCGGGACACGGCCGGCATCGCGGTCATCGGCACGTACACGGACGCGGCCGCCCCCGGCGCGGTGACCACCTCGGTGGCCCGGATCGCGGCATGGAAGCTCGGCCAGTACAAAGGTGACCCGGCGGGCACCACCCAGCTCACCGCGGGCGCCACGGGGGGCAACTACTCCGGTACGAAGTTCACCGCCGGTGCGAAGTACTCCTTCAAGCAGATCTCCGGGCACCGCGACGGCTTCAACACCCAGTGCCCCGGCACCAAGCTGTACGGGCAGCTGCCCGCGATCCGCAGCCTCGCCGCCGGCCCCGTCACCGGACTGGCCGTCACGTCGGTGACCGGAGCCGGGCTCTCGGGCACGACGTACTACACCAAGTCCGCGGTCACCGTCGGCTGGTCGGCGGCCACCCCGAGCGCGTTCGTCTCCACGTACGAACTGCTGGTCGACGGCAAGGCCGTCGCGACCACCGCGGGCACCGCCACCTCCGCCAAGGCCACCCTCGCCGCCGGCTCCCACCGGGTCCAGGTCCGCGCCACCCACCAGTCGGGCAAGGTCACCACCTCCGCCGCGGCCACGGTCGTCGCCGACCTGACGGCGCCCGCCTTCACCACCAGGCCGAACCTGGCCCTGCGCACCGGCACGGTGAACACCACGGCCGTCCCGGTCACCTTGAAGTGGAAGGCCGCCGACGCCGCCTCGCTCAAGGAGGTCAGGCTCACCGCCCCGGTCGCCAGGACCTACGGCCCGACGACCACCAGCGCCTCGCACACCGCGAAGCCGGGTGCGGCGACCGGTTGGGCCATGACCGCGTACGACCGGGCCGGCAACACCGCCGCCGCCTCGGTCTCCGGCACGCCGGTCATCCTGCAGGAGAGCTCGGCGGCGAAGACCGGCACCTGGGCGACGAAGTCCTCGACCAGCTACCTCGGCGGCACGTCATACTCCAGCTCGTCCAAGGGCGCGAGCCTGAGCTGGACGTTCACCGGCCGCTCGGTCGCCCTGGTGGCCTCGCGGGCCTCCACCTCCGGCCAGGTGTACGTCTATGTCGACGGGGTCAAGGTCTCCACGGTGGACCTGAAGTCCGCCACCGCCAAGTACCGCGACGCGCTGTGGACGCAGAGCTGGACCGGCAGCGCCAAGCACACCGTCAAGATCGTCGTCGTGGCCACGTCCGGCCGCCCGGCGGTCACCACCGACGGCATCGTGTACCTGAAGTAGCCGTCCGCACCGGGCCGTTCGGGCCGGCCGTTCGCCCGACGCCCCGCCCCCGGCACTCCCGCCGGGGGCAGGGTTCGTTCCGGGCCGCGCCCGAAGCCGCTCGCTCTTGCTTCGAGCGGACTCGAAGGCGTTGGCTTGGTGCCCATGGAGTACACGCAGCTCGGACGCACCGGACTCAAGGTCAGCCGCCTCGTCCTCGGCACCATGAACTTCGGCCCGCAGACCAATGAGGTCGACAGCCACGCCATCATGGACGCGGCGCTGGACACCGGCCTGAATTTCTTCGACACCGCGAACGTCTACGGCTGGGGCGAGAACAAGGGCCGTACCGAGGAGATCATCGGCACCTGGTTCGCCCAGGGCGGCGAACGGCGCGACAAGGTGGTCCTGGCCACCAAGATGTACGGGAACATGGCCGCCGACGGCGAGGCCTGGCCCAACCACGACAAGCTCTCCGCCGTGAACATCCGGCGCTCGGTCGAGGCGTCGCTGAAGCGGCTCCAGACCGACTACATCGACCTCTACCAGTTCCACCACGTCGACCGGAGCACCCCCTTCGAGGAGATCTGGCAGGCGATCGACGTCCTGGTCCAGCAGGGCAAGATCCTCTACGCGGGTTCGTCGAACTTCGCCGGTTACAAGATCGCCCAGGCCAATGAACTGGCCGCCCGGCGCGGCTCGCTGGGCCTGGTCAGCGAGCAGTGCATCTACAACCTGATGGAGCGCCGCGCCGAGATGGAGGTCATCCCGGCCGCGCAGGAGTACGGCCTCGGCGTCATCCCGTGGTCCCCGCTGCACGGCGGCCTGCTGGGCGGTGTGCTGAAGAAGGAGCGCGAGGGGACGGCGGGGCGTTCGGCCTCCGGCCGCAGCGCGGACGCGCTGAAGAACTCGGCACAGCGCGAGAAGATCCAGGCGTACGAGGACCTGCTCGACAAGCACGGCCTGGAGCCGGGCGAGGTCGGCCTGGCGTGGCTGCTCACGCGGCCGGGGGTGACGGGGCCGATCGTCGGACCGCGCAACCAGGAGCAGCTGGACTCGGCGCTGCGGGCGCTGGAGCTGGACCTCTCCGCGGAGTTGCTGGCGTCGCTCGACGAGATCTTCCCGGGTCCGGGGCCGTCGCCGGAGGCGTTCGCCTGGTGAGGGCGGTCTGACCCCTCTTCACGGACCGCCGCGTACCGGCCGGAGCCGAGCGGATCCCGCATCGGGTCCGCCCCCTCCTCACGGGCCGCCGTCGCCCCGTCGTCCCCCCGCACCTCGGGGGCGCGGGTGACGGCGGCCCGTTCCGTACCCGCCTCGGCGCGGAACCTCAGCGCGGAGCTCCTCAGCGCGGAGCTCCTCAGCGCGGGGCCTCAGCACGGAGCTCCTCAGCGCGGGGCTTCGAGTTCCTTCAGCGTCTCCCCGAGCCAGCTCAGCTCCGTCTCACTCGTCGCGCGGGCGATCCGCAGCAGCCCCCGCCGGAACGGGTCCTCGAACGCCTCGGCGCCGAGCGGCCGCTCGCCCTCGTAGAAGAAGCTGCTCGGCTCCTCCAGGAACGCGAGCCGGCGCCGCAGCACCTCCGCCTGCTCGGCCGGGGCCGCCAGGTGGCGGAGGAAGGCGAGGACGGTGAACCAGCGGTTCTCGTCACTGATGTCCACGTCGTCGGCCTCCCGCAGCCGGCGCCGCAGCACCTCACGGCCCTGCTCGGTCAGGGTCAGGGTGTGGCGGGGGGCGGCCCTGCTGCCCGGCTCGGTCCGCCGCTCCAGCCATCCGGCGCGCTCCAGGCGCTTGATCGCCGTGTAGAGCGTGCCGTCCGCGATGGGGCGGACGTGCCCGGTCAGGTGGGCGACGCGGCGCTTCAGCTCCTAGCCGCGCACAGCATGGGCGGCGCGGTGGCCGTCGTACTCGCGGCCCGCCACCCCGGGCTGGTGGCGCGGCTGGTGCTGGTCGACGCCAATCTGGACCCGGTCGCCCCCGGTCCGGCGCGGCCGGGCAGCAGCGGCATCGCCGCGTACACGGAGGAGGAGTTCCTGGCCGGCGGCCGGGAGGAAGTGCACGACCGGGTGGGACCCCACTGGTGGTCGGCCATGCGCCTCGCGGGCCCCGAGGCACTGCACCGCAGCGCCGTGCAGCTCGCCCGGGGAACGACACCGACGATGCGCGAGCTCCTGCTGGACCTGGAGATTCCGCGTACGTATCTGCGGCCCCTGGACAACGGACCGCTGCCCGGCGAGGACGCGCTCGTCGAGGGCGGGGTGCGGGCCGTGGCGGTCCCGGAGTGCGGGCACAACATCATGCTGGACAACCCGGAGGCGTTCGCCAGGGAAACGGCACTGGCCGTCGCCGCCTGACGGGAGGGGTGCACGGCCGGACGGGTCGGGCGCGACGAGCGCGACGGGCGCGACGAGCGCGACGAGCGCAGGCTCGCGCTCATGGCTCGCGCTCATGGGTCGGTTCGTACCGCCAGGTGCCGGTCCCGTCGCCGGACGGCGCGGGGCGGCCGGGGCCACCGGACGGGGAGCGGAGGGCGCAGCGGCCGCCCGCGGCACGGCCGCCGGCGCCGGCCGTCACTGACCGACGGCGGCTGCCACGGCGACGACGACGAACATCAGCACGAGCGCGGCCGCCATGATGCGGTTTCTGGTCTTCGGATCCACCCTTCGAGCGTAACCGCCGGTCTCAGTGGCCCAGCGACCAGGATCCGATCACCTCGTACCGCGGCTGCTCCCCCACCACCCCGGAAACGGGCAGGTTGCTGCGTACGAGGGCGACCTCGCCGACCTCCCACGGGGTGCCCTCGAAGTCTTCGAGGGCCGCGACGTAGGGGCGCAGGTCGGTCTCGGTGCGGCCGCGGGCCAGGGTGAGGTGCGCGCTGTAGCGGCGGTGCTGGTCCATCGGGACACCGGAGCGGCGGGCGGCGGCGTCCGCGCGTTCGGCGAGGAGCCGCAAGGTGTCGAGTGCGCCCCCGGCCCCCACCCACAGCGCCCGCCCGCCGAACCGGCCGCCACCGCGGAGGCGCAGCGGGAAGGGCTCGGTGCGGCGGGCCGCCCGTGCGAGGCGCGCACGCAGCTCGGGCAGCAGTTCCTCGTCCACGGAGCCGAGGAACGCGAGCGTGAAGTGCCGGCCGGACGTACCGGTCCAGCGCAGATTCCCGGCACCGGGCAGCGCGTGCAGCGGGGCGACGGCACGGCCCAGTTCCTGGAGGACGGGGTCGGGCGGCAGAACGGCGACAAAGAGTCTGAGGCTGCTCATGGGCCGAGTGTCGCACCGTAACGGCGTGTCCCCCCGCGACTGACACCCCCTCGCACACGGCACGGCCCCGACCGGTGTCCACCGCTCGGGGCCGTGCCGTGTGCCGCGGGTGGCCCTCAGGCCGCCGTGGCCAGCTCCTCGCGCGGGACGAACCGCACGTGCGGGCGGCCCGGTCGGAGGTCGACCCGGAGGCGGAGGCCGCCGACACGGGCCAGCATGAGGCCGACACCGACCGCGGCGACCAGCGAGAACGCTCCGCCGACCGCCATGCCCGTACGGACCCCGTAGGCGTCGCTGATCCAGCCGACGATCGGGGCGCCCACCGGCGTACCGCCGGCGAAGACCATCATGTACAGGCTCATGACCCGGCCGCGCATCGCCGGGTCGGCGGCCATCTGGACGCTCGTGTTCGCGCTGATGTTGGTCGTCAGGCCGATCATGCCGATGGGGACCAGCAGGATCGCGAAGAGCCAGACGGACGGCGACAGGGACGCGATGATCTCCAGCAGACCGAACGCCGTGCCCGCGGCCACCAGCATCCGCAGCCGCGAGGAACGGCGGCGGGCGGCGAGCAGGGCGCCCGCGAGGGAACCGGCCGCCATGAGGATGTTGAAGAACGAGTACATCCCGGCGCCGCCGTGGAAGATCTCGTCCGCGAAGGCCGTGAGCCAGATCGGGAAGTTGAAACCGAACGTGCCGACGAAGCCGACCAGGACGATCGGCCAGATCAGCTCGGGGCGGCCGGAGACGTAGCGCAGTCCCTCCCGCAGCTGCCCCTTGGCGCGCGGCACGACGGTCGCCTTGTGCAGCTCGCTCGTACGCATCAGCGTCAGGCCGACGAGCGGGGCCGCGAAGGACAGGCCGTTGAACATGAACGCCCAGCCGCTGCCGACCGTGGTGATCAGGACACCGGCGACCGCGGGGCCGATGAGGCGGGCGGACTGGAAGTTCGCCGAGTTGAGGCTGACCGCGTTCCGCAGCTGGGCGGGACCGACCATCTCCGAGACGAACGACTGGCGGGCCGGGTTGTCGACGACCGTCACCATGCCGAGCAGGAACGCGATGAGGTAGACGTGCCACACCTGGACGACACCGGAGAGCGTGAGCACCGCGAGGGCGATCCCGCACAGGCCGAGCGCCGCCTGGCTGACGAGGAGAAGCTTCCGCTTCGGGAGACGGTCGGCGATGACGCCGCCGTACAGGCCGAAGAGAAGCATCGGCAGGAACTGGAGGGCCGTGGTGATGCCGACGGCGGTGGCGGATCCGGTGAGGCTCAGGACGAGCCAGTCCTGCGTGATGCGGGACATCCAGGTACCGGTGTTGGAGATCACGGCGCCCGTGGCGAACAGGCGGTAGTTGCGGATCTTCAGCGACGAGAAGGTCCCGCCGGGCTTGCTCTCGTGGGTGGAAGTCGGTGCGGGGGCGGAGTCTGCTCCGGATCCCGTACTCAAAAGGGTTCGCCTCCTCGGGCGGATGGATTGCGCTGACTGACGGGGATGCGGCGGGGCGGGCGGTGCGCCGGCTGTGTCCCGGCGCGGCCGGCCCCGCTACAGGTGGGCGAGCTTCTCCAGCACGGGCGCCGCCTTGCGCAGCGTCTCCCACTCGTCCTCGTCCAGGCCCTCGGCGAGGGTGGCCAGCCAGGCGTTCCGCTTCGAGCGGCTCTCTTCGAGCATGGCTTCCGCCCGCTCGGTCTGGCTGACCATCTTCTGACGACGGTCATCGGGGTGCGGTTCCAGTCTGACCAGCCCCTTCGCCTCCAGCAGCGCGACGATGCGAGTCATCGACGGAGGCTGCACATGCTCCTTGCGGGCCAGCTCACCGGGCGTGGCCGAGCCGCAGCGGGCGAGCGTGCCGAGCACCGACATCTCGGTGGGGCTCAGCGACTCGTCGACGCGCTGGTGCTTGAGGCGTCGGCCGAGCAGCATCACGGCTGAGCGGAGGGAGCTCACGGCGGCCGCACTGTCGCCGTCGTGGATCAGGTCAGGCATGTTTATTAGCGTAACTCATTACCTACCCTAAAGACCATTCGTGTTACACGCGCGCGACGCAGATTGCCCAATCGATCACCCGAACGAGTGAGTCAGATCCGGAAAGTGACGCGAACCGGCTTCCTGGGCCGTAACCCTGCTTGCCATGGGATCGACTGTGCTCAGCCTGCGGATAGACGGTGAGCTGCTCGACCGGCTCCGGCAGCATGCCGCCAAACGCGGAATGAGCGTCCAGGACTATGTCGTCCGGACGCTCATTCGCGATGACTTCGACGAGCGCTTCAAGGCGGCCGTCGACGAGACGGAGAAGTTCTACGGTTCGGAGGGGGCCGCAGGGGTCGGGGCGGAAGAGGTCACCTGAGACCCCGGGCGGCAACAGCGGTCGCCCGAGACCTCGGGCCGGAAGCGGTCACGCGGGACCTCCGGGCGGCAGCGGTCACGTGAGGCCGAGGGCCGGCATCGCGTAGTAGAAGACGAAGACCGCCGACACCGCGTACATCGCCACCGGCACCTCGCGCCAGCGCCCGGCCGCGACCCGCAGCACCGAGAAGGCGATGAAGCCCATGCCGATGCCGTTGGTGATCGAGTACGTGAACGGCATCATCACCATGGCCAGGAAGGCCGGGATGGAGAGCGTGTAGTCGCTCCAGTCGATGTCCCGCACCGAACCCGAGATGATCAGGAAGCCGACCGCCAGCAGCGCCGGGGTGGCCGCCTGCGACGGGACCATGGTCGCCAGCGGGGTGAGGAACAGCGCCACCGTGAACAGCAGACCCGTCACGACGCTCGCCAGGCCGGTACGGGCGCCCTCGCCGACACCTGCCGTGGACTCCACGAAGCAGGTCGAGGCGGAGGAGGAGCTCGCGCCGCCCGCGGCGACCGCGATGCCGTCGACGAACAGCACCTTGTTGATGCCGGGGAAGTTGCCGTCCTTGTCCGTCAGCTTCGCCTCGTCGCCGACACCGAGGATGGTGCCCATCGCGTCGAAGAAGCAGGACAGCAGCACGGTGAAGACGAACAGGATGCCGGTGAGGACGCCGACCTTGTGGAAGCCGCCGAACAGGCTGACCTGACCGACCAGTCCGAAGTCCGGGGTGGCCACCGGGTTGCCCGGCCACTGCGGGACGGTCAGCCCCCACGCCTCGGCCGGCAGATCGGCGATCGCGTTGATGATCAGCGCGACGACCGTCATCGAGACGATGGAGATCAGGATCGCGCCCGGCACCTTGCGGACGATCAGCGCGAGCGTGAGCAACGTACCGAGGATGAAGATCAGGACGGGCCAGCCGAGCAGGTGACCGCCGTCGAGGACGCCGCCGAGCTTGAGCGGGACGGTGGTCTGCGCCTTGTCCACGTAGCGCGAGACGAAGCCCGAGTCGACCAGGCCGATCAGCAGGATGAAGAGGCCGATACCGATCGCGATGCCCTTGCGCAGCGACTTCGGCACGGCGCTCATCACGCGTTCCCGCAGCCCGGTCGCGACCAGCAGCATCACCACGATGCCCGCGAGGACGACCATGCCCATCGCGTCCGGCCAGGTCATCCTGGGGGCGAGCTGGAGCGCGACGACGGTGTTGACGCCGAGACCGGCGGCCAGCGCGATCGGCACATTGCCGATGACGCCCATGAGCAGGGTGGTGAACGCGGCGGTCAGCACGGTGGCGGTGACCAGTTGGCCACCGTCGAGGTGGTGACCGTACATGTCCTTGCCGCTACCGAGGATGATCGGGTTCAGCACGATGATGTACGCCATCGCGAAGAACGTGGCGAATCCGCCGCGGATTTCGCGCGCAACCGACGACCCCCGCTCGGAGATCTTGAAGAAGCGGTCCAGGCCGTTCTGCGGCTGAGGGGCCGGGGACTGGACGGAATCGACCGGAGCGGTGGCCGAGGGGGACATGTATGACCTCAGTCGTACGTAGAGGGGGTTAAAAGTGGTCAGCTTTGGACTTTCAGACGAATAATTCGAGACAGTCGTAAGCAGATTCAGTATGAATACATAAGACGAAGATCGCTATCTCCGCGCGTAGACCCATGGGCCGCCCGGCCGGGCAGCCTTTATGTATGCCGTCTTTACGGGCTCCGGGAGGGGGTCGCAGGGGGCCCCATACACTGAGGTCATGGCGAAGTGGACACCGAAGCACGAGGCACCCGAGCCCCTGGAGGGGCCCGTCGTCGCCACCATCACGGGCGGCACGATCCTCTGGTTCGTCCTCTTCCTGGTCCAGCTCCCGTTCTACGGCTGGTTCGACGACCACGGGTACGCGTGGTGGGTGTGGACCTGCCTGGCCGGTGCGGGGCTCGGCCTGATCGGCATCTGGTACGTACGGGGACGGGACGCGGCGATCAAGCGCGCGGCTGCGGCCGCCGCCGAGGAGGAGTCGGCCGGAACCCCCGTGCCCAACACCGGGACGGACGACAAGGGCTCTTCGGGCACCCCCGCGTAACGCGTTCCGGCCACCGGGGGCGTCCCACGCCCCCGGCATCGCCCCGGCTGCCCCGGGGCGCCCGCCACCCCCGGCATCGTCCCGGCCGCCCCGGCGTCCACCGCCCCCGGCGTCGTCCCCGCTGCCCCGGGCCGTCCACCGCCCCGGCCTCAGGGTCTCCGTCCACCCGCAGGACCATTACCCCCCGTTCCCCCTCCTCCCCCGGTCTGATCTTCGGACCCCCGATGGGTGATTCGGACGATCCACCCGTACCGTCGGAACCATGACGCAGCGGGCACCCCATGACTACGGCGAGCAGACCCCCGAGGCCGCCGCCTCCGCCGACCGCCCCGGGCCGGGCATGATCGACGCCGGGTCCGAGCTCGACCCGGTCCATCCGGTGAAGCTGCCGGCCCCGCCCGTGAACACCCGTGGGCTGACCGCGGCCGAGGTGGCCGAGCGGATCGCCCGGGGCGAGGTCAACGACGTACCCGTCCGCTCGTCCCGCTCCCTCCGCGAGATCGTCCACGCCAACGTCTTCACCCGGTTCAACCTGATCATCGGCGTGCTCTGGCTGATCATGCTGTTCGTCGCGCCGATCCAGGACAGCCTCTTCGGCTTCGTGATCATCGCCAACACCGGCATCGGCATCGTCCAGGAGTGGCGCGCCAAGAAGACCCTGGACAGCCTCGCGGTCATCGGCGAGGCCAAACCCACGGTGCGGCGCGACGGGGTGTCGGCCGAGATCTCCACCTCCGAGATCGTCCTCGGGGACCTCGTCGAGCTGGGCCCCGGCGACAAGGTCGTCGTGGACGGCACGGTCGCCGAGGCCGACAGCCTGGAGATCGACGAGTCGCTGCTCACCGGCGAGGCCGACCCGGTGCTGAAGCATCCCGGCGACCCCGTGATGTCCGGCAGCTTCGTCGTCGCGGGCGGCGGCTCGTTCGCCGCCACCAAGGTCGGCCGCGAAGCCTACGCCGCGCAGCTCGCCGAGGAGGCGTCCCGCTTCACCCTCGTCCAGTCCGAGCTGCGCACCGGCATCTCCACCATCCTCAAGTACGTCACCTGGATGATGGTGCCGACCGCGATCGGCCTGATCATCAGCCAGTTCGTCGTCAAGGACAACAACGTCAAGGAGTCGATCGCCCGGACCGTCGGCGGCATCGTGCCGATGATCCCGGAAGGACTGGTGCTGCTCACCTCGGTCGCCTTCGCGATCGGGGTCGTACGGCTCGGCCGCAAGCAGTGCCTGGTCCAGGAGCTCCCCGCCATCGAGGGCCTGGCCCGCGTCGACGTCGTCTGCCTGGACAAGACCGGCACCCTCACCGAGGGCGGCATGGACGTCACCGAGGTGCGGACGCTCGGCGGCGCGGACGACACGTACGTACAGCGCGTGCTGGGTGCCCTCGGCGCCTCCGACCCACGGCCCAACGCGAGCCTGCAGGCCATCGTCGACGCCTACCCGGACGGCGAGGAGTGGCGGTGCACGCAGGCGCTGCCCTTCTCCTCGGCCCGCAAGTACAGCGGCGCCGCGTTCGACGAGGGCGGCGGCCGGCAGTCGGCATGGCTGCTCGGCGCCCCCGACGTACTGCTCCCCGAGCGGGACCCGGCGCTCACCGAGATCGAGCAGCTCAACGAGCAGGGGCTTCGGGTGCTGCTGCTGGCCCGCGCACAGGGCGGGCTCGAAGGACCGGACATCGCCACCGGGGCCGTACCCAGCGCGCTGGTCGTCCTGGAACAGCGGCTGCGGCCCGACGCCGGGGAGACGCTGGCCTACTTCGCCGACCAGAGGGTGACCGCGAAGGTCATCTCCGGCGACAACGCGGTCTCCGTCGGCGCGGTCGCCGGAAAGCTCGGCATGCCCGGCGCAGGGAACACCCTGGACGCCCGCCGGCTGCCCACCGACCCGGACGACATGGCCACGGCCATGGAGGAGAACGCGGTCTTCGGCCGGGTCACCCCGCAGCAGAAGCGGGACATGGTCGGCGCGCTCCAGTCCCGCGGCCACACCGTCGCGATGACCGGCGACGGCGTCAACGACGTACTGGCGCTGAAGGACGCCGACATCGGCGTCGCCATGGGGTCGGGCTCCGAGGCGACCCGGGCCGTCGCCCAGATCGTGCTGCTCGACAACAGCTTCGCGACGCTGCCGTCCGTCGTCGCCGAGGGCCGCCGGGTGATCGGCAACATCACCCGGGTCGCCACGCTGTTCCTGACCAAGACCGTCTACTCAGTGCTGCTGGCGGTCCTGGTGGTCTGCTTCCAGGTCGACTACCCGTTCCTGCCGCGCCACCTGACCCTGCTGTCGACGCTGACGATCGGCATCCCGGCGTTCTTCCTGGCCCTCGCGCCCAACAAGGAACGGGCCCATCCGCACTTCGTGCGCCGCGTCATGCGGTACGCGATCCCCTCGGGCACCATCGCGGCCGTCGCCACCTTCGTGACGTACCTGATCGCCCGGAGCCACTACTCCGGTGCGGGCGCGCTGGACGCGGAGACCAGCGCGGCCACGCTCACGCTGTTCCTGGTCTCGATGTGGGTCCTGGCGATCATCGCCCGCCCGTACACCTGGTGGCGGATCTGCCTGGTGGTGGCGATGGGGCTGGCGTTCCTGATCGTGCTGGTGGTGCCGTGGCTGCAGAACTTCTTCGCGCTCAAGCTGGTGGGAGCGGTGATGCCGTGGACCGCGGTGGCGATCGCGGTGGTGGCGGCGGTCGGCCTGGAGTTCGCCTGGCGGCTGGTCAGCCGCCGCTTCCCGGTCTAGCCCCCCGCGGCCGCGGGCGGCTTCACGTCGTCACCTGACGTCGACGAAGTCGCCCGCGGTCGTGACGGCCGGGGTGGTGGACGTACCGGCGAAGCTGTAGCGCCAGTAACCGTCGACCGACGCCTTGACCGTCGTCTTCAGGTTGCCGGTGCCGTTCGTCCTGACCGTCTTGACCGTGGTGTACGTGGAGCCGGTCTTCTTGCGGAACTGGAGCCTCACCGGCTGCCCGGTGTAGCCGTGGTACGCGTGGTCCTCCCAGTTCGCCCGGGACAGCTTCCCGGTGACCGTGATCGTCCTGCCCTTCTTCACCGGCTCCGGGGCGGCGTTGACCGTCAGCTTCGACAGCCGCTGCACACGCGCGGTGGTGTACGAGTCGTAGGACGTGAGGCCGCCGTCCTTGGCGGACGCACCCGCGAGGACGTGCCAGGAGCCCGCCACCTTGTTCCAGCGCAGGTCGGCCTTCGGGTCGATCGTGAGGGTGAGCGCGCAGGTGGCGGCGGTGGCGCTCGCGTTCTTGCAGGTCGCGCCCCCTTCGGGCACCAGAGCACCGTCCATGCCCTCGTCCGGGTCGGTCCCGTGCCACAGGAGCACCCAGCCGTCGGCGATGCCTGAGGCGTGCGAGGCGGTGACCGAGAGGGTGATCGTCTTCGGGGCCGTCGTCCCCAGGACGATGTCCTTTCCGCCGTTGACCAGGACCTGGGAGAGAACGGGCTCCGCCGCGGCGGCGGGCTTTCCGGTCCCGCCCGCGGGAGCCGCCGACGCGGGCAGAGCGGTCAGGGCGGTCAGGGCGGTCAGGGCGAGAGCACCGGAAACAGCGGCGACTGCACGGATACGCATGTGTTTCTCCAGTCTGTTGGCTCGCCCGACTCGACGAACCGGCGATACGGGATGCGAACGGGCCGTGCCCGGGAGGACGGGAGCCGTCCCCGGACACGGCCCGGAAAGGTGCGCGATGGTGCGTGTCTCGCGAAAGAACTACTTCACGTCGACGAAGTCGCCCGCGGTCGTGACGGCCGGGGTGGTGGACGTACCGGCGAAGCTGTAGCGCCAGTAACCGTCGACCGACGCCTTGACCGTGGTCTTCAGGTTGCCGGTGCTGTTCGTCTTGACCGTCTTGACCGTGGTGTACGTGGAGCTGGTCTTCTTGCGGAACTGGAGCTTCACCGGCTGCCCGGTGTAGCCCTGGTACTTGAAGGTCTCCCAGTTGGCCCGCGAGAGCTTGCCGGTGACCGTGATCGTCTTGCCCTTCTTCACGGGCTCCGGGGCGGCGTTCACCGTCAGCTTCGACAGCCGCTGCACACGCGCGGTGCTGTAGAAGTCGGTGTAGGCGACGTCGGTGTAGTTGCCCGCGAAGGCGCCCGCGGAGACGTGCCAGGTACCGGCCAGGGAGTTCTTGTACAGGTCGTAGCGCGGGTAGATCGTGAACGTCAGCTTGCAGGTGGAGGTCGTCGCGTTGACCTTGGTGCACTTGGCCGCGTCCTCGTTCGGCAGGATGGCCCCGTCGATCGTGTTCTCCGAGGACGGGTCCGTGCCGTGCCACAGGTCGGCGTAGGCGTCGACGACACCGGCCGGGTGCGACGCCGTGACCGAGACGGAGATCGTCTTCGCGGCCGTGGTGCCCAGGACGATGTTCTTGCCGCCGTTGACGACGACCTTGGAGATGACGGGTTCCGCGGTGGCGGCGCGGGAGGCCGCGGCGGCCTTCGAGGACCCCTTGGCGGCGGTGCCGAAGACCTCGGCGGCCGACGTCGGCTTGTGCGGGTTCGCAGCAGAGTGGTCGCCCGCGTGGGCGGCCGGGACGGCCAGAGCGGTCAGAGCCAGGGCGCCGGAAACGGCTGCGACAGTGGCACGAATACGCATGTGTTTTCCCCAGTGGAGAAAGGGCCCCGCGAGTACGTGGTGCGACCCGTGCGGGGCTCGTTCGGTCTGTGAGTCTGCTGACTCGACAGACCAGACCCGCCACACATGTGAAGGGTTGTACACCAAACCGAACTTCTTGCGAAGATCCTCCCGCGGCGCTCGGAAGATCCCCCCTCGGCGCTCGTGGGGCCCTTGGGCGCCCCGCCTCAGTCGAACCAGCGGTCCCGGGCCAGTTCGGCCGTGCGGGACGGGTCCTCCAGCAGCGCCGCGACCTCGAAACGGCGCGGCCACTGCCCCGCCGCCCAGGCCAGGCCCGCCGCGACACCCTCCAGCGTGGCGGCGTGCACGGTCCCGTCGGGCGTGCGGCGCCAGTCCAGTTCGACGCCGCCCGCGCGCAGTTCGCCGTGCTCGATGTACGTGTCCGGGGTTCCGGCACCGAGGAGGACCCGTACCGCATCCGGAACCCGGTGTTCCTCGCCCTCCGTCGTCACCTCCGCCGCCACGGTCTCGCCGAGCCGCCGCACCTGGAACAGCTCGGCCAGATCGGCCGCGCGCGTCGGGGCGACCGGGAGCAGCGGGAGACCGGCGGTGAGCGGCAGCAGATCCGGGGCGTCCGCGATCACGGCGTCCGCCGCGTCGACGACCCGGACCTCGCCGTCGACCACGGCCCGCAGCGCGTCGGGCAGCGTCACCTGTTCGGGGTCGAGATCGGCCAGCGCCGTGTACAGGGAGTGCAGTTGTACGGGGCCGACCTCACGGTCCTCGTCCGCGAGCCGGGCAAGGAGCTCGGCGGCGCCGCCGGGCTCGTCGAGCAGGGCGGCCACGGAGGTCCGTACGCCGAGGGCGCGCAGCACCTGGGCGTCGTCGAACCCGGTCGCGTCGGCGGAGTCGTACAGTCCGGCCAGCCGCGGGTCGCCGGAGGCCGCCCGCAGACCGGCCGGCCGGCGGCCGTCGAGCACGGGGTGGTCGCGCAGCCACCAGGCCGTGTACGGGCGGACGGACCGGGTCGTGCCGTCGGGCAGCAGCACCCGCACCGGCTGGGTCAGCGCGTCGCGCAGCGGCGGCCGGGCGAGCAGGGCGAGCGCCTGCGGCCAGGCGTCGTCGTCGACGAGGTCCAGGTCGCGGACGGCGACGAGTTCGGTGGCGACCGGCGGCACGGGGGTGTCGGGCAGCTGGTCGAGTACGTCCTCGCACCACACGTCCACGGCGTCGAGCAGACCCGCGTCGTCGGGCTCGGCGAAGTCGCCCTCGCGGGGGTCCAGTTCGTCCGGGTCCAGGACGACGTCGGCGGCCCGGACGAGGGCGAAGGTGGCGAGCACACCGCAGGCGGTGAGCGGCTGCTCGCCCCAGCGTTCGGTCAGCTCCTGGTCGCAGAGCGCGAGTTCGCCCTCCCGCATGACGGCCGCGAACGGGCTGCCGGGCAGCACGAGTTCACTGGCGGGGGCCGGTTCGCCGTCCTCGTCGGGCAGGGCGAGCGCGCCGAGCCAGGGCTCGTCGCCGGGGGCCAGCTCGGCGTCCCGTACGAGGGTGAGGACGGTCTCGGCGAGCTCGTCGGCGTCCAGCGCGTCCTCGTCCCAGATCTCGCCCGCGTCCAGCGATCCGGCGACGGCGGCCCGCACCTGCGGGGTCGCCAGCACGGCGCGCGGGGTGGCGGGCAGGGCGCCCAGCTTCTCCAGCAGCGGATGGGCGGCGTCCGGGTGCGCGACCTTGAGCCCGAGCCGGGCGAGCCGGTCCAGGACGGGGCCGGTGAGCGCGTCGGGGAGCGGAAGGAGGACCTGGCGGGGGCCGATGGTGGTGCGGGGGGCGGCCGGTGCCCCGGCGTCCGGCGCCTGAGGCGTCCCGGCCAGCGGGACGGGCAGGCCGGAGAGGCGGTCCGGGTCGGTGCCGGACAGGCTGTCGTACAGCCGCCGCCACCAGCCGGGGTCGCGCTCCAGTCCGGCGAGCCGGTCGATCGCCTCGGTCAGCGGAACGCGGGCGACGCCGAGCGTGCGCAGTTCGCTGCGGCGCTCCAGCCCGGCGGGCAGCAGGCACGGCAGGACCTCGGCGAGCACCCGTACGGTCTCGGCACCGACGCCCTCCAGCACCTCGGCCTCGATGGGGCGCAGCGCGGTGGTGGCCGCCTCGCGGATGCCGTCCGCCGCGTCCCAGGTGTCCCACCGGTCCGCTTCGGCGGCTGCGTCGCGCGGGGCGGCGGGCGCCAGGAACGCGACGCGCGGCAGCCGCGCCAGGATCGCGCCGCGCAGGGCCCCGTCCAGTTCGCCCTTGCCGAGCGGCCCGGGGACGAGGTCGATGGTGTCGACCGCCGTCGGCTGCCAGCCGGCGAGCAGTTCGGCGTACGCCTCGGCCGCGCGCTGCACCAGGAAGTCGGTCAGCGGGCCGGGCGCGGGGTGGCGGCGGGCGGTGTCGAGCGGCAGCGACGCGATGAGCAGCGCGGGGATGCCGAGGGGTTCGTCGGTGGGCGTCGGCGCGTGGACGACGGGGGCGGTGCGGGGGCGTACCGGGGCGCCCTCCGCGTCCACGGGGACCGCCCAGGTGACCGACCAGTGCGGGCGCAGCCGTTCCTCGCGGGGCCGGTCGACGAGCAGGGCGGGCTCGACGGGGCCGTGGCGGGTGACGGTGCGCCAGCGGTGCGTTCCGTGAGCGGAGTCCTCGACGTGGATGTACGGGCCGTGCTGCGAGCGGCGCAGCGTCCGTACGGCGTCCTGGGTCTCGATCACGATCTCGTCGAGGCCGCGCAGGGTGAGCAGGAGCGCGTCGTCGACCGCGTCGAGCAGCCGGAGCACGAGGTCCTCGGCGCCGCCGTCGCGCAGCGGGAGGACGACGACGGTGTCGTACCCGTCGGGTGCGGTGCCCTCGGCGGGCAGCGGGAGCCGCAGCAGCGGTACGTGGCCGTCGCGGCGGCGGAGCTCGTCACCGAGTCCGGGGCTGGCGACGGCGGCGCGGGCGGCGAGGTCGCGGGCCTCGGCGAGGGACCAGCGGACGCCGCCGTGCCGGCCGACGACGGCGGGCTCGTCGCTCACCGCGAGCACGGCGGCGAACCCGACGCCGAACCGGCCGACGGCTCCCTCGTGCCCCTCCCGCTTGGCGGAGGCGCGCAGGGTGGAGAGCGACTCCACGCCGGTGGCGTCGAGGGCGGCGCCGGTGTTGGCGGCGGCGAGTACGGCGGGGGCGTCCGCGGTCGCCGGGTGAAGGGTGAGGCGGAGCCGGCCGGGGACCTGGGCGCGGGCGGCGGCGTCGGCGGCGTTCTGGGCCAGCTCGACGACGAGGCGGTCGCGGTAGCCGCCGAGTGCGAGGTCCTCCTCGGCGTTGGCGTCCTCGCGGAACCTGGCGGGGCCGGCTCCCCAGGAGTCGAGCACGCCGCGTCGCATCCGTGCGGTCCCGAACGGATCGGCCCCCTCGGTCGCATTCATGCTCACGCTCTGACTCCGCTCTTTCCGGTTACGCGTTGCCCGTGCCGCCAGTGTGCGCTTGAAGGTACCGGGTCCTCTCGCCGGGCGGGGCGCCGTGTCTGCGGGGTCGCCCGCGGCAAGGCCGGATTCTGTCGCACCGCACACCGCCGCCCCGGCCGCGTCCTCGACGCCGGACGGTCCGGGGCATGCCGGACAGAGCCTGCCCGGCGATCGGGGAAAAACGGCCCACCGGCCAGACCCGCGGGCCCGTCGGGCCAAGAGGAGAAAGCGGTTTCGCGGGTGGGCCGACAGGCGCACCCGGGACGTGCCGTCGGCCGACCCGCAGGCGCACCCCGGGGCCGCGTCCCGCACATGAAAACGAAGCGGTTCGCGGCGCGCCCCGCACGCTCGCTCAGGACGTACTCCTGGTCGCCCCGCACGCTCACCCGGGACATGCCCCGGTCGCCCCGGACGTGCCGGGGCCCAACCCCGGCAGGCGCCGGGCGGCGGGCCCGTCAGGAGTGGCCGAGGTCCTCCGTCGGGGTGTCCGGCTCCACCGGTACCGAGCCGGAGTCCCGCGCCGGCCGCAGCGGATACTCGTCCACCTGCATCGTGTCGAGCGCATGCGGCGCAGGCTTCGGCGGCTTCGGCATCACCGCCGCCTCCGAATGCCCACCGCACCCGTACGACAGCGACACCACATGGCCGTCCGCCGGACCGAACTCGTTCGCGCACACCCCGAACGCCTGCTTCAGCGAACCCGCCAACGGCACCAGGAACGCGCAGGTGACGCACGATGCCGGAGCCGCCTGGGCCATCGGCGTCTTCGCGCCGAACCCCTCGTCCCACCGGTCGGCCGCCGTATGCAGCCCGTACCGCGACAGCACCCGCGCCCGCCGCATGCCGAGCTCCTCCGCGACCGCCGCGATCGAGCCCCGGTCCGTCGTCGCGGGACGCGTCGTCAGCTCCGCGTCCTCCACGTCGACGATGTCGGCCATCTCCTCCGACATCTCGGAGACCGCGGAGTTCGGCGGCGGCTCCTCCTCGCCGGTGTAGCCGGGCTCCAGGCGGAGGTCGTCCGCCTCGGTGGGCAGCAGATCGCCGGGCCCCATGTCCCCGGGGCGCAGCCGCTCGCTCCACGGCACCCACTCGGGGGCGAGGAGCGCGTCACTGCCAGGCAGCAGAACCGTCTCGTCAAGGGTGACGTTCTTCGCGCGGGACGCCCGCGCGACCGTCACCGCCCAGCGCCAGCCCCGGTAACCGGGCTCCTGGCACTCGAAGAAATGCGTGACGACCCGGTCGCCCTCGGCGACCAGGCCCACATGCTCACCGACGACCCCCGGTGCGGCTGCCTCCTCGGCCGCCGCGCGTGCGAGGTCTACCGCCTCGGCGCACAAGCGGTCGGGGACAGGGGTACGGGCCGTACGGCTTCGCGTCGTCGCAGCACTCACAGGTCTCGCTTCTCTCCTACGCCAGTCTCACGAGCGCGCCAGCACATCCATCGATTTCGGCCATGACGGGTGCGGGCGGAGCGGACCTGGGGGCCGCGTCGACGTCCACACCCGTTGTGCCTGCCTCGGGCGCACCTTCTGCCATCCATTCTGCGGGATCGCCGATAGGCGCGCGGCCGAGAACAACCGCCGGTGGCGCGCTACGCACGCTACCCTCTCCGCCGCTCCCCGCCCACCTGCCCGTCCGGAACAGGGTCGTATCCGGGGTCGCGCTCCCGTGCGAAGACCGTCTCGCGGCCCGTGCGATCACCGGCCGGTTCAAGCCGGTCGGGCCGGGCGGAGCACTGGCCCGACAGGGCGGAGTGCACCGCGTCCCGCGCCGATGCCGGTTCGTCACCGCCGTGACTGGGGCACTATGACGAAGTGACTTCCGCCAGGTCGCACAAGGATTCCGGCCCGCTCCGCAGGACGGGCCGGGCGGTCGGTCATGCCCTGCGCACCCCGTTCACCGGCACCGCGAAAGGAATTCGGAAGGCGACGCACGCCCACGGCGCCGGGGAGTCCGGGCTCGGCAAGCTGATCGAACTGCACGCGGTGAACGGCGCGGGCGATGTGATGATCACGGTTGCGCTCGCCTCGACGGTGTTCTTCGCCGTACCGACGGACGAGGCCCGGGGCCGCGTCGCCCTCTACCTCGCCGTCACCATGGCGCCCTTCACCCTCCTCGCGCCCGTGATCGGCCCGCTCCTGGACCATCTGCCGCACGGCCGCCGCGCCGCGATGGCCGCCGCGATGCTGGCCCGTGCGGTGCTCGCGCTCACCATGTCGGGCGCCGTCGCCACCGGCGGCCTGGAGCTGTATCCGGCCGCACTGGGCGTCCTGGTCTGCTCGAAGGCGTACGGAGTCGTCCGCAGCGCCGTCGTGCCGCGCCTGCTGCCGCCCCGCTTCTCCCTGGTCAAGGCGAATTCCCGGGTCACCCTGGCCGGGCTCCTGGCAACCGGTGTCGCCGCCCCGATCGGGGCGGGGCTCCAGATCGTCGGCTCCCCCTGGCCGCTGTACGGGGCGTGCGTGATCTTCGTCGGAGGGACCGTCCTCGCCTTCACGCTGCCGCACAAGGTCGACTCCTCGAAGGGCGAGCGGAAGGCCCAGCTGGTGCCCCCGCTCGGCGCGACGTCCCCCCGACCCGCGGTGGGGCGGAACGGGAAGGCGAAGGGCCGGGAGAAGAACGGCGAGAAACGGCCCGGCCTGCGGTCCGTGGGACCGTCCGTGCTGAACGGGCTCCAGGCCAACACCGCGCACCGCGCCCTCTCCGGCTTCCTGATCTTCTTCCTGGCGTTCCTGCTGCGTGAGCAGCCGCTCGCCGGGCAGAGCGCCGCCGTCTCGCTCGGCATCGCCGGCGTGGCGGCCGGGGCCGGCAACGCGCTCGGTACGGCGGTCGGCTCCTGGCTGAGGGCCCGCGGGCCCGAGATGATCGTCGCCTCCGTGCTGGCCCTGGCGCTGGGCGTCGCCGTGCTCGCGGCGCTCTTCTTCAGCACCGTCATGGTCGCCGCGCTCAGCGCGACGGCGGGCTTCACCCAGGCCCTGTCGAAGCTCTCGCTGGACGCGATGATCCAGCGCGATGTGCCCGAAGAGGTGCGGACCTCCGCGTTCGCCCGGTCCGAGACCGTGCTTCAGATGGCGTGGGTGGTCGGCGGCGGCATCGGCATCGCCCTCCCCCTCAACGGCGTACTGGGCATGTCGGTGGCGGCGGCCGTCCTCGCCCTGGGCGCGGCCACGTCCGTACGGGGGCTGCTGGCCGCCGCGCGGCACGGCTCGCCGCACCCCCGCGTGGCGTGAGCGGGAGCGACCGATAGCCTTCGGCCCATGACCGTTGCGTTCTTCTCCGGTAAGGGCCGTCGAATCGGCGTCGCTCTTGGTGCCGTGTCCGCGGGACTCCTTGTCCTGTCCGCCTGCGACAAGCCGACGCCGCTCGCGACCGTAACGGTCGGCGGCAACTCGGTGAGCATCGAGGCGTCCTGCTACAACGACGGCAAGGCTCTCAAGGAGTCCGAGATCCAGGGCTGCCTCAACAAGAAGGCGGAGAAGTCCGTCGAGGTCGCGATGGACGACAAGGTCCGCTTCGGCGTCGACCCGGAGATCGCGGACAACGGCTGGACCCTGTTCATCAACGGCCAGCAGGCCGAGCAGGAGCCGTACAAGAAGACCTACCGGTCCATCCCCGGCAGCGCCTTCTTCTCCAGCCAGACCGGCGAGACCACGAGCAACAAGACGCAGATCAGCATCGTGGAGACCAAGGGCAAGAAGCTCACGGGCATCTGGCACTTCGAGCTCAAGAAGACTTCCTGATCCCCTCCTGCCCTCGGAGGATTCCCCCGTGCGTGTGCTCGTCGTGACCGCTGTCCCCGCCGAACGGGACGCGGTCACGCGTGCGTTCGGGGACGTGTCCGAGGTGGCGGGCGTTCAGGCCCACCGCGTGACCGGCCCCGGCGGCTCCGTCCTCGTCGATGTCCTCGCGGGCGGCGTCGGCCCGGCCGCCGCGGCGGCCGCGACGGCTTTCGGCCTCGCCGCGCAGCCGTACGACCTCGTTGTCTCGGCCGGGATCGGCGGCGGGTTCGCGCCCGTCGCCCCGGTCGGCTCGGTCGTCGTCGCGAGCGGCATCGTCGCCGCCGACCTGGGCGCCGAGACCCCCGAGGGCTTCGTCCCCGTCACCGGTCTGGGCTTCGGGCGCGACCGGTTCACGCCACCGCCCGCGCAGGTACGGGACGTGGCCGCCGCCACCGGCGCGCTCACCGGCGAGGTCCTCACCGTCTCGACCGTGACCGGCAGCGCCGCACGCGCCGCCGCCCTGCTCGCCACCCACCCCCGGGCCGCCGCCGAGGCCATGGAGGGCTTCGGGGTCGCCGAGGCCGCCGAGCGGGCGGGCGTACCGGTGCTGGAGATCCGGGCCGTCTCGAACACCGTCGGCCCGCGCGACCGGGACGCCTGGCGCATCGGCGACGCGCTGGCCGCGCTCACCGGGGCGTTCGGGAAGCTCGCACCCGCACTGGAAGGTTGGACCCACCATGACCGACACGACTCATGACCCGTCGAATCCGTTGCACATCGCCTTCTCGCCGTGCCCGAACGACACCTTCGTCTTCGACGCCTGGGCGCACGGAAGGGTCCCCGGCGCGCCCGCACTCGATGTCACCTTCGCGGACATCGACCTCACCAACGGCATGGCCGCGCGCGGCGAACTCGACGTGCTCAAGGTCTCGTACGCGGTACTGCCCTGGGTGCTCGACGAGTACGCGCTGCTGCCGTGCGGCGGGGCGCTGGGGCGGGGCTGCGGGCCGCTCGTCCTCACGAAGGAGCCGGGCACGGATCTGACGGGGAAGACCGTCGCCGTCCCGGGTGAGCGCTCCACGGCGTATCTGCTCTTCCGGCTCTGGGCGGCCGACGTGGTGCCGGGCGGGGTCGGCGAGATCGTCGTCCTGCCGTTCGACGAGATCATGCCCGCCGTCCGCGACGGGAAGGTGGACGCCGGTCTCGTCATCCACGAGGCCCGTTTCACGTACCAGAACTACGGGCTCCACAACCTCGCCGACATGGGCCGGCACTGGGAGGAGACGACCGGGCTGCCGATCCCGCTCGGCGCGATCATCGCCAAGCGGTCGCTGGGCGCGGCCACGCTGCGGCTGCTCGCCGA
Organism: Streptomyces sp. NPDC087845; assembly: GCF_044742755.1. Classification (NCBI taxonomy): domain Bacteria; kingdom Bacillati; phylum Actinomycetota; class Actinomycetes; order Kitasatosporales; family Streptomycetaceae; genus Streptomyces; species Streptomyces sp. NPDC087845. The sequence goes on from NZ_JBIUVC010000001.1 coordinate 920,638, forward strand.
TGCGGTGCGCACCTCGGTCCGGATGGCCTGGGACGACCCGGAGGCGTCACGCCCCTACGTGCTGGAGCATGCCCAGGAGATGGACCCGGCCGTGGCGGACCAGCACATCGGGCTGTACGTCAACGAGTTCACCGCGGACCTCGGCGAGGACGGCTACGCGGCGATCCGCGGACTGCTGACCCGCGCGGCGGCCGAGGGACTGGTGCCGCCCCTCGGCCCGGACGCGCTGTCGTTCGTCTGAGTTCTGCGCGGGTCACACGTCGAGCTGGTCGGCGACCGCGCGCAGCAGGCCGCCGATCTTCTTCCCGGCCGCCTTGTCGGGGTAGCGGCCGCGCTCCAGCATCGGCGTGATGTTCTCCAGCAGGGTGGTCAGGTCCTGCACGATGGACGCGAGCTCGTCCGGCTTGCGGCGCTGTGCGGCCGCGACGGACGGGGTCGGGTCCAGGATCGCCACCGAGAGCGCCTGGTCTCCGCGCTGACCTGCGACGACGCCGAATTCGACGCGCTGTCCGGGCTTGAGTGCGTCGACGCCGTCGGGAAGCACCGAGGAGTGCACGAAGACATCGCCGCCGTCATCGCGGGAGAGAAAGCCGAAGCCCTTCTCGCTGTTGAACCATTTGACCTTGCCAGTCGGCAAAGCACGCACCCCATCTCAACCCGTATGCCGGAACAAGCCTCAGCAGGTCAGGCTATCCAGTGGTGGTGCTCCCCTGCTGGCAGCAGCCTCCCCAGGTGAACTACCCCTCGTCAAGCCTGGTCATCCGGACTGCTGTCCAGAAACGGTGCCTGTGTGGCGCACCGTCGGCCGTGGGACGGGTCGCCGACACCGGGAACTACCCTGGCGGGGTGAGTACTACATCTTCTGGCGCCGGTGACCGGCTGGTCCGGATCGGCGCGATCGTCTTCTTCGTCGGAGCACTGGCCACACTGGCCACGATGGCCCCGCTGTTCCTGGGGACCCATCCGCTTCCGTCCATCGCGTGGTCGCTGTGCATGCTGATGGGCGTCGGCTTCCTGATCGCCGCGGCGGGCGTGGTGCGGTCGGTGCGGGCGGGGGCGCCGAAGCGGTAGGGCCGGGGCGTCCGGCGGCCCGTTCCGGCCTCGCACCGGACGGGCTCGGTCCTCGGCGCGGGCCCGGCTCCGGACGGGCTTGATCTCGCCCGGTCCGCACACCCGTAGCCCCGCGCCGGCCATCCGGGGGCGCCCCGGCAGCGGATGCTGGGAAACTACAAGCATGCCGATTGCCGAAGTCTCGCCCGGGGTGTCCATCGCGTACGAGACCTTCGGTGACCCCTCCGACGCACCTGTCCTCCTCGTGATGGGTTTCAGCGCTCAGATGATCGCCTGGCACGAGGACTTCTGCCGCGCACTCGCCAGTCGTGGCCGCTACGTGATCCGGTACGACAACCGCGACTGCGGGCTGTCCACCAAGTTCGACGATCATCCCGTCGATACGGGCCGGCTCATCGCCGCTGTGAGCTCGGGAGACATTCCGTCCGCCCTCGCGATGGTTCCCTACACGCTTCAGGACATGGCCGACGACGGCCTCGACCTGCTCACGGCGCTCGGGATCGAACGAGCTCACGTGGTCGGGTCCTCGATGGGCGGAATGCTCGCCCAGACGATGGCCATCAGCCGGCCGACGCGGGTGCTGACCCTGACCTCGATGATGTCCTCGACCGGCGAACCCGAATACGGCCGGTCCAGTCCCGAAGCCCAGGCGGTGGTCTCCGGTCCGAAGCCGGCGGACCGCGAGGGATACATCGCAGCGGCGGAAAAAGACCTCGTATGGGCCTCCAAGCGCTATGGCGACCCTGCGGCCCTTCGTGAGCTGGCTGCCGGCAGTTACGACCGCGCGTACTGCCCGGCCGGAGCCGGACGTCAACTCGGAGCGCTGATCCTCAGTGGTTCACGCGCACCTGCGCTCCGGGAGCTCCGGGTCCCGACCCTGGTGATCCATGGCCTGGACGACACGCTGATCGACCCCGGCGGAGGGGAACGCACCGCAGCTCTCGTGCCCGGAGCGAAGCTCTTGTTGATCCCCGGTATGGGTCACGACCGCCCCCGCGAACTCTGGCCCGAAATCAACGACGCCATCGAGGCGCACACCGACCGCGAATGAACCATTTCAGCGGCAGTCCCGCCACGGTCACGACGCTCCGTCGTAGAGCGCCCGGAAGTGCAGCAGCGCCTGATGGTCCGGGTCGGACTCCGTAAGCGTGCAGTCGACTCGGTCTGCCGGAACTCGGTCCATGGGCGTGAGCGTCAGCGGAAGGACAGGACGGCGGCCTCGCCGCCGAAACCGGCCACCAGCCGTCCATCCCGGCGCCACCGTCGCGGCATGCACCGGCGGGGGGAACACCAGCGGCGGGCCGACCTGTTGGCCGGCAGCCAGGCCCCATACCCGCACCCTGGCTCCAACTCCGCCTCGGCATCCGCCAGGACAGGGCCGTATGACTGATCCAGTGAAATCGTGCCGAGGCGGGACACCGAGCCGTATACGTACAGGATGGTCTCCCCCGGATCCGGGATGGGCGCCGATAGCGAACGGGATTACCTGGACAGTGATGTGCTCCCGCTCACTCTGCTCAACCAGATGTCGAAGCTGGCTCCTGGCGACGGCAGGGCCGCCGACTGGCACACGGAGTGCAGCTTCATGAATGACTGCCAGTACGCCGGCGGCATTGGTTGGTCATTGGTCAGGGGGCCTGGTGCTGGAGTCGGCGACTCACTCGGTGCTCGATGTCTGAGCGAGAGAACTCCGGCACGACCTGCCGGAAGATCTCGCGGGCATGGTCTGTGGTCCGGAGAAGACCCGGGACATGAGACGTATGGGCAGACCGTAGCCCGGTCGCGTGGTGCTCCAACTCCGCTTCGAGGCTGTCCGGCGTTTGAGGATGGAACCGGGGCGTGTTCGAGGCCAAGGAACAATCCCCCGTCTGCTCGACTCGCGCTCCGAGCCTTCACAGTCTCCCCTTATGCCGCGAACGCCATAAATCACCCCATCCCCAACCCTCAGAACTGCTACCTTTTCAAGTCAAATAGTAATTTCGCACGAACACGGATAACAAGCACTTCAAACAACGTTCCCCTGGTGCGACAAACCGCAAATCTCCTTGCCCGAAAAGAGGACATGATGAGAAGGTAAAGAAACATTCACCCAGGGGGAGGATCCATACATATGAACCCGAGGATCGTCGGTCTGCGACTCGGCTCAATAAGCGGAATAGCTGCTGCCGCATGTTTCGCAGTGACGCCTGTAGCCAACGCCGCCGAAGTAAGTGCAGCAACTGACTCCGGAGTCGTTCAGCCCTACAACTGGACCAGCAAACTAGGTGGCGTCCTGACTGGCTTCCAGTCACACACGTGGGTAGACGAGTCGTATTCTGAAGTCAGGTTCAAGGATTGCGACACCAGTAGTTCTTCCGTTTCAGAGAGCACCACGGTCGACCTTCGCTGGCGCCGTTCTTTGCAACCGGACAAGTCCTGGGGAACCAAGCGGTTCACGAATTGCTTCAAGGGATACGACAGTGTCAGCTCCGGAGAATGGACTGGCCTCTCCCACGGCGATCAATTCTTCCAGATCAAGTACATCAATGACAGCGATTTCGGAAACAGCCTCGACGTGCGCGTAGTTGCCATAGATACGACTCAGGCCGACTAGGCAAAAAGCTTCACAGTTGCGGCAGGGCGTCCAAAAAATGGGCGCCCTGCACGGCATTACAACTTACCGAAAGAATTCATGAAATTCACGACACGCCTTCGCGTCAGCAGTGCATTGTGGGTACTCCCTGTAGCAATCGGCTTGATGCTCTTGTATTTTTTCAAAAGTTTCGCGATTGATTACAAAGTACCCGAATACCAACCCAAGTACGCGCCATCTGTCACATCGTCCGCACTGTTGTCATTCTATGCACTCTCCTATGCGATTGCCTCCTCGCTCTCCGCATGGGAAAGCGGAAGGCTAAGAAGAAATCACGTTTGGGAACTCGCACCATCACGCTCCCGAATCGGAATCACCTTCCACGCTCTAGCTCCAGTGATAGCCCTTTCCTGGCTCATGTTGATTCTTCCTGTCGGGATGGCGCTGGCCAGGGAGGAGACAACCCCGACCCTAGGAATCCTCCCTCTGCTGATCATGGCACTGCTCGTGGCAACAGCGCATGCCGTAGTGGGATTTGGAATAGGCCTACGAATTTCGCATCTCATCGCAACTCCAGTCCTTGCCGTGGGCGTTTTTTTCTGTGTAGCAGCCGCCTGGTCCTACGAGCCGTTCTGGATTCGCCATGTATCGGGGCAATTCCCCGTCGACCTGATGTTCGCAGAATCTGCAAGCCTCGTGTCGCTCGTACCCCATGTCCTTTTCATCGGTTCTCTTGCCGCTGGGGTCGCGATACTTTCCATCCCTGTTTACGGCAGGCGGTCTCGCGTCTTCATTCCCGCACTGGCTTGCGTCATATCGATTTCCGGACTGCTTGCATCGTACGCCACGGTTAAAAACTGGGGCGCCAACCCACCGCTGTCGACTGGCAACGTCGCAATGGAATGTTCTGGGCAATCCCCAAAGGTTTGTCTACCTGCGGGTACTGATACTCAAGTAGCCGTGGTGCAGGCCGAGGTGGCAAGCGTCCTAAGGAAGTTGGAGAAAGCAGGAGTGGCCTTCGAACCACCCCGAAGCGTGGTCGACAGCATGGTGAACCGCCGCTACCCCATTGCCTCTACTCGTTCTCGCTGGCAACTTCCGTTGATTGCCAGTCAGCATGAGGGCACCACTGGGCTCCAGACTGTTCGAAAGGCCACCGAGCTTCCCTGCCGGCACCCGTCCGAAGGCATCTACACCCGGAGCATCCTGCTATGGTCGGCGGATATCGTCGGCCAGAGAAAAACCTACTTGCGCCAGCAGCGTGTGGAGCTGAGTCAGTTCAGGAATCACGAAGAGGTCATAGCCCTGACAGAGAAGCGCGTGGCTGAAGTCCATGCGATGCCGACTGCAGCCCAGCTGAAGTGGTACGAGGATGAACGTAAGCGGGCTTGCAATCCGAAGCAGCAGTCGGGAGCAAACTAATGTGGTGGTGGATCAAGTGTCGCCGGGCGCACACGCTACTGCCATCCGCCCTCGCCTGCTTCATTTCCATCATAGCGATCATGCAGGGGAAGACGCTTTCTTTGCCTTCCATTCTCTCCGGCACGAGCAATCAATTCTTGTTCACGCTGATCGCTCCAGTACCGCTCTGCGCCGCTCTGGCAGCATCGCTTGAGTCCCGGATCTTTTCACCAGAAGAGACCGGCCTGCGAAACATCCCGCTTCTCGACGCGGGGTTAACTTTGCTGTCCACTGCGGTCGCGGCAGCCTCAGCGCTTGGCGTGAGTACAGCATTGAACTCACCTGCAGCGAGCGCAGCCGGGCGTAACGCGGCTTTCCTGGTCGGCCTTACGCTCTTCTCTCGAAGCATAATCGGACGACCTGCAGTCATGGTGCCCGTGGCATGGATCTTCTGTGTCGTATTTTTCGGTTACCAAAATTCTCAGCAACCTTATTTTTGGACTATCCTCCCGGAAAGTTCCAGCAATCCATATGCTGCTGCAGTGGCAGTCGTCGCGCTCTCTGCGGGTCTCGCCGCTCAGATCTTCTGGCCGCCACAACCGAACGAGACGGGAGAAGCATGAATCTAACAATAAACTCTTGCACCTACGGTTACCGACCTTGGTCAAACCCTGTGGTAGCAGACCTTGATTACAAAATGCCTCATGGAACGAATATTCTCCTGGGCCCCAACGGTGCTGGAAAATCTACACTCCTCAAGCTTGCCGCATCTGTAATCCACCCACGCAAGGGAACTGTTAAGTTTGGTGAACTTTCTTCTCGCGAGCGCATCTACCGCAGTAAAGTAGCGTGGATGCCGCAGCGAATTGTCGCCATGTCCACGCTCACTGCGCGAGAGCAGGTCGCCTATGTAGGTTGGCTTAAGGGCATGAATCGGCGGGATGCATGGGACTCCTCAATCACCGCATTGTCTCGCGTAGATCTCAAAAAGCAAGCAGACACAAAGGCTGCGCGTCTTTCTGGAGGTCAACTACGCCGGGTCGGTGTCGCGTCCGCTCTGGTACACGATGCCAGCGTTCTGCTTCTAGACGAACCCACTGCTGGAATGGATCCGCGACAGCGGAGAGTTTTCCGGAGTCTCCTCCGCCCCTTGGCAGAAGAGAAAGACATATTGATTTCCACACACGACGTTTCTGACCTGGCTGAAGAATCGGATCACGTCACACTGCTGGAAGCCGGAAAAATCACATTCACGGGAAGTACTGAAGACTTTCTAGCGCATGCACCCGCAGATGTTGCTGCCGGCAGGAAAGCGGAAGCCGCCTACACTGCACTGAACAAGAGTGAATTTTAATTCATACGGATGTAGCTGCCGTCGACCAGGTGCTCGCCAGGGAGCAGACGGCGGCGAGCCAGGCGGGTGTGGATGTCAGGCAGGACCTGAGTGTCGTACGTGGTGGTCGGGGTGGTGGCCACGTCCGTGATCACGTTCGTTTCGTCGGGAGTATGGGTCTCGGTGAGGTGGGCGAGGAATCCCTTCCATCGGGTGGTCTGCCCCCGGCGTGCGTGGCGGACTGTCGGGTCGTAGGGGAGACGATCGTCAGGGACGAAGGTGGCAGTCCGCCGCCGTCGGCGGTGCGTCAGCGCATGCGGTTCGCCGCGTTGCGGCAGTGGCTCTGCACAGGGATCTGCCGCAGGGCCTGGAGACGCGGGCCGTACGCGCGGCCTGCCCCGCGCTCGCGCAGGTGCTCCAGCATCCGGACGGCGTTTCGCCCGCGCGACCCGCGCAGTTCAGAGAGGGAACCTGCTCACCGGAACGGGGACGAAGGGACAACGGACACCTCAACAACTACATCGATCTGCAGAACGGCCCCGAGCACGCCCGTTGATCACGCTGTCGCACGGGAAACCCCCGAGATCCCCGACAGAGTCAAGTGGGAGTCTCGTCGTCGATTCCGGCGAAGTGGTCGAACTCGCCGGCCATGACGCCCTTGGTGAAGGCCTCCCATTTCGTCGTGGTCGTCGTCACGACGTTCTCGGGGTCGCCGGTCTCCCGGAGGTGGACGAGCTCGTCCGGGCCGAAGGCGATCTCGATCCAGGGACCGGGGCCCTCCTCGCCCTCCGGGGCGGCACGGATCCAGGTGAGGTCGGCGGGGATGTCAGCCATGGGCGCGGTTCTCCTTGACGGTGCGCACGAGGGCCGCCCAGGCGGCGGGTGTGGTGCGGAGTATCGCCCCGGAGGGGTCGTCGCTCTCGGTGAGTTCGACCGTGCTGTCGCGCGCGGCGACGTGCATGCACGAGTCCCCCTGGGCGCAGTAGGACGACTTCTGCCAGCGGTCGTACGTGGGCATGAATGCTCCCCTCACAGGTGCTGACTGGTGTGGTGGATGAGATCCCGGGTGGCTTTCGGCGACAGCGCTGCGTCCTCGATCCTGCTGAACAGGGTCCGGTAGTTCTGGAGTTGCGTATCGGCGTCGAGGAATGCGAGGCCGTGGGACTGGTCGAGGTGGACGGTGTCCAGCTCGGGGACTGGGCCGTACGCGTAGTAGATGGACTGGCCCGAGCCGGGGACGGCACCTGCCTTGAACGGGATGACCTGGATGGTGATGTGATCCTGCTCGCTCATGTCGAGGAGGTGCTGCAACTGCGACCGTGCCGTCTTGGGGCCGCCGACCTCGGTACGCAGCGCCGCTTCGTGGATGAGGGCCTGGTACGGGGTCGGCTCCGCCCCGCACAGCACTGCCTGTCGCTTCGTTCGGAACGAGACACGGTGCTCGACGTCCGAGGGCGCAAGCTCCGGGACGTGCTGCCGGAAGATCTCCCGCGCATGGTCGGTGCTCTGGAGCAGCCCGGGAATGTGTGCCGTGATGGCGCCGCGCAGCCGTTCGGCATGGTGTTCCAGTTCCGCAAGGTCCAGGAGAGGTGTCGGCAGGAGCTCCTGGTAGTCGGACCACCAGCCGCCCTTCCGGTCCTTGACCATGTCGACCAGGGCTTCGATGAAGGCATGGTCGGAGCACTCGTAGTTCTGCGCCATGGCACGCAGCCGCTCGCCGCTCACTCCGAACCTGGCGGTCTCAATGTTGCTCAGCTGCCCCTGGCCGATGCCATGCAGTCGAGCGGCCTCGGTCGCCGTGAGGCCGGCGCGCTCACGCAATTTGCGCAGCTCGGTGGCGATTCGGATGCGCCGGCCGGTGGGGGCCGATCTGCCTGCCACGTAACTCCTCCTTGGCGGGGTTGAGTTCGACTCATCACTCACACGAGGGGATCTGCATGCAGTTTCATGAATGCAGTGCAAATAGAACTTGCAGAGACTCTAGTCTCTGACCAGGCCACCCGCCCGGAAGTACCCCGCTCGACGGAACGGCCTCGTCACCGGGCACCCGTAGCGCAACCTCCAACCCCCTCCGTGAACGGAGACTTCCATGGCCAGTGCCACGGTATCCCCGACCTGGGCGTACACCCTCCAACTTCCGCAGGATCCCCGCGCTCCCGGCGTGGCCCGTTCCACCCTCCGCACCGTCCTGCGCGTGCACGGCATGCGCGAACTCACCGAAATCGCCGAGCTGTTGGCGAGCGAGCTCGTCACCAACGCGTACCTGCACTCCTCGGGGGCGTACTCCCTGCGCCTGCGCGACGCCGGACGCAGCCGTGTCCGGCTGAGCGTCCGGGACACCAACCCGCACATCCCCGCCCCCTTCAAGTGGAGCGCCGAAGCACCGGAGGAGCTCGCCGAGCGCGGACGGGGGCTGTACCTCGTCACCCTCTACGCCGAGGGCTGGGGCGCCCACCCCATGGGGACCGGGCTGCCGGGGCAGGGCGGGAAGCTGCTCTGGGTCGAGTGCGCGGCCAAGACAGAGGAGCGGGCCCAGGACGGGTGGGGCGACGAACGTGGGTGACAGCACACGCTCCCGCCGGAAGGCCCACACCGCGTTCGAGCAGCAGGCGGTACTCGGCCAACTGGGCCTCCGCGTCGATGAACACGGGCCCGTGCGACTGGTCGAGCTGCGCGGTATCGAGCATGGGCACCGGTCCGCGTACGTAGTACACGGATTGGCCCGAGCCCGGACAGTACGCGGCCTCGAAGGGGATCACGCGGACGGTCGCGTGGGGGAGCTCGCTCATCCTGAGCAAGTGCTGGAGCTGTCCTCGGGCAATATTCGGGCCGCCGAACGTCGTGCGTGGTCCGCTCGACTTCGTTGCGGCGCCGGTAGCGCTCGCGGTTGAAGCCGGTGGGTCTGCCGCCCCCGCTGCCCCGACGTCGACGGTTGGCGCGCTGATCCCTGGGCTCCGGAATGGTGTGCTTGATGTGGCGTCTTCGCAGGTAGCAGCGGTTTCGGCGTGAGCTGTATGCCGTGTCACCGCTGACGTGGCCGGGCCGGGTCCGGGGCCGTCCGCCCAGCGGGCGGGGGCACCCGGATCCGATCCAGGACCTCGATCATCTGCGGGGCATCGCCCCACTGGCCCGGCGTGAGCAGAAGGGCCAAGGGCGGCAGCCGCCTTCACCGGCGAGGTGGATTTTGCTGGTCAGGCCGCCCCGCGACCGTCCGACTCCCTCGTCGGGGGGATCGCGAACGGGGGTGGGCCTACGGCCCCGTGACGTAGGCGCTCCAGATCCGGAGCGGGAAGACGTTGCCGCGCCCCGAATCGGGTCCGCCCACGCCCTGCATTCCCAGCAGTTGAGGGGTGCCCGGCTTGCTGCGGAACATCGTGACGGCCGTGGTCAGCCCCTTGCTGTGGCCGATGAACCAGGCCGACTTCATCCGGTCGTCCTCGCCGGTCGCGCCCGCCGAGAGGTCGTCGGCAGCCTTGGGCCTGGCGAACGCGGCGAACTTCCCGTCCCGGCGCAGCCGCGTCCAGGCCACCATCCCCAGGGTGTTGTTCACATCGTTGGCCACCGAGGCGTCCATCGCGCGCCGCAGCTCGGGCTTCCCGAAACCCTCGACCACCTCGCCGTCCCGGGTCACCCTGGTCACCGAGTAGGGATCGGCCCTCATACCGTCGTTGCTGAAGGCGGTGTACGCGTCCGCCATCCTGACCGCGCTCGGTGTGGACGTGCCGAGGGGAAAGGACTTGTCCAGGCGGGCCAGGCTCTCCTCGTGCAGCCCGGCCGATATCGCCAGTTCCTTCACCTTCTTCAGCCCGATGCCCTTGCCGAGCAGCACGAAGGTTGCGTTGGACGACTTGACCAGCGCATCGCGCAGGGGCGTCGGCGCCGTGACCATCACCTGGCCGGGACCGGCACCCGGCGAGGCGGGGAGCGCCGCGTAGGGACCGCCCTTGATCAGACGCCCCTCACTGTCGTAGCCGCTGTCCAGGGTGATCCCGTCGCCGTGCTGAAGGGCCGCTGCCAGCACGAAGGGCTTGAAGGCCGAGCCGACGGGGACGCCCGCGGTGTCGGCGTTGTTGGCGAAGTGGGTGACCGCGTCGGCTCCGCCGTACACCGCGACCACGGCCCCGTCGGGCCGCACGGATGCGGCGCCGACCTCGACGTACTTGTCCTCGGGGCGCTTCTTGGGGTCGAGGTCGCGCTCGCGCACGCTCCGCACGGCCCGTTCCAGCTGCCCCACCCTGGCCTTGTCGAAGGTGGTCTGCACCCGGTAGCCGCCCCGGAAGAGGTCCTTGTCGGTGAGGCCCGAGCGCTTCTTGATGTACTTGTTGGCGATGTCGACGAGATAGCCGGTCTGGCCGCCGAGGCTGGTCGGCTTGGCGGCCGGCCTCGGCTCGGGGAACTTCCGGTACGCGGCCCGCTCGGCCTTCGTCATCGTGCCGATCTCCACCTGCCGGTCGAGGATCCACTCCCAGCGGTCGACGGCGCGTTCGTGGTTGCCTTTGCCGCCTGCGGGGTCGTACTGCTCCGCCCCCTTGAGCAGGGACGCGAGCAGCGCCGCCTGGCTGGGGTCGAGGTCCTTCGCGGGAATTCCGTAGTACGCGTGCGCCGCTGCCTGGATGCCGTAGGCGCCGCGGCCGAACCAGCTGGTGTTCAGATATCCCTGGAGGATCTCCTCCTTGCTCTGCTTGTTGCTCAGCTTCAGCGAGATGAAGAACTCCTTGAACTTCCGGGTGGCCGACTGCTCCTGGCTGAGATAGGTGTTCTTCACGTACTGCTGGGTGATGGTGGAGCCGCCCTGGGTCTCACCGCCTTTGACCATGCTGACGGCCGCGCGGGCGATCCCCTTCGCCGATACCCCCGAGTCGGAGTAGAAGGTCTCGTTCTCGGCGGCGATGACCGCGTGCTCCACCGAATCGGGTATGTCGGCGAGCGTGACGTTCTGCCGATCGACCGCGCCCACGCTCACCATCTGGCTGCCGTCCGCCCAGTAGTAGACGGTGCCCTGCCTGCGCGCCTCGGCGTTCTCGTCCGGGATGTCGACGGATGCGTAGACCACGGCGAACAGCCCGGCCAGCGCTCCGGATCCGAGCAGGATCCCGCTCAGCGCCTGCCGCCACGAAGGGACCCAGCGGCGCCAGTTGCTTCTCCCCCGGCGGGGGTAGTCGACACGGAGCCCGCGAAGGCTGATCGGGCGGATGGGGCGTCGGACCATGCTCCGGCTCCTCGTTCACCGTCCCGCACCGGTGTGGTGCGGGCTTGCGGTAGGAGATGTTCCGGATCGCGATCAGGTTGTCTCAAAGCCCCGTCCGACATGGGTGGCGAACCGAGGACGAAGCACAACGGCCGTCGCCAGCCAGGTGGATCGGGGTCGTCTCAGGTGGATCGGGGTCGTCAGCCCGCCGCGGGAGCGTCCGGAGGCATGGTCGCCCGGCGCTCAGTGAATCCGCCCCCGCCGAAGGCCCTGCGCCGCATCCCCGTCCAGGTACCCGCCCAGCCATGCCGGGAACTCCGTCAGCGACGACAGCACGATGTCCGCGCCCGCCGCCCGGAGTTCCTCCGCGTCGCACGGGCCCGTGGTGACCGCCACCGACAGCGCCCCGGCCGTGCGGGCGCCCCGGACGTCCCCGGTGTGGTCGCCCACGTACACATGCGCCCCGTGCTCGCGCAGCGCCTGCCCCTTGGCCTCCGCCCACAGGCCGCCGATCACCGCGTCGGGCTCGATCCCGAGGTGGGCCAGGTGGAGCTCGGCGCTCGGCCGGTGCTTGGCGGTGACGACTATCGCCCGGCCGCCCCGCTCACGGAGCGCCGCGACCGACTCCCGCGCACCCGGCAGCGCGAGGCTCGGGGCGATGGCGTGTGTGGGATAGATCTCCCGGTAGCGGTCGGCGGTGGCGGCCACCGCATCGGCCGGAAACCAGTTCCGCAGCTCCTCGTCGACCGGCGGCCCGAGCCTGCTCACCACCAGGTCCGCGTCGATCGGCGTGCCCGTCTCGGCCGAAAGCGCCAGGTAGGCGGCCTTGATTCCGGGCCGGGTGTCGATGAGCGTCATGTCGAGGTCGAAGCCGACCGTCAGGGGGTACGAGGGCATGGAGTCCATTGTCGCGGGGCCGGACACGGAACCGGAACGTCGCGCCCGTCCCGGTACGGGCCTCGGGCCCGAAATCGACGGTGCTTAGACTTAGCCAAGCCTAACTTTGCTCCGCTTTCGATTGGGTCCGATGTCAGCCGCCGCACCACGCCGCTCCAGACGCGCACTCGCGACGGCGGCGGCCGTCGCGGCGCTGCTGGTGGCGGTCCTCCTCAGCCTTGCCGTCGGGGCCCGTTCCATACCCCCGTCCGAGGTGATCGACGCCCTGCTGCACGGCGGGCACTCCGACGCCGCCGAAGTCATCCGGAACATGCGGGTGCCCCGCACCCTGATCGGGCTGATGGTCGGCGCGGCACTGGCCCTCGCGGGCACGGTGCTCCAGGGCATCACCCGCAACCCCATCGCCGACCCCGGCATCCTCGGCATCAGCCAGGGCGCCACGGTGGGCGTGGTGCTGGCCATCGCGTACGCCGGAATCCACACCCTGACGGGGTATGTGTGGTTCGCCTTCGCAGGGGCCGCGATCGCCTCCGTCGCCGTGTACGCCATCGCTTCCGGCGGCCGCGGGGGTGCCACCCCCGTGAAACTCGCCCTGGGCGGCGCCGCGATCAACGCGCTGCTGGTGTCGGTGACGACGGCGGTGCTGACGACCAAGGCGTCCGCGCTGGACGAGTTCCGCTTCTGGCAGGTCGGCTCGATCGCCGGGCGCGAGGCCGACGTGGCGCAGCAGATCTGGCCGTTCATGCTGGTCGGGACCGTGCTCGTGCTGTCCGTCGCGCGCGGGCTCGACGCGCTGGCGCTCGGCGAGGACGTGGCGAAGGGCCTCGGCCAGAAGGTCGCGACGGTGCGGATCGTCGGCGGGATCGGGGCCACGGTGCTGACCGGTGTCGGCGTCGCCGCGGCGGGCCCGATCGCGTTCATCGGGCTCGCCGTCCCGCACATCGCCCGCGCGGTCGTCGGCAGCGACCACCGCTGGGTGCTGCCGATGGCGGCGCTGATCGGGCCCGTCATGCTGCTCGTCTCCGATGTCGTCGGCCGCATCGTCTTCCCGCCGAGCGAGGTCCCGGCGGGCGTGATGACGGCGCTGATCGGCGTTCCGTTCCTGGTCACCCTGGTACGCCGGAAGGCGGTGCCCGCATGAGCGACACCACGGTCCGGGTACGGCCCGCCGGGTACCGCGTCGTACGGATCGGGGCGCGGGGCAGGTTCCTGCTGCACCGGCGGGCGGCCGTCGTCGCCGCCGCCCTCGTCGTCCTGCTGGCCGCCGTCTGCGTCGCGTACCTCTGTGTCGGCGAGAGCTTCGTCGCGCCCGGCGAGGTCGTGAAGGTGATCCTGGGGCAGCCGTCCCCCGACGAACTGGTCGTCGGCACGCTGCGGCTGCCGCGGATGGTCGTGGGGCTGCTGGTCGGTACGGCGTTCGGGGTGGCCGGTGCGCTGATCCAGACCGTCGCCCGCAATCCACTGGCCAGCCCCGACATCATCGGCATCAGCCAGGGCGCCGCCGTGCTCACGGTCGGCGCGATGACTTTCGGCGTCACCTCGTACACCGTGCTGCCGTATCTGTCCGTCGTCGGCGGGGTGGCCGCGGCGGCCCTCGTGTACGTCTTCGCCTGGCGCGGCGGGCTGCACGCCACCCGCTTCGTCCTCATCGGCATCGGCTTCGCCATCGCGCTGCGCTCGCTCACGACCCTGTTCCTGACGAAGGGCGACTATCTGGTCGCCCAGCAGGCGCAGATCTGGATGACCGGCTCGCTCAACGGCCGCGGCTGGTCCGAGGCCGCGCCGATCGGCTGGACGCTGCTGGTCCTGCTGCCGGCCGTCCTGTGGGCCGCCCGCGCCCAGCGCACCGTCTCGATGGACGACGACACCGCGACGGCCCTCGGCGTGCGTCTGGGACGGGTACGGCTGGGGCTCGTCGCCCTCGGCGTGGTCCTGGCGGCCGTGGCGACCGGGACGGCCGGCCCGGTCGACTTCGTGGCACTGCTCGCCCCGCAGATCGCCCGCCGGATGACCCGGACCGCGCAGATCCCGCTGTTCTGCTCGGCGCTGCTCGGTGCGGTGATCGTGGTGTTCGGGGACCTGCTGGCGCGCAGGCTCTTCTCGCCCACCGAACTGCCGGTGGGCGTACTGACGGCGGCGGTCGGCGCCCCGTATCTGATCTGGCTGATCGTCCGCGGCCAGGGCGGCCGCCGCGGCCGTAGTGGAGGCACCGCATGAGCTCGACCCATACGTCCGGCACGTCCGGCGCCACGACGGCCCCGGCCGCGACCGGCCGGCTCACCGTGCGGGAGCTGACGCTCGCGTACGAGGACCGCACCGTCGTCCACGAGCTGGACCTCGCCGTTCCCGACGGCCGGGTCACCGTCATCGTCGGCCCGAACGCCTGCGGCAAGTCGACCACCCTGCGCGCGCTGGGCCGCCTCCTCAAGCCGCGCGGCGGAGCCGTGCTCCTCGACGGCACCGAGCTGTCGAAGATCCCGACGCGGAAGATCGCCCAGTCGATCGGGCTGCTGCCGCAGACCCCGGTGGCCCCCGAGGCGATCACCGTCTCCGACCTCGTCGCCCGCGGCCGCCAGCCGCATCAGCACTGGTGGCAGCAGTGGTCGGAGGAGGACGAGCGGGCGGTGACGGACGCCATGGAGCGTACGGACATCATCGCGCTCGGCGACCGGTCGGTGGACGAGCTGTCCGGCGGGCAGCGCCAGCGGGTCTGGATCGCGATGGCGCTCGCCCAGGAGACGGATCTGCTGCTCCTCGACGAGCCGACCACGTACCTCGACATCGCGCACCAGGTGGAGGTCCTGGACCTGGTGCGCCGGCTCACCGCCCCGGCGGCGGACGGCACCCGCGGCCGGACCGTCGTCACCGTGCTCCACGACCTCAACCAGGCCGCCCGCTACGCCGACCACCTGGTCGCCATGAAGGCGGGCCGGATCATCGCCGAGGGCCGCCCGGAGGACATCGTCACCGCCGGCCTCGTACGCGAGGTCTTCGGCCTGGACGCGGTGATCGTCCCGGACCCGGTGACGGGTTCGCCGCTCGTGGTGCCGGGGGCTCCTTGGCAGGCCGCTCCGGCGTCGTGAACCCGCGCCGCGCCTCCGCCCGGCCCGGTCGGCCGCCGTCCCGCCCGTGACCGACCACCGCAACCCCGACGAAAGGCAGGCCATGCCCCCCTTCACCCGCCGCGGCCTCACCCTCGGCGCCCTCGCCCTGACGGGCGCGCTCGCGCTCTCCGCCTGCGGATTCTCGGAGTCCGGCGGCAGCGCCAGCGGCTCCGGCTCCGACTCCGGAAAGGCCACGACACACACCGTCAAGACGGCCATGGGAGACGTCGAGGCCCCCGTGGACCCCCAGCGCGTCGTGGTCCTCGACTCCGGTGAGCTGGACTCCGCGCTCACCCTCGGCGTGCGGCCCGTCGGCGCGACGCACTCGGCGACGGAGGACAGTTTCCCCTCCTACCTGCCCGAGAGCCGGACGAAGGGCATCAAGGCGGTCGGCGAGATCGCCAACCCCAGCATGGAGACCGTCGCCTCGCTGAAGCCGGACCTGATCCTCACCAGCAAGGTCCGTGACGGCGACCGTTACGAGCAGCTCAGCGCGATCGCCCCCACCGTGATGACCGAGTCCACCGGAACCGCCTGGAAGGAGAACTTCCAGCTGCACGCGGACGCGCTCGGCAAGCAGGCGGAGGCGGAGAAGGTCGTCGCCGCGTACGACGCCCACGTCGCGGCCGTGACCAAGGCGATCGGCGGCAAGGAGAAGGCGGCCGCCACGGACGTCAGCTTCGTCCGCTTCGTCGAGGGCGCCGACATCCGCATCTACGGCAAGCAGAACTACATCGGCTCGATCCTCGCCGACCTCGGCGTGGGCCGCCCCGCGATCACCGACAAGGCCAAGGACGGCTTCTCGTACGACGTGTCCCCCGAGAAGATCGACCTCGCGGACGCGGATGTCGTCTTCACGTCCACGTACGGCGACCCGGACAAGGCGGGGGCGACGAAGACGATGAACGGCGGGCTGTGGAAGGGGCTGACGGCGTCCAGGAACGGAAAGGTCTTCAAGGTCGACGACCGCCTGTGGATCGCGGGCATCGGATACACGGCCGCGGACAAGATCCTCGACGAGTTCCAGGCGAAGATGACCGGCTGACACCCGGCCGTCAGGACCGTGGCCTCCGCGCCCGCCACACCAGGTAGAGCGCGGAGGCGACGGCCGCCCCCCGTACCACCCACGGCCACGTCTGGCCGATCGCCTCGCCCATCCGCCCGTCCCCGATGGGCTCGCCCCACCGGCCGTCGCTCCTGCCCCACAGCCAGACCAGGGCGCCCGCCGCGACCACGCCCGGCAGGCCCATCGCGGCCCACTTCGCCTCCGCGCGCGACAACTTGCGTGAGCCGTACGCGAGCAGCCAGCCGCCCGCCAGGGCCGGCCAGGAACCCAGCACGGCGCCCGCGACCAGCAGCGCGGCGGCGAGCAGCAGCAGCGGGTGGGAGAAACCGCGGCCCGTCGACTCGCGCGCGGCGCGGCGGCGCAGGCCCGGGAGCCGTCGGCGCCGCGGGGCGGCCTCCTCGGCACCGGCGTCCCCGGCCGGGCCACCGGACTCCTCGTCATCGTCCGGCGCGTCGTCCACCGGGTCGCCCGCTCGCGGGCGGGGCACGGCGTCCCCGGCCGACGGCGGCCGCATCATGGCCGGGATCTCGACACCGCCGACGAACCCCGGCACGTCCACCCCGTCGCCGAACGGTACCGGCTCGATCCGCCACCAGTCGGGCTCGCTCCCGGACGGCCCCAGCTCGTCCGTACCGGCCATGTGCGGCGGCGAAGGCACCCGCCCGGCGGCTGCTTCCGGAGCCGCCGCGCCCACCGGGCCCGCCGAACCCGCCACGCCCGCCGAGTCCATCGAACCCGCCGCGCCCGCCGAACCCGCCGAACCCGCCGAGTCCATCGAACCCGCCGAACCCGCCGCGCCCGTCGGGGGATCCGCCTCCTCCGGCTCCCCGGCCGATGCCCGCGCAGCCCGCGACGCGCCCTTGCCGGAACTGTCTTTCCTGAGCATCCCCCTGCGTGGACGGGGGATGCCGCTCTCCTCCCCCGCGGCGGGTTCCGGCCGCTGGGGCAGCTCCACCGTCCCGTCCGCCGACGCGGCCGCGGCGGCGACGAGTTCGTCGGGGGTGCCGAGCCTCCCGATGATGCGGCGGACCGCCGCCGGGCTGTCCGCGGGCTGCTTTCCGCGCTGCCGGTCGATCTCGCCCCGGAGGGTCGAAACGAGCCTCATCCGGGCGCCCGAGGACAGCTGTTGCTGCTGCGCCAGGTCCCCGACCCGGCTCAGATAGTCGTAGACGAGCTGGTCGCTCTCGATCCCCACGCGATGGTTCCCCTCTACCGCCCTGCCCCGACGGTAGCGCCCTCGGGCCCGTCCGGAGCGACTACCGTGGGACGGATGGGGATGACCACACCACCGCGGACGCTCGCCGAAGCTCTCCGCGCCCGGGACGACGAGTCGTTGGCGGGGCTGCTGCGCGCCCGCCCCGACCTCCTCACCCCCGTGCCGGGCGACATCACCCAGCTCGCGACGAGAGCCGGCACACGTGCCTCCGTCGTACGCGCGCTGGAGCACCTCGACCGGTTCTCCCTGCAGACCGCCGAGGCACTCGCCGTGGCCCCCGACCCCGCCCCGTACGAGACACTGCTCGGCCTCCTCACCGGCGACGGCCGGGACGACGGCGCGCACCGCGGCGACGCGGACACGGCGATCGTGGACACGCTGCCCGCCGCCCTGGCCACCCTGCGCGAACAGGCCCTCGTCTGGGGCGAGGACGACCGGCTGCGGCTGGTGCGCACCGCGCGCGAACTCCTCGCGCCGTCCCCGCAGCACCCGTCCCCCACCGGTCTGGGCCCGACCGTCGCGGAGGCCACCGCCGGAATGTCGCCGGGCCGGCTCCAGGAGATCCTGGCGGCCGTCGAACTGCCCGCCACCCATGACCCGGTCTCCGCCGTGGCGGCCCTGTCCGCGCTCTTCACCGACCGGGCCCGCATGGGCGAGCTGCTGGACACCGCCCCCGCCGAGGCCCTGGCCGTGCTGGACCGGCTGGTGTGGGGGCCGCCGTACGGGGAAGTGACCCCGAACCCCACGCCGCCGGTGAAATGGCTGCGCGACCACGGACTGCTGCTGCCCGTGTCGACCCGCACCGTGGTGCTGCCCCGCGAGGCCGCCCTGCATCTGCGGGCCGGACGCGCCCACCGTGTACCGGAGCCCCGGCCGCCCGCCGTGGAGGCGGTCGCGGTCCGTGATCCCCAGGCTGTGGACAGCGCCGCGGCCGGTCAGGCGTTCCTGGCGGTGACCACCGTCGAGGAGCTGCTGAAGAGCTGGAACGGCGGCGGCCCCGCGATACTGCGCGCCGGCGGACTCAGTGTCCGCGAGCTGAAGAAGACCGCCGCCACCCTCGACGTCTCCGAGCCCGTCGCCGCGTTCTGGGTCGAACTCGCCTACGCGGCCGGGCTGCTGGCCTCCGACGGAGAGGCCGACGAACGGTACGCGCCGACGCCCGCGTACGACGACTGGGCCGAACTCCCCGCCCAGGACCGCTGGGTGCGCCTCGCCACCGCCTGGCTCGCCGCCACCCGCACCGCCGGACTGGTCGGCGGCCAGGACGCCAAGGGCCGGGCCCTGTCCACCCTCGGCCCCGACCTCGACCGCTCCGCCGCCCCCGAGGTACGCCACCGGGTCCTCGCCCTCCTCGCCGCCCTGGAACCGGGCACCGCCCCCGACCCGGAGACCGTGCTCGCCCGCCTCCGCTGGGAACGTCCCCTGCGCGGCGCATCCGCCTCCGCCGGGGACACCACCGACCTGCGGTCCCGGGTCGCCCTGTGGACGCTCAACGAGTCCGAACTCCTCGGCATCACCGGGCGCGGCGCGCTCGCCTCGCCCACCCGCGCCCTGCTCGGCCCCGGGCCCGCCGACGCCGCCGCGCTGCTCGCGCCCCTCATCCCGGAGCCACTGGACCACGTCCTGCTCCAGGCCGACCTGACGGCCGTCGCCCCCGGCCCGCTGGAGCGCCCCCTGGCGGACACGCTCTCCGTCCTCGCGGACGTCGAGTCGAAGGGCGGCGCCACGGTCTACCGGTTCACCCCCGGGTCCGTCCGCCGCGCCCTGGACGCCGGACGGTCCGCGGCCGATCTGCACGCGTTCCTCGCCACCCACAGCCGCACGCCGGTGCCGCAGCCGCTCAGCTACCTCATCGACGACGTGGCCCGCCGCCACGGCCATCTGCGGATCGGCGCCGCCTCCTCGTACGTACGCTGCGACGACGAGGCCGTGCTGAACGAGATCCTCGCCGACAAGCGCTCGGCCACCCTGCGCCTGCGCCGCCTCGCACCGACGGCCCTGGCCGCCCAGGTCGACCCGGCCTCCCTGCTCGACGGGCTGCGCGAGATGGGCTACGCCCCGGCCGCGGAGTCCGCCGAGGGCGACGTCCTGATCACCCGCGCGGGCACCCGCCGCACCCCGCCCCGCACGGCCCCCGCCCCCGTGCCCGAGGGCCCTCCGGTCCCGGACGCCACCCTGCTCGGTGCGGCGGTACGGGCGATCCGCGCCGGGGACACGGCCGCCACGGTGGCCCGCAAGGACCCGGCCGACGCCCCCGCCGCCGCGGCCGGTTCCCTGCCCCGTACGGCCCCGGCCGAGACCCTCGCCACCGTCCAGGCCGCCGCGATGACCGGCTCGGCGCTCTGGATCGGCTACGTCAACGCGGACGGGGCGGCCAGCCAGCGCGTCATCGCCCCGGTCCGGGTCGAGGGCGGCTTCGTCACGGCGTACGACCACACGGCGGACGAGGTCCGCACGTACCCGCTGCACCGGATCACCGGCGTCGCCGAACTGGCGGACGACGCCACGGCGTAACCCTCGTCGCATCCCCATCCCCTCCCCATCGGCCACCGCCGGGCGCGGCAGTGCGTGCGAATCGGGGATGGGCCGGCCGGTGAAAGGGCACACTCTGACGTGTCCACGACGCTGGGAGGGGGAGGTCATGCGGCGCACCGAAGCGGCCAGACAGCTGGGGGGTTTCGTCCGCGAGCACCGTACCGACGGGGGCAGACGGCTGCGGCAGGCCGGAATCATGCTCGTCGTCGGAGCGGTGGGCACGGCTTTCGGGGTGCCGGTGGCCGTCGCTTCGATCGGCACCACCCACGGGGCTCCGGAGCTGGCCGGCCTGCTGCTCGGCGTCGGGCTGGTGGGGCTGGGCCTGGGGATCTGGCGGCTGGTCCAGGGGTTCCGTACCCGTGAGCAGTGCTTCGACGTCCACGAGCGGGGGCTGACCCACCGCGTGGCGGGCACCGCCACCCTGATCCCGTGGCAGGACATCGCGTCCGTCGGCGCGCACGGCGAGGACGGCCGGCCCCTGTCCGAGGCCCGCGGCATGGGCTTCACCTGCGACATCACTCTGACCGACGGACGCAGGATCCGCGTCGACTCCTTCACCGAGGACGTCCGGCTACTGGCAGGGACCGCCCACCGCGCCGTGCACCTGGGGCAGCTCCCCGAGGGACGGGGCGGCCGCCGGGCGGGCTGACCGGCGGGTCGGGCCGCGCCCCGGCACCACCGCGCCCGCATGCGGCACACTGGACGTTTGGCCGTTCCGGCCGTCTCCGCAGCAGAAAGGGCCGAAGCGCGTGACCGGACCCCTCATCGTCCAGAGCGACAAGACGCTACTTCTGGAAGTCGACCACGACCAGGCCGATGCCTGCCGTCGTGCGATCGCGCCCTTCGCCGAACTGGAGCGCGCACCCGAGCACATCCACACCTACCGGCTGACCCCGCTCGGGCTGTGGAACGCGCGCGCCGCCGGACACGACGCCGAGCAGGTCGTCGACGCGCTCGTGCAGTACTCGCGCTACCCCGTTCCGCACGCGCTGCTCGTCGACATCGCCGAGACGATGGCCAGGTACGGCCGCCTCACCCTCTCCAAGCACCCGGTGCACGGTCTGGTGCTGACCTCGACCGACCGGCCCGTGCTGGAGGAGATCCTCCGCTCGAAGAAGGTCCAGCCGCTGGTCGGGGCGCGGATCGACCCGGACACCGTGGCCGTGCACCCGTCCGAGCGCGGGCAGATCAAGCAGACACTGCTGAAGCTGGGCTGGCCCGCCGAGGACCTCGCGGGGTACGTCGACGGCGAGGCGCATCCCATCGATCTCGCGGAGGACGGCTGGGCGCTGCGGCCGTACCAGAAGCAGGCGGTCGAGGGGTTCTGGCACGGCGGCTCGGGTGTGGTCGTGCTGCCCTGTGGTGCGGGGAAGACGCTGGTCGGGGCCGGTGCGATGGCCCAGGCCAGAGCGACCACGCTGATCCTGGTGACGAACACCGTCTCGGCCCGGCAGTGGAAGCACGAGCTGGTGAAGCGGACCTCGCTGACCGAGGACGAGATCGGCGAGTACAGCGGTACCCGCAAGGAGATCCGGCCGGTCACCATCGCGACGTACCAGGTGCTGACGACCCGCCGCAAGGGCGTCTACCCGCACCTGGAGCTGTTCGACTCCCGCGACTGGGGTCTGGTGATCTACGACGAGGTGCACCTGCTGCCCGCGCCCGTCTTCAAGTTCACCGCCGACCTCCAGGCCCGGCGGCGGCTCGGCCTCACCGCGACGCTGGTGCGCGAGGACGGCCGCGAGTCGGACGTCTTCTCGCTGATCGGGCCCAAGCGGTTCGACGCCCCGTGGAAGGAGATCGAGGCGCAGGGCTACATCGCGCCCGCCGACTGCGTCGAGGTGCGGGTCAATCTGACGGACTCGGAGCGGCTCGCGTACGCGACCGCGGAGACCGAGGAGAAGTACCGGTTCTGCGCGACGACGGCGACGAAGCGGAAGGTGACGGAGGCGCTGGTGCGCAAGCACCGGGGCGAGCAGACCCTCGTCATCGGGCAGTACATCGACCAGCTCGACGAGCTGGGTGAGCATCTGAACGCCCCGGTGATCAAGGGCGAGACGAGCAACGCCCAGCGCGAGAAGCTCTTCGACGCGTTCCGGCAGGGCGAACTCAGCGTCCTCGTGGTGTCGAAGGTCGCGAACTTCTCCATCGACCTGCCGGAGGCGACCGTGGCCATCCAGGTGTCGGGGACGTTCGGCTCGCGCCAGGAGGAGGCGCAGCGGCTCGGCCGGGTGCTGCGGCCGAAGGCCGACGGGCACGAGGCGCGGTTCTACTCGGTGGTCGCCCGCGACACGATCGACCAGGACTTCGCGGCGCACCGCCAGCGGTTCCTGGCCGAGCAGGGGTACGCGTACCGGATCGTGGACGCGGACGAGCTGCTGACCGACAACTGAGGCCGGTGACCGACCCGCGTACGGCGGTCAGTCACTGAAGATCAGCAGCGGCAGCAGGTCGGCCGCGATCACCGCGTGCGGCAGCAGCGCGAAGGCCGCGGCCCGTCGACGGGCCGCGGTCCAGCGCGAGCGCCATGGCAGAACCCAGGTGACGAACAGGCCCGCAGGTGTCACGTACGGAATCGCTCGGGCGGCGCTCCACACGATGTTCCGGGTGGCCCTGGTGCCCCAGGAGCAGGCCGCCTGCGCGTCACAGCTGCCGGGCCCCATGAGGGCGAAGAGCACGATCGTCAGGGCGGCGCAGGAAAGGATCACCGCGGCCGCGGTGACGATGGCGGGGGCGATCCAGGCGTTCGGGCTGTGTGCAACGGCGGTGGGACCAGCGGCGACAGGACCGGCAGCGACAGGACCGGCGGGGGCGGGACCGGCGGGGGCGGGACGCATCACATGAACGTGGCTGTTCTCCATGCCGCTGCCCCATCGCGGGGCAGGGCCGGGACACCCCCGGTCGGATACTCACACCGGGGAGGTTCTGCGTACTCAGTGCTCGCGGTGGTGAACGCCTCGGTGGACGCCTCGGTGGACGCCGGCCTCTTCGGCGTACTCGCCGAGGACGACCACGCCGAACGCGGCGCGGACGTAGACCTTGGCGGCGCGCAGGGCGTCGCCGACGGGGTGGCTGTGCCGGTGACCGGTGGCCGCGGTCGCGCCGTGCGCGGGGCCGGTCCTGCGGGGGTTCAGACTGACGGTGCTCATGTAATCCATGGTCCTGCGCCCGCCCCGTGAAGGCATCGGCCCGCGGGCGGAATCCGGGAGCGGTGCGCGTAGGTCTCCGGTCGCATGCCGTCCCCTACGGGACGGACCCGGTGACGCACCGGCCCTGCACCGGCGTCGGACCGGCATCAAAACCGTTCGCCCCCGATGAAAGCGGTCGGTACAATCGCCGGTCTGCCCGCCTCCCGCACCGTGGTACCGGCCGTCGCCGGCAGCCGGGGGAGCGCCGCCGACCGGACGGAAACCGGCCGACAGCTGTACGTATCACCTGCGTACGTACCCAGTGATCGATCCCCGAGCGGACCGCATCGCCCCGAGCAGTGGCCGGGGGCGAGGTGCGGTCCGCCGTCCTGCGTTGAAAAGCCGGAGGCAACACCGTGCCCGCGCACGAACACGAAAGCGACACCACCACCACCGATCCCCTGGCTCGTGAACGCGCCCATCTCACCGCGTCCCGTTCCGCCTTGCGCGCCATGCGGGAGGACGCCCAGGCGCTCGACATCCGCGACGTCACCGCGAACTGGGTCAACGCGGCCGTGCTGCAGGCCCAGATCGACGAGCGCATCAAGTCCCTCGCCGATCTCGCCCACACCCCGCTCTTCTTCGGGCGGCTGGACTATCTGCACCACGTCGGTGCGGAGCAGGCCGAGGGTGCCGAGGGAGAGCAGTTCTACATCGGGCGCCGTCACGTCCACGACGCCGACGGCGACCCGATGGTGATCGACTGGCGCGCGCCCGTCTCGCAGCCGTTCTACCGGGCCTCCAGGAAGGATCCCCAGGACGTCGGGCAGCGCCGCCGCTTCGGCTACACCGGCGGTGAGCTGACCGCGTACGAGGACGAGCACCTCACCGACCCCACCGAGGCCGCGCAGACCAGCAAGCTCCTCCAGGCGGAGATCGAGCGGCCGCGTGTCGGTCCGATGCGTGACATCGTCGCGACGATCCAGCCCGAGCAGGACGAGATCGTCCGCAGCGGGCTCGGCGGGACGGTCTGCGTGCAGGGCGGGCCCGGTACCGGCAAGACGGCCGTCGGCCTGCACCGTGTCGCGTATCTGCTGTACGCGCACCGGGAGCGGCTCGCCCGTACCGGCACGCTGGTCATCGGGCCGAACCGTTCCTTCCTCCACTACATCGAGCAGGTGCTCCCGGCCCTCGGTGAGCTGGAGGTGAAGCAGGCGACCGTCGACGATCTGGTGACGGCGGGCATCGAGGTGCGCGGCGCGGACGCGGCGGCCGCGGCGGTCGTCAAGGGCGACGCCAGGATGGCGGAGGTGCTGCGGCGGGCGATCCGTTCGCACGTGACGCCGCCGACGGAGCCGGTGATGGTGGTGCGCGGCTCGCGGCGGTGGCGGGTGCCCGTGTACGAGCTGGAGGAGATCGTCGCCGAGCTCCTGGCCCGGGACATGCGGTACGGGGCCGCCCACGAGGCGCTTCCGCAGCGGATCGCGCACTCCGTCCTGGTCCGGATGGAGGAGGCGGGGGAGGCGCCCGACGACCGGGTGCAGAACGCGGTGGCCCGTACCCCCGCCGTGAAGGCGGCCGTGAAGGCGATCTGGCCGGCCGTCGATCCGGCCAAGCTGGTGCTGCGGCTGCTGTCGGACGCGGAGTTCCTGGCCGCGCATGCTGAGGGGCTGCTCACCGAGGACGAGCAGAAGACGATCCTGTGGACCAGGCCGGCCCGCAGCGTGAAGTCCGCGAAGTGGTCGGTGGCGGACGCGGTGCTGATCGACGAGGCGAGCGATCTGGTGGCGCGTACGCACTCGCTCGGCCATGTCGTGCTCGACGAGGCGCAGGACCTGTCCCCCATGCAGTACCGGGCGGTGGGCCGCCGCTGCACGACGGGCTCGGCGACGGTCCTCGGCGACCTCGCGCAGGGCACGACGCCGTGGTCGACGGAGAGCTGGTCGCAGGCGCTTCACCACCTGGGCAAGTCGGACGCGGTGGTGGAGGAGCTGACGGCGGGCTTCCGCGTACCGCGCGAGGTGATCGCGTACGCGTCACGGCTGCTCCCGGTGATCTCGCCGGGCCTCGCGGCGGTGGAGTCGGTGCGTGAGTCGCCGGGTTCGCTGGAGGTACGGGGGGTGGCCGGTCCGGCGGACCTGGACGCGGCGGTCCTGGAGGCGTGCGAGGAGTCGCTGACGCGGGAGGGGTCGATCGGCCTGATCGCGGCGGACGCGCGGATTCCGGCGCTGGCGGACGCGCTGACCGCCGCGGGGCACACGTATCTCTCCCCCGGTGAGGAGACGACCGCGGAGTCCCGGCTGACCCTGGTCCCGGCGTCGCTGGCGAAGGGCCTTGAGTACGACTACGTGGTACTGGACGAGCCGGCCGCGGTGGTGGACGGCGAGCCCGACGAGCGCACGGGGCTCCGGCGGCTGTACGTGGCGCTGACGCGTGCGGTCTCGGGGCTGACGGTGGTCCACGCGGCGGAGCTGCCGGGCGAGCTGGTGTAGCGGCGGGGGCGGGCAGGGGCGGGGGCGGCCA
This sequence comes from Streptomyces sp. NPDC087845, assembly GCF_044742755.1. Lineage (NCBI taxonomy): Bacteria > Bacillati > Actinomycetota > Actinomycetes > Kitasatosporales > Streptomycetaceae > Streptomyces > Streptomyces sp. NPDC087845. The sequence continues at coordinate 946,672 of NZ_JBIUVC010000001.1, forward strand.
AGCGCGAGTGGGGGCGGGGCGGGTGGGGGCGGGCAAGGGGCACGGGGCGGGTGTGCACCCGCGGCGGGCCCGTTCTCTGCCCCGCCCTCCCCGAACCGGGGCTCCGCCCCGGTCACCGCACCCGGCAGCACCGGGCCCGTCCGGCGTTCGAGGACAACGCGGCCGGGGCGGGCCCGGCAAACCACTCCGCCCCGCCCCGTGTCGCCCCGACCCGCTACGCGTCGAGCACCGTCCGCCATTCCCGTACCGCCTCCACGTCCACCGGCCCCGACCATCCGTGCGGGCGCGCGGCGCCGCCGATGTGGACCGCGTCGATGCCCGCGTCCAGCAGCTCCGGGAGGTGGTCCAGGCGGAGCCCGCCGCCGACCAGGATCCGCGGTTCGTACCCGGGCTCTCCCTTGCGCGCCGACTCGACGAGCAGCGTCGGGATGCCGTCGTCGACGCCCTTCGGCGAACCCGCCGTGAGGTACGTGTCCAGGCCGGGCATGTCCGCCAGCTGCTTGCGCAGGGCGTCCCGGTCGGCGGCCCGGTCGATCGCGCGGTGGAAGGTCCAGCGGCAGCCGTCCAGCTCGGCGACGAGCCGTTCGACGGCGACCAGGTCCGGATGGCCCCCGGCGTCCAGGAAGCCCATGACGAACTCCTCGGCGCCCTCCGCCCGCAGCTCGCGCGCCTTGGCGACGAGCGCGTCGATGTCGCCCGCGGCGAAGCCGTCCTCCAGCCTGAGCATCACGCGCAGCGGGATGTCCACCGCCGCCCGGATCTCCGCGAAGGTCGCGCAGGACGGGGTCAGGCCGTCCGCCGCCATGTCGGTGACCAGCTCAAGCCGGTCCGCACCACCCGCCTGGGCAGCGACCGCGTCCTCCGCGTCGAGAGCGATCACCTCCAGGACTGCACGGTTGCTCATGGGATCCCAATCCTCCAGGAAGCGGCAATAGGTCTAGTCCAATGACCAGCCTACGGGGCGGTAGGCCGGAGGCGCAGCCTCCATGCGACGTGAAGATACGTGAGGTCAGACGCACTCCCGATGACCGGACGCACGCACTCCGAATCCCGGCGGCATATTCGCCCTTGCGTTTCATAGGGGTGGGGGGTATACCTGAACTTGCAACGCATACCCCCTAGGGGTATGAAACATCTCCGCCAGGGAGGACATCGTGTCCGCGCACACCGCCACAACCGGAACCGGCACCGGTCCCGGCACAGCCGTCGGCGCCACCGCAGAGGTCGAGCTCGCGATCGGCGGCATGACCTGCGCCTCCTGCGCGGCCCGTATCGAGAAGAAGCTCAACCGGATGGACGGCGTCGAGGCCACCGTCAACTACGCCACCGAGAAGGCCAAGGTCAGCTACCGGGGCGAGGACATCTCCGTACAGGACCTGATCGCCACCGTCGAGAAGACCGGCTACACCGCGCAGGAGCCCGCGCCCGCGGTGGTCGCCGAGGACGGCGGTCCCGAGGCCGCGGAGGCCGACGAGCTGCGGCCCCTGCGGCAGCGGCTGCTCACCGCCGTGGCGCTCGCCGTACCGGTGATCGCGATGGCGATGGTCCCGGCGCTCCAGTTCGACTACTGGCAGTGGCTCTCGCTGACCCTGGCGGCGCCCGTCGTCACGTACGCCGCCTGGCCGTTCCACCGCGCCGCCTGGACCAACGCCCGGCACGGCGCGGCGACGATGGACACGCTGATCTCGGTCGGCACCTCGGCCGCGTTCCTGTGGTCGGTGTGGGCGCTGTTCTTCGGCACCGCCGGGATGACCGGCATGACACACCCCTTCGAGCTGACCATCGGGCGGAGTGACGGCGCGGGGAACATCTATCTGGAGGCCGCCGCCGGAGTCACCGCGTTCATCCTCGCCGGGCGCTACTTCGAAGCCCGCTCCAAGCGGAAGGCGGGCGCCGCGCTCAAGGCGCTCCTCGAACTCGGCGCCAAGGAGGTGACCGTGCTGCGCGGTGGCCGCGAGGTGACCGTGCCGACCGCCGATCTCCAGGTCGGGGACCGGTTCCTGGTCCGTCCCGGCGAGAAGATCGCCACCGACGGCACCGTCGTGGAAGGCGCGTCGGCCGTGGACGCGTCGATGCTCACCGGTGAGTCCGTACCCGTGGAGGTCGGCGTCGGCGACGCTGTCACCGGGGCCACGCTGAACGCGGGCGGCCGGCTCGTCGTCGAAGCGACCCGGATCGGCGCCGACACCCAGCTGGCCCGGATGGCCAAGCTCGTCGAGGACGCGCAGAACGGCAAGGCGGCGGCCCAGCGCCTCGCCGACCGGATTTCGGCCGTCTTCGTCCCCGTCGTCATCGCGCTGGCTCTCGGCACGCTCGGCTTCTGGCTCGGCAACGGCGCGGGGCTGACGGCCGCGTTCACCGCCGCCGTCGCCGTACTGATCATCGCCTGCCCCTGCGCCCTGGGCCTCGCCACCCCGACCGCCCTCATGGTCGGTACGGGACGCGGCGCCCAGCTCGGCATCCTGATCAAGGGCCCGGAGGTCCTGGAGACCACCCGCCGCGTCGACACGATCGTCCTCGACAAGACCGGCACCGTCACCACCGGCCGGATGACCCTGCTGGACGTCCACACCGCGGACGGTACGGACGAGGACGACGTGCTGCGGCTCGCGGGCGCCCTGGAGCACTCCTCGGAGCACCCCATCGCACAGGCCGTCGCCGCCGGAGCCGTCGAGCGCACCGGCACCGCCCTGCCCACGCCCGAGGACTTCGCCAACATCGCGGGCCTCGGCGTCCAGGGGGTCGTCGAGGGCCACGCCGTCCTCGTCGGCCGCGAGCAGCTGCTCGGCGAGTGGGAGATCCACCTGCCGGTGGAGCTGGCCCGGCGCAAGGCCGACGCGGAGGCCGCCGGGCGGACGGCCGTCGCGGTCGCCTGGGACGGGGAGGCACGGGCGGTCCTCGAAGTCGCCGACGCGGTGAAGGACACCAGCGCGGAGGCCATCGAGCGGCTGCGGGCCCTCGGTCTGACCCCGATCCTGCTCACCGGCGACAACCGGGCGGTGGCCGAGGCCGTCGCGGCCGAGGTCGGGATCGAGAAGGTGTACGCGGAGGTCATGCCGGAGGACAAGGTCGGCGTCGTCAAGGACCTCCAGGCCCAGGGCCGTTCGGTCGCCATGGTCGGCGACGGGGTCAACGACGCGGCCGCCCTCGCCCAGGCCGACCTGGGTCTGGCGATGGGAACCGGCACGGACGCCGCGATCGAGGCCGGTGACCTGACCCTGGTCCGCGGAGACCTGCGCGCGGCGGCGGACGCGATCCGGCTCTCCCGCAGGACGCTCGGAACCATCCGTACGAACCTGTTCTGGGCCTTCGCCTACAACGTGGCCGCTCTCCCGCTCGCCGCGGCCGGGCTGCTCAACCCGATGATCGCGGGCGCGGCGATGGCGTTCTCGTCGGTCTTCGTGGTCGGCAACTCGCTGCGGCTGCGGGGGTTCAGGGCCGCGGCGTGACACCGGTCACCGATCCGCCCGCACGAACCGCACCCGGGTTCCCGGCACCGCCTGTGCCGCGCCCGCGAGTGCGGTTTCGCGCACGACGCCGACGACCGGGTGGCCCCCGGTCGTCGGATGGTCGTTGAGGAACACCACCGGGCGCCCGTCCGGCGGCACCTGGAGCGCGCCGAGGACCATTCCCTCGCTGGGCAGTTCGCCCTCGCGGGCCCGCGTCAGGGCCGGCCCCTCCGTACGCAGGCCGATCCGGTTGCCCATCGAGCAGATGAACGGCAACGCGCCTGCGGTCCTCGCGATCGGCATGCTCTGCGGCTTCTGCGGCACCCTGGTCACGCCGATGGCCGCCAACTTCAATCCGGTCCCCGCCGCTCTCCTCGAACTCAAGGACCAGTACGGCCCCATCAAGGCCCAACTCCCCACGGCGGCGGCCCTGCTGGTCCGCAACATCGCGATCATGGCCCTCTTCGCCTTCTGACCCGGGCCGCCCCGACCCGCCCCGACCCGCCCGCGGCCGCCCCCGAGCCACCCCCCGAGCCGCCCCGAACCCTTTGACCCGCGCCGCCACCCTTTGACCCGAGCGGCTCGTCCACCCCGTCTGGAGTGACCCCGATGTCCCCCGCGCTCCCCGCCCCGTACGCCGTCCCGTTCGCGGAGCTGGCCCTGGCCAATGTCGTACGCGAATACCCCAACGCCCCGGCCCATCTGTACACGGGCCCCGGGGAACTGATCGCGCCCCGCACACTGCACCCCGCGTTCTACGGGGCGTACGACTGGCACTCCACCGTGCACATGCACTGGCTGCTCGTCCGCCTGCTGCGCCGCTTCTCCACCACCGGCGACCTCCCTGCCGGTGTCACCACGCGCGTCCACGAGGTGCTGAACTCCCATCTCACCCCTGAGAACCTCGCGGTGGAAGCGGCCTACCTCCGCGACCGGCCGCACTTCGAACGCCCCTACGGCTGGGCGTGGCTGGTGGCGTTGGCGGCGGAGTGCCGGGCGCTCGCCACCCCCGAGGGCGACCGCTGGGCCGATGCCCTCGCCCCGGCCGTGGACACGGTCGGCGAACTCCTCACCGGCTGGCTGCCCAGGGCGACGTACCCGATCCGGCACGGGATCCACCCCAACAGCGCGTTCGGCCTGGGCCTGATCCTGGACGCGGGGGAACGCGCCGGGCTGCGCGGCTCGGTCCTCGGCTCGGTGGCGGACCGGCTGCGCACCTGGTTCGCCACGGACCACGACGCCCCCGTCCACTGGGAGCCGTCCGGCCAGGACTTCCTCTCCCCCGCCCTGACCGAGGCGGACGCGATGCGCCGGGTGCTGCCCGTCGCCGAGTTCCGTGCCTGGCTGGCCACGTTCCTGCCGGGCCTGACGGACTCCCCGTTGCTCGCCCCGCCCGTGATCTCCGACCACTCGGATCCGCAGATCGGCCATCTCCTGGGCCTCACGCTGAGCCGGGCGGCCGCTCTCCGCACAATCGCCGAGGCCCTGGGCGAGGGCCCCGCCCGCACCGTCCTGACCACGTCGGCCGAGGCCCATCTCGCCGTCGGCCTGCCCGCGGTCTCCTCCGGCGACTTCCATACGGATCACTGGCTGGCCACCTTCGCCGCACTGGCCCTGGACACACCGCCCGGCCACTGAATCCGCCCTTCCCCGCCGGAGCGGCGCCGGACCCCGCCCCGGTCACGGCGCCCGCCCCACCGGACGGCCATCGCCGCCCACACGACTCCCGTGCCCAGCCACGAAGACACCCCATCGCAAAAACGTGACACCAAGGCCCCGAAGTGTCACGTTCACCACCACCCCCACCCCGCCGGAGCGGCGCCGGCCCCCGCCCCGGCCGCGGCGCCCGCCCCACCGGACGGCCATCGCCGCCCACACGACTCCCGTGCCCCGCCGCGAAGACACCCCCATCGCAAAAACGTGACACCAAGGACCCGAAGTGTCACGTTCACCACCACCCCCACCCCGCCGGAGCGGCGCCGGACCCCGCCCCGGTCACGGCGCCCGCCCCACCGGACGGCCATCGCCGCCCACACAACCCCCGTATCCAGCCACGAAGACACCCCCATCGCAAAAACGTGACACCAAGGACCCGAAGTGTCACGTTCACCACCACCCCCACCCCGCCGCCCCCGCGACAGCCCCGGCCCGAGGACCCCCCGGGCCGTCCGGTCCCCGGCTACGGTCGTCCCATGACCGACAGTTCGCGCGAAAACCCTGCCCCCGGGACGGGCGGCGTTCACGAAGCGGGCGCTACCGCCGATGTCCTCCGGGACCGCTGGCACACCGCCCTCGTCGCCGTCCGGGGCGGCGCGCCCTCCCCCGATCCGCGGCCGTACGCCGACAACCTCCTGGCACGCTGGGCCGAGCCGCAGCGGCGGTACCACACCACCGCGCACCTGGTCGCGGTGCTCGACCGCATCGACACGCTCGCCGGGTACGCGGCCGACGCGCAGGCCGTGCGACTGGCCGCCTGGTTCCACGACGCGGTCTACCGGCCCGACCGGTCCGAGAACGAGGAACGCAGCGCCGCCCTCGCCGAACGCGCCCTTCCGGAGGCCGGCGTACCGGCCGACGCCACGGCCGAGGTCGCCCGGCTCGTCCGGCTCACCGTCACCCACGATCCGGCGGACGGCGACGCCAACGGCGAGGTGCTGTGCGACGCGGACCTGGCGATCCTGGCTGCGGCCCCGAAGGAGTACGCGGCGTACGCGGCGCAGGTGCGGGAGGAGTACGGCTTCGTGCCCGACGACGCGTTCCGGGAGGGGCGGGCGACGGTGCTGCGCCAGCTGCTCGGGCTGCCGCGGCTGTTCCGTACTCCGCACGGGGCGGACCGGTGGGAACCCCGGGCGCGGCAGAACCTGTCGACCGAGCTGGAGCTGCTCAGCCACTGAACGCCCGGTGCCTCCGCGGGGCGGTGGTCGACCGGGCGCCGGCCGACCGGGCGGCGGCCGGAACACGTCGGTGGCGGGAATGCGGCGGCCCGGCCCACTGTTGGCAGCTGTCATGCCCGACTCTGCCGCTCGACGCTCACGTATGCCCCTTGCCGTCTACATTCTGGGGCTCTCGGTCTTCGCCCTGGGGACCAGCGAATTCATGCTCTCCGGGCTGCTGCCGCCCATCGCCGACGACATGAACGTGTCCATCCCGCGGGCCGGACTCCTCATATCCGCCTTCGCGATCGGCATGGTGATCGGCGCCCCGCTGCTCGCCGTGGCCACACTCCGGCTCCCGCGCCGCACCACACTCATCGCCCTGATCTCCGTCTTCGGCCTCGGCCAGGTGGCGGGCGCGCTGGCTCCGACGTACGAGGTGCTCTTCGCGTCCCGTGTCGTGAGTGCCTTCGCCTGCGCGGGGTTCTGGGCGGTGGGGGCGGCGGTCGCCATCGCGATGGTGCCGGTGAACGCCCGGGCCCGTGCCATGGCCGTGATGATCGGCGGTCTGTCGATCGCCAATGTGCTGGGCGTGCCCCTGGGCGCCTTCCTGGGTGAGAACCTCGGCTGGCGGTCGGCGTTCTGGGCCGTGGGTGCGGCGTCCGCCGTGGCGCTGATCGGAGTGGCAACGCTGATCCCGCGCATTCCGCTGCCGGAGCAGAAGCCGCGGATCAAGCGGGAGATGAGCATCTACCGGGACCGGCAGGTGTGGCTGTCGATCGTGATCACGGCACTCGCGGCGGGCGGTGTCTTCTGCGCGTTCAGCTATCTGTCCCCGCTGCTGACGGATGTCGCCGGGCTGGACTCCGGCTGGGTGCCGACGGTGCTCGCGCTGTTCGGGATCGGTGCGCTGGTCGGTACGACGATCGGCGGCCGGGTCGCTGACGCGCATCTCTTCGGAGTGCTGATGAGCGGCACCGCGGCCTCGACGGTCTTCCTGGTCGCGCTGGCCCTGTTCGCGTCGAACCAGGCCGCCGCGGTCGTGCTCTCGTTCCTGCTGGGAGTGTCGGCGTTCTACACGGCCCCGGCGCTGAACGCCCGGATGTTCAACGTCGCGGGCGCCGCCCCGACGCTGGCCGGGGCGACGACGACGGCCGCGTTCAACCTCGGCAACACGGGCGGCCCCTGGTTGGGCGGCACGGTGATCGACGCCGACTTCGGTTTCGCGGCGACCGCGTGGGCGGGGGCGGCGATGACAGTCCTGGCGCTGGTGGCCGTGGTTTTCTCGCTGCGGCTGCACAGCGGTGGCGGCGGCCGGTCGCGGCGGGTGACCGGGTCGCCCGCCACGGCGTCGTCGGGAACGTCCGACGAGGTGTCGGGAGCCTCCACGGGGGCGATCGCGGGGGCGGGTACCTCCGCGGTCTGAGCCGCGCCCGCACGCGTACTTCCCGTATCCCCCACTCCGTACCCCTTACGTCCTACTCGCTCCGGAGTCCGGAGCACCTCCGCGATCGTCAGCCGCGCGGCCGACCCGGCCGGGATCAGCGCCCCGGCCGGGATCAGCGCCCCGGCCGGCACGAGGCCCACCCCCGTCAGCCGCCGGAAAGCGGACGGCTGCCGGGGGCCGGCCGCCCCTTGGGCCGCCGCAGACCGGCCTCCGTGATCCGGCGGACGAGCTCCTTCGAGCCGATCTGCCGCGCCCCGGCCCGTACCGCGTCCTCGTACCGCGATTCCGGTACGTCGTAGTGGTCCCGCTCGAACGCGCGGGGCGGACAGCCGATGGCTGCCGCGAAGACGTGCAGTTCCTCGAAGGAGACGTCGCTGACCAGGTGCGACCAGAACCGCCCGTGCCCCGGCCAGTCCGGCGGGTCGATATAGACCGTCACCGCCGTGGTATCCCGCCCAGCGAACCGACCGGCGCGACGGCCACGGCGGCCTTGGTGCAGACCCAGTGCGGGTCCGGGCCCAGTTCCGGTTCGACGTCCAGGGCGTGCGGGTCGCCCGCGTCGCAGACCGGGCAGAGCGGCCAGCGTCCGTACCGTTCGAGGAGCGCGTCCTGCACATCCTGGGCGACGAGGCCGACGACGAACGAGGCACCGTCGGGCCATTGTTCGACCCACCAGCGGCGGTGGGTCACCGCGTCCTCGACCAGCGAGACGATCCCGGCATCGGCGACGTCACCTGCGGCCAGATCGGCCATGACCAGCGCACGGGCCGTGTGCAACGCCTGTTCCAGGGGGTTCATCTCCATGGCCCCATTGTCACCCCGCCCGCACATCCGCTTCCCGTGCCCGCCCCTGCCGTTTCCGCGCTGTCAGAGGTAGGGACCAAAGGGGGGTTGACGGGCAACCGGGTTGAAAATATCTTTCAAATGTGACCAATGACGTGAAGGAAAGTTTCAGCGCTGATTCCCCGCCCGCCCCGGCGGCTCTCGCGGCCAAGGTGCGTACGCTCGCGCCGTCCATGACCCGCTCCATGCAGCGCGTCGCCGAGGCCGTCGCCGGTGATCCCGCCGCCTGCGCAGCCCTCACGGTCACCGGTCTCGCCGAGCTCACCGGCACCAGCGAGGCAACGGTGGTCCGCACGGCCCGCCTCCTCGGCTACCCCGGCTATCGCGATCTGCGCCTCGCTCTCGCCGGGCTCGCCGCGCACCAGCAGTCGGGCCGGGCCCCCTCCGTCACCGCCGACATAGCGGTCGACGACCCGATCGCCGATGTGGTCGCCAAGCTGGCCTACGACGAGCAGCAGACCCTCGCCGACACGGCCGCGGGGCTCGACACCGTCCAGCTCGGTGCCGCGGTGGCCGCCGCCGCCACCGCCCGGCGCATCGACATCTACGGCGTGGGTGCCTCCTCCCTCGTCGGCCAGGATCTGGCGCAGAAGCTGGCCCGTATCGGCCTGATCGCGCACTCCCACACCGACCCGCACCTCGCCGTGACCAACGCCGTGCAGCTCCGCTCCGGCGATGTGGCCATCGCGATCACGCACTCCGGCTCCACCGTCGATGTCATCGAGCCGCTGCGGGTCGCCTTCGACCGCGGTGCGACCACGATCGCGATCACCGGCCGCCCCGACGGTCCCGTGACGCAGTACGCCGACCATGTGCTGACCACGTCCACCGCCCGGGAGAGCGAGCTGCGGCCCGCCGCCATGTCGAGCCGTACGAGCCAGCTGCTCGTCGTCGACTGCCTGTTCATAGGCGTCGCGCAGCGCACGTACGAAACGGCCGCACCGGCGCTCGCCGCCTCCTACGAGGCGCTGGCCCACCGCCACACCCCGCGCCCCCGCTGACCCGCCCCGAACAACCGGCCTCCCTCCCCTGTACCCGGCCTCACCCCCGCACTCAACGACCCGCACTCCCGCACCCGACCCTCACTCCCGCACCCGCGCCCGCTGAACCGCACGAGATCGAGAAAGCAGAGCTGCTCTCCATGACCTCCACCACCGACGCCGACACCACCCCCGACGGATACGGGGAACTGCGCGCCCAGCTCGAAACGCTCACCACCGAGGCGTTCCGGCCCGAGCTCGCCGAGATCGACCGCCTGGACACCCTTGAGATAGCCCGGATCATGAACGGCGAGGACCGGTCCGTCCCGGCCGCGGTCGGCGCCCGGCTGCCCGAGATCGCCGCCGCGATCGACGGCACCGCCGAGCGCATGGCCCGCGGCGGCCGGCTGATCTACGCGGGCGCGGGCACCGCGGGCCGGCTCGGCGTCCTGGACGCCAGCGAGTGCCCGCCCACCTTCAACACCGACCCCTCCGAGGTCATCGGCCTGATCGCGGGCGGCCCGTCGGCGATGGTCAAGGCCGTCGAAGGCGCCGAGGACAGCAAGGAGCTGGCCGCCACCGACCTCGACGCCCTGGACCTCACCGCCGACGACACCGTGGTCGGCATCTCCGCCTCCGGCCGTACGCCGTACGCGATCGGCGCCGTCGAACACGCCCGTGCCCAGGGTGCGCTGACCATCGGTCTGTCCTGCAACGCGGACTCCGCACTGGGCGCCGCGGCCGAGCACGGCATCGAGGTCGTCGTCGGCCCGGAGCTGCTCACCGGCTCCACCCGGCTCAAGGCGGGTACGGCCCAGAAGCTCGTCCTCAACATGCTCTCGACGATCACGATGATCCGGCTCGGCAAGACGTACGGGAACCTGATGGTCGACGTCCGCGCCTCCAACGAGAAGCTGCGCGCCCGTTCCCGCCGGATCGTCTCGCTCGCCACCGGAGCGTCCGACGAGGAGATCGAGGCCGCCCTCGCCGCGACCGACGGCGAAGTGAAGAACGCCATCCTCACCATCCTCGGCCGGGTCGACGGCCCCACCGCCGCCACCCTGCTGACCGCGTCCGGCGGCCACCTCCGCGAGGCCCTCGCCGCGACCCCCCGCACCACCTGACCCACCAGCTCCACCCCCGCACCCCCGCACAGCAAGGCACCACGCACCATGGCAACAGAAGACAAGAACCGCGCCACCGCCGCCGCGATCCTTCCGCTCGTCGGTGGCGCCGCGAACGTCAGCTCCATCGCCCACTGCATGACCCGGCTCCGGCTGGGCCTGCACGACCGCTCGCTCGTCGACGACGAGGCCCTGAAGGCGGTGCCCGCCGTCATGGGCGTGGTCGAGGACGACACGTACCAGATCGTCCTCGGCCCAGGCACCGTCGCCCGGGTCACGCCGGAGTTCGAACAGCTGGTGGAGGAGGGCAGGGCTGCGGCCCAGGAACCGGCCGCAGCGACGGCCGCCACCGCGACCGCAGCCGAAACCATGCCCACCGCCTCCACCTCCGCCGCTTCCGTCTCCGCTTCCGTCTCCGCGGCCGAACTAGCCGCTCAGGGCGCAGCGATAAAGGCGGCGCGGAAGGCGAAGAACGCCACCCCGTTCAAGCTGTTCCTGCGCCGGATCGCGAACATCTTCGTCCCGCTGATCCCGGCACTCATCGGCTGCGGCATCATCGCCGGTCTCAACGGCCTGCTGGTGAACCTCGGCTGGCTGACGTCGGTCACACCCGCGCTGGCCGCGATGGCGTCCGGCTTCATGGCGCTGATCGCCGTGTTCGTCGGCTTCAACACGGCGAAGGAGTTCGGCGGTACGCCGATCCTGGGCGGTGCGGTCGCCGCGATCATCGTCTTCCCGGGCGTCGCGAACATCGAGGCGTTCGGCCAGAAGCTCTCCCCCGGCCAAGGCGGTGTACTGGGTGCGCTGGGCGCGGCGGTGCTGGCGGTGTACGTGGAGAAGTGGTGCCGCCGCCGGGTGCCCGAGGCCCTGGACGTACTGGTCACCCCGACCCTCACGGTCCTGGTCTCCGGCCTGGTGACGATCTTCGGTCTGATGTACGTGGCCGGCGAGGTCTCCACGGCCATCGGTACGTTCGCCGACTGGCTGCTCTCCAACGGTGGCGCGGGCGCGGGCTTCGTGCTCGGCGGTCTCTTCCTCCCCCTGGTGATGCTGGGCCTGCACCAGGCACTCATCCCGATCCACACCACCCTGATCGAGCAGCAGGGCTACACCGTCCTGCTGCCGATCCTCGCGATGGCGGGCGCCGGCCAGGTCGGCGCGGCCGCGGCGGTCTACTTCCGCCTCCCCCGCAACGAGTCGATCCGCCGGACGATCAAGTCCGCGCTCCCGGCCGGTCTGCTGGGTGTCGGCGAACCGCTGATCTACGGCGTCAGCCTCCCGCTCGGCCGCCCGTTCGTCACGGCGTGCGTGGGCGGTGCGTTCGGCGGCGGCTTCATCGGCCTGTTCAACCAGCTCGGCGACAAGGTCGGTTCCACGGCCATCGGCCCGTCCGGCTGGGCCCTGTTCCCCCTCCTCGACGGCAACCACGGCCTGGGCACCACGATCGCGATCTACGCGGGCGGCCTGCTGGTCGGCTATCTCGCCGGATTCCTCGCGACGTACTTCTTCGGCTTCAGCAAGGACCTGCTGGCGGAGTTCAACGTCTCCCGGGAACCGGCAGCCCCCGCGGTCGCGGCAACGGGCGGCCCGACGGCCCCGACGGCCGGCCCCGACAGCCCGGCGAAGGAACCGGCCGGCGTCTGACCCCTGACGTGGATGAGGGGCGGCACCACCCGATGCCCGGGATGGTGCCGCCCCTCGGCGCACCGTCCCTCGGGCACATCCAGTTCACGCCACGGGTGCGGCAGGTAGAACCGTCAGGAGTGGTAGGACAACGGCTTCTGAGACCGCCGTGCTCCCTCTCTGCGAGAACGGCCGCGACCGGGCTGTCGCCGGTCACAGGGGTCAAGGGGCTTGACGGGGCCGAACCACAGCACCTGAACGCGCTGGGGTGCCCGGCACGGGCCGGGGCATACTGGCCCGGTGACCGCTGCACGCATTCTCGTCGTCGAGGACGACCACGGCCTGCGCGATGTCCTGGCCCGTGGCCTGCGCGACGAGGACTTCGACGTCGTGACCGCCGTGGACGGCGCCACCGCCCTGAGGACCGTCGACGAGACGGTGCACGCGGTCGTGCTCGATGTGGGGCTGCCGGACTCCGACGGGCGCGATGTGTGCCAGGCGATGCGCGGGGCGGGTTTCACCGCTCCGGTGATCTTCCTGACCGCACACGGCAATCTCACCGACCGGCTCTCCGGCTTCGCCTCGGGCGGCGACGACTACCTGGTGAAGCCGTTCCACCTCAGCGAGCTCGCGGCCCGTGTCCGCGCGGTCCTGAACCGCACCGGTCACCACGGCAGCACGCTCGCCGACAGCGCGGGCGCCATGCGGCTGAACCCGATGAAGCACGAGCTGACAGTCCACGACCGGCCCGTGGCCCTGACGCCGACCGAGTTCCGCCTGCTGGCGTGCCTGATGTCCGGCCCCGGGAGCGTGGTGCGCCGCCGGTCCCTGCTGCGGGCGGGCTGGCCGGAGGGGGCGCAGGTCAGCGACAACACCCTGGACCAGTACCTGGCCCGCCTGCGGCGCAAGCTCCGCGAGGCGGACAGCCCCCAGACCATCGGCACCGTCCGCGGCATCGGCTACCGCTTCGGCTGAGGGCCGGAAGGGCAACCCCTCCGCCGCGTCCGCCCCGAAGGCCCCGAAGAAGGCCCCGATGAACCGCTGCCTCACACCCCGCACCCTCCGCGGCCGCCTCGCCCTGATGGCCCTCGCCACCAGCGCCCTGTGGATCGGCGTCCTGACCACCGTCTTCAACATCGCCCTCGACGACCGGCTCCACGGACAGGCCGACGACGTCCTGCGCACCCGCGCCGAGGCCGTGGCGGCGACGGTGGACGTGCGCCCGGACGGCCGACTCGTCGTCCGGGAGCCGGCCGAGGACCGGGCCCTGGACGCAGGGGTCTGGATCTTCCAGGGCGGCACGGTGGTCGAGAAGCCCCCCAGCGCACCCGTCGGCCTGGAGGCGCAGGCGGCACGGCTCGCGGGACGGCGCGAGACGTTCGCCGGCACCGAGGGCCCCGGGTCATGGCGGTTGTACGCGTTCCCCGTCGACACCCCCGCCCGGCAGGGGCACCCACCCACCCAGGCCGGCACCGTCGTCAGCTCCGTGAGCCTCGACCCGTACCGCAGCACGGCGGACACCGCCCTGGTCGGTTCGATCGCACTGGCCGTACTCCTGCTGGCCACCATCTATCTGCTGACCCGCCTCGTCGTACGACGGGCCCTGCGCCCCGTCGCCGCGATGAGTGAGCAGGCCACCCGGTGGAGCGCCGCGGGCGCCCCTGAACGGTTCGGTGCCGAGGGCCGGCCCGCCGAACTCGCCGCGTTCGCGACCAGCCTGGACGCCCTGCTGGACCGGCTGGCCGCCGTCCTGCGCCACGAGCAGCAGCAGGCCGCCGAGCTCTCCCACGAACTACGCACCCCGCTCGCCCGCATCACCGCCGAAACCGAGTGGCTGACCGGCCGCCCGCGCAGTACGGAGGAGCGGGAAAGCTCCCTGGAGGCCATCGCGGGCGCCGCCGCGACCATGCGGCAGATCTGTGACTCGCTGCTGTCGGAGGTCCGGGCCCGCAACGCGCAGACCCCCGGCCGCTCCCGTTTCGCCGACGTCGCGCACCGCCTGGCAGAACGCAGCGCGGCCCTGTTTCCCGACGCCCCGCCGATGACCGTCGTGGCGGACGGCAGCACACCCGACGTGAGCATCGGCGTCTCGCCGGACGTCGCCGAGCGCGTCCTGACGCCGCTCCTGGACAACGCCCGCCGCTACGCCACCCACTCGATCACCCTCACCTGCGCGGCGAGCGCGGGCGAGGTCACGGTGTACGTCTGCGACGACGGCCCCGGTGTCCCCGAGGACTTCGTCGCCTCGCTCTTCGAACCCGGCCGCCGTGCCCGCCCCGAGGACGGGCACGACGGCGCGGGGCTCGGCCTGGCCCTGGCCCGCCGACTGGCCAGGGCCGCGGGCGGCGACATCACGCTGGACACCGCGGCCCCCGGCGCACGCTTCGTCGTCACCCTTCCCGCGGGCTGACGTCCCGTGCACCGGCCGTCTCGACGGCACCGTCCTGCGCCACATCGCGCCGGGTCCGGGTCAGGAAGACGACCAGGCCGAGGATGACGACGAGGAACAGGACGCTGGTGCCGACCGTGCCCAGCCCCAGCCCGCCGTCCGCGGTGGGCTGCGACAGGTAGTCGCCCAGCGAGGCGCCGAGCGGCCTGGTCAGGACGTACGCGATCCAGAACGACCACACCGCGTTGAAATCCAGCGTGCGGTGCGCGAGGGCCACGGCCGCGATCAGCGCGGCGAACACGACCGCGGAGAGCCAGTACCCCAGGTTCAGCTTCTCCGCCGTGAGGTCCCCTGCGGACGTGCCCAGCGCGAACGTGAACAGGATCGCCAGCCAGTAGAACGTCTCGCGGCGCGTCGTCCGGATCGAGTGGATCGACAGGGTCCGCTCACTCGCATACCAGGCGAAGAACGTGACGGCGAGCGCCACGGCGAACACCACTGTCGTGGTCTGGAGCGGAACACCGAGGTTGTCGGTCAGGTTGTCGCTGATCAGCGTGCCGACCACGCTGATCAGGACCACGGACAGCCAGTACAGGCTCGGCACGTAGGCGCGCGCCCGGAACTGGAAGACCAGGGTGACGACCAGCAGCGCACTCATCAGGTACGAGGTATTGGTCAGCCCCATGCCCAGGTTGTCGTTGAGCAGATCGGCCGCGGTCTCTCCCACAGTGGTGCACAGCACCTTGATCACCCAGAAGTAGATGGTCACTTCCGGGACCTTGTTCAGCATCTGCCGCGCCCGGGAACGCGTGCCGGGCGCATACGTGTCGGTCATGTCGGTTGTCATGGGACGGCACGCTGGCAGGGCCTTCCTGAACTTTTCCTGACCGCGCCGGCGCCGCGCTCTCAGTGCTTCAGGTAATGGTCCGCGACGGCGGTGAACGCGGCCTTGGGTTCCCACGGCAGGTCGGGGCAGGTGGTTCCGAGGCCGACGCCCCCCTCCCGCCCGGCCTCGTCGCCCCCCGGACTTCACCGCTCGTACGTGAAGTCCCCGCCTGGTGCGGCAAGTTGAACCAACTCACCGACCCGGCCGAAGGGCGGCACCCGCCCAGGGCGTCGCCCTTCCGTACATCCGCCGCCGTGCCGTACCTACCCGGCCGGCACCGTCACGGCAGCCGCCCCTCCCGGTTGACCTCCCTGACCCGGGCCCGCAGCACCTCCCCGAGCGGGGCCGGGCGCACCGACTCCGGCGGACACTCCCACTCCGCCCCACCGCCCGGCGCCCGCAGCTGCACGTACGGTCCGACGCACCCCATCACGCGCCCCACCCGCCCGTCCCGGGTGTCCACCGCGAACGACCCGGGCTCCGGCCCGCACCGCTCCGACCCCTCACCCGTCATGACCGGCCAGCCCCTGCGCCTCCAGCACCACACTCAGCCGCAGCGCCGTGTCGAGGTTGCACCGGCCGAGGTCGACCAGCGGCGTCATCGGTTCGTCCCCCGCACACGTCACCGGGTCGATCCGCAGCGACGGCAACGTGATGCCCACCCCCGAGAACCCTTCCTTGAGCCGCGTCACCGCGTCCTCGGCCGCCCGCACTCTGCCCTCTGCCGCCCTGCGCCGTTCCTTGATCGTCATGACCCATCCCTTTCCACGCTGAGTAATGACAATGCATACCCAGCGTGTCCAACGCGCGGCTCGCCCGGAAGAGGCGCAGAACCGGCAACCGCACGAGTGTCACAGGGAGTTGTCATGCCTGGCGCCAAAAGCCTGGAGTCCGGTCGACGTGGCCGACAAGGCGGCGGACAGAGCGACGAACAGGGCGGCAGACGGAGCGGCGAACAGGGCGGCGAACAGGGCGGCGAACGGGGCGGCGGAGCCGCTACGGCTTCAGCTTGTCGGCCTCCCGGACTTCGTGGAGGTGGATGAGGACGTCGAAGGACTTGGCGATCGCGGTGTCGCGCGGCTTCTCGGGGAACTGCGTACCGACGTTGAGCGTGGGCCGGGCGACGTTCAGCCAGGCGCGCGCCGCTGCCGGGGCCTTGCGGACGTCGAGGTAGAAGTCCCGGTAGCGGACCTGGTCGAGGGTGTACTCGTTCCTGCCGGGCTCGGCGGCGTCCACGGTGAACTTCTTCCAGTCACCGCCGAGGGCGCCGTCCTTCGACAGGAAGGAGCCCTGGTTGAAGGTGAAGCCGATGGGGAGGTAGTTCTTGCCCATCGTGTCCCGCAGGAACGACCCCTGTGTCTTGGAATACATCTCGGGATCGCCGGCGACGTAGCCGACGTGGTCGTTCTGCGCCGACAGCAGGATCTTGTCGCCGGTGTGCTCCTGCCACCAGGCGACGTTCTGGGCCATCACCTCGTCGCGGAAGCGCTCAAGGGTGTTCAGGGACTCCGGGTCGTCGGGGTTCAAGGTGAGGAACTTGGCGGTCTGGGCGATGGAGCGGGCGTTCTGCTCGGCCCAGTCGAAGGCGTCTCCGCCGGAGCCCTTCCGGCTGCTGACCAGTTCCAGGGCCTTCTGCGCCCTGGCGGCGAGCTGCTGCCGTTCCGCGAGCGGCTTGCCCAGGTAGGCGAAGACGTCGTCGATGGGTCGCAGGCCGGTGTAGAGCTCGTCGAGCCGCGCCAAGTCGTCCGGGTGGTTCTGCCGCACGTAGCCGGTCACCCGGCCGAAGAACGCGTCGTTCAGCGAGGGGGCGCCGATGTCGTCACCCATGAAGTGGACGGGGCGGTCGGGGTGGTGGCGGTTGTAGTCGCGCATCCACTCGATGAGGCTCACGAACTCCTCGCGCTCCCACGGGGAGTTGGTCAGCGTCTCCTTGGCGATCTTGCGGGCGTCGCCCTTGCCGGTCTGGAGGTAGTCGTCGATCTGGAGCCCCGCGGACCAGCTCAGCTCCAGGGCGAAGGTGGTGAAGCCCTTCTTCTCGACGAGGTGGCGGAAGACCCGCTCCTTCATGGTGAAGAACTCGTGGGAGCCGTGGGTGGCCTCGCCGAGGCCGACCACGTCGGCGTCGCCGATCATCGCGTCCAGGGCTCGCAGGTCGGCCGTGTTCCCGCCCGGCTCGGTCGAACGCAGCGGGTGGGCCGCCCGCTCCAGTGCGCGTACCGGGTTCTGCTTCCCGACGACCGCGGTCGGCACGGCCGCACCGGCCGTGCCGGCCGTGCCGACTTCGGCCGCCTGGACCGCCACAGGGGCGAGGACCGCTCCCATCGCGACCGCCGCCGTCGCCAGCAGTACCCGCCGGCTGATGTGCTTCCGATGCCTTGCCATGCTTTTCTGCCCCTCGCCTTGCCTTTTGCAGCTTGAGAAGGATCATCGTCTGCGAATCCATTGCCGCGCACTGGGGGAAGCCGCCGAACACCTTCGGGGGATACCCCCCGCACGGAGGGGAGCAGGGTGGTTGGTGAACAAGAACAGCAACCGTCGCCGCTGAGCCCAGGGGAAAGCGCGTGCGATCGCGCCACGGTGCGTATCCGCGCGCGCACTCGATCGGGTGGAGGTTTCCGGCCATAGATGCGGTTTGAGTGAGAAATGCTCTCCCCGGACGCGATCATTCGGCGGTGATCTCATCGAACCGGACGGCTCACCGTCCCAAGTCCCTGCTCCCGGCCGGGCTCGGCGCACTTGCCGTACTGACTCTGCTCCCGGCGATCCCGGCCAACGCCGCGCCCACGCCCGCGACCGCCCCCGCGAAGGAGTCCTCGTCGCGGGTCGCCACGTACGCGTCACCCCGCGCGGTGACCGCCGCCGAGCGCAGGACCTCCGCCTACCTCCGCTCGCTGCGCAACAGCCCCGAGAGGCAGAAGTCCTTCTTCAAGTCGCTGCCCAAGGGGGGCGACCTCCACAACCACCTCTCCGGTGCGGTCAGGACCGAGTATCTGATCAAGCTCGCGGCCGAGGGCGGCCTGTGCATCGACGCGACGATGAAGGCGGTCGCACCGCCGTGCGGACCGGGTACGAGGCCCGCCGCCGACGCACGGAGGGACGCCACCTTCAAGCAGGAGATCATCCGGGCCTGGTCCATGCAGGACTTCCCGGCCGATCAGTCCGGGCACGACCACTTCTTCGACACGTTCGACAAGTTCGGCATGGCGACCTGGTACACCCGCGGCAAGATGCTCGCCAACGTGGCCAACACCGTTGCCGAACAGAACCAGTTCTATCTGGAGACCATGGTCTCCCCCGCGTCGGACAGCGCCAAGCAGCTTGCCGAGTCCGTGGGTTACGACGCCGACCTGGCGGCGTTCCACCGCAAGCTCGTGGCCGGCGGAAAGCTCGACCGGGTCGTGGACGAGGCGGTCAAGGAGGCCGACGACACCGACGTCCAGTTCCGGAAGGCCGCGCACTGCGACACCGCGCGCCCCGACCCGGGCTGTCGGCTTCCCGTGAAGTGGATCTCCCAGGTCTCCCGGGGCAGCTCCCCGGCACGGGTGTTCACGCAGATGGCACTCGGCATGCGGCTGGCCGAGCGCGACCCGAGGTTCGTCGCCGTCAACCTCGTCCAGCCCGAGGACTGGGACAGCTCGCTGGCCAACTACAGCCTCCAGATGCGGATGCTGAAGTACTTGCGCGGCCAGTACCCGGGCGCCCACCTCACCCTGCACGCCGGTGAACTGGCCCCCGGCCTGGTCAAGCCCGAGGACCTGACGTTCCACATCCGCGAGGCCGTACTCGTCGCCGGAGCCGAACGCATCGGGCACGGTGTGGACCTGGTCCACGAGGACGACTGGCGCGGCCTCGCCCGGACGATGGCCCGGCGCAAGGTCGCGGTCGAGGTGCCGTTCTCCAGCAACAAGCAGATCCTCGGCATCGCGGGCAACGACCACCCGTTCAACGCCTACCGCCGCTACGGCGTCCCGGTGGTCCTGTCCACGGACGACCCGGGGGTCTCACGGATCGACATCAGCCACGAGTACCGGTACGCCGCCAAGACGTACGACCTCGGCTACGTCGAACTGAAGGACCTGGCGCGCGCCTCGCTGGAGTACGCGTTCCGCAACGGCCGCAGCCTGTGGGCCACCGGCTCCGCCCCCTCCGGCTACCGCCTGGTCGCCGCCTGCTCCGGCAACCGGCCGGGCACCGAGCACCCGAGCACGCGCTGCGCCCGCTACCTCGCCGACAACCCGAAGGCGGCGACCGAGTGGCGCCAGGAGACGGCCTTCGCCACCTTCGAGGCCCGTCACCGGTAACCGCGCACAGCACCCGGCACATCCGGGCCCCGGGCCTTGAGCGCCGGGGCCCGGACGCGTCCCCCGGGCCTGACTCCCCCACCCGACTCCCCCACCCAGCTCCCGGACCTGACCCCCAGGTCCGGCCCCCGGACCCGACTCCCAGCCCCGACTCTCCGACCCGGCTCTACTCCTGCTGGTCCGGCGCCGACCAGAGATGGCTGAGCGTGCCGAGCACGAGGCGGCACACCTCGTCCGGTTCGGCACCGGCCAGCGGCTCGCGCGCGACGACCGTCCGCATCAGGCCGATGCCGAGGAGCCACGCCATGGCGAGATCCGCACGCAGCGCGCCGTCCCGGGCGTCGGAGAGCCCGGCCAGCGCGCTCTGGTACTCCTCGCCCAACTCCCGCAAGGTTCCGGCCGCTTCGTCGCCCCGCCCGATGGATCGCAGATACACCTCCAGCGAGCGGTCCCCGGCTCCGCCCGCCGCGCTGCGGGTCAGCATCGAACGCAGGGCGGTCTCGAAGAGTTCCTCGGGCGGCGTCGCCCGCAACTGTTCGAGGCCGCCCTGCGCGAGGACCTCCGTGAGCAGCCCCTGCTTGGACCCGAAGTACCGGAAGAGCAGGGCCTGGTTGGCTCCGGCCCGTTCCGCGATGCTCCGGACCGTCGTCCCTTCGTAACCCCGTTCCGCGAACAGGTCACGGGCCGCCTCCAGCAGCCGGCGGCGGGTCGCCGCGGCATCCCGGCGGCGCGTGGCCGCGGCATCGCGGCGGCGCTCTCCGGACGACGGTGCGGGGGCGGGCTCCATGTCGGCCTTCCTCTCGGAGCGGCCCGTCAGGATAACGGCCGTAAAGCATCGTTGACCGCCCGCGAAGCCACTCCTACCGTTGTAAGCAGCTGCTTACATTTGGGAGGCCGCAGTGACCACAGCAGACATCGCACCCCTCGCCTACCCCTTCAACACCGCCGAGGGTCTGCAGCTCGCCGAGGAGTACGAGCGCGTACGCGACCAGCCGGGCCTGTTACGGGTCCAGATGGCGTACGGCGAACCGGCCTGGCTCGCCACCCGTTACGCCGATGCCCGGCTCGTCCTGGGCGACCAGCGGTTCAGCCGGGCCGCGGCCGCGTCGCACGACGAGCCCCGGCAGTCCGAGGGGAAGCGCGACGGCGGCATCCTCGGCATGGACCCGCCCGACCACACCCGGCTGCGCTCCCTGGTCGCCAAGGCGTTCACGGTCCGCCAGGTGGAGAAGTTGCGGCCGCAGGTACGGGAGCTGACCGCGACCCTCCTCGACGACATGGAGGCGGCCGGACAACCCGCGGACCTGGTGGACCTGTTCGCGCTGCCGCTGCCGGTCGCGGTGATCTGCCGGATGCTGGGCGTACCCACCGAGGACCGCCCGCGCTTCCGGGTGTGGAGCGACGACGCGCTGTCGACCAGTTCCCTCACCGCGGCGGAGTTCGACGCCAGCCGGGAGGAACTGCGCGCCTACATGCGGGGATTGATCGAGCAGCACCGCCGGGAACCGCAGGACGACCTGATGACGGCGTTGATCGAGGCACGCGACGGCGGCGACCGGCTCTCCGAGCTCGAACTCGTCGATCTGTGCGTCGGCATCCTGGTGGCGGGACACGAGACGACGGCGTCCCAGATCCCCAACTTCGTCCTCACGCTGCTGGATCACCCGGACCAGTTGGCCAGGCTCAGGGCCGAGCCCGAGCTCGTTCCGAACGCGGTGGAGGAACTGCTGCGCTTCGTGCCGCTGGGCAGCGGCGCGGGCCAGCCCCGATACGCCACCGAGGACATCGAGGTCGGTGGAACCCTCGTCCGGGCCGGCAGTCCGGTCCTGGTCGCGGTGGGCGCCGCCAACCGCGACGCGCTGCGGTTCACCGCCCCGGGCGTGCTGGACATCGCCCGCGCGGGCAATCAGCACCTCGGATTCGGCCACGGGGTCCACCACTGCCTGGGCGCTCCGCTGGCCCGGCTGGAACTCCAGGAAGCGCTGGGCGCACTGATCGCCCGCTTCCCGGGGCTGAAACTGGCGGGTGACGTGACGTGGAAGTCCGAGATGCTGGTGCGCGGTCCGCGCGTCATGCCGGTCGGGTGGTGACCGGGATGACCTGGAACGTACGCGTCGATCCGGAGCTCTGCCAGGCGTCCGGCATGTGCGCCGGGACCATCCCCGAGGTGTTCGCCCTGGACGGGGAGCACGCCCGGGTGAAGGCGGACGGGATCGAGCCGGACGAGCGGGTGCTGGACGCCGCCGACATCTGCCCGGCCCAGGCGATCACCGTGCACGACGGGACGTCGGTCATCGGTCCCCGCCGCGACTGAGCCCCCCACGGAGAGACCGCCCCGTGCCGGGAAGGACGATCTCGGCACGGGGCGGTCGGGGTAAGGGTGACGGGGCGGGTTCTAGCCGAGCCGCTCCAGGATCCACTGGGGGCGGCCCTCGGGGCTGAGGATCACGCGGCTGCCCTCCGTGGTCAGGTTGCCCAGCTCACCGCGGCCGAGGGAAATGACGACCGGCGCCCCGTCGTCCGGGGTCTGGATCGTCCACTGGTCGGGCTGGCGGCCGCACTCGTCCACCCACACCGCCGGCGGGTAGATCCGGACCGGCGAGAGTGCCAGGCAGCGGTTCTCCCCGCGCGTCTCGCGGATCTGGGCCAGGCCGTTGCCCTGGTTGCGGATCTCCCACACGGTGCCCGGGTTGCAGGGCTCGATGTGACCGCCCAGCGGACCTTCACCGCCCGCCAGACACGCGCCGGTGCGCGCATCCCGGATGAAGTACGCCCCGTTGGCGGCGTCGGCGGCCTGGGCGGGGGTGGCCAGCGCCGTGGCGGCGACGGCGGACACGGCGAGAGAGAGGATCGAACGAATACGCACGGGACTCCTCGTACGAGAGGGAAACACGGGAAGACGGGCCGCGTCGGCGGCGGCCCGGAGCTCCCAAGGTCACAAATATGTGCGACCGTTCGCACGCCGCCACGGGCGTGCGGCCCGATTTTCCACTCCAACGGCAGCGGCGCACGCGCATCACGCACGGCGCGCTCGCATCACTGTCGCGCCCCCTGTGACCAGGCGCATTCCCCCCGGAGCTCAAGCCTCGAAGTCCGAGCGCTCTTTCCGAGGAAAGGGAGGCGGGCCACTTCCCACCCACCCTCCCTGCCCGGTGAGTTGACTTCCCGTGACCGGCTTGCCACGGATGGTGGCCAAGCCTTAGCGTTCCGAATAACGAACAACCCCCGCCGAGTGCACTAACACCTGACGGGGGTCTAACCACCTCGATCGTTAGGAGCGATCCGATGGCTGTCAGTCAGCATAGTCCCACCCCGTGCGCCCCGCACGTATCCCTGTCCGCACTGCCGCACCCGATGGCCAATCCGGGCTACGGCAAGCGTTCCGCACCCTCACAACTCCCCCGCACCGACCGCGATTTCGCGCATCTGCCACCTCGCGAGGCGTCCATCGCCGCGTACCTCGACCAACTGCCCGACGGCGCCGACATCTCCGTGAAGACGCTGGCCAAGGTCCTGCCGTACGGGCAGTGCGCGCTGCGGACCGCCCTCAACCGGCTCCAGGACGCCGGGCATCTGCGGCGCGGCAGCGAGTGCGTGGCCAACGACGAGGTCCTGCTCTGGGTGACCCGCACGTTCTTCTCCCGCACGGCGCGGGACGACACCTGGTGGGCGGCGTTCACCCGGGGCGACGTACCGCCGGAGCGGCACCAACGCCCCACCCGCACACGGGCGTTCGTCCTGCTGGCCGCGCTGGGCCGCACCGCACCCGCGCTCACCCTGTCGGCGGCGGACTGCGCGGCGCTGGAACCGCGGGTCACCGACTGGTTCTCGCGCGGCGCCACGGAGGCGGAAGTGCTCCACGCCCTCACCGACGGCCTGCCCACCCCCGTCCACCACGCGGCAGCCCTCGTCCGCAGGCGACTGGCCGACAAGATGCCACCCGAACGGGTCGCTCCGGCACCACAGCGGACGCTGTTGCGCACCCTCGAATGCGGCGAGTGCCGCGCACCCGGCAGTCCGGAAGCCCTGATCGGCGGCCGCTGCGGACCGTGCCGGGGCAACCCCGCCGACGCTCCCGCAGGCCCGGCCGGAACCGTCCCGGCCACCGGTGTGCGCAGCCGCATGAGCGAGGTCCGGGCGGCGATGACGCCACGCTCCGAGCGAACCGGCCGCCCGACCCGATCCCGCCTCCCGTGATCACGGGTGTCCGAAACCGGCTCCCACCTGGGAGTGGTTTGATCCGCTTCCCCTCCCTGATCGCTACTTTGCGTGTTCCTCTTGGCGCGCTGTAACGAACCGACCCAAAGGGGAACGAACCATGTCCGAACCGACCCACGAGCAGATCGTCTCGGAACTTCACAGCAAGCCCCCCATCACCCTGGCCCCCGGCCCCCGTCTGGACGCCGAGCCGCACGGTGCCCTGCCGCTGCCGCCCAGCACCGTGTGGGATCTGCCGGGCGGCACCGCCTGGGTCTACTACGGCGAAGGGAACCCGGGCCTGGTACGCCCCGTGATCTTCGCCGACGGGTTCAACACCGGGCCGAGCAGCCTGGACTTCTCCTGGGAGATCATGGAGTTCGGCGACTACGCGCTCATCAGCGAGCTGCGCCGCCGGGGACACGACGTCATCCTTCTCGGCTTCCATGAGCGCAGTGCGTCAATTCTGGACAACTCCAAGACCGCGCAGGCCGCGATCATGCAGGCCGTCGCGGAGCGGCAGGGCGACACACCGCTGGCCGTCGGCGGATTCAGCATGGGCGGGCTCGTCACCCGGCACGCACTGGCCAAGATGGAGAGCCAGGACATCGACCACCAGACCGCTCTGTACTTCTCGTACGACAGCCCCCACCGCGGCGCCTGGATCCCGATCGCGCTCCAGGCGTTCGCGCACTACATCAAGGATCTCGACAGCCGGTTCTCCGACCAGATCAACAGCCCGGCCGCGCGCCAGCTGCTGTGGCGGCACATCGAGAAGTGGGACGGGACGCCGGACCGGAGCGACGAGCGCGCCGCGTTCCTCGCCGAGATGCAGGCCGTCGGCGAGTGGCCGCGCCGGCCGCGGCTGATCGGCGTCGCCAACGGCACGGGCGACGGCGTCGGCACCGACGTCCGTCCGGGCGAACTGGCTCTGGAGGGCAAGGGGCTCTCGGTCCTGGGCACCAAGCTCTACACCCAGACGCCGGGCGACAACGAACTCGTCGCGAAACTGCGGGTGGTGACGCTGAAGACCAACGAGGTGCACAGGTCCGGACTTCCGTCCATCGACGGTGCGCCCGGCGGCTCGCTGGAAGGCTTCGGCATCCTCGCCGACGCCTTCAACGCCCTCAGCCCCGTCCTCGGGTTCAAGACCGACGTACGGATCCGCTCGCACTGCTTCGTGCCGGCCGTCAGCGCGGTCGACATCCGCGGTCTGGAGACGGACGAGGAGCTGTACGCGAACATCTCCGCACTCCCGCAGGAGGACAGCGGGCTGGACGAGTTCAGGCTCGCGTCCCGCAACGAGGGGCACACCCTCGTGACGCAGGAGCTCTGCACCTGGCTTCTCGACCGGCTCCCGTAGGGCCTTCCGCACGGCGCCCGGCGCCCCACCGGACCGGGGAGCCCGGGAGCCGGGAAGTCGGGAAGTCGGGCGCGCGTACGAAGGCGGGCCGCGGTATCACGCGCCCACGGTGCTCCGGCGGGCACCGTGGGCGCGCCGTGCCGCGGCCCGCCGGGGAGCCCCGTCCGAGGATGCCGTCCGGGAGTGTCGGCCCGAAGCGCCGACCGGGACGGAAACGACATCGCCCCCGGGACCTGATGGTCCCGGGGGCGATGCGGCAAAGCTGTACAGGAACTACCGATCCGTCAGGATCAGAAGTCCATGTCACCGCCCGGCATGCCGCCCGGAGCGGCCGCGGCGGCCTTCTCCGGCTTGTCGGCGATGACGGCCTCGGTGGTGAGGAACAGCGCGGCGATGGACGCGGCGTTCTGCAGGGCGGAACGCGTGACCTTCGCCGGGTCGAGGATGCCCTCGGCGATCATGTCGACGTACTCGCCGGTCGCGGCGTTCAGACCGTGGCCGACGGCCAGGTTGCGCACCTTCTCGACGACGACGCCGCCCTCGAGACCACCGTTGACGGCGATCTGCTTGAGCGGGGCCTCCAGCGCCAGCTTGACGGCGTTGGCGCCGGTCGCCTCGTCACCCGAGAGCTCCAGCTTCTCGAAGACGGCCGAGGCCTGGAGCAGAGCCACGCCACCACCGGCGACGATGCCCTCCTCGACGGCGGCCTTGGCGTTGCGCACCGCGTCCTCGATGCGGTGCTTGCGCTCCTTGAGCTCGACCTCGGTCGCGGCACCGGCCTTGATGACGGCCACGCCGCCGGCCAGCTTCGCGAGGCGCTCCTGAAGCTTCTCGCGGTCGTAGTCCGAGTCGGAGTTCTCGATCTCGGCACGGATCTGGTTGACGCGACCCTGAACCTGGTCGCTGTCACCGGCACCGTCGACGATCGTGGTCTCGTCCTTGGTGATGACGACCTTGCGGGCGCGGCCGAGCAGGTCGAGACCGGCGTTCTCCAGCTTGAGGCCGACCTCCTCGGAGATGACGGTGCCACCGGTGAGGATGGCGATGTCGCCGAGCATGGCCTTGCGGCGGTCACCGAAGCCCGGAGCCTTGACGGCGACGGACTTGAAGGTGCCACGGATCTTGTTGACGACCAGGGTCGACAGGGCCTCGCCCTCGACGTCCTCGGCGATGATCAGCAGCGGCTTGCCGGACTGCATGACCTTCTCCAGCAGCGGAAGGAGGTCCTTCACGTTGCTGACCTTCGAGTTCACGATCAGGATGTACGGGTCGTCGAGGGACGACTCCATGCGCTCCATGTCCGTGGCGAAGTACGCCGAGATGTAGCCCTTGTCGAAGCGCATACCCTCGGTGAGCTCCAGCTCCAGACCGAAGGTCTGGGACTCCTCGACGGTGATGACGCCTTCCTTGCCGACCTTGTCCATGGCCTCGGCGATGAGCTCGCCGATCTGGGTGTCGGCGGCGGAGATGGAGGCGGTCGAAGCGATCTGCTCCTTGGTCTCCACGTCCTTGGCCTGCTCCAGGAGGGCGGCGGAGACGGCCTCGACGGCCTTCTCGATACCCCGCTTGAGGGCCATCGGGTTGGCACCCGCGGCGACGTTGCGAAGGCCCTCGCGGACGAGCGCCTGGGCGAGAACGGTGGCGGTGGTCGTACCGTCGCCGGCGACGTCGTCCGTCTTCTTGGCGACCTCCTTGACCAGCTCCGCACCGATCTTCTCGTACGGGTCCTCCAGCTCGATCTCCTTGGCGATGGACACACCATCGTTGGTGATCGTGGGGGCGCCCCACTTCTTCTCAAGGACGACGTTGCGACCCTTGGGGCCAAGGGTGACCTTGACGGCGTCGGCGAGCTGGTTCATGCCGCGCTCGAGACCGCGCCGGGCCTCCTCGTCGAACGCGATGATCTTGGCCATGTGAAGTGGTCCTCCCGGACAGGGGTGGATTTCTCCGGACCGAGTGGCGCCCGCGACGGACGGCCTGCGTGACCGGTGGTTCCTTGCCCCACCGGACCTGCGGGCCTCACCGGCCCGGTCCAAGTTCTGTCACTCTCACCTGGAGAGTGCTAACGCCAATGATTAGCACTCGACCCCGGAGAGTGCAAGCGTCCCCCTCGGGATGTGGACAACCACGCCCCCTCCCGGGCGGCCCCGGACGCACGGACGCACGGAGGGCCCGTACCCCAGGGGTACGGACCCTCCGTGCGTGAGTAGTGTCGTTGGCCGACCGCGTCGAGCTCAGCCGACGGCGAGCTTGACCATGTCCGCCTGCGGCCCCTTCTGGCCCTGCGAGATCTCGAATTCAACTCGCTGACCCTCTTCGAGGGTGCGGTACCCGTCCATCTGGATCGCGCTGTAGTGGACGAAAACATCCGCACCACCGTCGACCGCGATGAAGCCGTACCCCTTCTCCGCGTTGAACCACTTGACGGTGCCCTGAGCCATGCCTAACTCCCCTATTACTGGCCCTTGCACAGGACCGCACTTCGCGGACCCGGGTCAGAACTCACCCTCCGACAGGAGAGGGTGTGTGCGCCGGAACGCGTCGACCGCGGCCGAATGTATCTGCCCAACTGCCCTCTGCAACAGGTCAATCGGACGAGAATTCTGGGCAGCACCGAACGCCCGAATATGAGGGATTCATGAGATTCCAGGGCAAGTCGGGCCGGGCAAAGGCGACTTATGGCGCAAGGAGATCGAGCACTTTGGCTGCTTCTTGTCGCGACCGGGCGCATTCTCGTATGCGGGCGGTACGGGCAGCTGGGGGGACTTCCCACACTGTACCGCGCTCAACCATGCAGAATTGCCCCCTCCGCTTCTCTCGCAGAGGGGGCAATTCCGATAACGCCGTGAAACCGGACAGGGGGTCAGCAGCCGCCCGCGACCGCCGGGATGATCGAGATGCCGGCGCCGTCCGGCGTCGCCGTCTCCAGGCCGCCCTCGAAGCGCACGTCGTCGTCGTTGACGTACACGTTCACGAAGCGGCGCAGCTTGCCCTGGTCGTCCAGGACGCGCGCGGCGATGCCCGGGTGGTTCTGCTCCAGGGACTCGATGACCTGCGAGAGGGTCGAGCCCTCCGCCGGGACCTCGGCCTGGCCGCCCGTGTAGGTGCGGAGGATGGTGGGGATGCGGACCTTGACGCTCATGGCGGGTGCCTCTCTTCGGTCTCGGGTGGTCAGCTGGTGGCGAGGCCGGCGGCGCGGAACGCGTCCAGGCTCGGGCGGATCGTCGCGGTCGCCTGCGAGGTGGCGGCCACCGCGTCCAGGGTCTTGAGGCCGTCACCGGTGTTGAGGACGACGGTGGTCAGCGCCGGGTCGAGCAGACCGGCCTCGATGAGCTTCTTCGTCACGCCGACCGTCACCCCGCCGGCCGTCTCCGCGAAGATGCCCTCGGTGCGCGCCAGCAGCTTGATCGCGTCGACGACCTGCTCGTCGTCGACGTCCTCGACCGCGCCGCCGGTGCGGCGGGCGATGTCCAGGACGTACGGGCCGTCGGCCGGGTTGCCGATCGCCAGGGACTTGGCGATGGTGTTCGGCTTCTGGGGCCGTACGACGTCGAGTCCGGCCTTGAAGGCGGTGGAGACCGGGGAGCAGCCCTCGGCCTGGGCACCGAAGATCTTGTACGGCTTGTCCTCGACCAGACCGAGCTTGATCAGCTCCTGGAGGCCCTTGTCGATCTTCGTGAGCTGCGAGCCGGACGCGATCGGGATGACGATCTGGTCGGGCAGCCGCCAGCCGAGCTGCTCGCAGATCTCGTAGGCCAGGGTCTTGGAGCCCTCGCCGTAGTAGGGGCGCAGGTTGACGTTGACGAAGCCCCAGCCCTCGCCGAGCGGGTCGCCGATGAGCTCCGAGCAGAAGCGGTTGACGTCGTCGTAGTTGCCCTCGATGCCGACCAGCTCACCGCCGTACACCGCGGCCATGACGACCTTGCCCTGTTCCAGGTCGTGCGGGATGAACACGCAGGAGCGGAAACCGGCGCGGGCGGCGGCGGCGCCCACCGCACCGGCGAGATTGCCGGTGGAGGAGCAGGAGAGGGTGGTGAATCCGAAGGCGCGGGCGGCCTCGACGGCGATGGCGACGACCCGGTCCTTGAAGGAGTGCGTCGGGTTGCCGGAGTCGTCCTTGACGTACAGGCCGCCGGTGACGCCCAGCTCACGGGCGAGGTTGTCGGCCTTGACCAGCTTGGTGAAGCCGGGGTTGATGTTGGGCTTGTCCGCGACATCGGCGGGGACCGGCAGCAGCGGCGCGTAACGCCAGATGTTGTTCGGTCCGGCCTCGATGCGCTTCTTCAGCTCGTCGGGGGAGCCGCTCGGCAGGTCGTACGCCACTTCGAGCGGCCCGAAACACGACGCGCAGGCGAAAAGGGGGCCGAGCTCGAAACGCTCGCCGCACTCCCGGCAGGAAAGCGCCGCGGCGGGGCCCAGATCGACGGTGCCGGTCTCGGCGTCAGCGCCGGTGGAAGAATTGGTGCTTACTGCAACAGTCTGCGCAGCCATGGAGGCGAGGCCCTTTCTCCTCATCTTCCTCGCGGCGCATTTCGCCACGAGACGGAATTGGCACCTTCCCTACCTGACCTCGCGGTCGGCAGGAGGGTTGCCGGGACTTCAACGGGCCGTTCCCTCAGTCCCTCTGGATGAGCGCTGTGGCACCGGATCCACGATCCGGGCATTTATTGGCGGACTGACCCCGACATGCGACGGCCATCCGCGTTGTTCAAGACTGTAACCGAAGCAGCGGACAGTTGAGATAGTCGTCCGAACCGCGAGATGGATCACATACAGGGAGTATCGACCGTGCTGGAAGAGGTCGAACGCTGGCTGGCCAGGCGTTCCTGGTCGGTCGCCGACCGCCCGCTGGACCGGCTCCTCGCAGCCAAGGAACCGGGCCGCGGGAGCGTGAGCGTCGTGCTGCCCGCGCTGAACGAGGAGGCGACGGTCGGCGCGATCGTCGCGACGATCCGGCGCGAGCTGATGGAGAAGGTCCAGCTGGTCGACGAACTCGTGGTGATCGATTCCGGTTCCACGGACGCCACCGCGAAGGCGGCCCGGGAGGCCGGCGCGCGGGTGGTCCACCGGGACGACATACTGCCCCGGATACCTGCCGTGCCCGGCAAGGGCGAGGTGCTGTGGCGGTCGCTCCTGGTGACCGGCGGTGACATCGTCTGCTTCGTCGACGCCGACCTGAAGGACTTCTCGGCCGACTTCGTCTCCGGCATCGTGGGCCCGCTGCTGACCGATCCGGACGTGCGGTTCGTCAAGGCGATGTACGACCGGCCGCTCGGCGACACCGCGGGGCAGGGCGGCCGCGTCACCGAGCTGGTGGCCCGTCCGCTGCTCAATATGCACTGGCCGCAGCTGGCCGGTTTCGTCCAGCCGCTGGGCGGCGAGTACGCCGTACGCCGCTCCCTCCTCGAACAGCTGCCCTTCCCCGTCGGCTACGGGGTGGAACTGGGTCTCCTGGTCGACGCGCTGCACACGGTGGGCCTGGACGCGCTGGCCCAGGTCGACGTGGGGGTGCGCAAGCACCGCCACCAGGACGGTCAGGCGCTCGGCCGAATGGCGGCGGCGATCTACCGGACCGCCCAGCTCCGGCTGTCCCGCGGGCACCTGGTACGGCCTTCGCTCACCCAGTTCGAGCGCGGTGAGGACGGCTTCGTACCGCACACCCATGCGGTGGACACCGAGGAGCGGCCGCCGATGCGCGAGATCGAGGAGTACATTTCACGCCGCGCGGCCTGACGTGACCCGACTTCGCACGTTTGGGCGGTTCGTGATCGGGCTAGATTCCGCAACATGGTCTCCGAGCACGAAGCCCAGCCCGCCGCCCAGGTCCTCGTCGCGTCCAACCGCGGCCCGGTGTCGTACGCGCTGGGCACCGACGGGTCACTCGACGCGAAACGGGGCGGCGGCGGGCTCGTCTCCGGGCTGAGCGCCGTCAAGGACAAGCTGTGGGTGTGCGCCGCGCTCGGTGACGGGGACCGGGAGGCGGTCCGGCGCGGGGTCGGTGAGCCGGGCGTGCGGATGCTCGACATCGACGCGGCCGTGCACGCGGACGCGTACAACGGCATCGCGAACTCGGTGCTCTGGTTCATCCACCACCTGCTGTACCAGACCCCGCTGGAGCCGGTCTTCGACGCGGAGTTCCGGCGGCAGTGGGCGTCGTTCGAGACGTACAACCGGGCCTTCGCCGAGGCGCTCGCCGCGGAGGCGGGTCCCGGCGCGGCGGTGCTGGTGCAGGACTACCACCTGGCGCTGGTGCCCGGCATGCTCCGCGAGCTCCGCCCCGACCTGCAAATCGGCCACTTCACGCACACCCCGTGGGCGCCCGTCGACTACTTCCGCCTGCTTCCCGACGACATCGCCGAGCAGTTGCTGCACGGCATCCTGGGCGCGGACCGGGCGGCGTTCCTGACCCGGCGCTGGGCGGACGCCTTCATCGACTGCTGCACACAGATCCTGGGCGGCACCGGGCGGACCAGGGTCGGGGTGCACGGGCTCGGCGCGGACGCGGACTTCCTGCGCCGGCGCGCGCACGAGGCGGACGTGGACGAGCGGATGGCGGCGCTGCGGGAGCAGGTCGGCCCCGGGCGGAGGACGATCGTACGAGTGGACCGGACGGAACTGTCCAAGAACATCGTGCGCGGGCTGCTCGCCTACCGCGCGCTCCTGGACGAGCGGCCCGAATGGCGCGAGCGCGTCGTCCACGTCGCCTTCGCCTACCCCTCGCGGCAGGACCTGACGGTGTACCGCGACTACACGGCCGAGGTCCGGCAGGTCGCCGACGACATCAACGCCGCGTACGGCACGGCGGGCTGGACGCCGGTCGTGCTGCACGTCAAGGACGACTTCGCCCGCTCGCTCGCCGCATACCGGCTGGCCGACGTGGCGCTCGTCAACCCGATCCGCGACGGCATGAACCTGGTCGCCAAGGAGATCCCGGTCGTCTCCGACCACGGCTGCGCGCTGGTGCTGTCGCGGGAGGCGGGGGCGTACGAGGAGCTGGGCAGCGACGCGGTCGTGGTGAACCCGTACGACGTGTCCGCGACGGCCGCGGCGCTGCACGAGGCGCTCACGATGGCGGACGACGAACGGGCCGCGCGCACCGAACGGCTGGCCGCGGCGGCGGTGGCGCTCCCGCCGCAGCAGTGGTTCCTCGACCAGCTGGACGCGTTGCGGCGGGAGTGAGCCGTCAGACGCGCTCGGCCAGCGCCGCCAGGAAGGCGACGACGGCCCCCGGGCCGTCGAGCAGCAGGTCCGCGCGTTCGGCCAGTTCGGGCACCTCCGCGCTGCCGCTGCACACCAGCAGGCCGGGGATGCCGTCGGGGCCCTCGGTGCGGAGCTTCTCCACGGCGGCGTACGCGGCGAGGTCGCCCAGGTCGTCGCCCGCGTAGAGGACGGACTCGGCGTCCGTCTCCCGTACGTAGCGTGCGAGCGCCACGCCCTTGTCCATGCCCGGCGGGCGCAACTCCAGGACCAGGCGGCCCGGTTCGACGATCAGTCCGTGCCGGGCGGCGAGCTCGCCGAGGGGTTCGCGCAGGGCCTCGAACGCGGCCTGCGGGTCGGCGGCGCGGCGGGTGTGGACGGCGAGCGCCTGGCCCTTCTCCTCGATCCAGGTGCCGTGCCATGAGCCGAACCGGTCGAGCACACCGGGGAGTTCGGCGCGGACCGCGGCCGTGCCGGGGTGCGGGGCGGGGGTGCGGACGGTGCCGGTCACGGCGTCCCAGCGTTCGGCGCCGTAGTGGCCGAGGACGACGAGGTGGTCCAGTCCCCGTACTCCGGCGAAGCCGCCGTGCCGGACCGCGACGCCGGCCGGGCGGCCGGTGATCACGGCGATGGAGGCCACTTTCGGAGCGAGCGCGACGAGCGCGTCGACGGCGCCGGGGTGGGCTCGGGCCTGCTCCGGGTCGGGGACGATGTCCGCGAGGGTGCCGTCGAAATCGAGCGCGACGACGGCGCGGTCGGGGCGCGCGAGGATCGCGTCGAGGGCTTCTCGGCCGGCTGGGGTGGTGGGGGTGGGGAGCTCGGACGGGGTCTCGCTCGGCGCGGGTGCGTGCGGGTTGCTGCCCATGGGGCGAGCCTATAGCGGCGACGCGGCGCCGGGGGCCTGTGGCGGGCTTTCCCAGGGGCGCCGCCCCCGGACCGCCGCTCCTCGATCACCGAGGGGCCTGATGTCGCGGGGCGAAAACCGCAGCAGCAGCCCGGACGCGCTCACCGCAGCGGCGGCCCGGACACGCCCCCTCAGCGGCGCCCCCGCTTCGCGTCCCGTACGCGGCGCAGGCGGTTCACCGTCACGGGGTCGGCCTCCAGGGCCCGGCGGTCGTCGAGGAGCGCGTTGAGCAGTTGGTAGTAGCGCGTCGGCGAGATGCCGAGCCGTTCGCGGATCGCGCGGTCCTTCGCCCCGGGCCCGGCCCACGACTGCCGCTCGACGGCGAGCACGGCACGGTCCCGGTCGGAGAGGCCGCCGGGGCCGTCCGCGGTGCCGGGGCCGTTCGAGGAGGTGGTCACATCAGCCAACCTATCGCCCGGCCGGGGAGCCGCCACCCGTTCCCCCGGCCGCTCCGTGCTCCGGTGCCCGGTGTCCTTCGTCCGCCCTCCGCTCGCGTCCTGCGCTACTCGGCGCCCTCCGCCGCCGTCGCGTCCCGTGCGATCCGTCCCAGCGTCCTCGCGGGGCTGCCGCCCGGTTCGACCGCCTTGCCGATGTTCTCCTTGATCGACTCGCTGGTCCGGGCCCAGGACGTCTTGCCGTACGGGTAGAACTCCGCGTTCGGCAGCGCAACCAGGAACTTCCGCAGCGGCTTGTAGCGGGGGTCGGACTCCATCGCCGCGGAAGCGCTGTCGGTGACCGGCAGCATGTCGTACTCGTCGGCGAAGTCGATGACGTTCTTGTCGGTGAACAGGTAGTTGAAGAATTTGCCCATCTCCACCCGGTGGCCGCGCTGCTTGAAGCCCATGATCCAGTCGGCGACACCCATCGAGCCCTTGGAGGGACCGCCGGCACCGGGCAGCGGGACCATGCCGACCTGGATGCCCTTCTTCTCGGCCTCCTGCATCAGCGTCGGGTGGCCGTTCAGCATGCCGACCTCGCCGCGCGTGAACGCGGCGAACGCCTTGCCCCGGTCGAGCTTGCCGGGCGCGACCGGGCCCACGAGGCCCTTGTCGACCAGGTTCGTCCGCAGCCAGTCGAACGTCCTGACGTTCTCGGCCGAGTCGATCTCGTACGAGCCGGCGTCGTCGACATAGCCGCTGCCCCCGCTGAGCAGCCACATCATCGTCTCGCCCTGGGCCTCCTCCGGGCCGAACGGCAGCGCGATCGGGTAGGTCACGCCCCGCTGCTTGAGCACCGCCGCGTCCTCGCGTATGTCGTTCCAGGTCCGCGGGGCGTCGAGGCCGGCCCGCGCGAAGTACTTCTTGTTGTAGAAGAGCAGCCGGGTGCTGGCGACGAACGGCATTCCGTACTGGGTCCGGTCCACGCTGCCCGCCTCGGCGAGGTGCGGCAGGAAGTTGGCCTGGGCGGGGATGGTCAGCAACTGGTCGGCCCGGTAGAGCTTGCCGGCCTTGGCGTAGTCGGCGTACGAACCGATCTGGGCGATGTCGGGGGCCTGCCCCTTCTTCACCATCCCGGCGACCTCGCGGTCGATGTCCGTCCACGCGTAGACGCTGACATCGATTCTGATGCCGGGGTGGGACGCCTCGAAGCCCTTCACGAGCCGGGCCCAGTACTTCTCGGAGCTGTTGGCCGCGCCGGTGCCGTAGTCGGCCGCGACGAGCCTGAGGGTGACGTCCCCCGATCCCCTGCCGGTGCCCCCGCAGCCCGACGACGTTGCTGCCAGTCCCAGTGCGGCCACAGCCGCTATAAGTCCCGAGTAGCGCCGCTCCACAGCCCAGACCGTCCTTGTCCGTCGTGTCATCCGGGCCGGCCACGTCCTCGTGGGGCCTCCGGATGAGGTGCGATCCTCCCGCGGACGATCGCCGAAGGTCTACACCAGCGCGGTATCGCTTTCGCAACGTCGTCGGATCCGCGTCCGGTCGGCGCGCGAGGGCATTGCCCTTGATCGACGCCGACTGCTAAGCAGGTTGCGGCGCAAGGCACTTCCGGGTCTTTGGCGGTCCGGGCCTTGTTCCGACGCTGTGCCGCACCGCCCGCATCGCCACCCGTTCCATGCCGCAAGGAGCCGTTCAGCATGTCCCGTACCGCATCAGAGATTGCCACCCAGCCCGACTGCTGGCGGCGTGCCGCAGAGGCGGGGGCGGTGTTCGACGGACTGCCGCGGCCCGGTGAGCGGGTCGCCGTCACCGGGTGCGGCACCTCCTGGTTCATGGCCATCGCGTACGCGGCGCTGCGCGAGGCGGCCGGGCAGGGCGAGACGGATGCGTACCCCGCCTCGGAGTTCCCCGCCGGGCGGCCGTACGACCGGGTGGTGGCGATCACCCGCTCCGGTACGACGACCGAGGTGCTGGAACTCCTCGGCGAGCTGCGCGGCAAGGCCGTCACCGTCGCGCTGACCGCCGACCCGAGGACGCCGGTCATGGACGCCGCCGACGCGGTGGCCGTACTGGACTGGGCGGACGAGGAGTCGGTCGTCCAGACCCGGTTCGCCACCACCGCGCTGGCCTTCCTGCGGGCCGGTCTGGAGGCGTCGGGCCCGCTTCCGGCCGGGGTGAAGACGGTCGCCGCCGCGGCGGTCGACGCGGAGCTCGCGGTGACGGAGCCGCTGGACGAGGCGGTGGTCTCGGCCGAGCAGTGGACGTTCCTGGGGCGCGGCTGGACGTACGGCCTGGCGCAGGAGGCGGGGCTGAAGATGCGTGAGGCGGCGGGCGCCTGGACGGAGTCGTACCCGGCCATGGAGTACCGCCACGGCCCGATCTCGATCACCGGGCCGCACCGGGTGGCCTGGGTGTTCGGCCCGCTGCCGGAGGGGCTCGCCGGTGAGGTGGCGCGGGTGGGCGGCACCCTGGTCGCGCGCGCCGCCGCGGACCCGATGGCGGATCTGATCCGGGCGCAGCGGCTGGCGGTCGCGCTCGCGGAGTCGAAGGGGTACGACCCGGACCACCCGCGCAACCTCTCGCGCAGTGTGATCCTCTCGCCTTGAACCCGCCTGCCCGGTCCACCGGGGCGGGTGAGCGGACGCGATTTTGTATGGATGCGCAACAAACCCCCATAGTGGACTAGACCTTTTTGGCTCCTCGGGCGAAACTGTTTCCCGTGAAACACGTCATCGCCCTCGATGTGGGCGGCACCGGAATGAAGGCCGCACTGGTCGGGGCGGACGGCACCCTGCTGTACGAGGCACGGCGGGCGACCGGCAGAGAGCGCGGTCCCGATGCCGTGGTGGAGTCGATCCTCGCCTTCGCCGCGGACCTGCGGGCGTACGGCGAGGAGCACTTCGGCGAGAGCGCCGTCGCGGCCGGTGTCGCCGTGCCCGGCCTCGTCGACGCCGAGAACGGGATCGCCGTCTACGCCTCGAACCTGGGCTGGCGCGACGTACCCATGCGGCAACTGCTCGGCGAGCGGCTCGGCGGTGTCCCTGTCGCGCTCGGCCACGATGTGCGCACCGGCGGGCTCGCCGAGGGCCGGATCGGCGCGGGCAAGGGCGCCGACCGCTTCCTCTTCGTACCGCTGGGCACCGGAATAGCCGGGGCCATCGGCATCGCGGGCACCATCGAGGCCGGCGCGCACGGGTACGCGGGCGAGATCGGCCACATCGTGGTCCGGCCGGACGGCCCGGACTGCGGCTGCGGCCAGCGCGGCTGCCTGGAGACCCTGGCGTCCGCCTCCGCGGTGTCCCGGGCCTGGGCCACCGCGTCCGGCGACCCGACGGCGGACGCCGCGGACTGCGCGAAGGCCGTCGAGTCGGGCGACCCGGCGGCCATGGAGGTCTGGCGGAACGCCGTCGACGCGCTCGCCGCCGGACTGGTCACCGCGCTGACCCTGCTCGATCCCCGCATGCTCATCATCGGTGGCGGGCTCGCCGAGGCCGGGGAAACCTTGTTCACACCACTCCGTGCGGCCGTCGGGGAACGTGTCACGTTCCAGACGCTGCCCCACATCGCCCCGGCGGCCCTCGGGGACACCGCCGGATGCCTGGGCGCAGGGCTGCTCGCCTGGGATCTTCTCTCCACGGAGGTAACCGCCTGATGGCCGGACGCGCAGACAGCACAGTGCTCGCAGGTGCCCGGGTGGTGCTTCCCACCGGGACCGTCGAGGACGGCCGGGTGGTCGTCGAGGGCACCCGGATCGCCGGCTCGACGCCGGAGGGCGCCCGGACGGTCGACCTGAGCGGCCACTGGGTGGTCCCGGGCTTCGTCGACATGCACAACCACGGCGGCGGCGGCGCGTCCTTCACCTCCGGCACCGTGGACGAGGTCCTCACCGGCATCCGCACCCACCGCGAGCACGGCACCACCACGCTGGTCGCCTCCACCGTCACCGGAGAGATGGACTTCCTGGCCCACCGGGCCGGTGTCCTGTCCGAGCTGGTCGAGCAGGGCGACCTGGCCGGCATCCACTTCGAGGGGCCGTTCATCTCGCCGTGCCGCAAGGGCGCGCACAGCGAGGACCTGCTGCGCCACCCGGACCCGGCCGAGGTCCGCAAGCTGATGGACGCGGCGCGCGGCACCGCGAAGATGTTCACCCTCGCCACCGAACTCCCGGGCGGCATCGAGTCGGTGCGGCTGCTCGCCGAGCACGGTGTCATCGCCGCGATCGGGCACACCGACGCCACGTACGAGCAGACCGTCGAGGCGATCGACGCGGGCGCCACCGTCGCCACCCACCTGTTCAACGCGATGCCTCCGCTCGCCCACCGCGAGCCCGGCCCGATCGCCGCCCTCCTGGAGGACGAGCGGATCACCGTCGAGCTGATCAACGACGGTACGCATCTGCACCCCGCCGCCCTGGAGCTGGCCTACCACCACGCGGGCGCCCACCGCGTCGCGCTGATCACCGACGCCATGGACGCGGCGGGCTTCGGCGACGGCCGGTACCAGCTCGGCCCGCTCGCCGTCGAGGTCAAGGACGGCGTCGCGCGGCTGGTGGAGGGCGACTCGATCGCGGGCTCCACGCTCACCCTGGACACCGCGTTCCACCGGGCCGTGACGGTCGACAGGATCCCGGTCGAGGACGTCGTGCAGTCCATCTCCGCCAACCCGGCCCGGTTGCTCGGCGTGTACGACAAGGTCGGCTCGCTGGAACCGGGCAAGGACGCGGACCTCGTGGTCCTGGACGCGGACTTCACCCTCCGGGGCGTCATGCGCAAGGGCGAATGGATCAAAGAGCCCCGGATCGGGTGATTTGCCCCCTTACTGACGGCGAGTCGAATACGTAACGAAGAGACGGCGGTTGGTCCGGGGGTCTGGGCCGACTGCCACCTCTTTGGCATGATCGCCTGAGAAACAGGCAGAGAAAGCGCATTCCGTCCACGGATTCGCGCTCCAGAGCAGGGATCGAGGGAGCGGCCGCGGTGATCCTCACGGTCACACTGAATACGGCACTCGACCTGACGTACGGCGTCCCGGAACTTGTCCCGCACGCCAGCCACCGCGTCAGCGACATGTCCGAGCGGCCCGGCGGCAAGGGCCTCAACGTGGCCCGGGTGCTCTCCGCCCTCGGCCACGAAACGGTGGTCACCGGCTTCGCCGGAGGCTCCACCGGAGCCGTGCTGCGCGAGCTGCTGGCCGGCCTGTCGCCGCTGGAGGCCGGCCCGAAGGCCGCGAACGGCGCCCTCCCCGCCGCCGCGCCGGTCACCGACGCCCTCGTCACCGTCGCCGGGAACACCCGCCGCACGATCGCCGTCGTCGACCGGGCCACCGGCGACACCACCCAGCTCAACGAACCCGGCCCGCTCATCACCGCCGACGAATGGGCCGCCCTCCTCGGCCGGTACGAGGAGCTCCTCACCGGGGCCGACGCCGTCGCCCTCTGCGGCAGCCTGCCGCCGGGCATCCACGTCGGCGCCTACGGCGAACTGGTCCGCCTGGCCCGCACCGCCGGTGTCCCCGTACTCCTGGACACCAGCGGCGAACCGCTGCGCCGCGGCATAGCCGCCCGCCCCGACCTGATCAAGCCCAACGCCGACGAGCTCGCCCAGCTCACCGGCTCCCGCGAACCGCTGCGCGCCACCCGCGACGCCCGCCGCCGCGGCGCGCACGGCGTCATCGCGTCACTGGGCCCGGACGGCATGCTGGCGGTCACCCCCGACGGCATCTGGCAGGCATCGCCGCCCGCCAAGGTCCTGGGCAATCCGACCGGTGCGGGCGACTCCGCGGTGGCCGGGCTGCTGTCCGGCCTCGTCGAGGGGCTGAGCTGGCCGGACCGGCTGCGGCGGGCGGTGGCACTGTCGACGGCGACCGTGCTCTCCCCGACGGCCGGCGACTTCGACCGCGCGGCGTACGAGGAGCTGCTGCCGCGCGTCGGCATCGAAGAACACACCGCGGCGGCCTGAGCCGCCACCCGTATCGGCCCTCCCGGCCCCTCCGGCCGGCCGGGCCGTTCAGCACAGAGAAGCAACAGAGGTCAGCATGCCGCTCGTCAGCACCGGTGAACTCGTCTCCGCCGCACAGGCCGAGGGACGCGGAATCGCCGCCTTCAATGTCATCACGCTGGAGCACGCGGAGGCCATCGCGGCCGGCGCCGAGCGCGCCGGAGCGCCCGCCATCCTGCAGATCTCCGAGAACGCCGTGAAGTTCCACGGTGGGCGGCTCTCCGCGATCGCCGCCGCGGCCGCCGCCGTCGCCCGCACCTCCGGCGCCCCCCTCGCACTCCACCTCGACCACGTCGAGTCCGTGGAGCTGCTGCACCAGGCGCACACGGAGGGCTTCGGCTCGGTGATGTTCGACGCCTCCAAGCTCTCGTACGAGGAGAACGTGCGGGCCACGGCCGAGGCGGTGGCCTGGGGGCACGAGCGCGGCATCTGGATCGAGGCCGAGCTCGGCAAGGTCGGCGGCAAGGAGGGCGAGGCCCCGCTCGACGCCCACGCCCCCGGCGTCCGCACCGACCCGGCCGAGGCTGCGGCCTACGTCCGCGACACCGGCGTGGACGCGCTGGCCGTGGCGGTCGGCTCCTCCCACGCCATGACCGAGCGCACCGCCGCCCTGGACCACGCCCTGATCGGCCGGCTGCGCGACGCGGTCCCCGTCCCGCTGGTGCTGCACGGCTCCAGCGGCGTCCCCGACGAGGAGATCCGGCAGGCGGTCGCCTCCTCCGGCATGGTCAAGATCAACGTCGGCACGGCGCTGAACACGGCGTTCACCGGCGCGGTACGGGCGTACCTGGCCGAGAACACCACGGGCGTGGACCCGCGCAAGTACATCGCGCCGGGGCGCGAGGCGATGGCCGCGACGGTGGCCGGGTTCCTGGCCCTGATGGGCTGACCGCGGCACGCAGCGCGTTGCGCGCGCCGAATCATGGAGTTTTCTCATCCTGGCTCGTCGCGAGGTCGGACGGTCTTGAACAGGTGAGTGTCTTCCGGGTTCAGTGTCCCGATCCCGGACCGAGGACCGGGTGCCCTCACCAAGGGCACTGCTGATGCAAGAGATGACATTCGCGCAACAGACGCCACATCACTCAGCGCAGGAAATATAAATGCGGCCTCTCCCGGGTTCGGACACCAGGAGAGGCCGCAAAGCGTTCGCCCTCAATGGGCTAACCGTTCGCAGGGGCGACTTTCAGCCAATCCAGGATCACGTCGCACTGATTCCCTTCCTGGCACGAGATGCTGACCTCGTTCTCACCCTTGATCAGGTCGACCGGCGCCCAGGTGGTCTGCCAGTTCTTTTCCCAGTTCGAGTCGGACGAGTGGATGAAGTTCTTGAGGCCGATGGGCTGCGAATTCGGCTTCCCGTTCACCGTCAGCGTTGCATTGGCGTCCTTGGCGGGAATCGCGTAGCGCACCGTCAGGCGGTACTTGCCTTCCTCCTCTATCGCTGCCTTCCACGTCACGGATGACCCAACCGCGTTGAAGCCCGTGACGTATGAGCCGTTCGGGCCTTCCGCGCCCTTGACCGACTGGCTGACTACCGCCGTACCGCCGAGCTTCAGCGTCGCCGCATCCTGCTTGGGGAGCTCGGCCGGGGCCTCGGGGCTCGCGGACTTCTCGGACTTCGGGGACTCCTCGACCTGGTCGCCGGGTCCGGCGGAGGTGGTGGCCTCGTCCTTCTTCCGGTCCTTCTTGTCATTGCCCGTGAGCAGCGCGGCGCCGATGCCGATGAGCACGACCAGGACCACCGCGACCGCGGCGATCAGCAGGCCCTTGGTGTTCGGGCCGCCCTTGCCGGGGCCGCCGGCGCGACCACCGCGGCCGCCCTGCTGCGGGGCATACCCGGGGGAGGCGGCGCCGGGGTACGTCTCCGGGGCGGCGTACTGCGCGTTCGGCTGGCCGTACGGCTGCTGCGGCGGCACCTGCTGCCCGTACTGGCGCTCACCCACCGTCCGCACCTGGTTGTACGAGGTCCGGGGCACACCGGGCTGCTGGGCCGCCGGACCCGGGTAGCCGTAGCCGCCCGTTCGCGGCGGCTGGGCGCCCGCTGCCTGTCCGTCCTCGTACAGGTAGCCGAACGGATCGTCGTCCTCGGGCTTGTTTGCGCCGTTGTTCCCGGCCGTCATCCCTGGGTCACTCCTCACCATGTCGCCAGCCGTCGCCGAATATCGCCAGCCGTGGCCGACCGGCCGAGCCTACCCCGAACGGACCACACCAAGAATTGCCGTCGCAGGTCCTGGAACCGCCCGGGGCGGGGAAACAAGCACCGCCGTGAACGTCAGCCGGCCCTGCGGTGAACCTTCGACCTGGACCGCTTCTCCACGTACATCCGCTGGTCGGCGGAGCGCAGCACCTCTTCGGCGGTCATGCCGCAGGCGGCCCAGCCGATGCCGAAGCTCGCCCCGACGCGCACCGCCCGGCCGTCGACCCTGATGGGCGGAATGATGGCATTGCGCAGGCGTACGGCCAGGTCCGCGGCGTCCGCCGCGCCGAGCCCGTCGGCCAGGACGACGAATTCGTCGCCCCCGAGCCGGGCGACGGTGTCGCCGTCGCGGACACAGGTGGTGAGGCGGCGGGCGACCTCGATCAGGACGGCGTCCCCGGTGTGGTGGCCGAAGCGGTCGTTGATGGACTTGAAGCCGTCGAGGTCGCAGAAGAGGACCGCAAGGCCCTTCGCGCCGTCGTCGTGGTCGGTTTCGGGTGCGACGGAGTGCACATGGTGGTCGTACGGGCCGCCGGGCGCCGAGTCCACGTCGTAGCCGTGCGTCCGCCCGTCCGGGTCGTCGGCGTCGCCGTACGCCGCGTCCAGCGCCTCGACCGCGGAGGTGGCCACCGAGTGCGGGCGCTCGCAGAGCCGGGAGCTGAGCCGGGAACGCAGCTCGGCGCTGTTGGGCAGGCCGGTGAGCGCGTCGTGCGAGGCGCGGTGCGCGAGGTTCAGCTCGTGGCGCTTGCGCTCCTCT
The DNA here is from genome assembly GCF_044742755.1 of Streptomyces sp. NPDC087845. Classification (NCBI taxonomy): domain Bacteria; kingdom Bacillati; phylum Actinomycetota; class Actinomycetes; order Kitasatosporales; family Streptomycetaceae; genus Streptomyces; species Streptomyces sp. NPDC087845. The sequence continues at coordinate 989,575 of NZ_JBIUVC010000001.1, forward strand.
ATGTCCTCGACATGGGTGAGCAGGAAGCGGGGGCCGTCCGTGGTGTCGGCGACGACGGAGTTGCGCAGCGAGACCCAGAGGTAGGTGCCGTCCCGCCGCCCCAGCCGCAGCTCGGCGCGACCGCCCTCGGCGGAGGTGCGCAGCAGGGTGCCGATGTCCTCCGGGTGGACGAGGTCGGCGAAGGAATAGCGGCGCAGGACGGACGCCGGGCGGCCGAGGAGCCGGCACAGGGCGTCGTTGGTGCGCAGCAGCCGACCGTGCTGGTCGCCGCCCATCTCGGCGATGGCCATGCCACTGGGGGCGTACTCGAAGGCCTGGCGGAAGGACTCCTCGCTGGCCCGCAGCGCCTGCTGTTCACGCTCCAGACGGACCAGGGCGCGCTGCATGTTTGCTCTCAGCCGGGCGTTGCTGATCGCAATGGCCGCCTGCGACGCGTACATCTGGAGCGCCTCACGGCCCCAGGCGCCGGGGCGGCGGCCGTTGCGCGGGCGGTCGACGGAGATGACGCCCAGGAGGTCGTTGCCCCCGCCGGACGCGTACATCGGGGCATAGAGCCGGTCCTCGGGGTGCCACTCGTCCTCGAAGCGGGGCTCGGGGCCCTCGGTGTGCCACTGCGGCACGTCGTCGTCGAGGAGGACCCAGCCGTCGGTATGGGGTATGAAACGGAGCTCGTCCCAGACCTCGCCCATCGACAGCCTGCGCTCCCAGGAGCTGCGCGAGCCGACGCGGCCGGTGATCAGGGCTTCCGCGGCGCTGTTGCCGGCGAAGGCGGCGACGACGAGGTCTCCGTCGGGACGGACCAGGTTCACGCAGGCCAGCTCGTAGCCGAGACCGGCGACGATTCCGTCGGCCACGGTCTGCAGTGTGTCGGCCAGGCTCCGCGCCGTGTTGAGATCGGCCACGGCCTGGTGCAGCTGCCGCATCGTCGCAAGACGGACGTACGGCTCCGACTCGGCCTCCATTGCTCGCACTCCCCGAGACCTCGACAGCACTCCAGGTTTCATATCGACGTACTTACTGCAGTGTCACGGCCACTGAATCACAGTGAGCTGTGCAGCCGGTACACAGGGTCAGCAAATATTGCACTCTGTGACTCAAGTCACAACAGATGGTGAAGGGGCTACGGTGCGGCGCCCCCGCGGTCCGTCCTTTTCTTGAACGCAAATCCGGGCGTTGCAGCGCCGCTCCCCCGGCACTCCCGGCCGGGGGTCCTAGGACCAGGCTGGTCCCCTGGCCCGATGCGACGGCGCGCCGCCCGCCGCTAGCGTGCCGGATGTGTTGCAGACGAAGCCTCCCGCCCCGCGTTCCGAGCCCGTCCCCCATGCTGAGGGGGTGAGCAACGATGAGTTCCGGGCCGCCCTCGCCCGGCTGGCCGCCGGTGTCGTGCTGATCACCGCCGAGGAGCCGCCGCTCGACGAGAACGGGCACGGCGAGGACGTCGGGATGACGGCGACCGCCTTCATGTCGGTGTCGCTGGACCCGCCCCTCGTCATGGTCAGCCTGCGCAACGACTCACGGATGGACGACCTGCTGTCGGAGCAGCCGCTGTGGGCGGTCTCCGTGCTCACCGAGAGCCAGCGGCACATCGCCGGACGGTTCGCGATGAAGGGCCGGATCAGCGACCGGCTGCTGTTCGAGGACATCCCCTACCGGAGGGGAGAGATCACCGGCGCGCCCCTGGTCGGCGGCGCACTGGCCACGCTGGAGTGCCGCACCGAGCAACGGGTCCTGGCGGGCGACCACACCCTGGTGATCGGCCGGGTCCTGAGCGCGGACCTGCCGAGCGGGGACGGCTCACCGCTGACGTACTTCCGGGGGCGGTACCGGCAGCTCGGCTGAGAGGGCGGTACCGGCGGCCGGGCCGAGGGGGCGTCACCGGAACGCGCGGCCGTTGGCGAAGGGGCGTCACCCGAACGCGGCCGGCCTGAAGGCGCGTCACCGGAAGCCGCGGCCGGGGTGCGGGGGCGCCGGCGGAACGCGGCCGGGCTGAGGGAGCGTCACCGCGGATCGCGCGGCCGGGGCGAGGGGCGCCGGAATCGCGGGGGCGCGGTCACCAGTCGCGGCCGGAGCGGCCGCGCTTCGTATCGCCGCGCTGCTTCTTCTCGCGCAGGCGGCGTTCATTGATGCCGCGCGGAATCCTGGTCTTGCGACGCGGCCTGGGGGGCGGCGCCGTGGCCTCGGCCAGCAGGGAGGCCAGCCGTACGAGAGCCGTCTCGCGGTTGCGCCACTGGGAGCGGTGCTCCGACGCCCGTACCGCGATCACCCCGCCCACGAGCCTGCCCTCCAGACGCTGGAGCGCCCGCTCCTTCCACACCGGGGGGAGCGACTCGGTCGCCGCGAGGTCGAAGCGGAGCTCCACCTGGGAGTCGCTGGTGTTGACGTGCTGCCCGCCGGGCCCGGAGGACCGCGAGAAACGCCACATGAGCTCGGCCTCCGGCAGGGAGACCGAACCGCGGATGACATAGGGCCCGGACATGGCACCCATGTTCCCCGGCCCACCGGGCGTTCGTCACCTTTTTTTGCCGGACCCGTGCCGTACGAGGGCCCTACGAGCGCTGCACGCGTGCCGTACGAGTGCCGTACGGGCCCGGCCGGCCGCCGGGCCGACCGGGGGACTTCGGTAAAGAAAGTAAAGGGAGCAGGAACCTCCCGGCCCCTTCTCCGCGTTATGACCTGTGACGGTAGCTTCGTGATGGCATGAAGCCCGCACTCGACGATGAAAGGGACTTCCCATGGCTGTAAGCCTGTCCAAGGGCGGCAACGTCTCGCTCACCAAGGAGGCCCCGGGCCTGACCGCCGTCACGGTCGGCCTCGGCTGGGACGTCCGCACCACCACCGGCACCGACTTCGACCTCGACGCCTCGGCGATCGCGGTCAACCCGGCCGGCAAAGTCGTCTCCGACGGCCACTTCGTCTTCTTCAACAACAAGTCGACGCCGGACCAGACCATTGTCCACACCGGTGACAACGTCACGGGCCAGGGCGAGGGCGACGACGAGCAGATCAACGTCAACCTGGCGGGCCTGCCGGCCGACGTCGACAAGATCGTCTTCCCGGTCTCGATCTACGACGCCGAGACCCGCAGCCAGAACTTCGGCCAGGTGCGCAACGCGTTCATCCGCATCATCAACCAGGCCGGCGGCACCGAGATCGCCCGCTACGACCTGAGCGAGGACGCCGCCACCGAGACCGCCATGGTCTTCGGCGAGCTCTACCGCAACGGCGCGGAGTGGAAGTTCCGTGCCGTCGGCCAGGGTTACGCCTCCGGCCTGCGCGGCATCGCCCAGGACTTCGGCGTCAACCTCTGACGTACGGCACCGCTCTCCGACCCGAGAGCCCATCACACCGAAGCCCCCGGCCACGGCCGGGGGCTTCGGTGTGCGCCGACCGGGTCCGGTCCCCAGCCGTTCCACACAAATACCCTGCGAACATTCACAGTTGACCGAATAGCGAACGTAAGCGAACCCCATTCGGACAAGAAGTGGTCAAAAAAATGTGAGGCATTTGTTAGTGCACCGTCAATCTTGGTCATTCGGTGGCACGCTCTCGGCTCGTAACCCCCCACGGATCGAGCAACGGAGAGCACATGACCCCCCACATGAACACCCGTCGCGCCGCAGCCCTGGCCGCCGTGGCCGCGATGGTCGTCGTCGGTGTCCAGAGCGGTGCGGCAAGCGCCGCTCCCGACAACGGCACTGACGGTTCCTCCGCCTCTCGCAGCGTCGTCCCCTTCGGCGCGAACAGTGCCTCGCAGCGCACCGCCGCCATCAAGTCGGCCCAGACCGACGCCTCCTCGACCGCCGAGTCCCTCGGTCTCGGCAGCCAGGAGAAGCTGATCGTCCGTGACGTGATCAAGGACGCGGACGGCACCGTCCACACCCGTTACGAGCGCACCTACGCCGGGCTCCCGGTGCTCGGCGGCGACCTCGTGACCCACACCGCCCGCAGTGGAAAGCTCAAGGGCGTCACCAAGGCGGCCAAGGCCCGGATAGCCGTGCCGTCGACGACGGCGAAGATCAAGACGGCGGCCGCCGCCCGCAAGGTGATCTGGGCGGCCGGCTCCAAGCCCGTCCTCGCCTTCGAGACGGTGAAGACCGGGGTGCAGAAGGACGGCACGCCCAGCAGGCTGCACATCATCACCGACGCGACCACCGGCAAGAAGCTCCAGAGCTACGAGGCGGTCGAGACCGGCATCGGCAACAGCCAGTACAGCGGCCAGGTCGACCTGTCGACCACCGCGGCCGGTTCCGGTTTCGAGCTGGTCGACGGCGACCGCGGCGGCCACAAGACGTACGACCTCAACCAGGGCGAGAGCGGCACCGGTGCCCTCGTCACGGACGACGACGACACCTGGGGCGACGGCACCGGCAACGACCGTCAGACCGCCGCCGTCGACGCCGCCTACGGCGCCGCGAAGACCTGGGACTTCTACAAGTCGGCGTTCGGCCGCGACGGCATCGCCGGTGACGGCAAGGCCGCGTACTCGCGGGTCCACTACGGCGACGCGTACGTCAACGCCTTCTGGGACGACAGCTGCTTCTGCATGACGTACGGCGACGGCGCCGACAACAAGAGCGCCCTCACCGCGCTCGACGTCGCGGGCCACGAGATGAGCCACGGCCTGACCGCGTCCACCGCCAACCTCGACTACTACGGCGAGTCCGGCGGCCTGAACGAGGCGACCAGCGACATCTTCGGCACCGCGGTGGAGTTCGCCGCCGACAACAGCACCGACGTCGGCGACTACCTCATCGGCGAGAAGATCGACATCAACGGCGACGGCACCCCGCTGCGCTACATGGACAAGCCGAGCAAGGACGGCGGCTCCGCGGACTACTGGGACAGCAGCGTCGGCGACCTCGACGTGCACTACTCCTCCGGCGTCGCCAACCACTTCTTCTACCTGCTTTCCGAGGGCAGCGGCGCGAAGACGATCAACGGCGTCGACTACGACTCCCCGACCAGCGACGGCTCCACGGTCACCGGCATCGGCCGGGACAAGGCCGTCCAGATCTGGTACAAGGCCCTCTCCGAGTACATGACCTCCAGCACCGACTACGCGGCCGCCCGCACGGCGACCGAGAAGGCGGCGACCGACCTGTACGGGGCCGACAGCGCCGAGCTCAAGGCCGTCGACGCCGCCTGGAGCGGTGTCAACGTGAAGTAGTTCCGACCAGCGGTACGGCGGGAGCCGGTCAGCCCTTCGAGGCGGGCCGGCTCCTGCCGTACAGCCAGGTGTTCCACAGCTCCGTCAGATCCTTGCCGGTCGTCTTCTCCACATAGGCGGTGAAGTCCGCGGTCGACGCGTTGCCGTGCCGGTGGGCCTTCGTCCAGCCCCTGACGAGCGCGAAGAAGCGCTTGTCGTCGCCCACAGCCTGCCGGATCCTGTGGATGACCATGGCCCCGCGCCCGTACACCGGCGCCTGCGAGATGTCCGCGGCCGTCGGCGGATCGGCGGGCGGAAAGGCCCAGTTGTCGTCGTCGTCGAAGGCGGCGTCGAACCGCTTCTGGACCGGGTTGCCGTCCTGGTCGTCCTCCCACAGCCACTCCGCGTAGGTCGCGAAGCCCTCGTTGAGCCACATGTCCCGCCAGCTCTTGGGCGTGACGGAGTTCCCGAACCACTGGTGCGCCATCTCGTGGACGAGGAGCCCGGCGCCCGGCGGCCCGGGGAAGAAGGGCCGGTTCTGGGTCTCCAGGGCGTATCCGGCGTCCCCGGAACGGTCGATGATCGCCCCGGTGGCGGAGAAGGGGTACGGGCCGAAACGTTCCGCCTCCCATGCCACGACCTCGGGGACCCGGGCGAGAATCCGCGCGCTCTGCGCCGCCACCGTCCTCTCCGCGGCGGTGAACACCTTGATGCCGTCCGGGGTGGTCGACGTCTTCGTGTCGAAGCGGCCGATGGCGACCGTCGCGAGGTAACTCGCCATCGGTTCGGCCACGTGCCAGTGGTACGTGGCGGTGTCGCCCGAGGTCCTGCGCGACGTCAGCTCGCCGTTGGAGACGGCCGTCAGCCCCTTGGGGACGGTCACGGCGATGTCGTACGTCGCCTTGTCGCTCGGGTGGTTGTTGCCGGGGAACCAGGCCATGGCCCCCACCGGTTCACCGAGCGCCACCGATCCGTCCGCGGTCCTCAGCCAGCCCTCCTTCGACCTGTCGGGGTCGGTCAGGGTCTGCGGGGAGCCGGAGTAGTGGACGACCGTGCGGAACGTCCTGCCCTTGCGGAGCCGGCTCTCGACCTCGGCGTCGGGGCGCAGCGTCAGCTCGTGGCCCGCGCGGTTGACGGCGGCCGGGCGGCCCTCGACGGTCGCGGACCCCACGGTGAGCCCGGCGAGGTCGAGATTGAAGGCGCTGAGGTCCTGGGTGGCCCGCGCGGTGATCGTGGCGGTGCCGCGCAGCCGGCCGGCGGCCGGGTCGGCGTCGAGGGCGAGGTCGTAGTGCGTGACGTCGTAGCCGCCGTTGCCGGCCCTCGGGAAGTACGGGTCGCGCAGACCGGCGGCGCCGGGGGTGCCCCCGACACCGCCGGTGCAGCCCGTGGTGGTCATCAGAACCAGCAGGGCGAGGGAGGCGGCGCGGGCCGTGCGGCGTACTGGTGTTCGCTGATCCACGCCTGCGATCCTAGGGCGCCCGCCGACGCCCCGCCTGTGGACGCCGGTGCACCGGCACGGCGGGAACCTACTTCGCGAGGGCGGCGACGCCGGCGTTCGCGAACTTCTCGTCGAGGTCGCCGCCGGGGGCTCCGGCCACGCCGATGCCCGCCACCGGGGCGCCCTTGACCTGCACCGGGGCGCCGCCCGCGAGGAACAGGGTGCCGGGGATGTCCTTGAGGTTCGGGGCCTGCTCCAGGCGCCCTGCCAGCTCGGAGGTGGGCGCGTTCCAGGAGACGGCGGTGTACGCCTTCTTCACGGCCGACTCGTACGCCTGCGGGCCCGCGCCGTCGCCGCGCAGCGTCACGACGGTGTTGCCGTTGCGGTCGACGACGGCGACGGAGACGCGCTGGTTCTCCTTCCGCGCGGCGTCGAGGGTGGCCTGCGCGGCCCTGGTGGCGGCGGCCACGGTCAGGTGGGTGGTCTGCTGGAGGTTCCGGTTCGCGGCGTCGGCCTCGACCGCGGCGGCGGGTGCGGCGGCCGGGGTGGAGGCATTGGCGGACAGGGCGCCGAACGTTCCGGCGCCGAGGGCGGTGGCGGCGACGGCACCGGTCAGGACGCGGGTGCGCAGCGACGGCTTCTTCATGGTGGGTTCCTTCGGCAGCGGTGCGGTGGATGAGCGGGACGAGCCTGTTCGGCTCTGCCATCGATCCTCCGGCCGCGTCCCGCGCCGTACGGTCGACGAACCGGCTCGACGCCGCGTGCGGGACGGCCGACGGCCCCATCGGCCGATCGGTTGATGCGCGGGGGGCCGTCCGGGGTGACCATGGAGGTATCCGTGCAGGTCAGGAGCGTCGATGGCGGTGAGGAGCGAGGGGTACGAGGTGGAGCACCGAACCCGGTCGGTACGCGGCGCCGCCCCAGGGCCGACCGGCACCTCCGGCGCACACGGGCACGGGGGCGGCTCCGGGGACGACGGGGGCGAGGGCGGGAATGGCGGGAGCGGGGGCGGGAACGACGGCCCCGTGAATGACGGCGTCGGCTCCGGATCCGGCGAGGGCGAGGGCGGGTCCGGGAACGGCGAGGGCGGGTACGACGGGGGCGGGTACGGCGACGGCTCCGGGGACGTCTCCGGGGACGGCGACCCGGATGCGCGCCGGCTCACGCTCCTGATGCACGCCGCGTTCTTCCTGCTGCTCGGCGCCTCGCTCGCCCGCTTCCTGCTGCGGCACCCCGGCGAGGCCCGCACCCCGTGGGTCATCGCGCTGTCCGTCGCCCTGGCCGTGCTGTACGTGCTCGGGCCCGTGCTCGGTTCGCGTCCGACGCCGCGCAGTGTGGTGTGGCTGGGAGTGCTGGTCGCCGTGTGGATGGTGCTGGTCGTCCTCGCGCCGAGCTTCGCGTGGTGCGCGGTCCCGCTCTTCTACACCGGGCTGCGGATCCTTCCGCCTCGCGCGGCGCTCGCGCTCGTCGCTCTGCTCACCGTGTTCGTCGTCGCCGCGCAACTGCGGCTGGCCCACGGTTTCGACCCGAACCTGGTGCTGGCCCCGCCCGCGGTGGCGGCCGTCGCGACAGCGGTCTTCGTCCACATGCAACGGCAGGCCGCGCGCCAGCGCGCGCTGTCCGAGCGGCAGGGCGAACTGATCGACGACCTGCTGCGCACCCGCCGCGAACTGGCCGCCACCGAACGCCGCGAGGGAACCCTCGCCGAGCGCCAGCGGCTCTCGATGGAGATCCACGACACCCTCGCGCAGGGCCTGTCCAGCCAGCAGATGCTGCTCCAGGCCGCCGACCGCACCTGGGACGCCGACCCGGCGACCGCCCGCCGCCATGTCCGTACGGCAACGGGCATCGCGGAACGCAATCTCGCCGAGGCCCGCCGCTTCGTCCACGACCTGGCCCCGGCCGATCTCGCCGAGGGCGGCGGCCTGGAGGCGGCCCTGCACGCGCTGGCCGCCCGCGAGACGGCCCAGGCGCAGGGACGGCTCACCGTCCGCTGCCACGTGGAGGGGGAGCGGCACACCGCGCTGCCCGACCGTGTGCAGTCCGCGCTGCTCCGCATCGCGCAGGGGGCGCTGGCCAATGTGAGGGAACACGCGCACGCGACGCAGGCCGCGCTGACGCTGACCCATCTCGACGACCGGATCGTCCTGGACATCGCCGACAACGGGCGGGGCTTCACACCCGCCGGGCGCACCGGGGCCACCGGCGGCGTGCGCGGCCACGGACTGCCCGCGATGCGCGCCAGGCTGCACCAGCTCGGCGGCACACTGACGATCGAGTCGGCACCGGGCGAGGGCGCGGTCCTGTCCGCCGCCGTCCCCCTCACCCCCGCCCCCGCCCCGGCCCCGGAGGACCCCGCATGAACGCGACGCCGCCCGTACGCATCCTGCTCTGCGACGACCACGCCGTCGTACGCGCCGGGCTGCTCGCCCTCCTCGGCAGCGAACCCGACATCGAGGTCGCCGGGGAGGCCGGCAGTGGTGCGGAGGCCGTCGCCCTGGCCGCCCGGCTCGCCCCGGACGTCGTCCTGATGGACCTCCAGCTCGGCGAGGGCATCGACGGCGTCGAGGCCACCCGCCGCATCTCCGCCACCGGCGTCCACGTGCTGGTCCTCACCACGTACGACACGGACGCCGACATCACCCGCGCCATCGAGGCGGGCGCCACCGGGTACCTGCTGAAGGCCGAGCGCCCGGAGGAACTGTTCGCCGCGATCCGCGCGGCCTCGCAGGGCCGCACGACGCTCTCCCCGCCCGTGGCCAGCCGCGTCATGGCCCGCATGCGCAGGCCCCGGCCCACCCTGACCGACCGCGAACGCGACATCCTGGCCCAGCTCTCCCAGGGCCTGGGCAACCGGGACATCGCCCGCGCGCTGTTCATCAGCGAGGCCACGGTCAAGACACACCTGGGCCGCATCTACGACAAACTCGGCGTCGACACCCGCGCGGGCGCCGTCGCCGTGGCGAAGGAGCAGCGGCTGCTGCCGTAGACCGCGCCGCCCCGCCCGCCCCGCGGTGGTCCGGGCGCCCGCAGCACGCCCGGAGCCTGTCGGCCGGACGCCCCGGCACCGGCGCGCCTCCGGGCGTGACACCATCGAACCGTGCTCGACATCGGCTACTCCCTCTCCCGACGCTTCCCCGATCCCCCGCAGACCGACTACCGCCGCGCGGACGTCCACGCCCTGCGGCACGACCTGTTCTCCGGGGACGTCTACCTCGCGGACACCAAGGCGGACCGCGAGGTGTCCACAGCCTGGGGATGGGTGCCGGTGCTCGACTTCGCGTGGGCGCTGTGCGACATCGTCGAGCAGATCGACCAGGACCCGCGCGGCAACCGCTCGCACCGGCAGCAGTTCGCCGAGCTGGACTTCACCGAGTCCTCCGACCGGATGCTCTTCGAGCGCCGCTTCGGCTGGGTCGACGTGGAGGCCGACTGGATGCCCGGCGACGAGCCCCCGCTCACCTTCAGCCACGCGCTGCTGCGCCGCGAGGCCCGCGACTTCCTGCACGATCTGATCGCCGACCTCGCGGACATGCACGAAGGTCTCGCCGACAACCCCGTGATCTGGGACCTCCAGGCCCGCTTCCCCCGTATCTGACCCCGCACCCGGTCCGGACGGGAAGCCCTACGCCTCCACCCGCCCCCGGTCCGGACGGGAAGCCCCTACCCCTCCACCCGCACCCCGATCTGCGCCGCGAACGCCGGCGCCAGCTCCATCAGCTGCGCCGGGCTGATCACCGCGCCCGCCAGCCGCTCCACCCCGCGCGCGATGTCCAGCTCCGCGACCGTCCGCAGGTCCACCGACTCCATCCGCACGGAACTGAAGTCGGCCCGCTTCAGCACACAGTCGCGGAACTCCACCCGCACCAGCTGCGCATCCCCGAAATCGGGCTCGGACAGCACACAGCCCTCGAACACCACGTCCTTCAGCCGCGCCTTGCGCAGGTTCAGGTAGTCGATCTTCCCGCCGCGCACCAGCACCCGTTCCAGCGCCGCACCGTGCAGCTGCACCCCGCCCAGCCGTGCGTCCACCACCTCCACGTCGCGCAGCGACGCCCCCGCGAGATCGGTGCCCACCCCCCGCACGCCCGTCAGCACCGAGTCGATGAAGCGGGCTCTGACCAGCTCCGTACGGTCCAGGGCGCAGCCGTCCAGCGCGCAGTCCATGAAGCGGGCCCCCGGACCCGACTCGTCCGCGAGGTCCGTCCCCTCGAAACGCACACTGTCGTAGTCCCCGTCGGGCTCCAGTCCCGCCCCGTCGTACGGAACGAGCGGCGGCAGCCGCACCTCCGGCCGCCGTGCCGCTGTGATGGTGTCCTGCTTCCCGCTGCTGCGTGCCATGCCCCCATCGTGAACCACCCCACTGACAACGCCCCCGCCGGCCGCACGCTCCCCGGCCGGCCCCGGCAGGCCCGCGCCCGCCTCGACGGACTCGGCCGGGCCCGGCGGGGGCTCACTCACCGCCGAGCTTCGCCAGCGCCCCGTCCGCCAGCCGGTACACCGTCCACTCGTCCTGCGGCCGTGCGCCCAGCGACTCGTAGAACGCGATGGACGGGGTGTTCCAGTTCAGCACCGACCACTCCAGACGCCCGTAGCCGCGCTCCACACAGATCCGCGCCAGCTCCCTCAGCAGCGCCTTCCCGTGCCCGCCGCCACGCCGCTCCGGGCGTACGTACAGATCCTCCAGGTAGATGCCGTGCACCCCGCGCCAGGTGGAGAAGTTCAGGAACCACAGCGCGAAGCCGACCACCTCGCCGTCCTCGTCCGACTCGGCGATGTGCGCGTACGCGGCGGGCCGTTCGCCGAAGAGCGCCTCGTGCAACTGCTCCTCGGTGGCCTGCACCTCGTGCAGGGCCTTCTCGTAGTCGGCCAGCTCACGGACCATGGCGTGGATGACGGAAACGTCGTCAGGGGTAGCGGTACGAATCATGAGGGCAGCGTAAGCACGGGCCTCGACTCCGCCGACCCCGCCCCGGCAGGCGCCCGGCGGTCCCGGCCTGCTCCGGCTCCCTCCCGGCCCGCACACTCCCGTGGTCCGGGTCCCCGTGCAGCAACCGGTCCCCCGGCTCCCCCGCGACCCCCGCCCGGCCGCCCCGCTGTACCCGGACCGGGTCTCGATCGGCTCGGCGGGAATGTCGATCACGCCGACGATCGCGAGCCCGTGCGTCAATCGGTTATGACTCCGAGCAGCCCCGCCCCGCCCACCCGGCGCCGCACCGCGGCCGGTTCGTGGATCCGCAGCGCCGGCTCATGGATCCGCAGCGCACCGGGCACGTACGTCTGGCTGACCGCACTCTTCGTCACCACCGTCATCGTCCGCCGGATGTCACCGGGGTTCGAAGAGGACTTCCTGCTCCAGCGCTCGACCAACATCCACGAACTCTCCCGGGACCCCGTACGCGTACTGATCGCCAGCGCCTTCTGGATCGACAGCGGCCAATGGGTCCCCTACGCCGTCCTCTACACCGTCTTCCACGCCACCGCCGAGCGCTGGCTCGGCACCCTGCGCTGGTTCGCCGTCGCCATCGCCGCCCATGTCCTCGCCACCCTCGTCAGCGAAGGCGTCCTGGCCTGGGCCATCCGGCACGGACACGTACCGCAGTCCGCCGCCAACACGCTCGACGTCGGGGTCAGTTACGCGCTCGCGGGCGTCATCGCCGTCCTCACGTACCGCGTCCCGCAGCCCTGGCGGTACGTGTATCTCTTCGCCGTCTCCGTCTTCTACGGCATCCCGCTCCTCACCGGCCGCACCTTCACCGACCTCGGCCACTTCGCCTCCGTACTCATCGGCCTGGCCTGCTATCCACTGACCCGGGCACGGTCCCGGACGCAGACGAAAACCCCTCCGGCGCAGTAACGTCCCGCCCCATGGAGAGCGGCCGCAACCAGGGCTTCGCACCGGACAGAGCAGGGGCAGCATGAGCACCGTCAGCACCGCCAACGGCGGCATATCGTTCTGGTACGCGGACCAGGGCACTCCCCTCCCCCGGGAGCCCCTGCCCGGCGACACCACCGCCGACGTCTGCATCGTCGGCGGCGGATACACCGGACTGTGGACCGCCTACTACCTCAAGAAGGCCGTCCCCTTCCTCAACATCACCGTCCTCGAAGCCAAGTTCTGCGGCTACGGCGCCTCCGGGCGCAACGGCGGCTGGCTCTACAACGGCATCGCGGGCCGCGACCGCTACGCGAAACTCCACGGCCACGAGGCCGCCGTCCGCCTCCAGCAGGCGATGAACGACACCGTCGACGAAGTCGTCCGCGTGGCCGCCGAGGAGGGCATCGACGCCGACATCCACCGGGGCGGCGTCCTCGAAGTCGCCTACACCCCCGCCCAGCTGGCCCGGCTCAGGGACTTCCACTCCGTGGAGATCGCCTTCGGCGAGAAGGACCGCGTCCTGCGCGGCGCCCGCGAGACCGGCGAGCGCATCAATGTCACCGGAGCCGTCGGCTCCAGCTGGACGCCGCACGGCGCCCGCCTGCACCCGGTCAAACTCGTCAAGGGTCTCGCCGCCACCGTCGAGGCGCTCGGCGTCACCCTCCACGAGTCGACGCCCGTCACCGAGATCAGGCCCAAGCACGCCCACACCCCGTACGGCACCGTCCGCGCCCCGTACATCCTGCGCTGCACCGAGGGCTTCACCGCGAACCTCAAGGGCCAGAAGCGCACCTGGCTCCCCATGAACTCCTCGATGATCGCCACCGAACCGCTCCCCCGGTCCGTCTGGGACACCATCGGCTGGGACGGCCGCGAAACCCTCGGCGACATGGCCCACGCCTACATGTACGCCCAGCGCACCGCCGACGACCGCATCGCGCTCGGCGGCCGCGGCGTCCCGTACCGCTACGGGTCGGCCACCGACAACGACGGACGCACCCGCCCCGCCACCGTCGAGGCGCTCCGCGACATCCTCGTCCGCCTCTTCCCCACCACCGCGGGAGCCCGCATCGACCACGCCTGGTCCGGTGTCCTCGGCGTCCCCCGCGACTGGTGCGCCACCGTCACCCTCGACCGCTCCACCGGCCTCGGCTGGGCCGGCGGTTACGTCGGCTCCGGCGTCGCCACCACCAACCTCGCCGCCCGCACCCTGCGCGACCTGATCCAGCAGGACTCCGGCCAGTCCGGCCCCACCGAACTGACCACCCTCCCCTGGGTCGGCCACCGCGTCCGCCGCTGGGAACCGGAACCCTTCCGCTGGCTCGGCGTCCACGGCATGTACGCCGCCTACCGCACCGCCGACCGCCGCGAACTCACCTCTCCCCGCCCCGGCACGGACCCCCTCGCGCAAGCCGCGGACCGGCTGGCGGGACGGCACTGAGCAGACGGACGGACACCCGCCACCAGGTGGTGGCGGGTGCCCGTGCGGCGAACGGCGCGCCGGGAACGGCGTCCTGAGGGCGGGTCACCTGCCGGCTCGGTGGTCGGCCAGGACCTCCGCGATCACGTGCCGCGAGCGGGCGGCGAGCGGCGGATTCGTGTGCTGGTAGTAGGGCAGCTGGATCAACGCGACGGAGAGTGCCCAGCCGCGGCCCCGCTGCCAGGTCGCGGCGTCGACCGACAGCGCGTCGCGGAAACCTTCCCGGTGCTCGGCGGAGAAGATCTCCCACGCGGGGATCAGGTCGCAGGCGGGGTCACCGACGCCCAGGCCCCCGAAGTCGATGACCGCGCTCAGCCTGTCCTGCTGGAACAGCAGGTTTCCCGAGGACAGATCGCCGTGGATCCAGACGGCCGCCCCGCTCAGGGCCGGGGCCCGGAGCGCCGCCTCCCATGCCGCGGTCACCTCGTCGGTGTCGACGGCCGCAGCCAGTTCCGCGATCGCCCCGCGGGTGGCGGCGTCGCGGGCGGCCAGCGGCACACCGCGGAAGAAGTTGTGCCCGCCCGGGGGCGGCCCGCCGTCGGTGCCGATCGCGTGCAGGGCGGTGACGAACCCGGCCAGGTCCACGGCAGTGCGGCCCGGATCGGCGATGCGCTCCACGTTCGCGCCCTTGAGCCAGGGATACACCGACCAGTTCCAGGGATAGCCCTCACCAGGGGTCCCCTGCCCGAGCGGCTCGGGAACGGGCAGCGGCAGCAGCGGCGCGAGCCTCGGCAGCCACTGCTGCTCCTTGGCGACCTGATCAGCCGCTCCCGGGATACGGGGCAGCCGTACCACCATGTCCTCGCCGAGCCGGTACAGGGCGTTGTCCGTCCCCGCGGAGGCGACCGGGTCGAGCGGGAGATCCGCCCACTGCGGAAACTGCGCGCCGACCAGCCTCCTCACGAGCGAGACATCGATCTCCGCCTCGTCGGCGTGCATCTTCCCAGCGGTCACGGACACTCCTTCATCGGCCCGGCAGGCCCGTTGTCGTCCGGCCCACCGTTCCGGAAGATCCGGCACGCCACAAACGAATAACCGCTCAGCGGGCGGCCGCGGTCCGTCCGCCCGGAGCGCCGATCAGCCCGAGGGCGTCGATCGTGGCCGGGGACAGCGCCGAGTCGTCCAGGCCGGACAACGGCATCCAGGCGACGGCGCTCGTCGAGTCACCGGCCTTGGTGACCGTCAGCGGGCCGGGCTTGAGCTCGACGCGGTAGAAGAGCCCCACCAGATTCCAGCTGATCCCGAGCCGCTGGGCCGTGTACGACCGCGCGTCCACCAGCCGGGCATCGAGGAGTTCGAGACCGGTCTCCTCGTACAGCTCGCGCGCCAGCGCCTCCCCCGGCTGCTCGCCCGGGTCGATTCCACCACCGGGCAGGTGCCACAGCCCCGGCTCGAAGACCGGCGAGGACTCCGAGAGCCGAGTCAGCAGCAGCCGGCCGTGCGCGGTGGCCATGGCATAGGCCGATACGCGCGAATGGACGTGACTTCCCACCGTGTTCCTCCGGGCTTCGAGCGGTGCGGTACGCGGTACTTCAAGAGCGGCAGCGCTTCGAGCGATGCGGCGCTTCAAGCGATGCGGCGCTGCGAGCGGTGCGGCGCTTCAAGCGATGCGGCGCTGCGAGCGGTGCGGCGCTGCGGCACTTCACGCTACGCGGCATCAACCACCCCCGCGGAGCGTTGCGTTGATGCCGTCCCCGTACGCCGGCATCAACCCGCGCCACCACCCGCGGCTCCCCCGGCCGCAGGAGGGCGCACCCGCGGCGGAAGAAGGCCGGTGTCCCGGGGCGGGGCGCCGGCCGGCCTTCTCGCCGGGGTCGGGCGACGAGTTCCGGCTCCTCGGCCGGGGCGGCGGGCTCGGGCTCGCCGTCGCGCATGACCAGCGTGGCCAGGAGGGCGGCGGCGAGGACACCGATCGCGCTGATGGTGAAGGTGGTGGACATCGAGGAGGTGAAGGCCTCCCGGCGGCCCCGGCCATGCCGGACCCCGCCGGGCACGGGCCGTGACAGGACCGGCAGCCGCAAGGACGGCGGGAAGGAACGGAAGGAACGAGAAGGGAAGGGGGCGAGAAGGGAAGGGGCGGGACGGGACGGGCCGTCCGGTCACGTCCTCCCGGGGAGCAGGGGCCGACGCGCCGCGAGCCTGACCAGTCGCTTCCCGTTCGCCTTGCTTCCTCCGGATTCCTTGACGACGGCGGTGGCGGGCCGTCCGCCCCGACAGGCATGATGGGCACATCAGTTCCACACGCCCCGGGTGCAAGCGGACGCTGTACAGCGGAACGGCGTCGGGGCGCCCGGGAGGTCACAACGTGTCACGCCAGCTGCTCACCGTCGCGCAGGACGGGACGGGCGACTGCCGCACCATCTCCGAGGCTCTCCGCATGGCCCGTACCGGAGCCGTGATCAGTATCGCCCCCGGGCGCTACGAGGAAACCCTCACGCTCGCCACTTCCCTGACGCTGACCAGCACGGAAGGCCGCGGCACCGTGGAGCTGGCCCCCCGCCGGGGCTCGGCACTGACCCTGGCCTGCGACTCGGCCATGGTGAACTCCCTCGTGCTGCGGGGCCACGACGAGGAGTTGCCGGTGGTGGACGTCCCGCGCGGGCAGCTCCTGCTCGACCGGTGCGATGTGTACGGGGCCTCCTGGGCGGCGCTGTTCGCCCGGGGCGCCGGCTCGCTGGCGGTCCGCCAGTGCCGGATCGAGAACCCCAAGGGCGCCGGGGTGGTGTCCACTTCGGCGGTGGAGAGCCTCCTGGAGGAGTGCGTCGTCGAGCACCTGGGCACCTCCGCCGTGGTCGCGGGCGAGCAGGGCAGGGTCTCGGTGCGTGCGGGCAGGCTCCGCGACGCGCGCGGCAACGGCGTCCTCGCCAACGGCCGCGCCCAGGTGCTGGTGGAGGAGTGCGAGATCTCCGCCGCCGACAAGCCCGGGATCGCCGCCGAGGAGGAGAGCACCGTCACCGTGACACGGTCCGCCGTGACGGACTCGGTGGTGGGCGTGTTCATGAGCACCACCGGGGCGACCGTCCTGGAGGACGTGACCGTACGGAACACCACCGGGCACGGGTACGTGGTCAGCGCCGGTTCCTCGCCCACCCTGCGCCGCTGCCGCACGGACCGGACCGCGGGACACGGGCTGCTGGTGACGGAGCGCAGCCGCGGAGTGTTCGAGGAGTGCGTGTTCGTCGCCGCCCGGGACTCCGCGATCCGGGTCACCGACTTCTCGTCCCCGGTGCTCACCGGGACCGCGGTCCGTGAAGCGGAGGGGACCGGGGTCCTGCTGGAGGAGAACTCCGCCGCGGAGATCGACCGGCTGGAGGTGGTCGGCAGCGGCGGCAGCGGGATACTCATCCGCGCGAGCGCCAACCCGCTGCTGCGGCGCACCACCGTGACACGCTCCGCGGAGCACGGGGTGGAGGTCCTGGGGGACGGCCGCGGCCGGCTGGAGGACTGCCTGATCGAGGAGTGCGAGGGCGCGGGGCTGCATGTGTCCGGGCACGGCAACCTGTACGTCGGCCAGGCCAGGCTGCGGACCGCGAAGGGCGCCGGTGTGCAGGTGGGCGCCCTCGGCGCGGTGACCCTGCGCGACACCGAGGTGAGTGACTGCCTCGCCGTGGGGATCCGGGTCGACGAGCAGGCCGAACTGACGGCGGCCCGGTCACGGGTGCGGGACGCGGGCGAGCACGGGGTGCTGATCGCGGCAGGCGCGAGGGCGTCTCTCAACTCCTGCGAGGTGACCGGATCGGCCGCCGACGGAGTCCGGGTGGAGGGTTCGGATCCGGTCTCGGTGATCGGCTGCACCCTGCGGGACAACCGGGGCAGCGGACTGCGCCAGTCCGTGCCCGGCGACCGGCTCGCGGTGGAGCAGCTGACGAGCGCCGACAACGGCGCTCCGGACGCCTGGGGCAGCGCCGCCGACGCGGTGGCGGCCGGCGACGGCCGGCTGCCCGGCGGGGCGGCCGTCGTGACCGCCGAGGTGGACGCGGAGAGCGGCGCGGTGGCGGAGCTGCGGTCCCTGATCGGCCTCGACGACGTCAAGGACCAGGTACTGACGCTGATCAACCTGAACCGGATGGCGCAGCGCCGGGCCGGTCTCGGCATGCCGGCGCCGCCGATGAGCCGCCATCTGATCTTCGCGGGCCCCCCGGGCACGGGCAAGACCACGGTGGCCCGCCTCTACGGTTCGATCCTCGCCTCGCTGGGAGTGCTGCGCTCGGGCCATCTGGTGGAGGTGTCGCGGGCCGATCTCGTCGCGCAGATCGTCGGCGGGACGGCGATCAAGACGACGGAGACCTTCAACAAGGCGCTCGGCGGGGTGCTGTTCATCGACGAGGCGTACACGCTCCTGTCGGACTCCGCCGGTTCGGGGGCGGACTTCGGCCGGGAGGCGATCGACACCCTGGTGAAGCTGATGGAGGACCACCGCGAGGACGTCGTGGTGGTGGCGGCCGGCTACCCGAAGGAGATGACGGACTTCCTCGCCTCCAACCCGGGCCTGGCCTCGCGGTTCACCCGCAGCGTCGAGTTCGCCGACTACACGTCGGAGGAACTGGTCACCATCGTGGAGCGGATGTGCTCCGCCCACCGCTACGAGCTGGACCCGGAGGCCCGTTCGGCGCTGCACACGCACTTCGAGCGGATGCCCCGCGACGCCGGCTTCGGCAACGGGCGCACCGCGCGGAAGGTCTTCGAGGAGATAGTGGACCGGCAGGCGTCCCGGCTCGCCGCGCGCGGCGATGTCGGGGAGCGCGATCTGGCCCTGCTGACCACCGAGGACGTGGGGCTCCCGCCCGCCGCCGCCGCGGACGACCAGGACCCGCTGCTGCGGCTGGACGCGCTGACCGGTCTGGGCGCGGTCAAGCGCGAGGTGAGCGACCTCGTCAACCTGCTGGCCACGGCGCGGCGCCGGGCCGCGGCGGGGCTGCCGGCGCCCCGGATCAGCAACCACCTCGTCTTCGCCGGCCCGCCCGGTACCGGAAAGACCACGGTGGCGCGCCTGTACGGCGAACTGCTGGCCTCCCTGGGCGTGCTCCCGCGCGGGCAGCTGGTGGAGGTGGCCCGCGCGGACCTGGTGGGCCGGTACGTCGGGCACACGGCGCAGTTGACCAAGGAGGTCTTCCAACGCGCCCTCGGCGGTGTCCTCTTCGTCGACGAGGCGTACACGCTGACCCCGGGGGCCGCCGGTTCCTCCTCCGACTTCGGTCAGGAGGCGGTGGACACGCTGCTGAAACTGATGGAGGACCACCGCGACGAGGTGGTGGTGATCGTGGCCGGCTACACGGAGGAGATGGACCGCTTCCTCAACTCCAATCCGGGCCTGGCCTCGCGGTTCACCCGGCACATCGAGTTCCCGGACTACTCCTCGGACGAACTGGTCACCATCGTGCGCCGGCAAGCGGTGGACAACGGTTACGAGTGCGCCCCGGGGGCGGCCTCGGCGCTGCGGACGTACTTCGACGCGATCCCGCGCGGCCGTACCTTCGGCAACGCCCGTCTGGCGCGCCAGACGCTGGAGAGCATGATGACCCGGCAGGCGCGCCGGCTCAGTGCCGTGGCCGCGCCGAGCCTGGACGATCTGCGGCTGCTGCTCCCCGAGGACCTTCAGGGGCGCTGAACCGGCCGGCCCGGCCCGTACCCGACCGAGAAGAACTCCCGCCCCCGCCGGGCGGCGGACCGAACCGAGGATGCCCCATGCGTCGCCGTACCAGTCTGCTGCTGTGTGTCACCGCCCTCGCGGCACTGGCCGGACCGGCCCCCCTCGCGGTGGCGGGAGTCGCGGAGGACGGCGGCACCGCGCTGCCGGGCATGCCGGACCGGCTTTCCCAGGACCAGGGCTGCACGACCGTGAAGGGCAAGGACACGGCGGCGGCTCCGTGGACCCGGGGCGCCCTGGGGCTGGACCAGGTGTGGCATCTGTCGCGGGGGCGCGGGGTGACGGTGGCGGTGGTCGGGACCGGGGTGAGTGACGACCCGGCCGTGCTCGCGGGCCGGGTGCGGGTACGGGGCTCGGCGGGCAAGGACTGTGTGGGCCGGGGCACCTTCCAGGCGGGTCTGGTCGCCGGGGCGGCGATGCCCGGCCAGGGCTTCTCCGGGGTGGCGCCCGAGGCGCGGATCCTGGCCGTGCGCGGCACCGGTGAGCGGGGCGAGCCGGACACGGGCCGGCTGGCGGCCGGAGTGCGGGAGGCGGCCGAGGCCGGTGCGGACGTCATCACGGTGGCCTCCCCCCTGGACGGCTCCGACAAGCGGGTGCGCGAGGCGATGGCCGTGGCCCGCGCGAAGGACGCCCTGGTGATCGTGCCGGCGGCGGCGGACAGCGTGCCGCCGGGGGTCTCCGGGGCGCCCCCGGCCCCGGTGGCCCCGGCCCAGGCGCTGGCGGTGCTCGACACCGGGCCGCAGGGGACGAGGCCGGAGTCCGCACCGCCCTTCCGGCACGCCGACCTGACCGCCCCGGGCGGCGCCCTGGTGGGGCCCGGCCCGGTGGGCGACGGCAAGTGGACCGCCTCGGGTTCCTCCTTGGCCGCGGCGATCACCGCGGGCACCGCGGCGCTGGTGCGCTCCTACCACCCCGGGCTGAGCGCCGCCGAGGTGCGCGAGCGGCTGCTGGCGGGTGCGTATCCGGGGGATCTGCCCGCGCTCGACCCGTACGGGGCAGTCTCCGGGGCCGCCGGTGGCAAGGCTCCGGCGGCCGTCGCGCACGCGGACCCGGTCCGTCTGCCGGGGGAGCCGCAGACGGCGGGCGCCCGGTCCACCGCCTACCTGGTGACGGCCGCCGCGGCGGGGACGGTCCTGCTGGTGGCCTTCCTCGCCGTGGTCCTGCCACGCGGCCGCGGCCGTCGCTGGCAGCCGGGCCGGCTGGACTCCGAGGGCCGGCCGCTCGGCTGACCGCTCGACGGCCTGCAAAGACGGAGACGGCGGGAGCCCGCGGGGGCTCACGCCGTCTCCGGGCTCACTCCTCCTCGGCGGTTTCCTCACCGGGCTCGGGCAGGGCGAGGTGGACCAGCCGGGTCTTGCGGCGGACGACGCTCTGGGCCCGGCCGGGCGGCATGATGCGCGGCTTGACGTTGTCGAGGAGGTAGCCCTCCGACGGCGGGCAGGACATCAGCAGGGCGGACGAGTTGACCTCGTTCATCTTGCGGACGAGGGCGTCCGGCCGGCCCGCGCCGGTGGAGGCGCGGGCGACGATCATGTGCAGGCCGATCTCGAAGCCGAGCGGCAGGTGGTTGAGCAGCGGTTCGAAGGGGCCGTCGAAGGGCGAGCCGACCATCTCGTAGTCGTCGACGACGACGAAGAGGCGCGGCCCGTTCCACCAGTCGGCACGGCGCATCCGGGCCGGGGAGATGTCCTCCCCGGGGAGCCGCTCGGTCATCGCGCGGGCCACACCGTCGACGTACTCGCGCAGCGGGTCCGCGGAGACGGCGTGCCCGAGCCGGTACTCCTCGGGGATGGCCTCGATCAGTTCCCGGCGGTAGTCGACCACCAGGAAGTTCGCCTGGTCGGGACCGTGGGTCGCCATGATCCGCTGGGCCAGCAGCTTGAGCGCACTGGTCTTGCCGCTCTCGGTGTCACCGACCAGGTAGAGGTGCGGGCTCTGGCCGAAGTCGTGCCAGACGGGCGCGAGTTCCACCTCGTCGATGCCGATCGCCACGCGCAGCGGCCGGTCGGAGGCGGGAAGTCCGGCGGCGGGCAGGTGGGTGGGGAGCATCCGCACCGCAGGTGCCGGCGGTGCGTCCCAGCTCTCCGCGACGGCCTCGACGAGGTCGGCGAGCGCCTCCGAGAGGTCCTCCGCCTGCTCCTGGCCGTCGATCCGGGGCAGGGCCGCGAGGAAGTGCATCTTGTCGGGGCTGAGGCCCCGGCCGGGCGACGTGGGGATGGTGCCGGCCTTGCGGATGTCGATGGCGGAGTCCATGGGGTCGCCCATGCGCAGTTCGAGCCGGGTGCCGATCTGGTCGCGCAGGGCGGCGGAGAGCTCCACCCAGCGCGAGGTGGCGATCACGAGGTGGACACCGTAGTTCAGGCCGCGGGAGGCCAGTTCGCCGAAGACACCGAGGTCGTCCATGAGGTCGTTGCGCACCGTGGACCAGCCGTCCACGACGAGGAAGACGTCCCCGAACGGCTGGTCGGCGAATTCGCCCGCCGCGCGCCGCTTGCGGTAGGAGGGCATCGAGTCGATGCCCTCCTCCTGGAAGAACAGCTCGCGCCGGTTCAGCAGCGAGGTGACCTCCGCGAGGGTGCGGGATATCCGCTCCCGGTCCAGCCGCCCGGCGACGCCGCCGACGTGCGGAAGGCCCCCGAGCGAGGCCAGCGCGCCACCGCCGAAGTCCAGGCAGTAGAACTGCACTTCGCGGGGGGAGTGGGTGAGGGCGAGGGAGCAGATCAACGTACGCAGCAGGGTGCTCTTGCCGCTCTGCGGTCCGCCCGCGACGGCGACGTGGCCGCCGGCGCCGGAGAGGTCGACGGTGAGCAGATCCCGCACCTGCTCGAAGGGGCGGTCCACGAGGCCGACCGGAACGCGGAGCCGTCCGCGGTCCACCGAACCGGCGGCGGTGAGCCCGAAGTCGGGGTCCGGAGTCAGCGGCGGCAGCAGGGCGTCGAGGCTCGGCGGGGTGTCCAGCGGGGGCAGCCACACCTGGTGGGCGGGCGGTCCGCTGTCCCGCAGCCGGTCCAGGGCGAGGCCGAGCAGGCTCTCCTCGGTCTCCGGTTCGGTCTCCGGCTCCGGGTCGGGAGCGGCCGGCAGGGTGTGGGGCACCACCCACTCGGTCCCCCAGGGGACCACCTGCCGGGCGATCTGCTCCCGGCGGGCACCCCGGCGGGGCGCCTTGTACGTACCGGACACATAGGCGGCGCGGAAGCGGGTCAGCGCCTCGACCCCGCTCTTGAGGTAGCCGCTGCCGGGCTGCGAGGGCAGGTGGTAGGCGTCGGGGACGCCGAGGACGCCGCGGCTCTCGATGGCGGAGAAGGTGCGCAGACCGATGCGGTACGAGAGATGGCCCTCCAGCTGGTTCATCCGGCCCTCCTCCAGCCGCTGGGAGGCGAGCAGCAGGTGCACCCCCAGCGACCGGCCGAGCCGGCCGATCATGATGAACAGCTCCATGAAGTCGCGGTGCGCGGCGAGCAGTTCGCTGAACTCGTCGACGACGACGAACAGGCTGGGCAGCGGCGCGAGGGGCGTCCCGGCGGCGCGGGCCCGTTCGTACTCCAGGAGGGAGGCGTAGTTGCCGGCCTTGCGCAGCAGCTCCTGACGGCGGATCAGTTCCCCGTGCAGGGCGTCCTGCATGCGGCCGACGAGGGCGACCTCGTCGGCGAGGTTGGTGATGACGGCGGACGTGTGCGGCAGTCTGTCCATGCCGAGGAAGGTGGCGCCGCCCTTGAAGTCGACGAGGACGAAGTTGAGCGTCTCGGAGGAGTGGGTGAGCGCCAGACCGAGGACGAGGGTGCGCAGCAGCTCGCTCTTGCCGGAGCCGGTGGCGCCGATGAGCATGCCGTGCGGGCCCATGCCGCCCTGGGCGGACTCCTTGATGTCGAGTTCGACGGGCGTGCCGTCCTCGCCGACGGCGATGGGCACCCGCAGCCGCCCGCGCCCCTCCACGGGATGGCGCCAGAGCCGGGCGGGCTCGTGCCGCCGCAGGTCGGGAATGCCGAGCAGCGCCGTCAGTTCGGTGTCGGTGACGAAGGGCTCCGAGGCCGTGGCACCGCCGCCGAGCCGGTACGGGGAGAGCCGCGCGGCCAGGGCGCGGGCGGCGGCCGGTCCGAACCGGTCCGGCTGCCCCAGCAGAGTGGCCTGCTCTTTGCGCTCGCGATCGGTCCGGACGAGGGACAGCCCGTCCTGGTCGAGGCGCAGTCGCAGCGTGCCCCGGGCGGCCTTCCAGGCGAGAGCCCCGCTGAGGTCCACCAGTACGGTGTTGCGGTAGCCGGGCCCGGTCACACGGTGCCCGGCGGGCACGGCCCCGCCGTCGACCACGACGACGGTGAACGGCTCGTCGCGCCCCGGCGGGGTCTCCGGGTCGAAGGGCGGCCGCTGGGTGAAGTCGGCGCCCAGCAACTCCTCCAGAGCCTGGAAGTCCGCCGCGGCGAGCCGGGCCTGACCGGCACCGTCCCGCTGGTAGCCGTGCTGGGCGTGGGGCAGCCACTTGAGCCACTCCCATCCGGCGCGCCGCTCGTCGCTCACGCAGAGCGCGATGTTCAGCTCCTCCGGGGCGTGGAAGGTGACCAGTTGGGCGATCAGGGACCGCAGCAGCGCCCGGGACCGCTGCTCGCCCTCGCCCTCCTCCCGGATCACCACCCGCGACCAGGCGCGCAGATACAGGGCGATGGGCTGGTCGGGGACGGTGCCGTAGGCGCGGATGAAACTGCGCAGGGCGTGTGCCGCCAGCGGTTCGAGGTCCTCGACCGGCTTGGTGGCGAGGGGCGCCAGCCGCATGGCGAGCTTCTGGTCCCCGACCGCCACCCGCACCTCGGCGAAGTCGTCGTCGGAAGGCCGGCGCTCCCACTGCCGGCTGGTGCCGGTCAGCGCCCACAGTGCGGCGGGAGCCGGATGGCGCCAGGCCAGGGCCTTCTGCTGGGCGCCCACCGTGACGCGGATCTTGCGGCGCATCTGCGTCAGATAGCGCAGGTAGTCGCGCCGCTCTCCCTTGAGTTTGCGTTTGCGTTCACCGGCGGTACGGATCAGCTGCGCCAGGATCATGGCCACGGAGGAGAGCAGCATCAACCCGATGGCGATATAGCTGAAGGCGGTCGCCTGGCCGGGACGCAGGAACATCATGAGCATCGCCAGCGACGTGAGGCCCATCGGCAGGTACGTCCACATCGCGGACGTGTTGGGTTCCGCCTCCGGCAGCGTCGGCGGCTCCTGAAGACCGAGTTCCCCGTCAGGCATGTCGGGACCCCGCCGACGGGCGGGCCGGCGGAACTGAACGGTGCTCACGCTGGGTGTCTCCTCGGGCTTGTCGCGTCCAGTCCTCGGCCGCGCGCGGGGTTCCGTCGGTGCGGGCCGCTCCCCGCCGGGCGCCGCGGGCGAGGGCAGGCCAAGGGGCCCGGGGGGCCTGGGACCTGACGTGTTGACCAAGGTAATGTGCGCCTCCCCACTTCGGTACCCCGGCCCCTCGGAGAGGTGCGGCCACCCGCCATGACTGAAACTTCGGGCATATCGAGCCCCGGTCTGTGCCGACTCACAGTGAAGACCCCCAAGCGTCTGCTCGACCTCGCCGTGCCGGTCGACGTGCCGCTGGCCGACCTTCTGCCGACCCTGCTCGACCACGCCGGTGAGGAACTCGCGGAGCAGGGGATCGAACACGGCGGCTGGGTGCTGCAACGGCTCGGCGAGGAGCCGCTGGACGAGGAGAGCACCCCCGAGGTGCTGTCCCTGCGCGACGGGGAGACGCTCCACCTGCGGCCCCGCGTCGAGGCACTGCCCGCGATCCACTTCGACGACCTCGTCGACGGGGTCGCCAGCACCATGCGCGAACGCCCGCACGGCTGGGACAGCCGCACCGGCCGCTGGCTGCTGCGCACCTCGGCCGTGCTGCTGCTCGCCGCCGGCTGGGTGGTCTGCGCCCTGCCCGGCGGCGAGGGACCGACCCGGGCCGCTGTCGCCGGCGTCGCGGGACTGCTGGTCCTCTTCGGTGCCGCCGCGGCCTCCCGCGCGGTCGGGGACTCGGCCGCCGGAGCCGCCCTCGGGGTCTTCGTACCGCCCTACCTGGCCCTGGCCGGCGCCCTGCTGCCGGTCGGAGAGGCGGACGGCGGCGGGCAGTTGACCGGTGCCCGCCTGCTGGCCGCGTCCGCCGCCGCCGTGGGCGGTGCGGTCCTGGCCGTGGCCGCGGTGGCGGCCTTCGTCCCGCTGCTGCTGTCGGTGGCGGTGATCGCCCTGGCCGGGGCGGTGTGGGGGACGCTGATGCTGACCCTGGACGTCGGCCTCGGGCATGCCGCGAGCGTGGTGGCCGTGCTCGCCGTCGCCGTCGGCGGCCTGGTCCCCGGGCTCTCCTTCCGGCTGTCGGGACTGCGGCTGCCCGTCCTGCCCTCCAACGCCGAGGAGTTGCAGGAAGGCATCGACCCGCACCCGCACGGGCACGTCGTCGGCCGCACCGCGCTCGCCGAGGAGTGGATGACCGCCCTGTACGCGGCAGTCGGCCTGGTCTGCGCCGCCGTGCTCACCGCACTGCTCCTGGACGACCCGGACACCCCGGCCCGGGTCACCGCCGGGGTTCTGTGCCTGCTCCTGCTGCTGCACTCCCGCGCCATCGGCAACGTCTGGCAGCGCCCGGCGGTCTTCCTGCCCGGCCTGTACGGGCTGGTCCTCGCGGCCCTCACCGAGGGGGCCGAACTCTCCCCCGAAGACCGTCCGGTCCTGCTCGCCGCCCTGTTCGCCCTCGCGGGCATCGCGGCCATCACCTCCTGGACGGTGCCCGGCCGCCGGGTCCTGCCCCACTGGGGACGGGCCGGCGACATCCTGCACACCTGCGCGGCGGTGGCACTGATCCCGCTGGCGCTGTGGGTATTCGGCGTCTACGGCGACCTGCGCGCCATTTCCGGCTGACGGGAGCACGGCATGCAGTCCAGGAAAGACCAGGTACAGGCCCACATGTTCGTCATGGGCCGGCTCACCAGCGGCATGCTGCGCCACGATCCGGACGCCGCGGAGAGCCCCGTCGGCCGCACCAACCGCGGCCTGGCCTGGGGCATCGGGCTCGGCGCGGTGCTCGTCGTCGGCTTCCTGCTGTTCGGGCTCATCTCCCCGGCCGGCACCAAGACCTGGCGCACGGCCAACGCCCTGATCGTGCAGAAGGAGACCGGCACGCGCTACCTGTACCTCGACGGCCGGCTCCGCCCCGTACGCAACTACGCCTCGGCACGCCTCGTCTCGGAGAAGGAGCTGAGCACGGTCACCGTCTCGGCCGCCTCGCTGCGCGGCGAGGCGCACGGCACCCCCGTCGGCATCCCCGGCGCCCCGGACGCGCTGCCCGGCCCCGGTGACCTGGAGAAGGGCGCCTGGCAGGTCTGCGCCGACGAGCCGCAGCGCACCGGACCGGACGGCGCCGACCGGAAGGCCCGCACCTCCCTGCGCCTCGGCTTCGCGACCGGCGGTGAATTCCCCGGGAAGCAGGCGGGCGTGCTGGTCGAAGGCCCCGACGGCAGCAAGCACCTGCTGTGGGGCGACCACCGGCTGCGGATCGGCGGACACGGAGCCATGCAGGCGCTCGGCTACTCCGGCACCGTCCCCGCCCCCGTCTCGGCCGCCTTCCTGGACAGCCTGCCCGCCGGCGCCGACCTGCTGGCGCCCGAAATCGACGGCCGCGGTACGGCGACGGGCAAGGTCGCCGGCGCGACGGCGCGGGTGGGCCAGGTCTTCGCGCTCTCCTCCCCCGGCACCGCCAAGCAGTACTTCCTGCTGGAGAAGGCCGGGCTGCGCCCGCTCACTCCGCTGGCGGCGGCCCTCGTGCTCGGCGACGACCGCACCGCGGGCCAGGCCTACCGGGGCAGGGCCCCGGAGCCGCTGGCCCTGACCGCCGACGAGCTGACCCGCCGGCAGGCCGGCACCGGGAAGACCGCGACGGACCCGGCGGACTGGCCCGGCAGCGCCCCGTCCGTGCGGACCGTCGCCACCGGCTCGGCGCTCTGCTCCCAGATCCAGCCCGAGGGGACCGCCCCCCGGGTGCGTCTCGCCCTGGTGCACGAGAGCGGAGGCGTCCCGGAGCCGGCCACCGGCCCCGAGATCGCGCGGGCCTGCCTGCCGGTGGACGGGATCGCGGTCCGCCCGGGAGGCGGCGCCCTGGTGCAGGCGCTCGGCGCCGGCGGCGGGGTGCGCGGCACCACGACGTACCTGGTCACCGACGTCGGTGTGAAGTACCGGCTGCCGGACGCCACCGCGGTGGAGCGGCTGGGCCTGAAGGGCGGCCACGCCCAGGCCGTGCCGTCCAGGCTGCTGGACATGCTGCCCACGGGACCGCGACTGGATGTGGCCACGGCGACGGACAGTCAGTCGACGTCCGCGGCCGATGCGTTGACGGCTCCACAGTCGAACTGTGGGTGAATCTCTGCCGACTTGCCGGCATCTACTCCCATGTCTTCGGCCCCACGTCCGGGTTCGAAGATCAGAAGAACCTCAAATGACTCACAGAACGTTGCATGGGTCACACAAGCCTCTTTAGCATCAGGCTTTATCTAGACGAGTGTTCGACTCCCCTCGCTCGTCAGTTCTCATTGCCGCGCGTCAGACAAGGAACCCACCATGGCGACTCCCCCGCCTCCCGGTAACACCCAGACTTCGGCCCAGAGTGAGAACCAGCGCGGCTACAACGCACTCTCCCAGGCCAAGGAGGGGGTGACGAGGGCCCAGAACGACGTGAAGACCGTGATGGACGGCCTCATCAGGGCCTACGGCGGCGCGGACGGCGCGGCGTTCCAGAGCCTGCTCAACGAGTGGAGCGGCCAGGTGGACGTAATCACCCGGAGCATGGGCGAGATGATGCAGACGCTGACCGAGACCGGGCAGGCGCAGTCGCGCACCCAGGCCGAGATCAACGAATTCATCGCTGCGGCCAAGCGCTCCAGCATCTCCCAGGGCACCGAGAACAAGCTCAACCCCTGAGCCGGTTCCGCTTCCCGAGCCGGGTCCACTTCCTGAGCGGGTTCCGCTTCCCGAGCCGGATCCACTTCCTGAGCCAGGTCCGCTTCCTGAGCCGGTTCCGTTTCCTGGGCGGGGGCCGCTTCCTGAGCCGGCCGCCTTCGTCACTTCTCCCATCCGTCTGACGTCCGAGGAGCTTTCATGCCCGACTTCTACGCCAACAAGACCGACGGTGTCATTCACGTCGAGTACCAGCACGTCGACCGCGCCGCAGAGGACATGCGGATGCAGACGAAGGCGATCCAGAACACCGTCACCGCGCTCAACGAGGAACTGGCCGGCCTCCGCGGAGCCTGGCAGGGTGCCGATGCCTCCGTGTACGGGCAGAAGCAGAACGAATGGAACCGGGCCTCGGAGGGCCTCGGCACCATTCTCCAGAGCCACAGCGCCCTGCTGAACCAGATCAGCGAGATCTACCGGAAGCACGAGAACCGCAGCGCCGACCAGTGGTCCAACGTGCGCATCTGACCCTGCCGCCGACAGCGCCACCGGCGACGACCGGTGGCGCTGGTACGTCGCTCCGGGCCGCCGCCTTCGGCATGCCGGCCTGGGACACCGGCTCCTCCCCACCGCTCCGCCCCGCCGTTCGAGAGAGAGACCATGGCCGAAGGTATCGATCTTTCCCATCTCGACGAGGACCATCTGGAAAAATTCAGAACAGATGGCGTCCACGGAATTGCCGCGTTCGTCACACAGCTGGGAACCCTGACGAGCACAGCGCCGCAGGCGGGTTCGAACATCACCATGATTCTGCTCTCCAGAGCACTGGAGAAACCCTCGGACCCCTTCGCCTCAAATCCTCCGCAGTTCGGCAGGCTGGCCCTGAACGACGACAAGGAGGAGACACCGGTAAATGGCACGCCGTTCATTAAATACATGACTTCGTGTTCCACTTCACTCGCCGGGATCCTGGCCAAGCAGAAAACCCTTTTCGGGGAGATCGACGGCGAGCTGATAAAAACCATCAAGGATCTGAAGGAAGCCCAGAACGAAAGCCTCGACGACATAAAGGGGCAAGATTTCCTCGACGACTGGAAAGACGTCAACCAGGTTTTCGCACCGCCGACCACGACCACCCCGCCTCCGGCGACCGCCTGACCCCCTCGCCACCCGCCGCACTCCCCGGAAGGGCTCCCTCCTCCCATGGCCACACCCTCCTCGCCGCAGACCCGGTGGGAATACGTCGTCGGGCAAATCACGGGCTTCGCCGGCGGCAAGCGCGAGGACGTGGGCAAGGTGGGAAGCACGGGCGACCAACCCGTCCCGGGAACCGGTTGGCTGAGAGCGAAGCCCGAAGTTCTTTCGCTGTCCACCTCCACCGACGGCGACACCAGCACCGTGGGCGAAAACGCCGAGAAGGGACCCGAAAGGGTCATCAGGTTCTATGACATAACAAGCAAGACCCAGGGCATCAGAAAATATTGGAAAGTAACCCTGTCGGTGCCGTGGAACGAAGGCGGGAACGACTTCAGCAACACCGGAAAGGCGAGTGCCTACGACTGGGGCTATGGCATGGCCCTCAAGAAGTTCATCGACGACTGCACCACCGCAGGACTCGATCTGGGCTACACCGGCGTACCCGCGGTGGAGAAGAAGGACAGCATAGAACTGGCCACGATCACGAACACTGCCAAGTCGTTCGATGACGTGCGCAAATTCTTCCTTGACTACCAGAAAGAAATCGAGATCTGGCACAAGAGCCTCGGCGAGGAGGACGCGGCCTGGAAGGGATCGGCCGCGGACGTATTTCGCACCCTGATCGACGGGCTCAATCTGGGATACAAGGACATCGGCGATGATCTCAGTTCGAACCAGGGCTTGAGCAGCATCACGCTGGGAAATCTGAACGCAACCGCCGACTCGTCGGTCGGCAAAGAGATTCTCCGCTGCGTAAAAGCCATCCATGATGCCGCGGGCAAGCTCCATACGGCCTGGACCGAGTGGACGAGCTCAACCGCAGAGCACCCCACTTCCTTCATGCCGACCAATTATCTGGATAAATTGATCGACAAGGTCGCCGTCTATCTCAACGAGAACAACATCAAAAAGGTGTCGGTCTCCTCGAATGGCGCGCTCATCAGTCAGCTCGACGGCTTTTCCATTTACTACGAACCGTTCGGCGACCTGACGCACAAGGAAGCGTGGGAGAAGCTCGCGCAGCAGGCCTATCTGGACTGGGTGGCGAACCTGGCGACGCTGGACACGGCCGCCACCGACCAGGCCATCGCGCTCAACAACGCCTTCGCGGACCTCGAAACCGTCACCAGCAGCTTCGCCTTCAACCCCGGCTTCACCGATCTGAAGACCAAGTACACCGAGAACCAGACGAAACAGCAGCAGGAAGACCTGAAGAACGAGCAGAAGGACCTGGAGAACAAGAAGGACGAGCTGGAGAAGAAACTTGGTGGGGACGGCGACGGCGACCAGAAGCCGCCGCCGACGCTCGGTCAGAACGACACCGGCGGCGGCCTGGACGACAACAAGACGCCCCCGGGTCTGAACGACGGCAAGGCGCCCCCCGGCCTGGAGGACAAGGTCCCCCCGCCCACCCTGGGTCTCAACGGCCCCGGCACGGGCACCGGCCTCAACGACGTCGTCCACAACCCGGACGGTTCCACCAGTGTGCGCAACCCCGACGGTTCGTACACCACGACCTTCCCGGACGGGCACCAGGAGAAGACGCCCCCTGGGGCGCCCCCGCCCCTGCTCGGACCGAACGCGCCCGGCTTCGGCACCGGCCCGAACACCCCGACCGCGCTCAAGACCACCAAGGGCCCGGACGGCAGCACCACCACGTACAACCAGGACGGCTCCCGCACCATCACGCACAAGGACGGGACCACCACCACTGTCGGCCGCGACGGCACGACGACCACGGTCAACCCGGACGGTTCCACCAGCGTGCTGCACAAGGACGGCAGCGAATCGGTCACCTATCCGGACGGCACCAAGACCACGATCCGCCCGGACGGCAGCACCGTCACGCAGTACAAGGACGGTTCCACCCAGAGCCGCGCGGCCGACGGCACGCTGACCACGACCGACGCCGACGGCCACAAGACCGTCTCCCATCCGCAGCCGGGCCAGACCATCCACAACCCGGACGGCTCGACCACGACCTTCAACAAGGACGGCTCGGCCACGACGGTGCACCCCAACGGCACCAGGACCACGGTGAGTTCCAACGGATCGGTCACCACGATCGACCCGGACGGCACCAAGACGGTCTCGCACCTGGGCAAGAACACCTCGACCATCGAGTACGCCGACGGTTCGGTCGCCAAGGTGGACAAGGACGGCACGGTCGTCACCACGTACAAGGACGGCACGTCCACCAAGCTCGGGCCGGACGGCACCTACACCACCACCGACCCGGACGGGCACAAGAAGACCGAGCACCTGAATCCCCTCGGCGGGAACGCGGGCGCGGATACCAAGCACAACGCGGACGGCTCCACGACCACGAAGTATCCGGACGGCACGGTGGACCAGAAGTTCAAGGACGGCGGCCACAAGATCAGCTACCCGGACGGGCGGACGGTCACCACGGACGCCGACGGCCGCACGGTCTCGGTCACGGGCGGCCCGTCCGGTCTCGGCGGCAACAAGTCCTCCGGCCATTTCGGCAACTTCGACTACTACGACTACCCGGACGACTACAAGAAGCTGAACACGTCCCTGACCGGCGGCGGTTACGGCGGCTACGGCTCGGGCGGTTCCTCCTCGCCGCCCCCGCTGTCCGCCAACCCCCTGGGGCAGAGCCTCGCCCCGCCCGGCGGCGCGAGTGCCGGCGGCGCCCTCCCCGGAGAGCGCACCCGGATGTCCGCGGTCAACGAGTCGGCGGCCGCCCGCAGTCGCGCCGCCCAGCTCGCCGCCGAGGAGGCGACCGCGATGCGCCGCCCGGCGACCACCTCCGGCGGGATGCCGATGATGCCTCCGATGGGCGGCGGCATGGGCGGCGCCGGCGGCCAGGGCACCCAGAGCGACGAGCGCGAGCGCGCCACCTGGATCAGCGAGGACGAAGAGGTCTGGGGCACCGACGAGGGCGGGGTCGCCGGCGTGATCGGCCGGTGAGCCCGGTGTACGGGGGCTCAGGTGCCGGACACAGCCGACGGGGTCCGGTCTGCCGCCCGGTGTACGGGGGCACGGGTGCCGGGCACAGCCGACGGGGTCCGGCCTCCCGCCGTTGTCAGGATGCGCACGAACAAGGAGGGGCGGGGCGATGAGCAATCCCCTGGAGGAGCGGCTGGCGGAGGCGCTGGCCGAGTTCGAGGAGACGCGGACCCGGCTGGACACGGCCGCGGCGGAGGCGTCCCGGATATCCGCGACGGTCACGGCCAAGGACCGTTCGGTGGAGGCGACCGTCGGGGCCCAGGGCGAGGTGACCCACCTGCGCTTCCCCACGTCGCGGTATCGCACGATGGCCCCCGCCGAGCTGGCGAGCGCGGTGCTGAGCACCATCACCGCCGCACGCTCCCAGGCAGCTGCCCAGCTCCTGGACATCTACCGGCCCTTCGGCCCCGTCCCCGGACTGTCCCCGGACGCCGAGGGCGGCTTCGCGCCCGTCGAGTGGGACGAGCTGTTCGCCCCGCTGCGGGAGGACACGGACCTGGTGGTGCCGGACTCCCGCTCCAGTGCCACCTCCGGCGGGGCCCTGCTGGACGAGCTGGTGGACGACGAGGAGAGCGGGACCGGCATCGGGAAGGGGACGGAACGATGAGCGAACTCGACGTCGACAGCGAGGGCCTCGACCGCAGCGGTGAGGCCGTGAAGGACGTAAGCGGCGTACTCAAGGTCGCCCGCGACGAGTACGTGGACAAGATCACCAGCTATCGCGGCTGCTGGGGCACCGGGGAGTTCGGCGAGACCTTCGCCAAGAAGTACTACCAGGGCCTCGGTCTTGTCGTGGACGGGACCGAGGCGCTGGTCAAAGCGCTTGAGTCCAGCGGGCAGAGCCTCAACGACACCTCCAAGAAGTTCAAGAAGACACAGCAGGACGTGATCGACCACGTCAACACCGGTACGACGAAGAAGCACTGAGCAGCCATGTCCCTGCAGTTTCCCCCCGAGTGCGCCTGGCTGTTCGCGGCCCTGACCGGTGAGGTCCCGCCGGACGGCGACGAGGACAAGATGTTCGCCCTCGCCGAGGCGCACAAAGGGCTGCACGGGAAACTGAACGGCGACATCCAGAAACAGGTGGCCGACGCCCTCGGTTACACCAGGAAGAACTTCGACGGCACCGCCGCCGAGATGTACCAGGAGGCGATGAAGGCCTTCCTCGGCGGTCAGGAGGGACTCGACTACTTCAACTCCGTCACCGAGCAGGCGGAGCTGATCGCCGACTTCACCCGCAAGAGCGCCACCCAGCTCCAGTACACCAAGTACATGATCATCGCCCAGCTGGTGGAGCTGCTGGTCGAAGCCGCGGTGGCGATGGCGCTGTCCTTCTTCTTCGGCGCCTCCATCGCGGCCTATCTGCAGAAGCAGGCCATCGTCCGGCTGATCATCCGCACGCGGCTGGGGCGGATGCTCCTCACACTGCTCATGCACGAGATCATCAACGTGGGCATGGGCGTGGCCATGGACGCTCTGGTCCAGTGGACGCAGCTGAACCAGGGCACCCGGGACGAGTGGGACGGCGACCTCACCAAGAACGCGGCTCTCTCCGGAGCGATCCAGGGCCTGCTGGCGGGCCCCTTCCACGCCCTGGGCGAGAAGTTCAGCAAGCTCCTTTCCAAGATGTTCGGCGACGACGCCGGCAAGCAGCTCGGCAAGAAGCTCGACGACGTACTGCCGCCGCCCAAGAACCTCGGCGACGGCGCCGGAAAGAACCTGGGGAAGCACGGCGGTGATCTGCCCCCGCCGAAGAACAAGGCGGGCGACGACATCGTCCCGCCCAAGAACAAGGCCGGCGACGACATCGCGCCGCCGCCCCCGTCCAAGAACAAAGGGGGCGACGACCTCGCGCCTCCGCCCAAGAACAAGGCGGGTGACGACGTCACGCCCCCGCCCGCGAAGACGCCGTCCGGCGACACCCCGAAGCCGAACGCCAACAAGGACCTCCCTCCCCCGCCGCAGTCCTTCGGTCAGGACATGACCGACATCTTCCGCAAGCACCTGCCGAACACGGCCGGCCCCAACCCGGAGAAGGCGGCGCGCAACTTCGTCAAGGACGTCGGGGACGCCTTCGAGCGGCGTTTCGGTGGCGCCGAGGCCCGCGACGCGGGCCGGCAGTGGGCGTCGACCCTGCTCATGGCGACCGGGCGGAAGGAACTGCCCGACGCGCTGGGGGAGGCGCTGGAACCGATCGCCAAGCAGCTCGACGACCGGGTGACGAAGGTCCTGACCGAGGGCACCGCGGACGCGATGGGCAAGAGCATCCTGCAGTCGATACGGGGCACGACCGTCACGGGCCTGTTCGAGGGCGCCCACGCGGCGGTCTCGGAGGGCACATACAACCTGATCTTCTCGGACGAGCACACCTTCTCGACCTCCGGGCTCACCTTCGGGTCCGGCATCGTCGAGGGGCGCGTCGGCCACGTGCTGGAGACCGGCGGCGAGAAGCTCGGGGCGGGGCTGCGCGGCTCCCTCGGCATGGACACCCCGAACCTCGGCCACGGCGCACCGTCGGGACTCACCGACGACATGCCGGACCTGGGCCTGGACACGTTCTTCGCGGAGCCGGAGACCGGCAGCCTCACCGACGACATGCCCGATCTCGCCCTGAACGAGTTCTTCGCCGACGCGGACGACGATCTCCAGTACCTGGATGTCGACGAGGATCCGGAGTACCTCGCGGGCGAGGGCGGAGATTCCGGTGCCGGCAAGGGCGACGCCCAGGGGCCCCCTACGCCGATCGCCACCAGCTCCACCCAGCCCACCGGCGTCACGGGCGGCGGTCAGGGCGCGACCAGCGGCTCCACCCCGGTCACGACATCGAACACCGCAAACACTGCGAGCACCGCAAACACTGCGAACACCTCAAACACGGGGAACACCGCGAACACGTCGGGCAACCCGGCCAACTCCAGCAACTCGGCCTCGTCGAACGCCTCCCAGCAGAAGGCGCAGGACAACCAGACGGCCACCACCTCCTCCGGAAACGGCGGCGACAACAGCACCCCGAATCAGCCGACCGGCCTCACCACCGAGAGCCACGGCACCCCGGTCGAGGACCCCTCCCGGGCGAACGAGAACACCGACGCGGAGAACCGCCGGACCGGCGAGGAGAACGCGGACCACCAGCGCCCGCCCACCGCGAGCGGTACCAACTCCTGGGAATCCGACGGCCAGGGGGGCGACGACAACAGCACGGCCGAAACGAAGACGTCCGACCAGACCGACTCCTCCACCTCGGACGAGAATTCCGGCTCGCCCGTCGCGACCACGTCCACTTCCACGTCCACCTCCGCCTCCACTTCCACGTACGAGAACGCGCAGACCCAGGGGAAGCTGGCTGACGACCCGGAATCCCTGAACTGGGGCACCAGCCAGGCCCCGCACCCCGCCAACCCCGTACAGCAGAACACGGGCGGGGACCAGCAGAAGATCTCCCAGGAGCAGCGGAACACCTCCGAGGAGCAGCGGAAGACCACCGAGGAACAGCAGCAGACCACCGAGGAACAGCAGGACTCCTCCGAGGGGCAGGGGAGCACCTCCGAGGAACAGCAGGACTCCTCCGAGGGGCAGGGGAGCACCTCCGAGGAACAGCAGAACGCCTCCGAGGAGCAGAGGAGCACCTCCGAGGAACAGCAGAACGCCTCCGAGGAGCAGGGGAATCCGCTGGCAGCCGCTCCGGTCACGCCTCCCACGCCCGGGGCCCCGGTCTCCCCCATCGCCCTTGTCTCCCAGGACCAGCCCACCACCCCCACGGAGACCGACCTCACGGAGACCGACTCCACGGATCCGGTCCCACCGGGCCAGACCCCTCCGCCCTCGCCGCCCCCGGTCCCCCATGCCCAGCCGGTCTCCACCCCGGCCACCCCTCGGCAGACGCCCGCCCCGCTCTCGGCGGCGGTGCAGAACCTCGGCACCGACAGCCGCGGGTTGCCGGGCGGAGTGCAGTTCTCGCCGCTCGCTCCCGAGCTCGTCAACACCCTGCACGAGCAGGTGCGGAACTCCCTGGAGATCCCCGAGGAACACCGGGCCGAGGTCGACGGCCAACTGGCCACCCTGCTGAGCGCCCAGGCCCTGCACGACAACCGGGTCATGCTGCTGAGCCCGGACGGGCACCGCATCCACCTGGTCCACGGCGGCGCCACCCACCCGGTCGATGTCCGGCTACGGCTGTCCGACCCGGCTCCCTCCCTCATGTACGGGCAGGGGCGGCGGATACCGCCGCGCAACAACGAGGAACGGTACTCCGCCGGTTACGACAGCAATTCCCAGGTCAGCACGACCGCCGTGCGTACGCTCACGGCGCCCTCCTGGGTCGGCACCTTCGCCAACAACGCCAAGACGTCCATTCCGCTCCTGTCCACGCTCTGGAACCGCATCACCGGCTTCCCCGTGTCGGTCTCGCCCACCGGGACACTGGGCCGCAACACCATGTCCACCACGGTCAGCCAGTCCGTCGTCCTGACCAGTCTGCTGCGCAGTAACGAACCGGCGACCCCGTACGACTACAAGGCTTCGTGGAGCGTCAGCACCCCGACCGTGAGCGTCAGCAGCCCGACCGGGCCGATCGGGCCGACCGTGAGCACGGGCGGAAACCTCACGTCCGCCTCGCTTCCGAACCCGGAGCACCAGGGCGAGCGGCCCGACGACCTCCCCTTGCAGACGTTCAGCGAGGACAACGCGCACACGGCCATCACCATCCCGGGCGACGAGAACGCGCGGACCACGGAGGAAGCCGAGAACCAGCAGGACTCCGGCGACGAGCAGAACTCGACGGACCATCTCGTCACCGCCTGGTTTCCCGAGCACCTCACCAAGCCGCCCGCGGCCGACGACACGGACCCCGCTCCCCTCTACGGCCACAGCGCCGACGACTTCCGCAAGCACCTGGACAAGCTGCCGCTGTGGGCACTGGACTCGATGTCCGACCCGGGGGTCCTGTTGCGGGACGTCAGACAGCGGTTCGGCTCCGAACTCGACCGGCTCTCCCCGGAATCGCTGGCCGCGGTGGAGCGGTTCTTCAGCGCCCAGCAGCTGCTCGGCGCACTCCCCCTGCAACTTCCGCAGCTCGGCCAGAACGCCGAGGACGCCTCGGGCATGCTCTCGCCGCTGCTGTTGGACGCGGACGGCAAGGCGCTCGGCATGTTCAAGGTCGTCGCGGAGGTGGACACGCGTCAGGGCGACGGCCTCCACGACATCAAGGTCGACAAGCGGTTCAACTTCGAGCGTTCCCTGGATCGCCAGATCAAGGTGGACGCCCTTTCCAAGGCCTCTCTCACCCTGGGTGGCGAGATCTCGGCGGGTGCGAACTGGAACGCGCTGGACCCCGACTCGGATTCCGGACTGCGGGACTTCAACGTCGGCCTCAACAGCGCGGTGAAGGGGGGCGGCAGCTGGCAGAAGGATCGCGGTTTCGGCGCCGGCTCCACCCACAACGCCCTGTACAACCTGCGGGCGAACAACGGGCATGTGCTGACCCCGGCGCGGGTCGCGTACCGGGTGGCCTTCATCGCCGCGGACGGGAGCGTCCGGCCGGATCCGACGGCCCAGGGAGACCGGACGACCGTGTCCGCCCCCGCCACCGATGTGTGGATTCGCGCCCTGAGTCCTCAGACGGTCAACGGCACCGTCCCCGAGAACAAGCCGCGGCCCCCTGCCGAGGTGGCGGCCCTGGAGTCCCTCGGGCTGAGCTCGACACCGCTTGCCCTCGACGGTGCGGGGGTACACCAGGTCCTGAAGGGCGCCGGCGACTGGCTCCGGGACAACGGGTATCTGCCCAAGGCCGACGAGTCGGCCATCCCCACAGACGAGCGCCTGATCAAGGCGCGCCTGGAGAACCTGCGCAAGCTGACGCTGCTGACCTCGCCGACCGGCCTCCAGGCCGGAGTGGACGAGATGATCGACGGCGGCTACGTCATCCACTTCAACAAGCCGACCATCGGCGGCGGCAACGACCGCGTGGCGCTCCAACTGGACCTGAGCCCCGAACCCCCGTCCACCAACGGGGCCGGCAGCCAGGGTGTCAGTCACCAGCGGACGATCAACGGCGTCGTCATCCCGAACATCAGCGGCCTGTCGGTGCCGGGAACGAGCCAGTCGGCGCAGACCACCTCCACGTGGATCGGCGGCAACACCGAACTGGGCGGCTCCGTCGACGGTCCGGTACGGGGAGCGGTCACCGGCGAGATCAAGCGCACGAAGACGTCCGCCGAAACACTGACCGTCGGTTCCGGACTCGCCTATTCGCAGTTGATCGCGACGAGCAACCAGGCCACCGAGGTCTTCCGGGTGCCGACCGTGCTCAGCGTGAAGATCCAGGCGGGCGAGAATTCGCTGTACTCGGACAACTCCAGTCGGTTCACACCCGCCGACACGAGCACCGAGAACGCTCGCGGCCCCAGGGCCTATCTGGATGTGGCCCTGCCCGCGAGCCGGACCCTGGCCGCCGCTGTGCAGGAGCAGGCCCCGGCCCAGGCCCAGGAACAGACGCAGGAACAGACGCAGGAGCAGAGGCAGAAGGAGGCCCAGGACCCGGGCGGCCTGTTGCCCGACGGCTCACTGGTCGACATCCTGCGGGGCAGCAAGGAACTCAACACGCTCCTGCACGACATGCTGGGCGAGGTACCACCCGCCCCGACGCCGTCCGAGACACCTGCATCCGAAACACCGACGTCCGAAACACCGCCTTCTGAGACACCGACGTCCGAAACTCTGTCGCCCGAAGAACAGGGCCACGTGGTGGGTGGCCCCATGCCGGGCGCTCTGCCGCCCGAGCAGCCGCCGCACACACAAACGCAGACACAGACACAAACGCAGGCACAGGCACAGGCACAGACCACCGTCAGCAACCAGACGCAGAGCCCGGCCCCGGGTACGAACACCGGCACTGCCTCCAGCCTGTGGACCTCGGCCGTGCACAGCGCCAAGTCCCTGGCCGGGCACATCCTGAACGCGGCCACGACGGTACGTCAGACCCTGGTCGGCGACACCCTCACGTCCGAGGAGATCTCCCTCAGCGAGGCCCTGCACGCCCAACTCACCCCCGCGGCGCTGTCCGCACGCGCCCATCAGCTCGTCAAGGGCGTCTACGTCATCGACGACCTCTTCGTGCCGGCCGCCCTCGCAGGCACCGATCTCGTCGTCGAGATCCGCGCGAAGCTGTCCAACCTCCGCAGCCTCGGTGAGGTCACCCAGTACGGCGAGATCGACCTCGGGCTCGTCGACAGCGCCTCCCGCCAGACCTCCAGCACCTCCTCCCTCGAAGGGGGTGGCGGCTTCAGCCTGAAGTCCACGGCACTCCGTGCGGACGCCGAGGCGGCCGCGGCCAAGGCAGCCGACCCGCTCTCCGCTCCCGACGAGGAGGCCAAGGGCAAGGGCAAGGGCAAGGCCGTGTCCGGCGGCGGGAGCGCCAAGGGGGTGTACGGCCGGGGCGACACCCGGGCGGTGACGGCCGCCGCGTCGACGAGCACGACACGCGTGCCCTCCGAGAGCGGCAAGCACGTCCGTATCTCCGCCGACATCACCTACGAGGTGACCCTGCGCCGCGGGACACGCGGGGGCCCGGTGAGCCGCTCCGGGGCGGTCACCGAGCCCAGGACGGTCACCATCGAGGGAGGAATACAGTTCCTCGCCACGCCGGAGCAACTGCGTCGCGACAACGGCCGGCTGGTCGATCTGTTGGGCCTGCAGGACCTGGGCGAGGGCACGCCCGCGAACGCCCCGCTGCCGTACCGGTTCGTACAGCGCGGAACCCTCGGCCTGGCGGCCGTGCTGGACGTCACCCCGCTGAGCAGCCCGTTGCCCCTTCCCGTGACCGCGAACGGCACACCCGGCGCCA
Organism: Streptomyces sp. NPDC087845; assembly: GCF_044742755.1. Classification (NCBI taxonomy): domain Bacteria; kingdom Bacillati; phylum Actinomycetota; class Actinomycetes; order Kitasatosporales; family Streptomycetaceae; genus Streptomyces; species Streptomyces sp. NPDC087845. Next base: position 1,030,081 of record NZ_JBIUVC010000001.1, read on the forward strand.
CGGAGCCGAACCCGGCGCCGCAGAACACGAATCCTGACGTTGATGGGCAGACGGAAACTCCGGACGTCCAGGAACAGCCCCAGCAGGAACAGAACGAACAGGAACAGAGCGAGCGGGAACAGATCGCACCGGAACAGGAAGAGACCACACCGGAACAGGAACAGATCACACCGGAACAGGAACAGATCACACCGGAGCAGGACCAGGCCACACCGGAGCAGGAGCAGACCGCACCGGAGCAGGAGACCACCGACCCCACGCCCCCGGCCGAGCCCCGGATCGAGCGCGATCTGTACCACCGCAGGCTGACCGCGCTGGTGGAGGCCCAGGCGCCCGGCGCCCTCACCCCCGGCAGCTCGCACTACGTGCCCGGACTGCGCCAGCGGCTCGCGGACTTCACCTCCCCCGCCGCCATGGCCGCTCTCACCGGCCGCGGCAGGGACCAGCCGCTCAGCTTCACCTTCCCGTACCCCGACGGCGTGACCACCAAGGACGTCACGGTGCACCTCGCGGGCCGCCCGAGCTGGAGCTCCGAACAGCTCCTACAGGTGAAGGGACGTGAGAGTGCGAAGGGAGCCGGGCTGGAGACCTTCACCCAGCACGCGCCCAACAACATCACCCAGACGCGGAGCCGGACCACCAAATGGGGAGGTGCCGCGTCCGGCAGCCTCTCCATCCCCACCATCGACGACAGCAAGCACAAGCTGGGCCTCGCCCCCTCGGCCACACACACCACCACGCGCACCGACACCGTCACCAACACGAGCACCGCGGAGGACCGCCTCTGGATGCGTACGGAGGGAGGCGCGGAGTTCCGGCTGGCGTGGACCTTCACGGCCTCGATGGAGATCGACGGGACGACGTACGCGATCGACCAGGTGGACGCCGCCGTCACCGTCCGTTTCGCCAAGGACGAGGATCCCCTGGTCACGGGCGAGGCACCGGCCGAACCCAACCGTCTGCCCAAGGGCGTGCGGGAGACCGACCCGAGGAACACCGCGAACGGACTGCTGACCGCAGTGCCGGTGAGGCCCACCGGTACGGAGACCGTCTACGAGATCAGCCACCACCAGGAGCTTCTGCAAGCGGTCCACGAGGTGGCCCCCGAACTCGCGAAGGGCGCCACCCTCAGCAGCGGCGCCAGCGACGAGGCGGCGGCGGCACGGCTGACGGAGCTGCTGCACGGTGGGGAGATCACAGTCGACTCACTGCGTCAGGCAGCGGGCTTCGGCGGTTCCGCGCCCCGCGCCGACGGCACGTCCTCGGTGAAGATGACCACGCAGTTGCTGCGACCGAAGATCATCGGCAGCAGCCGCGGCGTCACCATCGACCACGTACGTCAGACCGGTTCCGGCACCACCGCGACCTCCTCCGTGTCGCGTTCGTCCGCCTTCTCCCTCGGCGCGAACCACACCGTCGACAGCAAGGGCGAGCACACCCTCGGCGTCTCCACCACGCCCTTCCAGTTCCAGTCGGTGCCCCAGGGCCAGGGCGGCGGTGTCTCGGCCGGCGGACGCCGCTGGACGAAGATCGGCACGGCGGGGCTGCCCACAGCCACGAAGGGCCTGCAGACGCACGAGGTCGAGGTCGACACGGTCACCACCGTCACCAGACCCGGCGGGCCGGTCCGCTACGTCACCGGCACCGCGATACTGCGGGTCTCCGAAACGGATCTGCGGGGGCTCGGCATCCTGCCCCCGGGCAACGGCGTCTGGGACCTGCCGCCCCTCCCCACCACACCCACCACGACAACGCCCACGACAGGCACTGCAAACGCAACAGACACTGCGGCGCCAACGGACACCGCCAACGGCGGACGGCCCGATGCCGACCTGATCCAGGCAATCACCACCTACCTGACGGAAGAGGTCGGCGAACAACCCGACGGACAGCAGGACGAGAACCGCCCGATGCCGCAGCTCTGGCTGGCGCTCGGGCCGCAGGACGGTGCGGCGCAGTTGGCAGCTGCCGAGACTCGTGCCGTCGCCATCGCCACCGCCATCGGGTCCCCCGTGGAACTCGCCGTGCACGACAACAACGGCATCCACTACCTGGTCGTCACCGGCGAGAACAATGAGGCCACGGTGTCCGCCGGGAACACCGGAAACGCCAGGCCTCTTGGCGGCCCCGGCGGCCCGCGAGGGGAGTCGGTCTCCTCCCAGCCCCTGAACCGCCCCTCGATGCTGCCGCGCCCCCCGGTCGCCGCGGTCTCACAGAACACGGCGGCCGGGAACACCAACCAGGTCAACCGGGACGAGTCCGCGAACACCCTCGCTCCGAACGAGCAACCGCCGACGGCCACTTCGACCACCCCGACCACCCCGATCTCCCCGCCGACCCCGACCACGTCGGAGCACTTGCCCTCCCTCGACGACAACGAGGACACCGCCCAGGACCCGACACCGGTCAACGAATCGGAGACAGCCAGCCCCACCCCGAACACAACAACACAGCACCTTCCCTCCCCCAACAACAACGAGAACACCACCCAAGACCCGACACCGGTCAACGAATCAGAGACAGCCAGCCCCACCCCGAACACAACAACACAGCACCTTCCCTCCCCCAACAACAACGAGAACACCACCCAAGACCCGACACCGACCAACGAATCAGAGACAGCCAGCCCCACCCCGAACACAACCGTGGCGTCCACGGTCCTCCCCGCCCCCGCCCCCTCCCCGTCCGCCGACCTCACGGACACGACCGAGACGCGGCCTCCGGTCCAGAACTCCAGCCGCTCCGCGCTCGCTTACCAACTCCTCAATCCCACGCCCACCCCCACGCCCACCCCCACGCCCACACCTCCTCCGCCTCCCCCGCTGCCAACCCCGCCACCGCCGCCCCCTCGGCCCCAGCCGCGCGTCGGCGAGACCCCGTGGCGGCCGGCTGCGGGACGCGGCAATCTGCCCGACCGCCCCGTCCGTCCCCGGGTCCTGGGCAAGCGGGTCGACGTGCTCGTCTCCGAGGCGGAGTTGCGGCCGTTCCGAAACACCGCGACGGCCGCGGTGCACACCGAACGCTTCGATCCGGCCCTGCGGCAGAGCGACCGGCGCCCCGGCCTGCTCAACGGTTCCGAGACGCTGATCCGCAACCACGTACGTCGCGAACGCCTGTCGGACGGTCGCACTGTTCGCCATTTCTTCGTCACCCTGCCCTTCGAGATCGCCGACTACCTGGATCACTCGGATCTCGACGCACTCCTGACGCGTGTGCAGAGCCTCCTGGACACGCACATGAACCGGGGCTACGTGCTCCCTCGTTCCGGCGACCAGTTCCGCGTCACCGCAGAGTTCGTGCACGCGCCCGGCCACGGTGAGGCCATCACCCTCACCCGGAACCTTCTGCCCGACCGGGCGGACCAGCTCCACTGGGACCTCGAACACAGCGACGCCACCCTCGTCCACGAACTCCTCCACTACCTCGGACTCGCCGACGAATACCTGGACGCCAACGGCCTGGCGACCGGTGACCCGCATCTGTTCCGCCGCGACCCGCGCCTCACCGGAGTTCACGAGGAGGGGTTGATGGCCCTCCTCGACTCGGACGGCCTGCGCGAACTGCCCGTCGACTACCTCAGGACGATCGAGGACGTCAGCGACACCGTCGACATCCCCGTGCACAACGAGTCCCAACTGACCGAATCCACTGTGCACAACGAGTCCCAACCGACCGAAACGTCCACGCGCCTCGCCCCCGGTCAGACGCCGCACCGCCCCCCGAGCAACGCGCCGGACCTGAATGGAGCCCCCGGATCAAGCCAGAAAAGGCGTGTTGGCGAAGAAGAGGACGACGGCGCCCCAGGGCCGAGCAATCAGAAGAAGCCCCGTGCCAGAGAGGATGACGCAGAAGAGCTGGAGCGACTGAGGGAGTACCAACATCAGTTGAACCAGGACGATCGGGAGGACCTCGGGTACCAGGGGGACCAGGAGGACCTCGGGTACCAGGAGGACCTCGGACACCAGGGGGAACAGGAGACCCCGGCGAGCGAATCGGATACGGGGAAGGGCAAGGAGCGCAAGAAGAATCCGGCGGACTCCATCAGCTCCCACGTGACAGAAAGCCCGATTGTCGCCGTCCACGGTGGTGGCACCCTCGGCTGGGTGACGAGCGAAACCCGTCTGCGCTTCCCCCGCTCCATGGCGAACGAGCGATCCGAGCAAACCCTTTCCCATCTTTCTTTTCTGCTGCACAAAATCATGACTGACGCCCAGAAGGAGCAAGCAGGGGCGTCCGGAACGGTTCAGGACGACCGCGAGACACAGTCCATGTTGATCAATGGCAGACTACTTTTCGCATCGAACTTCAACGAATCCGCAGACGCTCTCAAGGAATATCTGAAAGCAAGCGGGGACACCTCGCTGCAAGGGCTTCTGGAGCAGCAGCTCAATCCCCCCACGGCCGGGAAGCAATCCGAAGAAATCAAGCGAATGGACCGCGCCACGGAGAAGGTTCAGGCAATCCTGGACGATCAGCGCGGCATGGAGGACGACGCCACAGCCGACGTCTTGCGCGACGCGGTCGGCAGGACGATCGAGTTCGTCGGCACGGACGCCGACAACCTGCGAGAGGTGCTCACCGCCAAGGAGTACGAAGGCAAGGTGATCATGCTCCGCGTCGGCCCCACGGAAAGAGAGGGTTCGGAGAAACCTCGTTCGGTGCATGCCGAGCAGAAGCTGCTTCTGGCCCTGCACAAGGCCGACATCAAACCCGCAGAGGTTGCTGGGCGATCCTTCATCGTCCAGGGCAGGTACCGGCCGTGCGCCGGCTGTGCGGCCGCACTGAGGTACTACCGCGATGCTCTCGGATTCAGTGACTTGTCCTTCAATCCCAATCACGGCCATTTCTGGAAGTCGGCCGTGCAGAATCTCCTGGATCACCAACCCCATGTTGCCAACAGTCCGGAGTACGCACAGTATCTCCAGCACATGGTCGAGTCGACGGAGAACGGGACGGACGATTCGACGCCGACCAACCCGATGAGCACACCCGCGAGTTCCGGGGTGAGACCTCCGTCCGACGGCACCACGGTGATCGAGAACAACGGCCTTGAGATCCGGATTCCATCCTCGGACGGAGGAAAACACGGATACAGAACCGACTCCGACAGTGACATCGAGGTTTCCACCGAGAATGGAGCCAAACGCTATCGCTCCGTGATACGCGAACGGCACGAGTACCTGGGTCCGGAAACCGGGAGGATCGGCCGAGGCAGCAACAAGGCAAGCGGAGGGAGGCAGGCCGTCCGCGCCCTGGGTGAAGACGAGAGGAACTTGATCAAGGCAGCCCACCTGTCGGGTGACCGAGAGAGGCTGAGAGAAATTCTCATCAATTTCTCCACACAGGGAGGAGTACGCGGAGTACCGATATCAAACATAGAGCTTTCCGGCATCATCGGACTGAGTCCGGGCCATATCGGACGCATTATCCTCGGGAAGTCCGGCCACGAAGCCCGGAACCAGAGGGAATTCAAAAGAAGAGTACAAACCTTCACAGGAGAAGGCGAGGAAGCCGCCAGCCTCACCGACGATCATTGGCTTGCGATCGTCAACGAGATGGTCAGACTCCACATCGACAAGGAGACCGCAGAGGACATTTCCGGATTTTCCGGGGACCTCTTCGACAGCGCCTACGACAGGCACAGAGAGAATGAAGGCATCGGAAGCCTCGACGTCTCTCCCGGCGAAACACTGAAACAGCGAATAGGGAAGCACTTCGCCGGTGGCTTCGAAGAATTCCGCATGGGCTGGGAAGAACTTTTGCATGTAGACACGAAGAAGCTTTCCAGGATGAGCGCATCGGAAATAGAGAAACTTCTGGAAATCTACGAGGAAATCGAATCAGAAGGTGTTGATATCGACAATTTGTCCACCTTGCTGGACAACCCGCACCTCAAAGAGGTGATCTCAGGCAACCTGCGGCTCCTTCAATCAGAGGTGAACAGCCCTTACTTCGGAGACACCCACCCCGACGAACAAGGCGCAGATGAAGAAGGCGATGAATTTGAGGCCGGATCTCTTCCGGCTCGTTATGAAGCATACCTACGGCACATTTACGGAAAGAGGCAGTGATCGTAACGAAAGGCGCCGATGATTCGGATTTCCCGGCCCCACCGAGAAGCGCCCTCATCGTAGTACCGGTCAGGCCGATATACCGGCTCATGACAACAGCCACCTCGACCACGGCAGTCCTGTGATCCCGGATTCACTGCGTCGTCGATGAAAAATCCCACCCCGCTCCCCTATTCCCCGGAGTCGAGCCTCCTCGTCGACGGGGCGGACGTTCAGCTGGACAACAAGGAGATCCGCCTGTGCCCCGTCGCGTACCGTGCCCGGCCACCCGCGCCGCTGGATCCGGGCGGGCGTCGGGCCGCCGCCCGCCCGGCCCGCCCGTATGCCCGCCTGGTTTCCCCGCACGGCTTCCCCGGTCCCGGCCGGCGCCGCAGACGCAGGACCTGACGGGTCGGTCGGACTTGCCGGGCGCGGCCGCCAACGATCTCCTCGTCCGCCCGATCACCGGTCGGACGCAACCGTTCACCGCCACCATGGAGGTGGACGCGGAGCACGGCGCAGCCCGGACCCGGACCGTCCCGAAGGGCGCTTCGTCGTGCACCGAACTCGGCTCCACAGCGGCCTTCTTGCTCGACCTGCACCCCGACGGCCCCGGCCGGACCCTCCTGCTGACGGGTCCCGACGGCATACCCCGCACCTTCCCGAGGTCCTCCGCCGACAACGCTCGCTCAGCCCTCTCCGAATCCGCTGCGAGCAGCGCACCCGCGATGCCGGAGTACCACGCTCCCGCACGAGGCGCTCTTCGTGATCGAATCGGGGCGACCGGACAGGGGAGGGCCAGTGCGACAGGGTGACGACGGACGGGTGGGGCCGGCCTCGGGTGGCATATCCGAGCGGATGATGCGTCGGTTCCGCCGCCGCGGCGCCGCCCCCGCGCCCGCCGAGGCGGCGGGCGGCTCCGCTGCCGGTGCGGCACGGGGGGCATCACCGCGCACCGTGCGGGACGAGTTCCCCCACCGCTACCTGCTGCGTTCCTCGGCCGTGCCGGACTCCCCGGTCCGGGAACTCGTACGGGAGTTGCCCGCCGACCCCCGACGCCCCGTCGTCGTGGTCGACGTACCCCAGAAGGCCGCCGGCAACCTCGGTGAGGAACTGGGCTCACTGCTGGCCCGGCTGCGCGAGGAGGAGCCGCTCGCCGTCCGGCTGGTGCTGTCCGGGGCCGCCGCACCGGCCGGCGAGGCCGGTCCGCTGGCCCAACGCCTCGCCGACGCCTGGGAGGTGACTCTGGAGGCACCCGACGCCCCCGCCGTCCTCACCCCCGGCGGCCTGCTCTACGTCACCGAACCCGCCACCCCCGGCGGCGGCTGGTGGCGTTTCGCCCCGGGGACCGCCCCCGAGGCGCTGGGCACCCGCCTGCCCGCCCCGCGCTGGCAGCGCGCCCTGACCCGGGTTCCCCTGGGGCCGATCGGGGAGAGCGTGGTCCGTGCCGTCCCCGCCGGGCTGGCCCTGTACCCGGCGGGCACCGCCGCGCCGCGCCCCGATGAACTCGCCTACGCGGTCGCCGTGCACCCCGAACGGCTGAGTGTGCTGCTCGGCGCCCCGCGCGCGGAGCCGGTCGCGGCGGAGGACCTGGCCACCCTCCTCGCCGGTCTGCCCGCCGAGCCCCGCCACTCCCTGCGGCTCGTCCCGGCAGACGGCCGTGAAGCGGTCGGCCTGGCCGAGGAGGTGTGCGACCTCCTCGGCACGGAGATCGAGGTGACCCTGGGGCTCCCGGTCACCGCCACCGGGAGCGAGGACAACGGCGAGGCCGAGGGCGAATCCGTACGACTGGTCTCCCCCGAGGGGGAGTTCACCTGGCCCGCGCCGCTGACCGCCCTGGTCTGCTCCCCCACCGGGGAGGACGGCTCGCGTCCCGCCCCTCGCCCCGCAGCCTGGGCGTTCCCCGAGAAGGCGGGGGTCCCCGGGACGGAACCGGCGAGCCTGCGGCTGCCGTCCGGGGCCTGGGCGGTGGCGGTGCGTTCCGGGCTCTGGCTCGGCACCTCCCCCGAACCACCCGCCGAAGTACGGGACCGGGCCGGCGAGTCCCGCGCGCTGCGGGTGGAGATCGCGGCGGACTGCCTGTCCGGGAAAGCGGCGGGCGAGAAGCGTCTGAAGGACCTGGCCGCGCTCCTCACCGGCCTCGGCGCAGCGGCGCGCACCCACTCCGAACTCGCCGTCTCCGAGGACGTGGAGCCCGACGCGGTCGCCGGGCTGCGGCGATTCGCGATCCGTACGGGGCTGACGCTGGCGGCCGCACCTCGGCGGAGCAGTGCCCCGGCGCTGTCCGGGAGCGCGCCGACGTCCCGCGAAGTGGGCACCTCGGCCGACGAGGCCACCGCGACGCGGACCGAAACGGCCACGCCCCGCCCGAGCACGCCCGTGGCGGTGGCCGCGCCGACAGCCGGAGGGGACTCGGCTGCCGAGCCCGGACCGCCGGTGGAACCGGAGCCCGAGACGGCACCGCCCGCCCCCCGCCCCCGGGCGGAAAAAGCTCCCGCTGCCAGGACGGGCGCAGGCACGCCGCGCACCGAAGGCCACCCGTCCGGAACCGGAGCAGCGGCGGCCGACCCCGCCCCACGCCCCCGCCCGCAAACAACCCCCCACACGGAATCAGGTCCGGCCGAACCACACGCCCAAGGCCGCCCGCCCACAGGCGGAACCGTCACGCCGCTCTCCTCCGCCCGCCCGGAGGAAACCCCTGGGCCCGGGGCGGGCCGGGGTCTGCCCCACACCGGGGGCCGGCCGGCGGTGGCAGGGGCCGGGGGCACCCTCGGGGCGCGCCTCGACCCGGCCGGAGCCGTACCGGACGGGGGGCCGCACGCCCCAGCAGGATCCGGTCGGCCGGCACCGGCCCGGCGGGAGGAGCCCACGCTCCCGCCCGGGGCGGTGGTCGGCGCACGGACCACAGGTGCCGGGGGCGAGGAGGCCGAGCCGAGCGGCCCGCCTCCGTCGACGACGTCCGGCCGGACGACCGCCGGTCGGAAGCCCGCCGCATCTGCCACCCCGCAGCCGACGGTGCCCGGCGCCACCGCTCCGCCCCCGATGCCCGCCCCAGCGGGCCAGGTGGTCCCGGCACCGGCCCCGAGCGTCCCGGCCCAGGTCAGGACCCCCGTCGCCCCGGCCCAGGTCAGGCCCCCTGCCGCTCCGGCCCGGCGCCGCCGCGCGCCTGTGGGCTTCAGCGGCGAGCCGGACCGCCGGGCGTTCCGGGAGCTGGCCGCCGAGGTCTGGGAGAAGCACAGCGGACCCGTGGGCCAGGCGCTCATCCGGCTGCCCGCACTGCGCGGAACCGGTGAGGACGCCGCACGGGCCGATCTGATCGCTGTCCATCTGTACCTCTCCTCCTCCCCGGAGGACCCCTTCGGGGCTCGTGCCCTCGCCGAGGACAGCGAGGCACTGCGCCCGTACGCGGCCTGTCTGGCGTCCGGGTTGCAGCGGCTGCCCGCCCTGCGGGGCACCCTCGTGCGCGCCGTGGCACAGCCGGCTGTGCCGGACGAGGTCGTGCCGGGTGCGGTGCTGGAGTGCGACGCGCCGCTGGACGTCGTCCACCTGGAGGCGCAGGACGCGCCCCTGCCGCCCCTGTCCCACGTCCGTTACGTCATCCGGCCCGTGACCGCCCGGCGCACCTCGGTACTCTCCGTCGACGGAAACGGTGTGCACGCACTCTTCGGTACCGGGACCGCGTTCACAGTCCTGACCCGCCACGAGGCGGAGGGCGACATGCCCGCCCGGGTCCTGCTGGCCGAACTGCCCACGGGCACCGGCCGGTTCCGGGAGCCCTCCCCCGAAGCCGTGGAACGGCTGGACAGCGCCGCCCGCCGCCCGGGTGCGGCCGGGGCGCTCGCCTGGCCGGATCGGTGCACCGGTCCGTTCCACCACGCCCCACCGGTGCGCTGAGCGGCGCCTCCGCAGAACTCTTTCCTCCCGTCCAGAAAGGCAGACCAGCCATGGCAAGCAAAGAGTCCACCCCGGCAGGTGAGAGCGCCGGGGGCTCCTCGGTGCGACGTGCGGCGGCAATCGCCGTCCTGACCGAGGAACCGACCACCGGCCTGTTCCCCGCGACCGCGACCGCCTCCGCCGCTTCCACCGCCTCCGCTTCCGCTCCTGCTCCCGCTTCCGCCTCTGCCTCCGCTTCCGCGGCCGTGACGGCTCCGGCCGCCGGTGCGGAGGCCGCAGCCACAACCGGCACGAAGGCCGGAACGGGCGGTGGGACGGCGACGGCCACCGCCGTAGCCACCGCGACCCCCGAACCGGCCGCGGAGGAGGGCGCAGCCCCCGCAGCGGGGGAGGAGGCGCCGACTGCCGCCGCGACGGCCGCAACCGGCGAAACCACCCCGGCCGCCCCCGAATCGGCCACGGCGGCCACCGCCGAGACGGGTCCGGCGGCGGACGGAACCGCTTCCGCCGCTCAGACCCGGACCACGACCGAGTCGGCGGCCGAGACGCGTCTCACCGCCGCGGCGGGCTCCGGGGCCTCCGGGAAGCGCACCGTCGGCCTGCCCCTGGGGCGGCCCAACAAGCCGATGATCGCCGCCGCGGTCCTCGGCGGGCTGGTCCTCATCGGGGTGCCCTTCCTCATCTCCGGCCCCGACGACAAGCCCCGTCCCCCGGTCGCCGGGGCCCCTGCCGGCAGCTCGATGAACCCCGACGGTTCCGGCCCCGGACTCGTTCCCAGCGAGCAGCGCATCTCCGCGCCGGGCGTGGCCAAGGCCAAGGCCAAGGGCGAGCACTCCGGTATGGGGCCCGGCTCCGGCGGCACGACCGAACACAACGCCGCTCTGGGCGGCATACACGAGTCCGGCAGCGGCGGTGAGGACAAGGAAGACAAGCCCAGCACCCCGAAGAAGGCCCCGTCCACCAAGACCGGCAAGAAGAACACCCCACCCGCCGAGAACAACAAGCAGGCCCCCGCCAACAAGCCCGCGGGCGTCGCCCCGGACGCCCCCGCCCCGGCCATCACCTATTCGCACCTCATAGGCCCTGGCTGCAACACGCCCGGCTTCGCCGCCGGGGACCAGTACACCGACGGGAACGAGGGCTGGCGCGGCAGCCGGGGAAGCACCACGTCCTACGGGTGCAGCGGCTTCTACTACAGCCTGCCGATGTCGGGCAGTTCACGCTCGGACGGCATCTGGGCGCAGTGGAAGTTCACGTCCGGCGACGTGAAGAAGGGCAACTGCGCGGTCCAGGTGTACATCCCCAACGTCCACGACCTCTCGTATGTCGGCGGCACCCCGGCTCACTACACCGTCTACCGCGCCTTCACGCAGAGTTCGGGCAACCAGATCGGCACCTTCGAGATCAACCAGCCCTCCCACCTGGGCCAGTGGGTCTCCGCCGGCACCTTCCCGATCACGGACAACAAGATCTCCGTCGTCCTCGACAACCGCGGCAGCGGCGCCAACAACCGCCACGCCGCCGCGGCCCCGGTCCGGGTCAACTGCACCGCGACCTGAGCGGTGTACCGCCCCTCCCCACGCCGCCACACGCGCGGGGAGGGGCCAGCGGTGAGTGCCGCGATAAGGACCCCGAGCTGCGCGCCGCCACACGCGCGGGGAGGGGCCCCTGCCCCGCCCCGCCCCTGTCCCGCCCCGAGGATCAACCCCGGCACCGGATCACCGGGCGAACGTCACAGAGCCCGTATCGCCTGCCGGTCATACAACGATGCAGGTCATGGCCGCCCACAGCAGGGGCGAGTGCTCGATCCGGCCGCCGGCGCGCCAGTGGTCGAGCTGCTCGCGCTGCCAGCGGCCGAGCCGGTGCACGGGGTCGCGGTGCTCGTGGGCGGCGTCGACGGCGATGATCGCCTCCGACAGCGGGCGTACGGACTCGGGCAGACCGGCCAGCCGGTGGAACGCGAAGCTGGTCGGCAGCACCCAGCGGGTGGCGGTGACCAGCTCGGCGCCGTTGTGGATCATCGCCGTCGCCAGGCCGAACGACTCGGCGAACCGCAGATCGCCGCCGCTCTCGCAGCCGATCAGCGCGACACGCGGCGGCGCGGGCCAGATCCGCGCACCCGGCTCGCCGTCCGCGCGCAGGGGAAGCGTGCCCAGCAGGAGGTCCTTGGCCGACAGCGGCCGATGGGTACGGACCGCCTCGGCCAGGCCGGCGGTCCCCGGACCGCAACACAGATGGAGCGCGCCGTCCTCGCTCTGCCCGCCCTCGACCGGCGCGCCGCTCACGTGCCCGACGTACATCAGCCTGCGTGCCCCCTTGCGGAGCACGCCGCTCAACCAGTCCCGGTCCAGGTCGGTGCGGCGGAAGGCCTCCGCCGGGGCGGCGACGGACGGCACGACGGCGCCCGCGTCCAGACGGCTCTGGACGAACGACAGCAGCTGCGGGTCCGAGCCGGGCGGCCCCAGGACCGAGCCGAGCGGGGAGTCGGCCCGGAACCCGGGCACCCGGGGGTCGAGGACGAGCACGACCGCGTCGGCGCCCGCATCCGCGCCCGCATCCGCATCCGCGTCCGTTTCGGCGTCCGCATCTGCGTCCGTTTCGGCGTCCGTGTCGGGCGCCGGACACGCAGCGGATCTCTGCAGCCGCAACGACACCGGCGCGGTGGTCACGACGTCCGCCAGATCGATGAGCCGGACGTCGTCGCCGACGGCAAGCAGTTCCCACGGGACCTGGGCGACCCTGGGCGACGGCTGGATCCGCACCAGGGGACGGCCCGCGCGCGCCGACACGTGGCGTATCTGCGCCGTCAGCCCCTCCGGCCACAGCGCCTCGGCCAGCACCCGCGCGAGCCGGTGCTCGGTCCGGTGACCGGCCATCGCTCCCGAGTCGAACGCCCGCCGCAGCCCCTCCGCTCCCCCGCCCGCGCCCGGCAGCGCGGCGGCCAGCGCGCCGACCGCCCGGTCGACTTCGGCACCGGGCCCGTGGCCGGTGCCGAACCCCCGGGCCCCGCTGGTCCACGTCCAGGTCATGAACAGGTCGCCGGCGTCGGCCAGCCGGACCTGGACCACCGGCCGGCTCATCACGTCGTCGGCGACCAGAACGGCACCTCTTCCTCACTCACGATCCGTCGGTGATAGCGGAATTCGGCCGCCTCGATGTACTCCTGGAGCGCGATACGGCCGGATTCCGGCGACATCCGCACCTTCGGCGGCGGCGCGACGCGCAGGCCGACGGAGGCAGCGGCCTCCGCCGCCACGCCCCCGGGCATCATCGGGCCGTCGACGTGCCCGTACGCCTTCATGGCCGCACTCGGGAAGACCGACGCAGCGTCTTCGGCGGACCCGGCTGCCCCAGCTGCCCCGGCGGGCGCAGAGGACTCGCCGGGCCCGGAGGACTCGCCGGACCTGGAGGACTCGCCGGGCCCGGAGGGCGGGACACGCATCGCCGACCGAGGTGAACGGTCCAGCGCCAGCGAGGCGCCCGCGCAGCGGTGTTCCACCAGTTCGAAGAGGAGTCCCTGGTCCTGCCGGCGTACCGCGAGGCGGAAGACCAACTGCATGGCGTCGTCCGCCAGTTCCAGCCACTGACTGCGGGCGTGGGCGGTGGCGAAGTCGTAGCGCGCCGCCTCCAGGGCCAGTGCGGCGGGAAGGGCGAGGGAGAGCGCGGTACCGATGGACTCCCGCTCGTGGTCACCGTGGTCCGTCCGGTTCAGGTTGTCCTCAAGGGCTCTCGCGAGCATGAGATCGACCTGTGCGCACCGCTCGTACACCTCCCGCGCCTGGTACACGTCGCGGGCTTCCTGGGCCAGCCGCTTCATCTCGGTGATGTCGCCCCGGGCATAGGCCTGTTGGGCGCCCAGCAGGCTGGTGTCGGCGGCGGCGATCGATGCGCCGAGTCGTTCGAACCGGGCCAGGCTCGCCCCCAGCAGGTCCTGTGCGCCGGTGGCGTCGCCGCGCAGACCGGCGAGAAAGCCACGGGCCTGTTCGCAGACCGCCAGATCACCGAACTGCCGCTGCCGCTCGAAGATCGCGGACGCCTCGGCGTACCACCGCTCCGCGAGGCCGAGATCGCCCCGGTGCATCGCGGCGTACGCCCGGTGCACGAGCAGCGACTGCTGCTCACCGGCGTTGCCCATCGCCCGGAAGCCGTCCTCCGCGCGGACGAAGTAGTCCTCGGCCGGGTCGAACCGCCCCGTCGAGGCGCAGATCAGGCCGAGGGCGGTCAGCAGTCGCGGGACGGCCGGCACCACGGCCTGCGGTGTGGTGGACAGCAGCGCCGAGGCCTGCTCCTCGGCCGCTCCCCACTCGCCCCGCTCCATCAGCAGATGCACCCGGTTCAGGCCGAGTTCGGCAGTACGCAGCCCCTCCGGGTCGTCGAACTCGGGCAGTCTGGCCGCCACTTCGTCGAGACATGCCAGCGCCTCGTCCAGGTGCCCGGTCCTGCGCAGCAGGTCGGCCCTGGCGAGCAGGGTCTTCAGCAGGACTTCCAGCCACAGTTGACGGCCGAGCGGCCCCATCGACACCGAGGGGATGCCGTGGAGCAGGCCGAGGGCCCGCTCCACGGCGTCCGCCGCCCCGGCCAGGTCCGTGGCGGTGAGCCGGACGCTCGCGAGGTCCGACAGCAGATGCGCCCGCAGGAAACGCACGTCGGGCGAGTCCTCGATGGGCTCGGCCACGGTGAGCAACCCCTCGTAGACGGTGCACGCGGCGGCGAGGTCAGCAGCCAGCCGATGTTCCTCGGCCAGGGCGAAACCACTGTCGAACGGCTCTCCGTACAGCCACACCCCCGCGTCGTCCTCCTCGTCCGGCATCCGTCAGTAGTCCTCACCGGTGGCAGCAGCGGCGATCTCGGCAAGGAACGGGCCCGAAAAGGCGTCGTGCGGCAACGCGCCCTGCGCCGGGGACTCTGCCGCGGTTGCCAGCCGCCGCCGGGCCAGAGTGCGGATCGCGTCGCGGTCGGCGACGCCTCCGGCTCCGCCGGCCGTATCGGGACGGGGGCCGGGGTCGAAGCCGGGCAGCAGCACACCGACCTCGATGCGCGGCGGCGGCGCCGCGGCCGGCAGCTCCAGCTCCGCCCGGCCGGTCCACACGTCGTCCCGCCTGGCGAGCGGCACCCGATACCGGCGGCCGCCGTTCACACGGACCTCCGCGACGAGAGGCACCGCGGCGGCGGGTGCCGCGATGTGCGCGACGACCTCGACCTCGATCTGCCGTCGCGCGCCGAGTGCGCGAGCGGTCCAGGACACCGCGGTCTCGGAGGCGTCGACGAAGCCGGGCGGGTAGCGGCGCCAGTCGTTGGTGCCCGAGCCCCGGGCGATCACCCGGCCGCCCGCGACGAGCGGTTCGCCCGCCGCGAGGGCATAGCCGCCCTGCCGTGCGAACAGCGCGCCGGGGTCGACCGGCGCAGCGGCCGGCCGGCGCCGGTCCAGGGACGACCGGAGGCGGCGCAGAGCCTGCCCGTCCAGCCCGGCACTGTCCGCCGCGTCGTCGATCAACCGCAGGACGCTCTCCAGGTGGCGTGCCGTGTCCGTCGGCCGCGGTGCCGCGCGCCACCACTGGGTCAGCGGGTCGAGGGCGGACCGATGGTCCTCGATCAGTTCGGCCACGCAGTCGTCGGGCTGGTCACCGAAGTCGTCGAACAACTGCTGGCACGCGTGGGTGAGCGCGGCCAGCTCCAGGCCGAGCACGTCCGGTTCGAGCGCCGGTATCCCGTCCGCGTACGACGCCGGCCACCACCGCGCCGCCCAGTGCCCGAAACCGAGCCGGGCGGCGCCGCCCGCGAGAGCGGTCAGGTCCGCCACCACCCGCGGGCCGGCCGGCTCCCCCGCCGCGCAGGCGTGCACGGCAGCGGCAGTGCGCTCGCCGTAGACCGCCCACAGCCACTGCTGCGCCCGCCCCACGTCGTTCACCTCCGCCACCGGCAGACCCGGGTCCCCGAGGACGGGCCAGGCCAGAACCGCTCCCGCGACGTCGAGAACGGCCCGGGTGAAGTCGGGGCCCACACCACCCATGTCGGGGCCCACGGCGCCCGCGCCGCTACCACCCGTGGCACCCACGTCGCTACCGCCCGTGGCACCCACGTCGCCGCCGTCCCCGGCCCCGCCGAAGGCAGGACCGGCGGCGACCCGGATCGTGCCGTCCGCACCCCGCACGACACGGACGTCGAAGTGGGCCCGCGCCATCACGCGCTCCCCGGCTCGGCCGCTTCCGCCGCGGTCGCCGACAGTGCCCGCAGCGCCGACCGGACCCTGGCGCGGTGGTCCATCATCACCGAGCGGGCGACCCCGTCGAGCACCGCCCAGGCCGACGCGGCGTCCCTCAACGACGCGTCGCGGACATCCCGCCCGTGCAGCCGCACCCACAGCCGCCGCATGTAGGCGGCCCAGGGGGTACGGAGGTCCTGAGCGAGGGCTTCCAGTACGCCGCCGTCCGGGTCGGGGCGGGGAGAAACGGTCATCCTGCGGGCGCGAAGGGCCGAAGCCTCCCGCCGCCAGCGGCTGTTGACCGCCCGGTGCGCCGCCGTCCGCCCCGGCGCGGATTCTCCGGTGCCCAGCGGGTCGAGGCCGACCGCGAGCCGACCGCCGAGGACTACGGCGACACGCAGGCTCTCGTCGTACAGGCCGAGCGGAGCACAACTGCGGCCGACCTCCCGCCCGACGAGCTCCGGCACCGTCGCCAACTCCTCGCGCCGGGCCGACGACTGCAGCACGACGAAGAGCCGCTCGAAGAGCGTGCGGTCCAGCGGCGCGGGAAGCGTGGCCGTCGAGGCGCCCCGGCCCACCTCCGGACGCGGCGGCACCTGGCGCTCGGTCAGTCCCAGATGCGCCGGCAGGTCGTCGCGGCCCCAGACACCGCTCGGGTGCGCCCACAGCGCCCGGCCGAGCAGGTCTCCGTGCCCCGCCTCGACCATGGACACGTACGCCGGTGGGTTCCCCGCCCCACCCGGCGCGCCGCAGGCGTCCAGAACCTCGGCCGCCAGCGCGACCGCCGCGGCCGCGCCGTCGGCGGCGGCCGGCCGACGACTCTCCCACCCGGTGGCCAGCTCCCCGTCGAGCCGGGCGCGCCGGGAGGCGTCCGCCAGGTGGTCCTTCAGCACGTCCACCGTGCGCCCGCCGACCGCGTCCGCCACGTCCTCGACCACGGCCCTGGCCAACGCGTCCGCCCCGGCCGAGGGCGCTCCGTGCTCGGTGGCCAGCTCGAAGCACCGCTGGAAGTACAGATCCTGGGGGTTGCCCGCCACCACGCCCAGAGCCCGCCGGGCCCTCTTGAGCAGGGTGAACCACTGCGCCGTCGCCTCAAGCCGCGGACCGGACTCCCGGATCAGCGCGTCGAGGTGCGCGGCCTGCGCCGGTCCGAGGAAATCCACCGCGAGTTCCGGGCTCAGCGCCGGCCTGACGATCAGCGGCAGCACGATCAGCTTGACCGTCCGGGTCAAGGGTGCGCCACCGGGGCCACTCAGCGACTCCAGCCCCGGCCCGAGGCCGCGCCAGGCTCTGTCGATGACCATGGCGCGCGGTAGGCGCTCGCCGGTCGGCCGGCTCGGAGGCGACATGTGAGGAGGGTACGTCGTCCGAAAACGGGCGGGCGAACCTGAGATCGGTAGGTGCCCCCGGCCGCCTAGCGTCCACCCCGTCAGCAGGACGCACCCGTAGGCCGGGACGGTCACCACGCCCCGTCCCACCGGCCCGACAGCCGACGGCCGCCCCTCTCTCACCGTCCGCACGCCGGGCACACCGGCCCCAAGACCGACACCGACATGGATGCGCTCCAAGTCGCACAGGACGAAATCCGTCTGAACCGCACCGGACATCACCAAGAAGGAGAAGCCGCCATGGGAATCTTCGGGAATCGTCGCAAGAACCGCGAGGAGCGGGCCGCCGAGATCGCCGGCAAGGTGGCCAGCGGCAAGGGTTTCTACGGCCGCGCCACACGCGCGTTCCTCGGCAACGAGGACTTCGCCAAGGTTCAGCAGTCGATCGGCGCGTACCACTCCGGCCTCGACGTCCAGCAGTTGCTCGCCATGGGGGTGCCGACCATCCCCGCCGTCGTCGAATCGATCAGCGACACCGGCAGGCTGGTCAACTTCAACCCGGTCGTCGACCTGGTCCTCCAGCTGTCCGGGGCCGCCGACCGGATCGCCCTCCAGACCATCGTCTCGAAGGTGCGGATTCCCCGCCCCGGCGACCAGGTACTGCTGATCGCCGACCCCGCCCGGCCGGGCGGCTACCTGTACGCCGGGGACGGCGTCACCCCGTGACAACACCGCCGCACGACGTGCCGGCGACCGCCGCACCACTCCCCCCGCGCTCCGGACCCCAGGGCTCCGAGAACGACTGAAGGCCCAGGTCGGAGACTGTCCTCACCTGGGCCTTCCCGGAGCCCCCTGTCGGATTCGAACCGACGACCTACGCATTACAAGACCACTAGGGATCATGCCGGGCTGTGCCGCGCGATCGTGTCAGATCCCGTTTTCCCAGATCAGAGCACCTGTGGCGGTCCCGCTGCTCGCGTCCTGTGTTGCACCGTCCAAAGGCATCCGCGCTCCCCTTGCGCTCCCCGCCGCCTGGCGAATCGGTACCGCTGCGCGGGAAGCCCGTCGTCAACGACATGCTGGCGCAGTTTGTCGAGATCGCACAGCGAGACCCCCGTGTGGATGCTTGCGCGCTCGGCCGTCCGCTGATGGGAGTGGAGGCCGGTACCGATTCGTCGGCCGTGGTCCGGCAGCTGAGGATCCTGCACGCCCACAACTCGTCACTGTTTGTCGGTGGCGTCGCCTACTGTTCACGACATGGCGTTGGCGGACATCACGGGCTCAGAGATCATCAAGGCCCTCGCAGAGTGCGACCGCCTCGGTCGCGAGAGTTTTCTTCGTACCCATGGGTTCAAGCGCGCTCGGCGCCACCTCCTCTCTCACAACGGCAAGCTCTACGACTTCAAGGCCATCGTCGGCGCGGCGCACGGGTACCTCCTCGACCAGGCGCCTCTCGAGGCGCAAGCTTTCTCCGGTGGCGCAGACCACGCCGTTGCTCTGCTCCGCAAACTCGGTTTCGCGATCGTGGATGGTCCCGGCGCCGCTTTGGAGGCGTACGAGGAGCTCCTCAGCCGCATCGACAAGCTGAAGGTGAACCGTGCCGCAGGCCGCCCCCTCCTGTACCAGCCGATCACCCTGCTTTGGGCCATCGGACGGGCTCGCCACGGAGAAGAACGGCTTCTCCCCTGGAACACCACGATGGAAGTAGTCCGCAGCTTGCTGGAGCAGCACGGCATGCGAAGGGAGCGCCCGCGCCCCGACTATCCGGTCGCCGCCCTGTACCACGCAGGCCTCTGGGAACTGCGTGACCACTCGGGCCCGGTACCCACCGCCCACGGAGATTCTGCGCTGAGACGATGGTTCGCCGACAACCAGCCCTGCAGCGGTCTCGTCGAGTCGGCCTATGGCGTGCTGCGCCGGTCCGGTGACGCCCGCGTTGCCGCAATCGACGCACTACTGTCAACGTACTTCGACGGCCTGAACTACGGGCCGCTCCTACACCAAGTCGGACTGTACGACGATGAGATAGCTGACGACTGCGCCGACGATGATGCCGAGCCGCCGCCTCCGGTATTCACGGCAGCCCAGTACGACCGGCTGTGCAGGATCGTCGAGCATCGCGAGGGCGAGAACCGAGGCAGACGCGCACCCGACGCCTCATACAACCCGTTCCGGTCAGGGACGGCCAGACGAGCAGTGCTCTTGCGCAGTAAAGGAATCTGCGAGAACCCGCACTGCACGGGCCAACCCACCGATGTGACAGCCAAGGGCGCACCGATACTCGAAGTCGATCACGTCGTGGACCTTGCCCGCGGTGGACGCGACCACCCCAGCCGGATGGTTGCGCTGTGCCCGAACTGCCACGCGATTAAGACCCGCGGTCGGAGCCAGGAGAAACTCCGCGCCGTGTTGCTTGAGGTGGCACAGGAGCGCCACACCCAGTGGACTAAATTCGCGGAGGGCTGATGGCAGACGGCAAGCTCGTACGAGACCTGATTCCCCAGATCATCCGTGAAAGCGGTGCGGAGCCGAAGGTCTACATTGCCAGCCTGGAAGAGTACCGGGAGCGGCTGCACCACAAGCTCAGCGAGGAGGTAGCCGAGTTCCTCACCGCGGACGACTCCGCTGCTGCCGAGGAGCTGGCAGACATCCTCGAAGTGGTTTACGCACTTGCTCTCGACCTGGGCATGGCACCGAGCCGCTTGGAAGAGCGGCGAGCACAGAAGGCTGCGTCGAGGGGTGGTTTCGCTGGCAAGATCGTGTGGACCGGCAACGCCTGAGCGTAAGGTTCGGTGCTGCCGTATGTAGATTCGCCGGTCGAATCCCAGGAAGCGTGCATGTCAGAGCAGCTCTGGAGTAACCAACGCCGCCAGACGGCCATCGGCCGTGTCGGTTTGTCCGTCCCGGCGCGTCAGGCCGTGGTCGATCTGCAACTCAAACCGGGGATGCAGGTCCTGGACTACGGTTGCGGCTCAACTCACCGATGCCGAGGTAAGAGCTGGCCTCTACAAGGAGCCGCACCGCATCGGCAACGAGGAGGGCTGGGAGCGAGCGCTTGCCCGTCGCGGCGGCGCCATGCGGGGACACCGGCTGGTCCGACATTCCAACAGCTGAAATGAACTTCGATCTGCCGACCGAGACCATGCAGTCCCAACTGTCAACGGCCAAGCCCATCAGGGAATTCACAGCCGCTTGAGAGCGCCGACTGGGCAGGCCCTCGGCAGCCTGAACCCGCCGATGATGTCTTGCGGTGAGCTCTCATCTCACGGTACGACGGTCACATGGCGCGCGTATGCGAAAGGAAGGAACCGCAACAATGGCTCGGGCTGTGTGGCTCTTCGACAAAGAGACGGGTAAGCGTCTGGCCTACTTCGCCACCGACGGGGCAGGCTGGGCGGAGGTCCACGGCCTCGAAGACCTGTGGGAGCGGGTCGCGGCCGCAACCGCGGAAACCGACCCATCCCTTAGTGGCTTCTTCGAGCGCGCCGCCGCCGAGACGAAGGCCCACACCCGGCCGGAGCTGTGCAAGGTAGTCGGTGGCAAGACACACCGGCCGTGCAGATGGGATAAGACCAAGGGCCCCTGCGCGCTTCATGACGTTCCGACGGTGCGGTGCGGGCACCAGGCGAGCACGGGCACGGTGTGTACCTGGAACACCACCCGCAAGGGACCCTGCCCGCATCACGACCCGGCCTCGAAGGAGCAGCGGACGAAGGCCCGGCGTGAGGCGATGTCGAAGTCACCCAGGCGCAGCCCGGCTAAGCCGGCGAAGCGAATGGCGCCGGTGAAGGCGTCCGCGTGGAAAGACGTTGAGTGTCCGCGCTGCGGATCGGCGGTCGGCCAGAGGTGCCGGTATCCCAACGGGTCGGAGACGACCGCGCACCGGGTACGGCGCCTGGCAGCCCAGCAGGTACGGCCTAGCTAAGGCCATGTCTACGCATGTGCGATCTCGCGCCCGCCAGATTCCCGCAGGGTCCAGTAGGCCCAGCAGGTCCTCAAAGGGTGAACAGCCCCTGTCCCGCGCCGGGTTGTCAAACCGGCGTGAGACGCTCCCACACATGGCATCCACACAGACCCCGGGCCCTTGTCTGCCCCCATACCGCGCTCAGTCAGCCATGGCGCTCCTCGACCCCCAAGAACACGCCTCCGAACTCGCAGACTGGGTGGAACGGATCCCTGCTTCGTCCGAGCCGGCCGAACGCGAGGCATGGGACAACGTCTACACCTGGCTCCGCCTGGCGAGCGGCCTGCGCACAGTCACGTTCGACATGGCCTACGAAGACGGCGGCATGTGCGCAGCGGGCGATGACTTCGCATACACATGACCGGCTGTACCGGCGCACCATCGAGATCCGCGACTCGATCCTCACTCTCGCCGACTACGCGCCGGCGGAACTGCGCGGACGCTCCTACGACCACGCCACCTCCCTCGGCTTCATCGGCGCTCACGCCGACATCACCGCCGAGGCCTGTTGGCTCGCCGTCGCCCGCAAGGAACGGCTCCGGGGAGCGGCCACTGGCTCCGGTGAACCCATGCCCCCCGCCAGCGGAGGCCGCGACCTCGCCACCGAGATCCGCGCCCTCACCACGCTCAGCACCGCCTACCGCTCCCGCGCCACACAGGACTTCCTCCGCGCCCACCTTGAGGAGACACCGGCATGACCACCGCCACCCAGCTTCCACCCACTGCCGCCGTTCCTGCCGAGAGGCGATCCGCCCGCCTCGTCACCGAGGTCCTGGCGCCCGCCAACCTGGTCATCGGCGTCCTGCTGGTCATCGGCTGGCACTCCACCAACTCCCTTGCGGGTGCGGGCTGGGGCCTGCTGGCAGGCGCCTTCTGCGGCGGCCTGCCGATCGCCTACATCGTCGCCGGAGTCCGCCGTGGGCGCTGGACGGACAAGCACCTCAAGGTTCGGTCCCAGCGGTGGACACCGCTCTTCGTCACCCTTAGTTCCGTCCTCATCGGCACGGGCCTGCTCCTGGCGCTCGACGCGCCCCGCGAGGTCGTCGCCCTGGTCGCCGCCATGATCGCCGGCCTGCTGCTGACCATGGCGGTCACTGTCTGGTGGAAGGTCAGTGTCCACACCGCCGTCGCCTCCGGCGTCGCCGTCGTCATCACTGTCGCCTATGGCTGGTGGGCCGCCCTCCTCTTCCTCGGCGTCGCCGCCGTCGGCTGGTCCCGTGTCTCCCCCCGCGACCACACCACAGCCCAGGTCATCGCGGGGGCCATCCTGGGCGGCACGGCGGCGGCTGTGGTTTTCGCAGGGCTGCGCTGACCTCCAGCACTTCTTCGGAGCGCTGCCACGCTCCGACCACACGGCTGGTTTACCGTCGCACCTGAATGAGACGGTGCATGCCGCTGGCACGGGCGGTGCGCTAGTGTGACGCGGCCGCAGGTCAGGACCATGCTGTAGGACCGCTGGTCAGCAAACTCCCAGCATGAGTCAGGAGCGGTGCACGTGGCGACCAAACTCATCCGTGGGATGGGCAGTTTCTTCAAGACCTGCAGCTGCAAACGGCAGGGCGGATGCGCACACCCCTACGCTATCCGGTTCCGCAACGGAGCGGGGCTCCATGACCGCCTCGCCCGCCGCCAATACCGCTCCTTGAGGAGGCGAGGCACGAAGCGGTCTCAGTCCGGCAAGGTTGCCAGTGCTTCGCGCAGCTCATCGGTTGAGTACCCAGTGCGTAGGGAAATCTCCCGGGGACTGTGAGCATGGAGGACCCAGCGCGCTGCGGGGGCCCACCACTGCGCGACGCTGGCGGGAACGGTGACGGTGGTGTGGGCGGGCGCCGCCCGAGTGTGGTTGTCTCCGTCGCGGGCAAGAGCTGGTGCGGCGTCCGATTCAGGGAGCGTCGTCGAGAAGACAAGTGTCAAACGGTGAGCTTCCCCATGCTCTTTGGACTGCCGACGAGCGCTCCTGAGCCGTGACAACAGATCTTCCAGTTCTTCGGCATCGCATCCGAAACCCTGCAGTCTCTCGGCGGGGAACTCATTGAGTTCGCGTGTCAGGAAGTAAAGCCTCGTGAACTCCGAGTGGGAGAGACTGACGCTGCGGCTGGTTTGCTCGGACATACCGCTCCTCTTATTCCAGGTCCTCGAAGTAGGAGTATCCCTGCTTGGGGGTGAACACGGTGCCCCCGTCACCGTCCACGATGACCACGGCCTCCTTGTCCGGGTCCCAGAAGGCCTCTCGACCATTTCGCAGTCCGTATTTCGGTTCGATGTTGGGTATGCGCTCGTTGATCACTCCGTCGACGTAGAACTTCAGGGCTTTGGGGTCGACTCCTCGCACGTAGTGCGTTCCGTTGCCGTCGGGGCGGAGCGCTTCACCGTTGGCGTGGTCCGCGATCTTCTCCGACTCGGGTTCGAGGTCGTAGGGAGCCAGTCCGAGCGGGTCGGTCAGCCGGATCGGGTTTCGAGGGTACGCATGGTGGTTGTCCGAAGGGGTGAGACCGAGCGGGTCTGGGGTGAGGAATCGAGCCGTTTCCGGGTCGTAGTACCTGAAGTAGTTGTAGTGAAGGCCGCTCTCGGGGTCGGCGTACTGGCCTGGGAAGCGGAGGGGGCAGGTCTCCACGTCGGAGGGGGCAGGGACAGGGGTTCCCCAGAGGGTAGTCCGGTGCTGCCACGTCATTTCGCCGTCTGGGGTGAGCAGTTCGGTGGGCGTCCCCGTGGCATCCGTGACCACGACACGGAAGCGTGAGGTTCCCACTTCGCCGACCGTCTGGGTCAGGGGGCGGTGAGTCTCCGGGGCGTGGTCCCAGGTACAGGTCGCACCGCCCCGGGCGGTCTGTTCCGCGAGGCGGGTCGTATCCCAGGCGAGGGTGAGAGTCGCGCCCTTCGGGTCGGTCTTGCCGATGCGGCGGCCCAGGGGGTCATAGGAGTACGTCCACGTCTCGCCGTCCGGCGTCACGACCCGCGTGAGCTTGTCCTCGGCACTCCACGCGTAGGCCCACGTCCGGGTCTGACCGTTGAGCAGCTTGCGGGTCTTACGGATCAGGCGGCCCGCGGCGTCGTGTTCGTACACGGTGCGGCCCGCCTTGCGGACCAGGGTTCCGGTGAACTCCCTCTCGCCA
Organism: Streptomyces sp. NPDC087845; assembly: GCF_044742755.1. Taxonomy (NCBI): domain Bacteria; kingdom Bacillati; phylum Actinomycetota; class Actinomycetes; order Kitasatosporales; family Streptomycetaceae; genus Streptomyces; species Streptomyces sp. NPDC087845. The sequence continues at coordinate 1,054,632 of NZ_JBIUVC010000001.1, forward strand.
GAGGCTTCCTGTCCTGGCGCCGAGGCGTGGGTTTGGTTCCCGGCCGCGTCGTAGGCGTAGCGCTCGGTCCAGCCGTGCGCTTGTACACCCGTGACCCGGCCGACCGGGTCCAGGGTGAAGTGGCGAGTACCGGACGTCAGTTCGCGAATCTGAGTGACGTATCCGTCGGGCCGGTAGGCGTAGGTGCGGTGTTGGATGAGGTCATCGGCGGCGGAAGTAACCGTCTGTGCGGTGATTCGGCCGGTGTCATCCCAGCGTTGACTGAGGGTGACACCGCCGACGGCACGCTGTGTCTCGTGACCGGTGGCGTCGTGGGTGAAGGTAAGGGTGTTGCCCGCCGTCGTGAGGGTCAGGGGTCGGTCGGCGGCGTCGTACGTCCAGGTCGATGCCAGCCCGGACGGAGTCGTGCGAGTCAAACGGTTGCCCACCGCGTCGTAGGCGGAGGTGATCGTGCGGCCATTGACCGTCTCCGCCAGGACTCGGCCCAGGGGGTCCCGCTCCAGGGTCAGGACCGCGTCGCTGTTGGAGGCGCGGGCGAGGGCCCCTCGCGTACCGTAGGCGAAGGTCGTCAGTTCGTCCGTCGTCTCGTCCTGCTGGGTGAGCACCCGCCCCATCGCGTCATGTGTGTACCGCAGCGTCTGGCCAAGCGCATTCGTCCGGGCGGTGAGGCGGCCCGCCGCGTCGCGCTCGTAGGAGCGGGTCACCCCGTTGAAGTCCGTCTCGGCGACCAGGCGGCCGGCGGTGTCGTACTCATAGCGCCATTCATGCCCCTGGGGGTTGGTGACGGTCACCAGGCGCAGTTCGGTGTCGTAGGCGAAGGCGTAGTGGGCGCCGTCGGGGTCGGTGCGGGTGGCGGGCAGGTCGAAGTGGGTGTAGGTGTACTCGGTGGTATGACCGGCCTGGTTGGTGTGTTTGGCGAGGTTGCCCTCGCAGTCCCACTTCCATTCCTCGCGAGTGCCGTCAGGGTGCTCGCGCCAGGCGGGCTTGCCCTCGATGGTCCAGCCGAAATGGGTGGTGCGGTCGAGCGGGTCGGTGAGGGCGGTGACGCGGCCGTGGGGGCCGCGGCGGACGTGGGTGGTGTGTCCCAGGGGGTCAGTGACCGTCACCGGGAGCCCCGCCGCGCCCGTCGTCACTGTCGTCGTGCGCCCGAGCACGTCCGTGACTGAGGTGAGGTGGCCTGCCTCGTCGTACGTCCAGTGCGTAGTAGCGCCCGTCGGGTCCGTGGTGGAGGTGCGTGCGCCGCGGCCATCGTAGGTGTGGCGCCATTCCACACCATCGGGCTCGCGGATCTCCGTCGGGAGGCCGTTCTCGTCGTAGACCGCCTCGGCGCTGCTTCCGTCCGGACGCTCGATGTGGGTGAGGTTGCCGTCCTCGTCGTACGTGTACCGCGTCGTGTGGCCGAGTGCATCGGTGACGGTGAGAGGGAGGCGGTTGGTCTCGTCCCATTCGGTGCGGGTGGTGTGACCAAGCGGGTCGGTCACCTCGACGACCTTGTGCGCCTCGTTGAGGACGTACGTGGTGACGTTGCCCTGGGAGTCGGTGTAGCGGGTGGTGCGGTGGGCGTCGTCGTAGTGGAAGCGGCCCGAGAGGATGCCGGTCGGCCCCACGGTACGCAGGACGCGACCGCGGTGGTCGTAGACGTAGGCGAACGCGGTGCCGTTGCGGTCCTTCCAGGATGTGATGCGGTGCTCGTCGTAACGGTAGAGTTGCGGCTTGCCGGTGGAGTTGGCGACCTCGATCAGGTCGCCGCTGTCGTCGTAGGTGAAGGCGACGAGCCGGGCGCTGTGTTCATGTTGCTCGCCGTGCAGGAGACGCAGGGCCGTGACGCGATGCAGGGCTGTGTCGGTGTCGACGACGATGCGGTAGCCGCCGGAGTGGGTGATCCGGGTGGGTACGCCGTGCTCGTCGTACACGAAGTCGATGCGGTCGCCCTCACCGCTGCGGTCGGTGATCGCGTGGAGCGCCAGTTCTGGGCCTCCCACCGGGAGCCGGGCAAAGTGCAGGCGGCGGTTCTCCTCCGGGATAGTGAGGGTGAAGGCGCCGTCCGGTTTGCCGTCCCAGCGCAGCGGCCAGCGCGGGCCGGAGACGGGCAGGGTGAGGGTCTCCGGCTCTGGTACCGGGTATCGCAGCACCATGCCGTCGGCCGCGATGTAGACGAGTCCGGCATCGTCCAGTTCCAGGCGCTGATCGAGGGTGGCCGCCCAGGTGGGACCGAACCAACCGCCGCACGGGTGACCGGAGACGTAGTGCCGCTCCAGTACCAGCGGCAGGGCGCCGGGCAGACTGACGTCCGTGGCGGACATGAACATCTCGCCGGTTGCGACGTCGACCGGCTCGCCCTCTCCGCACTTCTCCTTGGTGCACTTGTCGTGCTTGTTCGGCTCGCCGTCGGCACGCTCGGCGGCGCTGCCGTCGCGACGCAGCGCCCGCTCGCGTCCCGCCAACCGCTGAGCGGCAGTCTTAGCGGTCGAGGCGCCCTTCCGCAGGGCGCCCCCGCCGCCGGTGGCGAGGGCGAGCAGCAGATCCGGGGTGAGCTGGCCGGCGGCACGGCTGGGGTTCCGCTGCCACTCCTCCCAGTTGGTGACGGCCTTGGCGAACTCCTTGGGGTGGTTCGCGGCGTAGGCGGCCCCGTCGATCGCGCCCGCCAGTTGCAGGCTGGCGCCACCGGGGCCGTCCTCAGCCATGTACTCGAACTGCTTCCACATGTCCTTGGCGCTGTCGCCCATGCCGCCGAAGAAGTCCCCGACGCCCTTCTTGAAGCGGTTCCAGCCCTCGGGCGCGTTGGGGGCCTTCTCGGCCGCCTTGGCGAGCTTGGCCTTGGAGTCGTCGACGACGCCCTGCAGCTCGCTCTCCAGTTTGTCGAGCCGGCGATAGCAAGAGTCCAGCCCGGTGATGGGATCGTCGTCCGGCGGCCGCTCGGGCAGCGTGTCATCCCCGCGGTCGACAGCGGCGTTGTAGGCCGTGACGTTCTCCCAGTACTTCTTCGACGCAGCCCTTACCTCGTCCGCGTCCTCGATGATCGGCTTGGCCCGGTTCTGCACGGAACGCAGCTTGTCGGCGTAGGCGTCCAGAGCGCCCGCCGCGGAGGTGAAGTACTTGCGTGCCGACTCCAGCTCCCTGGGCAGACGTTTGCTCGCGTCCTGGAAGCTATCTGCTGCGGCACCGGTCCACGGGAGCAGGGACAAGTCGGTCAGCTTGTCGTAGCCGTCCTTGAACGCGCCCGCATAAACACGGAGCTTGATGACCAGGTCGTCAATCTTCTCGGGTTTGCCCGGTATGACCTCTTCGGGCTTGGCGTGCGGGGGTATGCGCTCAGAAGCGCCGCCCTCCATGGCGTCCTTGTGCGTCATGCGACAGGGCCCTTTCCACCGCCGTCGACCACCCAGCCCTCACCGCCTTCACCGGCCACGCGGTAACGAGGATTGCTGGTTGGATCGCCCGTGACGACCGTACCGTCACCACTGCCGCTACCGCCGTCGAGCCACGGCTCCTGGTAGATCTCGGGAGGCGGATCGAAATGAGGCCGGTCTCCGTTCCTCCACGCACGCAGGCCGTGTTCGCCCATGGGGAGTTTGGCGATGTTGTCCTCAGTCGGCGCAAAGTTCTCGAGCTGCAGCAGGTCCGCCATCATGTAGGCCGCGATGGCCTGCCGCAGGCCTTCAACGATGGAGTCGGCGTGCTCGGCGAGCCGCCCCATGCCGAAACCCCACTCGGACAGCACGTCCTTGGCCGGCTTCTCGATGTCGACGGTGGCCGCGTTCTGGATCCCCTGAGCCATGGACTTCCAGTCACGCTTGATTTGGTGCGCCGCGACGACGGACTCCTCCATCGGCGTCATGATCTTGCGCACCTCAGCGATCTCGATCCTGTAGCCATCCCCCGGCGCAGGCCCATCCGCTCCGCCCCCTGCCATGTCTACTCCCCCTCCACCTCTGCCGGCTCCTCCAGCATCGCGGCCTCCAACAAGAACGGGTTCGGCCCCAACAGGTCCACCAGCGCCCGCACCCCTTCAGGCAACAGCCCTACCAAGTCCTCGGCCGTGGTCGACGCCCAGTCACATGCTCCTGCGAACAGAGCCAGCTCCTCCCAGGAGGTGAAGACCGGCACTATCGGACCATCCACGGTCTCGGACACAAAAAAACCGGGGCTCTCCGGCCGCTGGAAGTACAGCCGTGCGGCGCGCAGTTGAGCCAACCGTTCCGCCGGAGACATCCGCGCCATCGCCTCGTCGCGGACCAAGTCACGCAACGACATCCCTATTCCCCCTCTTCCATCCGAGCCCTGAGCTGGATGAAACACGGGAAGGATCATCGCATATCCATCGGCGCTGGTCGGGAGAGCAATGAAACCGACTGGAACGATCCTGTGGCACACGCCGACACCACAGCCGGCTCCCTCGTGTCACAACGCCCCGGACTCCGCCCCCCTGCCAGTCGCAGATAGCCGTCGTACGCTAACGTCCCCACTCACCGATACCGCTGTCCGCTGAACCTTGCAGGCGCGAAGTTCCCCAGGGCCGTCAAGAAGATCACCGGTGATCAGGAGCAGTTGCTGGCGTTCTTCGACTTCCCCGCGGAGCACTGGATCCACCTTCGGACGACCAACCCGATCGAGTCCACATTCGCCACCGCCCGGCTGCGGACCAAAGTCACCCGCGGTGCCGACTCCCGCGCCGCCGCCCTAGTACTGCAACCGCGTTTGGCGTGACGATGTGTCGTTGTTCCTGTCATGGGAGGGGATCTCGAAGTCGGTGACGTGTGGCGGTGGGCGGCGGAGCTGAGGGAAGTGCATGAGCGGTTCATGCACCGGTTTCAGCGCTCGGAACCCCGGGAATCGGCGTTGGCCTATATGCGTGGGCTGGTGTCGTCGCTGGAGTGGAAGAACGCGTGGACGGTCGCCGAGCGGGTGGGGCATGACCGGCCGGACCGTTTGCAGCGACTGCTCAACACGTGTGACTGGGATGCTGACGAAGTCCATGACGACATACGGGAGTTCGTGACTGAACGGCTCGGTGGCCGGCAGGCGGTACTCGTCGTGGATGACACCGGGTTCCTGAAGAAGGGTGTGCGCTCGGCCGGGGTCCAGCGTCAGTACACCGGCACGGCGGGCCGGGTCGAGAACAGCCAGGTCGGCACGTTTCTGGCCTATGCCACTGATGTCGGTCACACGCTGATCGACCGGGAGCTGTACCTGCCTGCGTCCTGGACCGAGGACCATGAGCGGTGCCGTACTGCCGGGGTCCCGGACGAGGTCGCCTTCGCCACGAAGATCGAACACGCGAAGGCTATGGTCGAACGGGCCCTCGCCGCGCGGGTACCGTTCGCGTGGCTGACCGCCGACGAAGCGTACGGGCAGGTCAAGGGCCTGCGGTACTGGCTGGAACAGCGCGGGGTGTTCCACGTGCTGGCAACCCGTCGCACCGACACCGTCGTCACCGCCTCACGCATGGACCACCCCGTGGACGAACTGGTCGCCGGTCTGCCACGGCAGGCGTGGAAGCGCCGGTCGTGCGGGCGAGGCGCCCACGGTGAGCGCGTCTACGACTGGGCCCGGGCGCCTATCCGCCCCCTGGCGCGAGGAAGGTGTCGGGCACTGGGTCCTCGCCCGCCGCAGCATCACCGATCCCACCAAGATCGCCTACTACGTGTGCTTCGCACCCGAAGGCACCACCCTGAACACCCTCCTGGCCGTATCCGGCCGCCGGTGGACGATCGAAGAATGCTTCCAGACCGCGAAGAACGAATGCGGACTCGACCACTACCAGGTACGCAGATACCACGCCTGGTACTGGCACATCACTCTCGCCATGGCGGCCCACGCCTACCTGGCAACGGTCCGCGCGGAGGAACTCAAAAAAGGGGATCAGAAGCCGGTGAACAGCACCTCGTCCCGCTGAGCCTGCCCGAGATCCGCCGCCTGACCGCCCACCTCACGGCACGACTCCTTCCCGGGTCGCCCAGGCCCTGCACCTGGTCCCACTGGCGACGACGAGCACAACACCGAGCACGCATCAGCCACTACAAACGACGAGGCCACAACCCATAAACCGAATCATCGTCACGCCAAACGCGGTTGCAGTACTAGACGCGAATCTGGCCGATCATGTCCGCAACGCTGGAGACCAGCCGATTGATCTCCGGCGCCATCGACGTGCCCGCCAGGAAGAACCCGAAGAGCACGCTCACGACCACGGGTCCAGCCTTCAGGGAGCCGCCTCGGATCAGTACGACCAGGACGATCCCGAGCAGCAGGACGAGGGAGATGTTCAGGGACATCAGGAATCCGTGGCCTCCGCCGGGCCGCTGCGCTCTCTGCGTGCCTGGCTGAGGGCCTTGCACAGCGGACCGGGCTGTGTGAGTGACCTGGGACCTCGGGGGACGACGTGCCAGTGCAGCCCGGGCGGCTGCGTGGCGCCGGCGGGCGGCACCACAACGTGGCACTTCCGCCCGAGAGGAACCGTTCCCGGCTCCTCCCAGTCGGCGGCCGTGCCGGGCGGCACAAGGAAGTACAGGCGTGGCTCCGGCCCTCCGGGGTCAAGGATGACCGGACCGATCGCCGCGCCGTCCTCGCGGAGAAGCTCGATCGCGCGCCGACCGGTGGTCTCCACGACACGTATGGCATCCCACCAGTGGCCCGCCGAGCACAGCTCGGGATCGTCGCCTATCGGCATCCACCGAGGCGGCAGCGCGGGAACGCGCGGGGTGGCATCAGACATGGAAACGGCCTCCTCAGAACCATCTGTGAGGAGACCTTTCCACTCTGCTGGGCCCGTGCGCGGACAGATTGTCCGTGGAATTTATCTGCGAAGTATCTTGACTTCGCCTCAGTTTGTGATAATTCCTGCCCAACTGCCGAATGTCGACAGCTCGTTGGAAGGTTGCGCGTCCATCCGCAGGAGGGCGGCGACCGTCTCGCGAGCCGAGGGGTGGAACCGCGTGTGGTTGGGGGCGACCTTACGCGCACGTCGCAGGTCCCCGAATGCGCCCGCCCTGTCCCCCACGGCCAGCTTGGCCGAGGCGACGTCGATGAAGTGGTGGCTGGATCGCTCGCCCACCGTCGGAGCCGGGGGCGTCCATTCCTCGCCTGGCACGTCGGACCACTCCGCGAGGCGGGCGAGCGCCTGCTCCGTGTCCCCCATGTCGATCATGGCGTGTACTTCGTGAATGCGGATGTTCGTCGGCCCGAAGGACATCTCGTAGGCGAGGGAGTCACGGTTGCCGGCCATCCTGGCCACGACCTCGGCCTCGCGCAGGTAGTCGTCCGCGCGGTCCGGATTGTTCTCCCTCGCCTCCAGTACGGCGAGCTTCAGCAGCAGCGCGCCGTCGACCGCGAGCGCATCGTCGCTGAAGGAGCGTTCCGGCTGGAGCCGTTCGAGTTCCTGTCGCAACGCCTGAAGCTTGCGACGAGCAGACGAGTACGCACCCTGGCGGAGCATCGCGCCGGCGACCAGATATCCGGCGGTGAACTTCATCAGCGGGTCACCGGACCGGTCCGCCGCCCACCGCACCCTCTCCAGCGCCGTGTTGGACAGGTCATGGTGCCCCATCTTGTGCGCGAGCGAGTTCACGGCTCGGTAGGCGCGGGCAAGGTGCCAGAACGCCTTGGCCTGGTCGCCATTGCGGCTGGTGAGGGCGAGATGCGTCAGCTCCGTGATGACGGCCGGCAGGAGCGGACCCATGGGGGCGTAGCGCGCATCCCGTCGGAGAGCGGCCACCTGGTCGACCTCGGACGCCAGGACCGACAGCGGCCTCGGCGCGATCTCGAGTTCGTCCGGGGTGTCGTAACACAGCATGATCCTGCGGAGGTCGGGAATCACCGCGTGCACCCCGTCCTCGGCCTCCGGTTCGCCGTAGTACGGCTGGCCGGTGAGAACCTCGGGGCCGAAGTGGAGTGCCTTGGCGAGTGCCAGGACCAGCGACGGTGAAGCCTTGCGTGCGCCGGACTCCAGCTTCTGGACGTAGCTGGGTGATATTGCGACCTTCTGTGCCAGTTGAGTGGCAGACAGCTTCCGTGTCCGGCGGGCTATACGGAGACGGTCTCCCAGCGTCAGGTTTTCACTCATCAGTGGATCGATCCCTTCGCGACGGAGCACTGCGCTCAGCGTACGGACAATGTCCAGTCCCACAGAGGTGCTCGCCGAGTGTTAACAGCATCGTCGCTGTCAGGTGCGGGCTCGGTCACCAAGCGACCCTCGACCGCCATGGTTCTGAAATCTACACAAGTCACGTGATTCACCTCCCCCGATGGGCCCTCGCGGGCGCCGGCCCTATACCGACAACTGGGCGATCAGTCAAGCCTCGTGCATGAAAGAGGCGCGGACAGTCTGTCCGCTCGCGCGTCCTCCCCAGTGGGATTGTTCTGTACACAACGCACACCACCCGTGGGCTGGTTCCCCGGAGGGCTCCGCCCTTCCCGCGCTCGACCACCAGGACGTTATGGGGTCGCAGACAGCCAGCCGACCGGAGAGTTCGGTTCTGCACACGATCACCCCGATCTACTGATGGAGCCTTGCCATGCGCCATCCGCCGACGAGCACCATCTTGTCGAAGAGCCTGTCCGCGATCAGCACACACCCCGTGAGCGACGTACTGCTTGGCACCTCGCTTATGCAGAGTTCCGCAGTTCAGACGCCAAGGCTGACCGCGGTGATTCTCGATCTCTTCGGCACACTCGTCGAAGCCCCGAGCGCAGTTGAACGGAGTACCGCCGCCCATCAGTTCGCCGAGGTCTTGGGCGTATCCTCAGCGGCCGCCGATTCGGCACTGTCCGACAGCTGGCAGGCAAGGCACGACGGGTGGCTGCGGACCACTGCCGAGGTTGCGGCACACCTCGTCGCGCGCTGCAGCGCTCCCGCTTCCCGTGTGGATGAGTTGGAACGGCTCCTGGCGCAACTCGCCCACGAGCGGCTCCAGGCCGACGCGACTCTCCTGCGGGCTCTGAAGGAGCTTCGGCACGGCGGAGTCATGCTGGCCGTTCTCAGCGATGCATCCCCTGACATCGCCGAGGCGTGGAGCCGCAGCGATCTCGCGTCGTACGTCGATGCCGCCGTGTTCAGCTGCCGGGTGGGCGCGGTGAAGCCTGCTCCTCAGCTCTTCGCCGCGGTGCTCGGAGCACTCGGCGTCGCCCCGCACCAGGCCCTCTACTGCGGCGACGGTGGCGGTGACGAGTTGGCCGGCGCGGAGCGCGCGGGAATGCGTGCAGTGCGTGTGGAACGCCGGGGCGGGCCGCATGGCCTCGCGTTCGGTGAGACTGCCTGGCCCGGCAGGGCGATACCCAAGGTGGAGACCCTCCCCTTCTTACTGAGTACGTGGAGGGACCTATGAACCTCCCGTACACATGGGCAGTTGAAAGCGGTGCCCTCCGCCAGCTCCCCGCGCCGGTCGACATGCACCCGATGGGCAACACGACGATCGTCGAGATCCGGTACACGGGCTTGTGCGGAAGCGATGTCGCGAAGCTCAATCACCCTTGGCAGGGGCGGCTTCCGGAGCCCTGGTACCCCGGGCACGAGATCGTCGGGGTCGGCACGGAAACGGGTGACTGGGTCGCGGTCGACCCGCTGGTGCCTTGCCGCTCGTGCCACTACTGCGACCGCGGCCACGTTCACCTCTGCCCGGAGCTGCGACGCGTCGGATGGGACCTTCCCGGGGGTCTCGCCGACGCCGTGAGGGTGCCCCGCGACAACGTCGTCCCGCTGCCCCACCTGCACGATCCCGCGCACGGCGTTCTTGCCGATCCGATGGCAGTAGCACTGCACGGAGTCCGTTGCGGTCTCCGAGCACCTCTGGGGCGGCTCGGCATCATCGGGGGCGGCGTCCTCGGGGTGTGCACGGCGGTCTGCGCGGCGGAAGCCGGGTGGGACGTCCACATGCTGGTCAGAGAGCCCTCGCGGTCGCACCAGCTGAGCTACGTCCTCGATTCGCACATCAACCTCCACTCCGCCAGCCTGCCGCCGTGCGACGTCGTCGTGGACGCCGCGTCCGGCGACAGCGACTCCCCCATACGCCAGGCGCTGAGCGCCGTTCGTGACGGTGGAACGGTTCTCGTACAGAACGCCTACGCACCCCGGGTGCTTCTCTCAGTCCCGCTGCGGGACGTCTTCCGGCGCTCGATCACTCTGCGCGGCTCCTTCTCGTACTGCCGCGCGGACGGCCACGACGACTTCCGTGACGCCATCGACGTCCTCGCGAAGAGCGGCGACTGGGCGGCCCTGATGACCCGGGACCGATTCCCTCTGAGCGGCCTTCCGCAGGGGCTGGCGGCCCTGAAGAGCGGGGCCCGCCATCGCCCGTTCAAGGTCCTGCTCACGTCCGATATCTGAAGGAAAGGAGCCGAAGCCGTGGCAGTGACAACGCCATTGCTGGCCCAGAAGATCAACTCGTCGGCCGACATCGCCCCCGAGGACGTCCACGACGGCATCGCGAGCATTCTCGCGTTACCGGAGGGCCACACCCGGGACGTGATGCTCGGAAGCGTTCTCACCGGGCTGCTCCTGCGGGGTCCGAGGCTGGAGGAGGTCGAGTCCGCGGTCCGGGCCGCGACGGCTCTGGACCGGAGTGGCTGGGACTTCCACCAGCCGCCGGCGGGCATGCGGTTCGTCGGCTACACCGGCAGCGGGAAAAAGACTTTCAAGACGATCAACCTCAGCAGCGCCGCCGCGCTGGTGGCGGCCACCGGGGGAGCGCACGTCGCGAAACTCGGTTCGCGCAGTGTGTCGTCGAAGACCGGATCGCGCGACTTCATCGACCTCGTGGGTGCGATGAGCGACACGGTGCCGCACCAGAAGATGGTCGACATCACGGCGGAGGTCGGCTTCGGGTTCTTCTCCATCGAGAATCGCGTACCCGAGTTCGACCGGCGCTACGGAGGCAGGTTCCAGGCCGTGCACGCCCTCAGCCTGGCGTTCCCCGCCCTCCTCAGCCCGGTCACCTGCCCGGCCTACGTGTACGGCCTCTCCCACCCCGCGGTCGGTGCTTCCGCCCGGCTGCTGTCCCGGCTCGGCCTGCCGGACGTGACGGTCGTCAACTCCAGCGTCGGCCCCGCGGTCCAGGTCGATGAGCTGATCCCCGGGAGCACAGTGCGGGCCTGCCGAATCAGCGCCGGCGACGAGGACTTGGCCTTCAACGACGAGGCCCGCAGGGGCGCGGCCTCGATGCCGCAGGACCTGATGTCCGTCGCCCAGCACGAGGACCCCCGGGTAAACGTCGCCGCCGCGATCCGCGTGCTCGCCGGCCGGGACACCAGTGAGGCGCGGAACGCGGTCGCCCTCAACGCGGCCCTGCTCATGGCGATGTCCGAGGTGGTCCCAACCATCCAGTCCGGCATCGACAAGGCCCTCACCATCATCGACGCGGGCGCGGGACTGGACACACTCCAGCAGTTCGTACGGCTCACCGGTGGTGCCGCGCACCAGCTCCGCTCACTCCTGCAGGGCATCTCCCCGACGGCCGTCCTGGTGAGCCCGGGCATCAAGGAGGCGACGCCATGCTGACGCACGACGAACTCCCGATCATCCACCTCGTCCTCAACACCGACTGCAATGCCTGGGATCTGGCTCCGACCAGTGCCTCACCAGGCGTGTGCCGCTTCTGCTATCGCGAGCGCAACCGGGTCCAGACCGACGCGGACACTGTCCGCCGCGTCATCGACCGAGTCCGCTCCGAGTCCGAGGCCCATCGGTGCGTCTTCACGGGTGGCGATCCCGTGATGCCGTACGACAACCATCTGGAGGTCGCCCTCCAGCACGCCACCGAGGTCGGCTTCGAGACGAACCTCCACACCAACGGGCTGCTCCTCAGCGAACGCTATGCCGGCGTCCGCGATCACGTGACCGTGTACTCCTTGGCGGTCGACGGCCCGAACTCCGAGACGGCTGACTGGTTCCGCGGGCAGGGGTACTTCGCACGCTTCCTCTCCAACATCGAGTTCCTCGCCTCCGACCAGCGACGGCTCGCCTTCAACACGTTCACCACGGCTGGCTCCGTGAAGGAGCTGCCAAGCCTCGCGCGGCTCATCTCCGAAGTGACCCAGCGGACGGACGTCGAGTACTGGCTGATCTCCCAGTACCGCCCCATCGGCCGCGCCAGCACGCGCAAGGCGGAGATCTACGGCTTCGAGCGGGACGACTTCGTACGTGCCGTGGACGACGTTCGCGGCGACGTCAGCGGAGTGACGATCTACGCCCAGCCGACGCGTGCCCCCGAGGACCCGTACCCGTTCCGCGTGTGGGTCCTCGCCGACGGAACGGTCACGGCGGACCTCGGCAGCGTCGCGGCACCTCGCAACGCCGTGCTCGGCGACCTCCTGGTCGAGGGGTTCGAGCAGCTGGTCCGTCGGGCCTTCACCCTCCGTGAGCAGACTCAGCTGGAAGGAATCGCATGAAGTTCGACACCGCGTACTACGAGAGCGTCATCGACCAGCACAGTTACGAACGCCTGGGGCTCGGCGCCATCGACTTCGGCCTCGCGGGCATGAGCCCCGACGACCTGCACACGAAATGGGTGTGCCACACCGGAGCGCGCCAGTTCGCGGAGGCGGTCGCGGACAGTCATCCCACGATCGTCACCACCGGGGTCGGACTCGGGGGGCCACCCCACGCCGGCACCCTCTTCCAACTACTGCGCGCCGTCAAGCTGCAGCAGTGCGGGCTCGACGTGCAGATCGTGCTGGGCGATCTCGACTCCTACAACGCCCGTCGTACGCCCCTGGACTCGGTACGGAGACTCGCCGACCAGTACGAGGAGTTCGTCCTGCGTCTCGGGTTCGACGCCGAGCGGGGTGTGCTGCGCAGGCAGGAGGGCGAAACCGATGTCCTGGCCACCGCGTTCCTGCTGTCACGCCACCTGGACGACGACGACTTCCAGTGGGCGGAGGAGGACCTCGCCGGTCTCTATCGCAACCACGGCGTCTTCGACCACCTCAACTACGGCATGAAGCAGGCCACCCTGCTCATGGCCGCGGACTTCGTACATCTCCTCCACGAAGGTCGTCACGTCCTGGTCTCCCTCGGGGTCGACGAGCACAAGTACGTCGCCCTCGCCCGGCGCGGAGCGGAACGCTGGGGCCTGCCCGCGGAACGACTGTCCGGCATCTACACCAAGATGATCCCGGGCCTCGGCGGCCTCCCGAAGATGAGCAAGAGCATCCCCGGCTCCGGCATCGATGCCTCCATGTGCGGCGAGGACATCCGTGCCCTGCTCAGGGCGGACACCGACACCGCCCGCACCGACGACGGCTCGGCGCTCCTCCAGATGTACGCGTGTCTGCCCGAGGTCGACGGCCGGGAGTACGCCCGGGCCTCGGCCGCGCGCCGCGACGGCAGCACCGAATGGCACACCGTACGCGAACAGCTGGTCGAGCGGATGCTCTCGCTGTTCTCCCACTGGCCAAAGTAAGCAAGGAGCATCTCGTGCACACAGACACCACGACCGCCCGCCGACCCCTCGGCGACGCCGAGTCCTACTTCATCAGGAGCGGCTACCGCAGCCGGGACCAAGTGGAGTACTTCCTCGACGAAACTGACGACACCGTGACCTGGCAGCCCGATGTCTACCCCTACGCCGCCGCCCGGGCCAAGGAGCTCGGCCGCGACGTCGTGATCGACATCGGCTGCGGACGGGCGGGCAAGCTGGCGTCGCTGGCCTACGAGTACCCGGCCTGGTCCTTCATCGGCGTGGACTTCGGGGACAACCTCGCGTGGTGCCGCGACAACCACCCCTTCGGCGAGTGGATCGAGGTCGATCTCGAATCGGCAGAGCGTCTGCCCGTCGACCCCGCCCTCGTACGCCGGTCCATCGTGGTCTGCTCCGACGTGATCGAGCACCTGGTGAATCCGGTTCCGGCCCTGTCCCTGATCCGCAGCCTCCTCCTGGAGGGCAGTGCCGCCGCCGTGCTGTCCACGCCTGCCCGCGAGTGCCGCAGCGGTTACGACACTCCCGGACCACCCCGCAACCCCAGCCATGTCCGGGAGTGGGCGAGCGACGAGTTCCAGGCGCTGCTGAAGGCGTCGGGCTTCGAGATCCACCACGCCGAGCTCACGCGAAGCGACGACGCTTCCAACGGCCTCTCCACCCAGCTGCTCCTCGTCGGCGCGGAAGAGGCGGAGGGGGAACAACGGTGACAGCGATTCCCCGGTCCACGGGCATGCGTGTCGTTCACCTCCCGGCTCGTACCCCGTACGCGTGGAAGCTGCAGAGCCATGACTTCCACATCCTGAACGGAACCGAGATCCCCGGCGGTGACACGGTGCCGACGGCGGTCAACGCCACCTGGCTCCTCGAACATGCCCCTCTCACATGGCTCGACGTCCTGCACCTGCACCACGTCGACTTCGAGGACCCCGCCACTCTTGAGCGCCTGCTCGACGCGTGCCTGGACGACGGAGTGAAGGTGGTCTTCACCGCCCACGACACGCGGCCCATGGTCGGCAGCGCCGAGGACTTCACCACACGGCTGCGGATGCTCCACTCGGCCGAGGTGGGCTGGGCCTGCCTCACCGAAGGCTCTGTCACCAAGCTGACCGAGGTCCTCGGCAAGCGTCCCGACGCGGCCGTCGTCCCCCACGGGTACGTCGCGGCCCCGGAGGAACTGGCTGGCCTGGAGCGCGAGTCCAGCGGCTCGTCCCGGTACCTCATGTTCGGGGCCTCACGGGCCAGCCGGGACCAGTTATCCACCCTGGTCAACTGGAGTCTGGGGATCACGGACCCCGACAGCGCCCTCCATGTCCTTCTGCGCGCGTTCAGCCCTGCCGACTTCGCCGATGGAGGCCGCGCTCCGCTACTGCTGGAGACGGCCCGGCGCGATGCCCGTATCCGCCTGACCATGCGCCCGTATCCCACGGACGAGGAAGTGGTCGAAGCCGGCCTGGCATCGGACGCGCTGCTGCTCCCCTACCTCTGGGGCAGCCACTCCGGCCAGCTGGAGCTGGCCTTCGACCTGAACCTGCTCCCGGTCTGCTCCCTCACGGGACACCTGACCGATCAGTACGAGCAGCACAAGGGGCTGGTCGAGGAGCCTGAGTGGTTCGACTGGTCGCAGGGGCACCCCAATCTCTTCGGAGAGAAGTTCCTGACCGCGCTGGAGAACGCGGCGGCTCGGCTCGACTCCAGGCCACGCCGTCTGGATCGTGAGTTCCTTGACTACAGGACTCAGGAGCACCAGGTGATTCTGCGGCAATACGCCCGCGTGTACGGAGGTGACCGATGAACGGCCCGCCTCGTATTTCGTGCGTGATCCTGTGCCACAACTACGGTCGGTATCTCGACCGGGCCATAACGAGTTGTCTGGAACAAGAACCCGGAGACTTCGTCCTGCACGAGGTGATCGTCATCGATGACGGTTCCGTCGACGAGACCGAAGAGGTGTGCCTGCGCCACGGGGGAAACGACAAGGTCAAGGTCATTCGGAGGAACCAGCGGGGTTTCGGACAGACCCTGACCGACGCCTTTCTCGCCAGCACCGGTGACTGGGTGGCTCCGCTCGACGCCGACGACTGGTTCCACCCGTCGAAGCTGCGTACATGCGCCGAGGCGATGACGGGTGGGACGCTGTTCATCGAGCACTGGGAGCGCGTGGTCGACTCCGACGGGAACCGGATGTTGAAGGATCCGCACCCGGGCGGGAACACGAGCACGCTGGTGGTCCGCCGCGATGCCGCCCTGAGCCTCCTTCCGGTGAGCAACGAGATCTTCTTCCACGCGTTGCGCGAGGCCGGCCGAGGCATCACCCTCCGGGATCCGTTGACCTTCTACCGGGTCCACCCTCGCAGCATGACTGACCGCGGTACGCCCGGCGTCTCACAGGACTACCGGGCCGAGGTCTGCGTGGCGCTCTCGGACCGTCTCCGTGCGATGTACGGGAATCCTCCCGCGTGGGCGAACCGTCGCCGGCTACGAAGGATCTCCTGCCATTTCCGCACGCTCGCCTTCGGCCACAGGGTGGAATCCGCCATGCAGCGGGAGAAGCGCCTGTCCGCGATGCTCCTCATTCCAGGAATGCTCATGGGCACGCTCCGTTCCCGTGACCCAATAAAGCCATGGCTCCGGTCGCTCTCCAGTACGGTCGCGGGACGGCCGCTGGTGCGGCTGACGGCGGGCCCGGAACAACCGGGTCATTCATGATCAATCCGACGATGTACCGAAGGTGGCGATGATAAAATCGCCGCTTCCAATCCCACTACTGGTCAGGCCAGTTGTCCGACGCAGGAGCGTATAGGCGCCATGAGCCGTTTGAGTGAGTCCGTCACCCGTGTCATGCACATCCTCGATGGAGCGGACCTGGGCGCGGACTATACGGCCGCGCAGCTGCTCGGCGAGACAACAGCACGGCGCTCCCTCGACCTCTCCGACCTCTCCCCCCAGGAGCAGGCTGCCCTGGTCGAGGGGCGCGCGAACCACCTGATCCCCTCGGCCGCGGCACTCGCCGAGAAGATCGAGGCCGCGCAGGCGGCGGGACGTCCGTTCGTCGTCAAGTACGGCATCGACCCGACCTCGCCCGATGTCCACCTCGGCCACGCGGTGCCGATCATCATCGCCAGCCGGTTCCAGCGGATGGGCCACCACGTCGTCTTCATCATCGGCGATGTCACGGCCAAGATCGGCGATCCGTCGGGACGCTCCTCGGAGCGACCGCCCCTCACCGACGAGGACATCGCTCGCAACCTGAGTGGCTACCAGCAGCAGGTCACACCGTTCATCGACTTCGAGCGGGCCGACCTGCGCTTCAACGGCGAGTGGCTGAACAAGGTCTCCCTGCCGGAGCTCGTCGGGGTTCTCGCCCGGGTCCCGGTCTCCATGTCGCTCCAGCGCGAGGACTTCCGCACCCGGCTCGCCGAGGGCCACGGGCTATCCATCGCCGAGCTCGTCTACTCCGTCGTCATGGCCTGGGACTCGGTGGCCATCGACGCCGATGTCGAACTCGGCGGCATGGACCAGCTGCTGAACCTCCAGATGTGCCGCAAGGTCATGGAGATCTCGGACCAGACCCCCGAGGTCGTCATCACCACCTCGCTCATCGAGGGTACCGACGGCACGGGCGCCAAGATGAGCAAGAGCAAGGGCAACTACGTGGGCCTGACGGCGTCGCCTGATGACGTCTACGGCCGGCTGATGTCCATCCCCGACCACCTCACCGAGCCGTACCTCCAGCTGCTCACCGAGTGGACAGACGACGAGATCCGCCTGGTCACCAAGCGCCTGGAGGAGGGAACCGCGCACCCGATGGCGATCAAGCGGATCCTTGCCGGCGAAGTGGTGGCCGCTCTCCACGGCCTGGACGCCGCTGCCGCCGCCCGCGCGGAGTTCACGGCGCGCTTCTCCAAGCGCTCCTTCGGGGACACCCAGAACCTCCCCGTCGTCTCCCTGAAGGACCACGCCGAGGACACCCTCGGGACGCTGATCAGCCGCACGCTGGACTTCGCTCCCAGCATCTCCGCCGTGCGCCGTGTGGCCCAGCAGAACGGCCTCCGCCTCATCCGCGAGTCGGACGGAGGGCAGCAGACCACGCAGCTCACGGAGGCTTCCGTCCAGCAGGCTCTCAGCGCGGTCGTGAACGAAGTCGGGGCACTCGACGGCGCCGAGCTGTACCTCAAGGTGGGCCGCAAGGTCGCCCGCATCGACGCCTGAGACTCAGACCCGGCGCCGACCCATCCGTCCGGGTCGGCGCCGTTCTGTTCGGGAAAACCGAATCGCTGCGGATCCCCATACCGCCACCTGAGCAAGGGTGCGTCCTCACGACGGTTCGAGACCGCTTCCTCCGGCGCCGGAATGGAACGAGTGCGGCACAGGCGCACGGCGCGGGCTGTGCGCAACCGCTACGGCAGCAGTGAACGGGTGCGGCTCGGGAGAGGAACAGCTCACCGGTGCGTTAGTCAGCCGGATTCAGCGCCCGGCTCACGCCGCAAGCCCTGTCCTCCCTGCCTCACCTCGCACGGTGATGCCCAGCAGGCGGTACAGGTCCGCCGTGACCACCCGGTACGCGTTGCCGAGCTTAAGGACCGTGACCGGGTACTCACCCCGCTTCGCCAGCGCGTAACCCGTGCTGCGGCCGATCGTCAGCGCCTTGTTCGCCGTGTCGAGGTCGACGGCGACAGGCAGAGCGAGCAGTTCCTCGCGAGCCATCCCCCTGACAGCCTTGCATGTAGCCATGACGCATCCCATCGAAAACAGTTGCCCTAACAGCAGAACGAGTATCACGAATGTTGCAGTCACATATTTTGACGGCGTAAGTTGCAACCATGATGAACCCTGATTGGTCCCCGAGCTTCACCGCCCGCGTCGCCGAGCAGATGCGCCGGGCCCGTAAGGCCGCCGGCCTCACGGTGGCGGAGGCCGCCGAGGCGTGTGCCTCCCTGGGGCTCTCGGTCCCGAAGACGACGATCACGAACCTGGAGACCGGACGCCGCAGCTCGATCGACCTGGCGGAGTTCCTCGTCCTGGCCGAGGTCTACAAGATCCCCCCGGTCAGTCTGCTGTTCCCTCTGGGCACCGATGCCTCGGTGGCCGTGCTCCCCGACAGGGAGGTCCCGACGTGGGAGGCGGTCTCCTGGTTCACCGGCGAAACTCCCCTCGACAAGCCCGCCCCCGAGGGGTCCGCCCGGGACGTGCTCGACACCTTTCGCGCGCACAGCGACGCCATGGCCACCGCCCTGACATCCAGTCGACTGGCGAAGGAACGGCGCCGGAAGGCCAGCATCACCCTCGACACCGCCCGCCGTGGCGCCCTCCTCGAAACCGCAGCATCGTACGAACAGCTCGCCTTCGACGACTGCAGAGAACTGCGCGAGTTCCGCGACGCGATGCGGGAGCGCGGACTGATTCCCCCCGCCCTCCCCACCGACCTCACATTCATCGAAAACCCCGAGGACTAGTGTTGCCGAGCCCCACCATGTCCGGCGGCACCGTCACACGCCGCTGCTCCTGCCGCAACCCCGAGACCGGCAAGAACTACGGCAAGTCATGCCCCAAGCTGACCAACCGGCGTCACGGCAACTGGTCCATACGCCACGAACTGATTAACCGACCCGACGGGACCCGCCGAGAGTTCCGCCGCAGCGGGTTCGAGTCCTCGACCGAGGCCACCAAGGAACTCAGCAAGGTCCGAGCCCTGCTGGCCATCCCGGACGAGGACGACCCCGCAGGGCACCTCGCGATCAGCGACATGCTGGAGGCCTGCGCCAAGAACAAGGAACCCCTTCCGGACTACGACGAGACCCGGCGGCGCCTGGCGGCCGGTCAGGCCCTCAACCCCAAGATGCTCGTGGCCGAGTGGCTAGACCTGTGGCTCGGCGGCAAGAAGCGTCTGCGCGTGAGCGGGTACAAGCGGTACGACGTGGACGTCCGTGTCCACCTCAAGCCGCACCTGGGCGAGATACGGCTCGACAAGCTCAACGTGCCGCACCTGGACCGGATGTTCGACGCCATCAACGAGGCGAACATCGAGATTCAGGAGCAGAACGCGCAACGGCGGGAAGCCCTCGGTGAGTTGAATGCCATACCGTGGAAGGGCCTGGAGAACCGGGCTCGCCGCAAGTGGCTGAAGACGGCTATCGACCAGATGCCACCCTTCCGCCGAGTGACCAGTGTCAACACCCAGCACCACATCAAGGCCACCTTGCGCGCGGCCCTCAACACCGCCATCGCGCAGCGGATCATCCCCAACTACAACCCCGCCGAGCACGTCGAGCTTGAGCCCGGTACCAAGCCGAAGGCCCTCGTGTGGACCGACGAACGCGTCGCCCACTGGCGGGCCACCGGCGAGAAGCCAAGCCCCGTGATGGTCTGGACGCCGGAGCAGACCGGCACGTTCCTCGACCACGTCTTCGGGGACCGGCTGGAGGGTATGTGGCGAATGATCGCCTTCCGTGGCCTACGCCGAGGGGAGGGGTGCGGACCCCGCTGGGTCGACTACTCGAAGAAGAACCGGTCGCTGGAGATCGCCACCCAGCTCGTCCAAGACGGCTGGCAGGTCCTCGAAGGGCTGCCCAAGACCAACAGCGGTATCCGCTCTGTCGCGTTGGACGATGAGACGGTCGAACTCATCGAGCGACGCCGGATCGCTCAGGAGGAGGAGAAGCGCAAGTGGGGTGACGCCTGGAGGGACACCGGCCGCATCTTCACCGAAGAGGACGGCTCCCTGCTCCACCCCGGCAGGATCTCCGACCTGTTCGATCGCCTGGTCGCCGAGGCCAACCTGCCGCCCAT
Organism: Streptomyces sp. NPDC087845; assembly: GCF_044742755.1. NCBI lineage: Bacteria > Bacillati > Actinomycetota > Actinomycetes > Kitasatosporales > Streptomycetaceae > Streptomyces > Streptomyces sp. NPDC087845. The sequence goes on from NZ_JBIUVC010000001.1 coordinate 1,074,830, forward strand.
CCGACTCCACGACCTGCGCCACGGTGCCGCAACGCTCATGCTCGCCGCAGGCGTCGACATCAAGGTCGTCTCGGAGACCCTCGGGCACAGCGACACCCGCATCACCCGAGACATCTACCAGTCCGTCCTCGACGACCTCGCCCACGCCGCAGCGGCGGCGGTCGTCAGGCTCGTTCCCCGCGCCCCGCGTGCGGTTCGCTCGGCGATCGAACAGCGCGCAGCTCGACCTACGACTCCCATCAAGGCCACGAGCGGGTGCACCTGCTCGTGCACGTGCGGCGCCGCCGACCGTCAGACGCTCACGGCGTAGCCCGCACGCCACCCCTCCGACCGCTCCGGCAGGGCTCAGCCACAGCACGGCTGAGCCCTGCCTTCGTCTGCGTCCGAGTGCGCATTCGGTACTCAGTTGGTTCCGGCGTTGTAAAGGTGGTCACCGAAGAACCCGATGACGACCGTCCCACTTCTGTCGGTGTCATCGAGATAGTGCAGTCGAGGCGCCGGAGGAGCACCGTCGCCGATGCGGATGTGTTCCAGCATCACAGCCTTCCCCGAGGGGTCGATGTGCTCAGGGACGCGGAGGGTTCGCTGGGCCTTGCCTCGCGGGCTGCTGCTGGCGGTCTGGCCCTCGCTGACGACCACCTTGCCCTCCGCCAGCAGCGGGAACGGCTGGCTCGCGCAGTACGCCTTGAGATTGGCCAGCTCAGGGCCGGCCTTGCCACCGCGCGCCCGCGCGAGGTCTTTGGTCTCGGCGTACGCCTGCATGGTGGCCAGCGTGGCGGCCAGACGGTTCCGCCAGTGCGGAGCCTTCTGGTGATGCTCCAGCTTCGTTGTCTCGTCCAGGTCTGCGGTAATGACGAGCGCCAAGTAGTGGCACTGAGCTTGTTCAAGCACGCCACGGAGAGTGGGGGCGTCCAGCCGCGCTCTCAACGCTTCCGCCTCTCCTGGTGGTTGCTCGTCGTTCTGGCGGGGCTGCAGCCTGGCAATAGCGGCGTCACGGGCGCGCAGTGCCGCGTCCCGTTCCTTCGTCGCGGTGTCCAGCAACTCGGCGAACGTGTCTCGGTCCTTCTCCGTTGCCTCAAGCTGCGCCTGAAGTTCGGACACCTCAGGCGGCGGCGGAAGGCACGCCGCTGCTCGTACCAGATCGGGGATCATGGAGTTGAGCTTCGCCTCAAGGTCCGGCCCTTCGTCGAGCAGCTTGCTGCAGACCCGCAACTGGGCCTCGACCTCGCGGCGCCGGTCTCGCTCCATCTCAGCACGCCGCTTGTACTTGGCGGCTTTCTTCTTGTAGAGCTCGACGAGCTGTTTGCCCGATTCGTCGATCGCTTTGGATAGACGATCCAACTCGACGCGAGAGTCTTCAGCGCGGGCCTTGTCTGCCGCAGGGCCGAACGGACTGATGGACATTGACCTGACGCCCCCTCATCTCAAAGTGAAGACGAGGATAGGGGTAATACGAGTCGACGCTATCCATCTACCTGGTCGCCGAGACCGCGGGCCATCGCGGCGTGCCGACGCATGACCGGCAGGGCGCCAATGTCGGCCCTCCCCTGATCATGCTCCTCTCCGCAGGGGCAGATACTCCAGCCGTCGTCCTCAATGCGGTCGGCCACGGCGTCCACCAGTCCGGCCAGCTCGTCGAGCACCCCCACCGCGATCTCGGCGGCTCCGTCGGCGTGCTGCTTCACCAAGGCTGCGCCGATCTCGGTAGCGAGGTCCAGAAGGTGTGCCGCCGCTGCGCCGTCGTCGTTGATGCTGGCGTACTTGCCCGCCTGCGATGCGGCCATGACCAGGTGACCCAGCGACTCGACGGAGACGCTGACTGTACGGACGTCGATCCGTACCGGCCGCATCGCATGCGGGCCGACAGACGCTCCCCGGTTGTCTTCGGCCGCCGCCTTCCTGATGATCTCAGCGACGGCTTCAGGGGTTACCAGGTGGACGGCTTCCTCACGGTCTGCGCCCACCCGCTGCGCCATGACCTCGACGAGGTGGGCCGCGACACCCCGCACCGACGCCGCCTCCACCTCGAATCCGTGGGTCAGCAGCACGGCGCTCGACTGCGTCACGAGCGTCTTGAACGCGAGGGTGTCCTTTGGGTCTGCCACGGTGCCCAGCCTAGAAGCGGAGGTTGGAGCGTTTCCACAAAACCGGCGTGATCTCCGAGGAGCCTCGCCGATCCGATGAGCGGCGCCGTCGCGTTACCTCCCGCACACCCCGCTGCACAGGCGCCGCGCTCATGCGCTCCCCTCGCGCACCCTGTGGCTTCGGTGGCAAGGTCCGAGCCGGCAGCGTCCGCCGACAGCGCCCCACCGGACAAGGAAAAAGCCAGGTCAGAGAGTGTCTGACCTGGGCCTTCCCAGAGCCCCCTGTCGGATTCGAACCGACGACCTACGCATTACAAGTGCGTTGCTCTGGCCAGCTGAGCTAAGGAGGCGTGCCGGAGCAGTGTAACCAACACCGCTCCCCGCGCGGTCCAAGATTTCGCGCCCCTCGAACTACTGACAGATTTCAAATGTCCAGGTAGCGTCGCTGGGGATTCAACCAAGTGGACCAGACCACTCCCTTACTCGGATCGTCCGGCACGTTCCTGCCGGTGAAGGAGAAGATTCAGCATGGCCAGTGTCACGTTCGACAAGGCGTCCCGCGTCTACCCCGGCTCCACGAAGCCGGCCGTGGACCAGCTCGAGATCGACATCGCGGACGGTGAGTTCCTCGTCCTCGTCGGTCCTTCCGGTTGTGGCAAGTCGACCTCCCTGCGCATGCTCGCGGGTCTTGAGGACGTCAACGGCGGCGCGATCCGCATCGGTGACCGCGACGTCACGCACCTGCCCCCGAAGGACCGGGACATCGCCATGGTGTTCCAGAACTACGCGCTCTACCCGCACATGACCGTCGCGGACAACATGGGCTTCGCGCTCAAGATCGCCGGTGTCAACAAGACCGAGATCCGGGCGAAGGTCGAAGAGGCCGCCAAGATGCTGGACCTCACCGAGTACCTGGACCGCAAGCCGAAGGCGCTCTCCGGTGGTCAGCGTCAGCGTGTCGCGATGGGCCGTGCCATCGTGCGTGAGCCGCAGGTCTTCCTCATGGACGAGCCGCTGTCGAACCTCGACGCCAAGCTGCGTGTCTCCACCCGTACGCAGATCGCCTCGCTCCAGCGCCGTCTGGGCATCACGACCGTGTACGTCACGCACGACCAGGTCGAGGCCCTGACCATGGGTGACCGTGTCGCGGTCCTCAAGGACGGTCTGCTCCAGCAGGTCGACTCGCCGCGCAACATGTACGACAAGCCGGCGAACCTCTTCGTGGCCGGCTTCATCGGCTCCCCGGCCATGAACCTGATCGAGGTCCCGATCACCGACGGCGGCGTGAAGTTCGGCAACAGCGTCGTCCCGGTCTCCCGCGAGGCGCTCTCCGCCGCCGCGGACAAGGGCGACACGACCGTCACGGTCGGCATCCGCCCCGAGCACTTCGACATCGTCGAGCACGGCGGCGCCGCCGCGAAGTCCCTCTCGAAGGACAGCGCCGACGCCCCGGCCGGTCTGGCCGTCTCGGTCAACGTCGTCGAGGAGCTCGGCGCCGACGGCTTCGTCTACGGCTCCGCGCGGGTCGGCGGCGAGGACAAGGACCTGGTCGTCCGCGTCGGCGGCCGCGCCGTTCCGGAGAAGGGCACCAAGCTGCACGTCGTGCCGCGCCCGGACGAGCTGCACGTCTTCTCCACCTCGACGGGCGCCCGTCTCACCGACTGACGTCCCGCGCACCCGCACCGCAGACCACGACGGCCCCGCACGTTCTCCGTGCGGGGCCGTTCGCGCGCCGCACGGCGTGTCCGGGTTTGAATCCGCAGGGCGCCGGATTCCCCGGCACACCGGGCATTTCACCGCCGTCCGTCAACACGCGATTCGAAAAGCGCCCTCGAACCATCCCACTCAAGGGTGACAAGATGTCGCCACATCGTTACTGCCCGCTACGCTCGCTGCGTGACCCACACCGCTCGCCGCATCGGCCGATCCCTCGCTTTCGTTCTGCCCGTCGTGATGGTCCTCTCCGGGACCCTCGCCGTCACCAGCGTGCCGTGGGCAGCGCACAACTCCGAGTCGCAGATCCTGGCCGCGTCGGCTCAGGACGTATCGAAGCGCGCCGAGGCGCGCACCCCGCAGGACGTCCTCCGCGACCGGCTGCTCCTGGAGCTCCGGGAGAAGAACCCGGGTGCCGCGCTGACGGACCTGCAGCGTTCCGTCGAGGCCCGTCCCTCGCTCGCCCGGCACTGCATGTCCATCGCGAAGGCACTGGGCCGCGCGGCGGTCGAGCAGTACGGTCCGACGCGCGCCCACCGGTTCTCGCGTCCCGTCTGCGACACGTCGTTCGCCTCGGGCGTCGCACAGTTCAGCTGACCGGCCTGTCCGGGCACGGCATATCGTGCCTGACATGCATACGTATCCGACGCAGGCCGTGGTCCTGGCTGGTGGCCAGGGTTCGCGGCTGCGCCCGTACACCGACGACCGCCCCAAGCCGATGGTCGAGATCCCGGGCACCGGGACTCCGATCATCGGCCATCAGCTTTCCTGGCTGGCCGCCGAGGGCGTGACCGACGCCGTGGTGTCGTGCGGTCACCTCGCCGAGGTGCTGCAGGAGTGGCTGGACGCGGCGGTGCTGCCGCTGCGCGTGACGACCGTCGTGGAGTCCGAGCCCCTGGGCCGCGGCGGCGGACTGAAGTACGCCGCCGCCCGGCTGCCCGACCCCGACCAGCCCTGGTACGCCACCAACGGCGACATCTGGACGCGCTTCTCGCTGCGCGAGATGGCCGCGTTCCACACCGAGCGCGACGCCACCGCCACCCTGGCCCTGGCCCGCCCCCGGATCCCGTGGGGCGCCGTGGAGACGGACGCGTTCGGCCACATCACCGACTTCATCGAGTCGCCGCCGTCCCCGTATCTGATCAACGCCGGTGTGTACGTCTTCTCACCGACGTTCACGACGCTGCTGCCGGACCGGGGCGACCACGAGCGGACGACGTTCCCGCGGCTGGCCCGCGAGCGCCGGCTGGCCGGGTACCCGCTGCCGCACGGCGCGTACTGGCGGGCCATCGATACGGCGAAGGACCTGACCGAGGCCGCCAAGGAGCTCGACGGGCAGTAGCCTCGACGGGCAGTAACGGAGGGCCGGGGACAGACACGGGGGAAGGCCGGGGACAGACACGGCGGAGGGGCGCCGGGGACAGACACCGGCGGAAGGCCGGGGACAGACACGGCGGAGGGGCGGTCACCGGTTCGTTCCGGTGACCGCCCCTCCGCCGTATGGGCCGGGCGGCTCAGCCGAGCAGGCCGCCGATCGGGTTCTGTCCGCCGCCGGAGCTCCCGCCGTTGGCACCGCCGCCGCTGTCCGAACCGCCCGCACCGGAGCCACCGCCGGTGCCGGTGCCGGTGGAACCTGACGAGCTCGGGCCGGAGCTGCCGGACGGGGGCTGCTGCGGGGCCGTCTGCTGCGGGGGCTGCTGGACGGTGCCCTGCGTCTGGCTGGGCTGCCCGGCACCGGCCCCCGCCTGGCCGGACTCGCGGACGGAGCCCGCGGCGGGCGTGGACGCACGGGCGGAGGGGGTGGTCGCGGCGCTGCTGCGGGAGGGCGAGGGCCGCTGCCCCTCCGGCGTGTGGGAGGCCCGGCCGCTGCGGGACTCCTGCGGGATCGGGGAACCGGGGAGCTGGTTGGTCGGGTTGCCGTTCGGTCCGGGCACCGTGACGACCCCGGAGGAGCGGACCGCGCCACCGAGCACGGAGCCCACGAGCAGGGTGAGGCCGACGACGACGGTGGCGACGACGGCGCCCCGCCGCAGCACCCGGCGGCGGAGGTCCCAGATCGCCGAGCGCGGGCCGAGCCTGCGCCACGCCTCACCGGCGAGGCGTCCGTCGACGGAGTAGACGGGGGCACCCGCGATGATCAGCGGGCTCCAGGCGGCGAGGTAGATGATGTCGGGCGCGTCGTAGGCGGCGACGGTGCGCCAGCTGACGGTGACCAGCAGGGCGGCGGAGAGCAGGGCGCCGACGGAGGCGGCGACGCGCTGCCAGAGACCGAGGACGGTGAGAACGCCGACGACGACCTGGAGGAAGGCGACGGTCAGTCCGGCACCGACGGGGTGCGAGAGCGCGAAGTCGCGCAGGGGCTCGGCCAGCGCCCAGGGCTGCAGCGAGGTCAGCCACTTGACCATGGAGCCGCGCTCGCCGCCGTCGAAGTAGACGGGGTCGCACAGCTTGCCCATGCCGGCGTAGATGGAGATGAAACCGAGGAAGACCCGCAGCGGCAGCAGCACGACGCCGAGGTTCATACGGCGCCCGGGGTAGTACGCGTGCCGCACGGAGTCGTTGCCCTGGCGCCGGCCGCGGGCCTCGGCACTGTCGTCGTACTCGTCCTCGGCGTACCCGTCCTGGTCGTACGCGTCCCGGCCGTACGGTCCCGTGTCGACCGGGTCGTAGGCACCGACCGCCTGCCGCATGGGCGGCAGCAGGGGGCCGCTGCCGTGGCGGCCCGGCTGGTGGGGCGCGGTGATGACGGGGTTGGGCTGGGTCTCTTCGAGGCGCTCGATGACCTGGGTGCCGCCCGTGCCGAGCCCGCGGTCGAACTCGTGGCCCGCGCGGGCGGCATAGGAGTCGTAGGGGTCGTAGGAGTCGTAGGAGTCGTACGCGGTGGCCGGGCCGCCCGCGGTGGAGTTCCGTACGGCCTGGAGGAGTCCGGTGGCGCCGGGGTCGCCGGGAGCGGACCTGCCGCTCCACACGACGGGCGAGCGCCTGCCGCGCGTCGCTCCGGTGCCGCCACTCATGGCGGGGATCCTGGGCACGCCGGCGGGGGCCAGACCGCGCAGCCGTGCGCGCTGGCCGGGGGCGAGCTGCACCCGGAAGCTGGCGTGGTTGACGATGACCTGCGCAGGGTCGCAGTCCACCTTGGTCATGCTCAGGGCGGGTTGTTCGTCGAACCGAGGCGTTCTGGTGTCCACACTCATCTAACCGAGTGATGTGTGTTTAGGACACTGCCTTGACGGGCCCGATGTGTCCGAGGCCCGTCAATGGGTCGGGCGGGGGGGCGCCCCGGACGGCCGCCCCCCGGCCGGGCGTACCTCAGGCCCGGCGCCGCGCGACCTCGTACAGGACGATCCCGGCGGCGACACCCGCGTTCAGCGACTCCGCGCCGCCCGGCATCGAGATGCGGACCCGGTAGTCGCAGGTCTCACCGACGAGGCGGCCGAGGCCCTTGCCCTCGCTGCCGATGACGATGACGACGGGGCCGCCGAGCGCCTCCAGGTCCTCGACGGTGTGCTCACCGTCCGCGGCGAGGCCGACGACCGTGATGCCGGCCTTCTGGTAGCCCTCCAGGGCCCGGGTCAGGTTCGTCACCCGGGAGACCGGCGTACGGGCCGCCGTGCCCGCCGAGGACTTCCAGGCGCCCGCCGTCATCCCGGCCGCGCGCCGCTCGGGCACGACCACGCCGTGACCGCCGAACGCGGAGACGGAGCGGACGATCGCGCCCAGGTTGCGCGGGTCGGTGACGCCGTCGAGGGCGACGATCAGCGGGTCCTCGCCGTTGTCGTACGCGGCCGCGGTGAGGTCCTCCGGGTGCGCGTACTCGTACGGCGGGACCTGGAGGACGAGGCCCTGGTGGTTCAGGCCGTTCGTCATCCGGTCCAGCTCGGGGCGCGGGGCCTCCATCAGGTTGATGTTGCCGCGCTCACCGGCGAGCTGGAGCGCGTCGCGGACCCGCTCGTCGTTGTCGATGTACTGCTGGACGTACAGGGTCGTCGCCGGGACGCCGTCGCGCAGGGCCTCGTAGACCGGGTTGCGGCCGACGACCATCTCGGACGTGCCCTTGACGCCGCCGCGCCGCGGAGCGGGGCGGCGGGCCGCGGCCTGCTTGGCCTGGGCGTTGGCGACGCGGTTCTTCTTGTGTCCCTTGCGGGCGGAGGCGGGCGGCGTCGGGCCCTTGCCTTCGAGGCCACGGCGTCGCTGCCCACCGCTGCCGACCTGCGCGCCCTTCTTGTTGGACGTGCGGCGGTTCCTGCGCTGGCTGTTCCCGGCCATGACCTACCTGTTTCGTTGCTTCTCAGACATGCGTACGTAAGTAAAGTGTGCCGCCCGGGAGGCCGGGCGGCACATGGGGAGGACTACTGGCGCGGGCCGAGTGTCCACCGTGGTCCGGCCGGACTGTCCTCGATGACGAGGCCGGACTGGTTGAGCTGGTCGCGAATGGCGTCGGCGGCGGGCCAGTCCTTGCGCTCGCGGGCCGACTGGCGCTGGTCCAGGACGAGGCGTACGAGCGTGTCGACGACCCCGTGCAGATCGTCGCCGCGGTCGCTCTCGCCCGCCCAGTGGTCGTCGAGCGGGTCGAGGCCGAGGACGCCGAGCATCGCGCGGACCTCCGCGAGCCGGGCGACGGCGGCTTCCTTGTCGTCGGCGGCGAGCGCGGAGTTGCCCTGGCGGACCGTGGTGTGGACGATCGCGAGCGCCTGCGGGACGCCCAGGTCGTCGTCCATCGCCTCGGCGAACGCCGGCGGCACCTCGGTCGCGGGCTCGACCGTCTCGCCCGCCTTCTCGGTGACGCGCTGGACGAAGCCCTCGATCCGCGCGAACGCGGACTCGGCCTCGCGCAGCGCCTCCTCGCTGTACTCGATCATCGACCGGTAGTGCGGGGTGCCGAGGTAGTAGCGCAGCACGATCGGACGCCACTGCTTGACCATCTCGCTGACCAGCACCGAGTTGCCGAGCGACTTCGACATCTTCTCGCCGGACATGGTCACCCAGCCGTTGTGCACCCAGTACTTCGCGAACGTGTCGCCGAACCCCTTGGCCTGGGCGATCTCGTTCTCGTGGTGCGGGAAGATCAGGTCGATGCCGCCGCCGTGGATGTCGAAGGCGGTGCCGAGGTACTTGTGGGCCATGGCGGAGCACTCCAGGTGCCAGCCGGGCCGGCCGCGGCCCCACGGTGTCTCCCAGCTGGGCTCGCCCGGCTTGGACGCCTTCCACATCGCGAAGTCGCGCTGGTCGCGCTTGCCCGTCTCGCCCTCGCCGGACGGCTGGCGCAGATCGTCCAGGTCCTGGTTGGAGAGCTCCAGGTAGCCCGGGAAGGAGCGCACGTCGAAGTAGACGTTGCCGTCGGCCGCGTAGGCGTGACCGCGTTCGATCAGGCCCCGCATCATCTCGATCATCTCGGTGATGTGGCCGGTCGCGCGCGGTTCGTACGTGGCCGGGAGGCAGCCGAGCGCGTCGTAGCCGGCGTTGAACGCCCGCTCGTTCTCGTACCCGATGGCCCACCACGGGCGGCCCTGCTCGGCCGACTTCGTGATGATCTTGTCGTCGATGTCGGTGACGTTCCGGATGAACGTGACGTCGTAGTCGCGGTACTCGAACCAGCGGCGCATGATGTCGAAGTTCAGCCCGGACCGGATGTGCCCGATGTGCGGGGCGGCCTGGACAGTCGCGCCACAGAGGTAGATCGAGACACAGCCCGCTGTGAGCGGGACGAAGTCACGGATCTGCCGGGCGCTGGTGTCGTACAGGCGAATAGTCACGCCTCAAGGGTAGTGGGCGCGCACCAGTGCCCCGCGACCCCTTGGCGATCGCGGGGAAAAGTTTGCGGCAGCGGAGTGTCCCTAGACGCGTCCGACGACCTTCCGCGGGGTGATCCGGACGACCACGCGCTCGCCGTCGTCACCGGCCGCGGGGTTGAACTCCGCGTACCTCTTGCCGGTGTACTTCGCGGACAGCTCGTCGATGAGCTCCTGGCCGCCCTCGGTGGTGAGCGTCGCGGTGCCGCGGATCTCGGCGTACGTGTACGGGGCGTCGAAGGGCTGCACGACGACGGAGACCCGCGGGTCGCGGCTCAGGTTCTGCTCCTTGCGGCGGCCGGCCGTCGTCGAGAAGAGCAGGTCGTCGCCGTCGCGCTTCACCCAGACCGGGGAGACCTGGGGGCTGCCGTCGGGCTGGATGGTGGCGACGGTGACGAAGACGGGGGTGTCGAGAAGCGCCTTGAGTTCTGCGGAGAGTGCGGCGGTCATGGCGTACGTCCTCCAGTGGGGATCGGTGGTGCCTCTACCCGTACCCCAACTCCGCGTCACCGCTCACGCTTCCCGTTCCTGCCCACCGGAAGGGTCAAGGCGAGCGCGGCGCCCGCGAACGGCACGGCGGCCGGCACCGCCCACCGGACCGGGCCGGGCGCCTGGAGCAGGGCCCCGGTGGCCGCGCTGCCGACGAGGACGGCGAGCCCGGAGACGGACGACAGGGCTCCGGTGGCGAGTCCGGGCCACCGGCCGTCGACCAGATCCGGTACGAGGCCCCGTGGGGCCGGGAGCACCAGCAGGTCAGGGCCGTGCGGCGGGTCAGTCCGTGCGGTAGACCAGCGCGGTCGCGATCCCGGCGAGGCCCTCGGACCGCCCGGTGAAGCCGAGTCCGTCGGAGGTGGCGGCGGAGAGCGAGACGGGCGCCCCCACGGCGGCCGACAGCACCCGCTGCGCCTCGTCGCGGCGCTTGCCGATCTTCGGCCGTACGCCGACGACCTGCACGGCGACGTTGCCGATCTCGTAGCCTTCGGCCCGGACGATCCGCGCCGCCTCCGTCAGCAGGGTGACCCCGGCCGCGCCGGACCACTCGGGCCGCCCGGTGCCGAAGTGCTGCCCGAGGTCGCCGAGCCCGGCGGCGGAGAAGAGGGCGTTGCACGCGGCGTGCGCGACGACATCGGCGTCGGAGTGCCCGGCCAGGCCGGGGCCCTCGCCCTCCCACAGCAGCCCCGCGCACCACAGCTCGCGGCCCTCCTCGAAGGCATGGATGTCCGTGCCGATCCCGACGAGCGGAATCACGGGCCCGGCGCCCCGCTCAGAAGCCATCGTTCGCCCTCCTGCGCGCGAGTACCGCCTCGGCCAGCACCAGATCCAGTGGCCGGGTCACCTTGAACGCCTCTTCGTGCCCGGGTACGACCACGACGGGCGCCCCGAGCCGTTCCACCATGCCGGCGTCGTCCGTGGCACCCTCGCCGCTGACGGCGACGGTCCGGTGCGCGCGCACGAGCGTGTCGCGATCGAAGCCCTGCGGTGTCTGCACCGCGCGCAGCCGGGCCCGGACGGGCGTGCCGAGCACCGGCTCCGGCTCGCCCGGCCCACCCGGCTCGACCTCCTTGACGGTGTCGGCGAGCGGCAGCGCGGGGACGACGGCGGGCGCGCCGTCCCGCACCGTCTCGATCACCGCGTCCACGGTGTCGACGGGCACCAGCGGGCGCGCCGCGTCGTGGACGAGGACGACGGAGACGTCCTCGGGCAGGGCGTCGAGGCCGATCCGCACCGAGTCCTGGCGGGTATCGCCGCCGGGAACGACGAGGTAGTCGGTGCGCTCGGGCAGGGCGTGCTCGTCGAGCAGGTTCTTGACCTCGGCGGCACCGTCCGGCGGCGCCACGACGACGACCAGGGAGACGGAACGGGACGCGGCCATGGCCCGTACCGCGTGGATGAGCATGGGCGTCCCGCCCAGCGCGCGGAGCGCCTTGGGGGCACCCGGGCCGAGCCGTACACCGCGGCCGGCCGCGGGAATCACGGCGGCCGTGCGGTACGGACGCGATAGATCAGACATCGGTTGCACTCCGAAGCTTCGGCATGTTTGTTTCCCTCACCGACATGGGTATGGCCACAAGCGAGCCGGGCGCCACACCCTGACTCGACCGGGCCCTTTCCGTGACACCCGGTCGGCGTCGGACAAGCCGCACCGGCCGCTCGGGATCGGCTTCACAAGATCGCGAGCAACGTATCGGGGGGATTGCCTGTGAGGCCAACGCATGGGTGGGTCGGGGTGTAATCCGGACACACCGCGGCTGAAAACGAACATGCCGCAGCGCCCGACGACATACCGTGTTTACGGTTGTCAGCGGGCACCGCGGCAGATTCTTTACGGCCGGCACGCGCCGGTTCAGGACGCGAGTACCTCGTCGAGCAGAGCCTCGGCCTTGTCTTCGTTCGTGTTCTCCGCGAGAGCGAGCTCGCTCACCAGAATCTGGCGAGCCTTGGCGAGCATCCGCTTCTCACCTGCGGAGAGTCCACGCTCGCGCTCACGACGCCACAGGTCGCGAACCACTTCGGCGACCTTGATGACATCGCCGGAGGCGAGCTTCTCCAGATTTGCCTTGTAGCGCCGGGACCAGTTCGTCGGCTCTTCGGCATACGGTGCGCGCAGCACCTCGAAGACCCGGTCCAGCCCCTCCTGCCCGACTACATCGCGTACGCCCACGAACTCCGCATTGTCCGCCGGCACACGAACCGTCAAGTCGCCCTGGGCGACCTTGAGCACCAAGTAGGTCTTGTCCACGCCTTTGATCTGGCGAGTTTCGATAGCCTCGATCAGCGCGGCCCCGTGATGGGGATAGACCACGGTGTCGCCAACCTTGAACGTCATGTGACAGGTACCCCTTCCGTGGCTATCAAGAGTAACACGAGAACAGCTTCTCCTGAATGGCGTTTTCGCAGGTCAGGGCATATCTCGGGGCTTGACAACAGCAACACGTACGTGCTGCGGAAGGCTCACGGGAGACGGTATTCGCAGGTCGGAGCGGCTGTGCGGGCGAGGTGAAACGCGGACGTTACACCCATCCGAACCCCCCTCTGAAGTGACTGAACGTCCCGTTTTGCCTGGTTCCGGATGATGAACTTTACGTACTCCGTTCGGAGATCGATCACCCGTGCGGGCGTAAGTGTGGTTGATCAATGGATATTGATCAGTGCCCCGATGCGATCGGATATACGAGCGGAATGCGCCACGCTCCATGAATTGATCACCGGCGATATGTGAACGGTGCGTGTCGACCGGATTCGGTGATGCACCGGCCCCCGAACCCCTGCCCGGAGCGGCCCGGAACGGCGCCCGCCCCGGAAGCGCCGCGGCACGAAGGAACGCCAAGGGGCGGGTCGGGTGCGGGGCGGGAGGGGCGGCTCGGTAGCCTAAGGCCGCTGACACACCCTTAGGGCGGCTTTAAGTCGCTCGCCCCTCCCGTCCGCAGTCCGAACGTTCAAGGAGTTGCCGCCGCCGTGAGCCGCAGCCTTCGACACGGCGCTCTCGCCGCCACAGCCATCGTGTTCTCGATCGCCTCGCTCGCCGCGTGCGGTGCGGGCAATGACGCAGCGACACTCAAGGTCAGGCCGGACACTGCTGCCACCACCTCCGGTGACATCAGCATCCAGAACGCGAACGTCGTCACCCAGCCCGAACGTGACGCCGAGGGCCCGGCCGTCGTCAGCGCGACGCTGTTCAACAACGGCACCAAGCCGCAGACCCTGGACGCCCTCACCCTGCCGGGTACGAGCGCCGCGGTGCAGCTGCACGCCGCCAAGGGCAAGGGGCCCATCGTGGTCCCGGCCGGCGGCAGGGTGGTTCTCGGCGGCAAGGGCAATGCCTCCGCCGTGATCGAGAACGGCCGTGAGGCCGCGCAGGCGGGCAATGTGCAGCCCGTCGTCTTCAAGTTCAGCTCCACCGGGGAGATCTCCCTGGGCGCGTTCGTCGTTCCGGCGACCAGCTACTTCGAGGGCTTCGGTCCGAGCTCGCTGCCGGTGGCGCCGTCGAAGTCGTCCGCGACGCCCTCCGGTTCCACCTCCGCGAACCCGGGAGCGCCCGGCGAGTCCGGCTCCGGGTCCGACTCCGAGTCCACGGACGACGCGGTCCTCCCGAGCGACGCCGCGTCCGCCTCGACGCAGACCGACTGACCGGCTGACCGGCTGACCGGCTGACCGACTGACCGTACGCGCATACGCGGGTACGTGAACGGCGGAGGGCGCCCTCCCTTTCGGGGGGGGCGCCCTCCGCCGTCGCGTACGGGCCGGTCTACGGCTCGAACTTGTACCCCAGGCCCCGCACCGTCACCAGGAAGCGCGGCGCACCCGGGTCGGGCTCGATCTTGGCGCGCAGGCGCTTGACGTGGACGTCGAGGGTCTTGGTGTCGCCCACGTAGTCCGCGCCCCAGACCCGGTCGATCAGCTGCATGCGGGTCAGGACCCGGCCCGCGTTGCGCAGCAGCATCTCCAGCAGGTCGAACTCCTTGAGTGGGAGGTCGACCTTGCCGCCGGAGACCGTGACGACGTGGCGGTCCACGTCCATCCGGACCGGGCCCGCCTCCAGGGCGGCCGGTGTGACCTCCTCCGGCTCACCGCGGCGGCGCAGCACCGCGCGGATGCGGGCCACGAGCTCCCGCGAGGAGAACGGCTTGGTGACGTAGTCGTCGGCTCCTATTTCCAGGCCGACGACCTTGTCGATCTCGCTGTCCTTGGCCGTGACCATGATCACGGGGACGCTGGACCTGCTGCGCAGTTGCCGGCAGACCTCCGTACCGGGCAGACCCGGCAGCATCAGGTCGAGCAGCACGAGGTCGGCGCCGTTGCGCTCGAACTCGTCGAGCCCGTCCGGGCCCGTCGCCGCGATGGCGACTTCGAAACCCTCCTTGCGGAGCATGTACGACAGGGCGTCGCTGAAGGATTCCTCATCCTCGACGACGAGCACTCGGGTCACGGAAGGACCTCCGGGGCAGGGAATGGTTCAAGGGTGTCGGGGTGAGCGGGTCCGCAGGGGCCCTCGTCGCCATTGACGATGAGCGGTCCGCCCGAGCTGCGGTCCCGTTCCCGTACGGAGCCCGCTTCGGGCAGCCGCAGGGTGAAGGTGGAGCCCTGGCCCTCCGAGCTCCAGACCGTGACCTCCCCGCCGTGCGAGGCGGCCACGTGTTTGACGATGGCGAGGCCGAGGCCGGTGCCACCGGTGGCCCGTGAGCGGGCCGGGTCGACGCGGTAGAAGCGTTCGAAGACCCGCTCGCGGTCCTTCTCCGAGATGCCGATGCCCTGGTCGGTCACGGCTATCTCGATCTGGTCCCCGCCGGGTACGGACAGCCGCCTGGCGGCGATGCCCACTCGGGTACGGGCGGGGCTGTAGTTGACGGCGTTCTCGACGAGGTTGCCGAGCGCCGCGGCGAGCTGGCCGCGGTTGCCCCAGATACGGAGCTCCGCGGTGCCGCCCGCCGCCATGGTGATCTGCTTCGAGCCGGCCTGCTGGCGGCAGCGGTCGATGGCCTCGGCCACCAGTTCGTCCACCCGGACCGGTTCGGCATCCTCCAGCGGGTCGTCGTTCTGCACCCGGGAGAGGTCGATGATCTCCTGTACGAGGTTGGTCAGCCTGGTCGCCTCGATCTGCATCCGCCCGGCGAACCGCTCCACCGCCTCCGGGTCGTCGGAGGCGTCCGTCACGGCCTCGGAGAGCAGCGAGAGCGCGCCGACCGGGGTCTTGAGCTCGTGGCTGACATTGGCGACGAAGTCGCGCCGTACCGCTTCGATACGGCGGGCCTCGGTGAGGTCCTCGACCAGCAGGAGCACCAGCCGGGAGCCCAGCGGGGCCACCCGGGCGGAGACCGCCAGGGCCTCGCCGCGGCCCGTACCGCGCCGGGGAAGGTCCAGTTCGACCTGCCGTATCTCGCCGTCGCGGCGGGTGTCCCTGGCCATGTTCAGCATCGCTTCGACGGCGAGCCGCCCACCCCTGACCAGTCCCAGCGCATAGGCGGCGGAGCTGGCCTTGACCACGCTGTCGCTCTCGTCGAGCACGACCGCGGAGGAGCTGAGCACGGAAAGGACCGTGTCCACGCCCGGGGGGAGGGGGGCATTGCTGTCGGGCCGCAGGGAGGTGCGCGTCGGCTTCTTCTGGTCGCGCTCGCTCCAGCGGAACGCAAGCATGGCGATCACACCGGTACACGCACCGCCGATCGCCGCAGCTGCGGCGACTGCCGCGTTCACGTCCATACGTCAAGGTTATGCGGGTCCGGGAGGACTCTCCCAGCCATCCGAGTGCGTATCCGAACACTCGTCGCCCAGAGTTCACCCAGGAGCAAGGGTTGATTCACTTGCGCGGCCGGAAGTCGACGCGTACGCCCCCCAGGGTGGCAGCGTGGGGTTCACACCTGGCCCCGGCCTACACAGAGGACTGGAGAGGGACTTCCATGCGTGACGCCTATCACGAGGAACTCGACTCGATCGGCGAGGGACTGGTCGAGATGGCCCGGCTCGTCGGGTCGGCGATCGGCCGGGCGACGACGTCCATGCTCGATGCCGATCTCAAGCTCGCGGAGAGCGTGATCGCCGCGGACCAGAAGGTCGACGACCTCCAGCACGACCTGGAGGCGCGGGCCATCGCCCTGCTCGCGCGCCAGCAGCCGGTGGCGACGGATCTGCGGATCGTGGTCACCTCGCTGCGGATGAGCGCCGACCTGGAGCGCTCGGGGGACCTCGCCCAGCATGTCGCCAAGCTGGCCCGGCTGCGGTTCCCGGCATCGGCGGTGCCGCACGACCTGCACGCCACCATTCTGGAGATGGGGCAGCTGGCGCAGCGCCTCATGGCCAAGGCGGCCGAGGTGATCATCACCAAGGACGTCGACCTGGCACTTCAGCTGGAGCAGGACGACGACGAGATGGACCTGCTGCACCGCACGCTGTTCCAGCACCTGATGGACGACCGCTGGAAGCACGGCATCGAGACGGCCGTCGATGTGACGCTGCTCGGCCGCTACTACGAGCGCTTCGCCGACCACGCGGTGTCGGTCGCCAAGCGCGTGGTCTACCTGGTGACGGGTGAGCACGCCGACGAGATCCAGCAGCAGACGGCGGTGGAGGGCGCGTAGCCGCGGGCACGGACCGAGCGGCGGTGGGGGTATTGGGCGTACGCGGTCGCATTCGGTCGCACATGTGTCTCTGCACGTGTGCGCCGTTGATGCGCCCGCCGGGGTGGGGATGCAATGGGGTGGGGCGGCACGCCTTGGCCGTACGCCCCGGTCGTACGCGCGTCGCCGTGGCGTACGGCCCTGTCGTACGCCTTGAAGGAGGAACCATGGCCGATTCCCCCACGACCGAACCCCAGCAGGAGGCACCCGCCGACGTGGTGCACCTGCCCCTGCTCGGCGCCTGCGGATGTGGCTCGGGCTGCGGATGCGGCTGCCAGTCCGGGGCCCCGTGCCAGTGCGGCGGCTGCTGCGGCTGACAGGCCGCCGCGGAAGCCGAAGGGCGCCCCGCCCGGAGCAGGCCGTTCGCTGCTCCGGGCGGGGCGCCGTCGTGTGCGGACGCGGTGGGGCGAGCCGGCTCCTGTGGGTGGTGTCGCGACAACGTGACACCTGCCGGGCCAAGTGTCACGCTCCCCGGCGACCATCCATCCCACACCCGGACGACGACGATCGAGCCACCCGACCCACCCTGCCCCGCGGCGCGGGCACCACCGACTGAAGACGAGCCCGCTCCCACAAGTGACCTCGCAGCAACGTGACACCCCCCACGCCAAATGTCACGCTCCCCGACAACCACCCACCCCACACCCGAGCCACGACGATCAAGCCACCGTGTCCACCGTGTCCTGCGGCACGGACGCTTCCGCCTCGGACACCGGCACCGCCGCCCCCACCGTCTCCTCCGCCGCCGGAAGCGCCCGCATCAGCAGCCAGTAGCCGAGCGCGGCCGCCGTCCCCAGAACCGCACACGTTCCCCACAGCCATTCCGCACCGAAGCGGTCGATCACCACACCCGACATCAGCGGCGCGATCAGCGCGGCGGCGGACCACGACATCGTGTACATGCCCTGATAGCGACCGCGGCCCCGGACCGGCGAGAGCCGGACCACCAGACTGCTCTGGATCGGCGAGTTGACGATCTCGGCGACCGTCCAGACGCAGATGGTCAGCGCGTACACGGCGACGGATCCGGCGAAGGCCGTGAGTCCGAATCCGTACCCCGCCAGCAACGACGACACGATGAGCAGCCGCCGCGGATCGCGATGCTGGATGAAGCGGGTGACCGGGATCTGGAGCACCACGATCAGTACACCGTTGACGGCGATGGCGGTGCCGAAGTCGGAGCTGGAGAACCCGTCCGCCCCCATGGCCACCGGCAGCCCCACGTACCCCTGCTGGAAGATCAGCGCGATCACGAAGGACAGCCCGACGACGCTCATGAACCGCCCGTCGCGCAGCACGGTGGAGAGCCGGACCTCGTCCGGTCCCCCGACCGCGCGGCCGGACACCGCCGGCTTCTCGGGCCGCGACTCGGGCACCTTCATGAAGACGACGAAGGCGCAGACCAGCGTCATCGCGGCCTCGCCGAGGAACCCGGCGAGATAGCTGTACTCGGCGACGAATCCGGCCCCGGCCGAGGAGACGGCGAAGCCGAGATTGATCGCCCAGTAGTTGAGCGAGAAGGCCCGCACCCGGTCCTCGGGCCTGACAATATCCGCCATCATGGCCTGCACGGCGGGCCGCGAGGCGTTGCTGGCCATGCCGACGACGAAGGCGACGGCCGCGATCGCCACCGGGTGGACCATGAAACCGAGGACGGCCACGGACACGGCGGTCGAGGTCTGCGCGATGAGCATGGTGGGCCGCCGCCCCAGCCGGTCGGTCATCACCCCCGCCCCGAGCGAGGAGACGACCCCGCCGAGCCCGTGCAGCGCCGCGACCAGACCGGCGTACGAGGCGGAGTAGCCCCGGTCCAGGGTCAGGTAGAGCGCCATGAAGGTGGCGACGAACGCACCGAGGCGGTTGACCAGCGTGCTGGTCCACAGCCACCAGAACTCCCTGGGGAGACCGGACACGGATTCACGTGCGGCCCGTCTGAGCCCGGCGACAGACATGCGGAATCCCCCCAGGGAAGTACGGAACGGACACCATCGGTAAGAGGTCCGATGGCCATCCGAACATTACGAATCCCGGTTTCCGAACCGCCAGTCAATTGACGCCGACCGTCAATCGTCCCGCTCCCCGGCTCCCCACGCACCCTCACACTCCCCTGCTGTTCCCCTACTGTCCCCCACCTGTCCGCCCTGTGACCGGCCGCGCAGCGCCCGTACGCCGTCGATTACGCTCGGACCCATGGCCGACGCACCGTACAAGCTGATCCTCCTCCGCCACGGCGAGAGCGAATGGAACGCGAAGAACCTGTTCACCGGATGGGTGGACGTCAACCTCACGGAGAAGGGCGAGAAGGAGGCAGTCCGCGGCGGTGAGCTGCTCAAGGACGCCGGCCTGCTCCCCGACGTCCTGCACACCTCCCTCCAGAAGCGCGCCATCCGCACCGCGCAGCTCGCGCTGGAATCCGCGGACCGCCACTGGATCCCCGTCCACCGTTCCTGGCGGCTGAACGAGCGCCACTACGGCGCCCTGCAGGGCAAGGACAAGGCGCAGACGCTCGCCGAATTCGGCGAGGAGCAGTTCATGCTCTGGCGCCGCTCGTACGACACCCCGCCGCCCGCCCTGGAGGACGGCACCGAGTTCTCGCAGAGCGACGACCCGCGCTACGCGACGATCCCGCCGGAGCTGCGTCCGCGCACCGAGTGCCTCAAGGACGTCGTCGTCCGCATGCTGCCGTACTGGTACGACGGCATCGTCCCGGACCTCCTGGCCGGCCGCACGGTCCTGGTCGCCGCCCACGGCAACAGCCTCCGCGCCCTGGTCAAGCACCTCGACGGCATCTCCGACGCCGACATCGCGGGCCTGAACATCCCGACCGGCATCCCGCTCGCCTACGAGCTGGACGCCGACTTCCGCCCGATCAAGCCGGGCGGCACGTACCTCGACCCGGACGCGGCGAAGGCCGCCATCGAGGCCGTGAAGAACCAGGGCAAGAAGTAGTCCCCACAGTCGGACAAGCCCCCGTCTGCGGTTCACCGCAGACGGGGGCTTGCCGTTGCATGCGGGCGCCCGCAGGTCGTCAGCCTGGCGCGGCCGGGCAGGGAAACGGACGGGCGGAAACGGACGGGGTCGGGTGCCTCTGCGGTTTGCGAGCATGGCGTGGACGACGGCTTCTCGCACGGAGAGCACGGCCAGTACGCCGTGGCGTCGAGGCCGCCTCCTGTCGGATCGTGCGGCCCCAGTTCCGCGGCGTCATTCCGGGCCCAACGCCCGCCCGATGCGCGCCGCGAGCGTGTCCCACGGCCGGCAGGCGACCACCGGCAGCGCGTGCGGGCGGGCCTGGTCGCCGAGCCATCGCGAGTACGCCACGCTGACCCGCGCCCGATGCCGCTGCACACCGCTCCCGGGCTCCCGGGAGGCGTAGTTGGCGGTGATCCGCTCCGGGTCCTCCTCGTGCAGGAACACCGCCCGCACGCGGCGGCCCGATGCCGAGCCCTCGTTGATCGCCGCTACGGCGGCGGCCGGGGTGAGGTAGTCGCCCTCGATCACGGCAGGTACATCGACGGTCAGGCGGTTGCGTACGACGCCGAGCACCGCGGGTTCCAACGCGCGGGCGGTGGCGATCTGAAGGTTCAGTACTTGCTCGACCGCGAGCTGCGCGGTGTCGGGGATGTCGTCGAAGTGGTGGACGGCGGGGTGGTGTTCGGCCGTGGTCATGGCCTCGACGGCACTGACCACATCGTCGAACTCGACCACGAACCCCTGTGCGTCAGCGGCCAGTTGGAGGGCCACCCGGCTCTTGCCGACACCGGACGCTCCACCGAGCAGCAGTATGTCCCATGATGTTCCAGTCACGGTGGAAACGTATCGCGTGGGCTCCGCGTCCGCCTCCGGCCCTGGCGCTACGGTGGCCCAAGTACCGGCCCGTACACGGGCGGAGCCGATCGGGCGGGCCGTGCGGAGAGAGCAAGGAGAGCGGGGAGAGCAATCATGGGCGAGCCCCTGAAGACCTTCGTCGGCGGCGCCGAAGTCGACGTGCCCAACAGCATTCCGGACATCCGGGCAACCCTGCCCGAGGAGAGACGCGAGGAGTTCGACCGCGCCATCAACGGCGCCGGTGTGGACCAGATCCAGGCGGTCATGCGGCACTGGATGCTGGAGGCCGTACCCGATCCGGAGGCCGAGAAAATCCTGGACCGGCTGGCGCAGGACGAGGCCGAGAGGCGGAGCGTCGCTTGAGCTTCCGCATCTCCTACGCCCCGCCCGCCGACGACACCCTGGCCAAGATGCGTGACGGTGAACCCTTCCGCGACGAGATGGCTCGCACCCTGGGCCTCGACCCGTACGGACACGGGTCGTCGGCCGTCAAGAGCGAGCGCGACCGCCGCGAGGCGACGGTCGCCGGGGCGATCGTCCTCTATTACATCTCCGGTTCGGTCCTCACCGTCACCGTGGTGAGACTCGTCCCGCTGCCCTGAACCCGTCTCGTTCAAACGAGCGGGCGGGCGGCGTCCCGGCGGGGCACTTCGTGGCGGTCGGCCCGGCCGTTTCGCGCCGGGCAGGTGCGCCGGCCGCCCACGGGCGGGACCGGCTCACTGCCCGGAGTCCGCCGGAACCTCGGTGATCCTGCCGCTCTCATCCACGGTGTGGGTCTCCCAGTACGTGTCCCACTTGTCGCCCACGTGCTGGGGAACCTTGCCCTCCGGGTAGCGGACGTATCCCTTCGGCGGATCCTCGTCGTTGGGCACGCACGCCGATCCGGTGCTCCCGATGGTCATGACGGGATATTCGCCGCCGCCGCAACTCGCGTCCTGGAGCGAGCATCCCGCGGTCAGCATCGCCGCGGTCACGGAGGCCAGGGCGACACCCACCGCGAACCGGCCCGCGCGGCGCTCGCTGTCGTTCGCGGATGTCACACGGCCGCGTCGGTCCATTCCGTGCACAGGTGCCTCCCTCGGGGCGGTTGGTAGGTCCAGCCTGCCCGGAGAGCGGGACATCGATCGTGAGTACGCATACTCACTCGGGTCCGTACGGGCCCCTACGCCAGTTTCGCGGCCTGCGCCTCGACCACCGCGGTCGGCAGCTCGAAGTCGCCGCCCCCGCCCATCGCGGCCAGGTTCATCGAAGAGAACGAGGCGAACGAGGGGCCCTGGCGCATGGCCACGAGCTTGAACTGGATCTTCTCCCCGTCCTGTTCCACCTGCACCGTCCAGGCGGCCGCGTCCTCCCCGCCCTTGATGCGCTCCTCGGTGATCTTGCTGACCTTCTGCTTCTCGCCGGCCGCCGTGAAGTCGAACCCACCCGCGCATTCGGTGGCCGCGGTACGCAGCGAGGCGACCGACTCCTCCGCACCCTTGCCGTCGTAGGAGCCGAGGGCCAACTGCGTCGTCGTGATGTCGAACGCCGCCTTGAACGCCTCTTCGGCATCCGCGTCGTCCTGCTTGTCCATGCTGCCCTTCTTGGGCTCACTGACGACGGTCCGCTTGGTGAACGCGCCGGGCTCACCGACCTGCGCGCCCATCAGCGCGTCGGCGAGCGGGGCGCAGACCTTCTTCTCGACCTTGATGTCGTCGACGGAGATCACGTCCTTGGCCGCGGCCTCGGAAACCTTGTGCCCCTTGACGTCGCCCTGGGCCAGCGCGACCTTCTCCAGCTCGGCGGCGGTCAGCGCCTTGGCCGCCGGCTTCGCGGCCGCGGACTCCTTGCCCTTGGCGTCCGCCCCCTTGCCGTCCGAGCCGGAGTCCGAGCCGCCGCAGCCGGCGGCGAGCAGGGCCAGGGACACCGCGGCGGCGGCAACAGCGGTACGGCGTACGGCGGTGGATCGCATGGGTCCGGTCCGTCTCTCTGAGCTGGGGTCTTCGGTTTTGCACACTCTATGAGCGAGAGTTGGTTTGGTGATCAACAAAGAAGGGCACGCGCCGTGATCGTGACGGCGCCGTGATCATCCCGTGAAGGCACCGCTCTCCCTCGCAAGCCCTCCCAGATACCGACACCAAGGGGTATTTCCGCCCATACGGAGGGATGGGACGGGGGGATGGGACAACTGCGGGTGCTCTCCGCGCTGTTGGCGTACGACGGAGGGCCGCATCGCCGCATCCCCCTCGCCGCATCCCCCTCACCGGAGACACGTTCGGCGCCGCGGGCGAGGGACCGAATACCGACCCGCGGCACCCACCCGGCTCAGAGACGGACGGCGCGCTGGGCGTCGTGGAGGTTGGGCGGCCACACCGCTCCGGGTGATCCGTACGCCTCCAGCCTGGTGTGCAGGTCACCGGTGAAGTCGGGGACGTCGATCTGGTCGAACTCCGTCACCTCGCTGACGCCGACGGTCGCGCTGTACGGGGCGAGCCCGTCGATCCTCATCAGGCCGGCCCGGCCGTTGGTGACCCGGATGTTCCAGTGCGTGAAGCGGGCACCGAAGAGCGGGCCCGCGCTCGCGTCGCCACCGTGCCGGCCGTTGTTGTCGACCGTGATGTCGGTACGCACGTTGGCGAACGGCATGCCGCGGTGGGAGTCGAACGTTCCCATCTCCATCACACCGCGCGACCAGACGTTGTAGCTGGACAGCCCCTCGACGTTGATGCCGTGCAGTTGCGTTCCGGCGGGTGCCGGGACGGTGCGCCGCTCGATCGTGAAGTCCTCGACGAGGTTGTCGTGCGAGCCCTCGCGGCAGTAGTAGGGGTGGTGCGAGCCGCGGCCCGCGACCCGTGTACGGCGCAGGGTGCAGGCGGACGCGCCGATCAGTCCGAAGCCGTTGTCGACGTGGCGGACGGTGATGTCGTCGGCCCAGCAGTCGTACGCGCACTGGAACGCGACCCCGTTGTACCCCTTGTCGAGCAGGTGCTGCGACTGCGGGGTCTCGACCGCTTCGAGCGTGAGGCCCTCGACACCGGAGCCCGTGAGCGGAGTGACGAGAGTGGTCAGGCGGGGATTCCACTCGGGGCGGACGTCCAGCGGAAGCGGGCGCTCCAGCGTGACCCTGCGCCCATGTACGGAGGTGACGCGGACCGGCCACTCGTAGGGGACGTACGAGGTCAGCTTGGTCTTGTCGTCCCAGTCGTACGCCTCGGGGCCGGGGCCGCCACCGGCCACGTGCTCCAGGAGCGTGTGGTCGGCGTCGTCGGCGAGACGGAGCAGGACGAGCCCGCCGCGCTTCAGCTTCCGGGGGTCCCGGACGGTGATCACACGGTCCCCCTGCCGGGCGGGTGCGACGGCGGTCAGGGTCCGCCACTCGTCGCGCCGGTTGCCGGTCCAGCCCTCGAAGGGCCACGCCTTCGCCCGGATCGCGTCGGTGAGCGCGGCCCAACGATCCTTCGGGCAGAGCCAGATGAGGCCCCCGGCCCAGGACCAGCTGGACTTGTCGCCGCCGTACCGGCTGCCGTACACACCGATCAGCTCGGTGAGGTTCCTGGTCGCGTACAGCTTGGTGCGCGCGCTGCCCGCACCGCGCACCACCACGTCGCTGTGGCCGATCCGGATGATGCCGTCGATGCGGTACGTGCCCGCCGGGATGAGCACCGTGCCGCCGCCGCGCTCTCCGGCGGCGGCGATGGCACGGTTGATCGCGGGGGCGGCGTCGACGGAATTGTCCGGCTTCGCACCGTAGTGCAGGACGTTGGCGACGAAGCCGCGGCCCGCGCGGTGGCGGGGCAGGTCGGAGCCGCCGCGGTAGCCGGCCCGACCGATGAAGGGGACCTGGGGGTGGGTGAAGGGGGCGGCGGCGAACTCCCGCCAGAGGGCGGTGGCGTGCGGGCCACCGGCCGAGGCCCCGCGGCCCGTGGCGGTTCCCGTGCCCATGGAGGACGCCGCGGCGGTTCCGGTGCTCGCGGCGGGCGCCGTGGCGGTTCCGGTACTCGTCGCGGATGCCGAGCCGCCGCCGAGGGCGCCGGTGGCCGTCGCCGCGACGACGGCCACCGCGCTGCCGAGCAGTCCGCGCCTGCTGATGTTCCCTACGTTCCGCATGTTTTCCCTGGTCGCCATGAACCCGAGCCGCCCTTCATGCATGTGAACGATGTTCATATCTGCGTCGGCGGTGAGCATGCCACGGTGCCCCGGCACGGCGAAAGAGGTCGCGCACCGAAGAAAATGCGGGCAAAAAACGCGGGCCGGGAAAGTTGCAGACAGGGAGAGTCAGGAGGAAGGCCGACCGGTCCGGCCGGTCGAGCCTCGCACGGAGATCAGCCGACCGGGCGCTGGGTCAGATGCGTGAACGCGTCCAGATTCCTGGTGGACTCGCCGCGCGACACCCGCCACTCGTACTCCTTGCGGATCGCGCTCGCGAAACCCAGCTCCAGCAGGGTGTTGAAGGAGTCGTCGGCCGCTTCCAGCACCGCGCCGAGCAGCCGGTCCAGCTCCTGCGGGGTGACCACGGAGAGCGGCAACTTGCCGACCAGGTAGATGTCGCCGAGCCGGTCGATCGCGTAGCTCACGCCGAAGAGGCGGAGGTTGCGCTCCAGCAGCCAGCGGTGGACCGCCGCGTCGTTCTCGTCCGGGTGGCGGACGACGAAGGCGTTGAGGGAGAGCGAGTGCTTGCCGACCCGCAGCGAGCAGGTGGTGGACAGCTTGCGCGTGCCGGGCAGCTGGACGACGTAGCCACCGGGTTCGGGGCTCTCCCATTCGAGCCCGGCGTCCGCCAGGGCCGCCTCGATGACCTGCGCGACCTGCGTCGTCGCCGCCGTACCGGGTGCGTCAGCCATGGTGCGAGCGTACGCGACGGCGGTGTTCGTACATCGCGGCCGTGTACACGTCGGCGGTCGCGGCCGCGGCGGTGTCCCAGCCGAAGCGCTGGGCGTGCGCGGCGGCCGCGGCCCCCATCCGGGCGACCAGTTCCGGCGCATCGGCGAACCGGGCCAGCGCCTGTGCGTACGCCTGCGGGTCGTGCCCGGGTATCAGGAAGCCGCTGACCCCGTCCCGCACCGCCACCGGGAGACCGCCCACGGCCGCCGCGACGACCGGGGTGCCCGACGCCTGGGCCTCGATGGCGACCAGGCCGAAGGATTCGCTGTGCGAGGGCATGACCAGCACGGACGCGGCCCGGAACCAGTCGGCGAGCCGGTCCTGCCCGACCGGCGGCTGGAACCGTACGACATCGGCGATGCCCAGCCGCGCCGCCAGCTTCTGCAGCCCCTCCGGCTTGGCGAGCCCGCTCCCGCTGGGGCCGCCGACGACCGGTACGACCGTCCGGGAGCGCAGCGAGGGATCGCGGTCCAGCAGGGCGGCGACGGCCCGCAGCAGCACGTCCGGGGCCTTCAGCGGCTGGATGCGGCCGGCGAAGAGCGGGACCAGGGCGTCCTTCGGCAGCCCGAGCCGCGCCCGGGCCGCGGCGCGGCCGTCGGCGGGGCGGAAGCGGTCCAGGTTGACCCCGGGGTGGACGACGGCGACGGACCCGGGATCCGCCTCATAGAAGCGGACGAGCTCGTCCGCCTCCTCGGCGGTGTTGGCGATCAGCCGGTCGGCCGCCCTGACGATCTGTGTCTCGCCGATGACGCGGGCGGCGGGCTCGGGGGTGTCGCCCTCCGCGAGCGACGCGTTCTTGACCTTGGCCATGGTGTGCATGGCGTGGACGAGCGGGACGCCCCAGCGCTCGGCGGCGAGCCAGCCGACGTGGCCGGAGAGCCAGTAGTGGGAGTGGACCAGGTCGTAGTAGCCGGGGCGCTGGCCGGCCCACGCCTGCATCACGCCGTGCGTGAAGGCGCAGAGCTGGGCGGGCAGCTCCTCCTTGGCCAGACCCTCGTACGGTCCCGCGTCGACGTGCCGGACCAGGACACCGGGGGCCAGCTCGACCGCCGGGGGCAGCCCACCGGTGGTGGACCGGGTGAAGATCTCGACCTCGATGTTGATCGCGGCGAGACGCCTGGCCAGCTCCACGATGTAGACGTTCATGCCGCCCGCGTCACCCGTGCCCGGCTGGTGCAGCGGTGAGGTGTGCACGGAGAGCATCGCGATACGGCGGGGTTTGCGGTGGCCGCCGGGGAAGGCGGCGGGGAACCTGAGGCGCGGCGCGACGCGGCTGCTGCCGAGCCGGGAGACGTACTGGCTCACGTCGTCCGGTCCTCCTCATTCAGGGCATGACGGCGAAGGGACTCAAGCCCCTTGCAAGGGGCTGCAACAGTGGAATGCCTCCTTTCATTTCCGCTTTACCAAATCATTACGGTGAGGGGGTCGCGCGCCGGGCCGGGCAGCGGGCCGGGCCCCGCACCGCCTCCCGCCCCCGCGGCATCGTTACGCTCGGTGTCATGCGCCCCATCGGCACCGCGACCCGCGGGACCACCAACCCGAACCGGCTCCGCCGCATGGACCGCTGGATCGCCGCCACCCATGGCCCGGCCCTGCGCCGCGCCGACGCCCCCGTCGCCGTCGACCTCGGGTACGGCGCCGCGCCCTGGACGGCCGTCGAGCTGCTCCAGCGCCTGCGCACCGCCGAGCCGCGCACGCAGGTGGCGGGCATCGAGATCGACCCGGAGCGGGTCGCGGCGGCGAAACCGTACGAACGCGAGGGCCTCACCTTCCTGCACGGCGGCTTCGAGATCCCGCTCCCCGTGCGCCCCGACCTCATCAGGGCGGCAAACGTGCTGCGCCAGTACGACGAGGACGAGGTCGCCGCAGTGTGGCAGCGGCTGTGCGGCCGCCTCGCGCCGGGCGGGCTCCTGGTGGAGGGGACGTGCGACGAGATCGGCCGCCGGCACGTATGGGTGGCGCTCGGCCCGGAGGGCCCGCGCACGGTGACGTTCGCGACCCGGCTCGGCTCCCTGGAGCGCCCCTCCGACCTCGCGGAACGCCTGCCCAAGGCACTGATCCACCGCAATGTGCCGGGCGAACCGGTCCACGCCTTCCTGCGGGACTTCGACCGGGCATGGGCCGCGGCCGCCCCGTACGCCTCACTGGGAGCCCGGCAGCGCTGGATCACCGCGGTGCGGTCGCTGTCGGCCGACTGGCCGCTGGCGGACGGGGTACGGCGGTGGCGCCAGGGCGAAGTCACGGTGAAATGGGCCGCCCTCCAGCCCGACCGACAGCCCAACACGCGCTGAACAGGTCCGGCGAACCCCTGTACGAGGAGGCGGGCGGGAACGGGGACGGGGCATCGTTCGTCCAGACGAGGGGAAGCGATTCCCGGGGCGTGGGGAGCGATCCCCGGGGCGTCGGCCGACCCGTGTGACCGTCAGGACAGCAGGAGTGCGCCTCTGTTGCTTTTCGGTACGGCATGGCACGATCTCGTCATCGGCAAAAGTTACTGACGGTAAATCAGATATATCTGATCCATCAGGTCTATCCGATCCATCAAATTCATAGGATTCATCGGATTCATTCGGAGGGGGATCTCGTGAACCGACGTCACTGTGCCGCAGCCGCGATCACTCTGGTCTGCGCACTGACCGTACTCACCGCGCCGGTGCAGGCTTTCGCCGCGCCCGCGCCCCCGCCCCCCTCCGCGTCGCAGCCCGCCTCCGGGTCCGAGGCGGCGAAGCCGAAGAAGACCCTCGAAGAGGTGCGCGAGGAGATCGACGCCCTCTACCGCAAGGCCGGGGCGGCGACCGACGCGTACAACCTCGCCGAGGAGAAGGCCAAGAAGCAGTCCGGCGAGATCGTCAAGCTCGCCCGGGCCATAGTCGAGGGCCAGGCGAAGATCGCCGAGCTCAAGAACCAGGCGGGCGCCCAGGCCCGCGAGCAGTACCGCAGCGGCGGACTGCCGCCCGGCGCCCAGCTGATGCTCAGCGACGACCCGCAGCTGTTCCTGGACGGGGTGAACCGGGTCAGGGAGGGCCAGCAGGCCGCTCAGGGCGTCCTCGGCGAACTGACCAGGACCCAGCAGGACTTGGAGACGTACACCCAGGACGCGAGCACCAACTGGAAGAAGCTCGAAGCCGGCCGCCTCAAGCAGGCCGCGGCCAAGAAGGAGATCAACGCGCAGATCGCCGCGGCGAAGAAGCTGGAATCCCGGCTGAAGAAGGAGGAGCGGGCCCGCCTGCTCGAGCTGGAACAGGAAGCCGAGTACAAACAGCAGACGGCCTGGCTGAGCTCCGGCGCCCTGAAGGACATCAACCGCGAAGCGAGCGCGAGCGGGAAGAAGGCGGTGGCCTTCGCGACCTCGCAGATCGGCAAGCCGTACCGCTGGGGTGCCGAGGGCCCCCGTTCGTACGACTGCTCGGGACTGACGTCACAGGCCTGGGCGGCGGCGGGCCGGCCGATCCCGCGCACCTCGCAGGAGCAGTGGCGGCTGCTGCCGCACATCGCCATCAAGGACATGCGCCCCGGCGACCTGATCATCTACCACAGCGACGCCAGCCACGTGGGCATGTACGTCGGCGACGGCGCGATCGTCCACTCCCCCCGCCCCGGCCGCAACGTCACGCTGGCGGGCGCGGGCTCGATGCAGATCCTCGGAGTCGTACGCCCGGACAAGTAGGGGCGCCTCCCGGGCGGGCGGACCGAACCCGGAGGGGTCGAACCGAGCCCGCCCGGCGATCGACGATCGAGGACGAAGCGCCCACGCGGACGCCCTCTCCTCCCGGTACCCCGACGCCGACGGCCAGGGACGCCACTCCGCCCCTTCCGCCCCTGACACCCCAAGGCCCGCACCCCGCGCCCCACGGGAGTGACCCGCGCCACCCGCCCCCACCGCCCCGCGTGACCTTTGTCATGCCCGGACATCCGCCCCCGCCCCCGCGCATCTCGCCGGATCCGTGACCTGACGCGGCTTATGCCGGTGCATAGGACAGCGGCCGGCTGCGGCACGCCATTCCGTTCCCCCGCCGCGGACCGCTATGGTCCCCGTCTGGCGGATCGTCGATCGTCGTTCCGCCGCGCCCTCGGGGGGAGGGAAGGAAACCCGAACCGATGCCCGTACCCGAACCGCGGCAGCACGCCGTTCCCACTGCGGAGACCTCCCACGGCGCCCACCTCACCCTCCTGGTGATCGAGGACGACCCGGCGGGCACGTTCACCGTTCCCGAGCTCCCGGCAGCGGCCGGCACGCGGGTCCGCGTCCGTACCGCCCGCAACCTCACCGAGGCGGGCCGGCTCCTCACCGACGACGTGGACTGCATCCTGCTGGACCTGGCCCTGCCCACCGGCAGCGAGGCGCGCTCCACCGGACCCGAAGGGGCGGAAGGAGCCGAGCGGGGCGACGGGCTCGCCACCCTCAAGCACGTGCTGCGGATCGCCCCGCACCACGCCGTCCTCGCCCTCACCGCGCAGGACGACGCCGAGCTGGCCGCCGAGGCGGTGCGGGTCGGCGCCCAGGACTACCTCTCGCGCGGCGAACTCGACGGACTGCTCCTCAGCCGCGCCATCCGGTACGCCGTCGAACGCAAGCGCGCCGACATCGCCCAGCACCAGCTCACCGAGTCCCGGCTGCGCGCCCAGGAGAACGCCCGCCTCGAACGCGGACTGCTCCCCACCCCGCTGCTCGACGGCTCCGATCTGCGCTTCGCGGCCCGCTACCGCCCCGGCCGCAGCCGCGCGCTGCTCGGCGGGGACTTCTACGACACGGTCCGCACACCCGACGGCACCGTCCACGCGATGATCGGCGACGTCTGCGGACACGGCCCGGACGAGGCGGCGCTCGGGGTGGAACTGCGCATAGCGTGGCGGGCGTTGACCCTGGCCGGGCTCTGCGGGGACGAACTGCTCTCCACACTCCAGCAGGTCCTGGAACACGAGCGGGAGAGCGAGGAGATCTTCGCGACGCTCTGCACCGTCGACATCGCGGCCGACGGCCGACGCGCCGGCCTCTGCCTGGCGGGCCATCCCGCCCCGCTGATCGCCCGGCACGGACGGGCCGCGCACCTTCTCCCCCACGAGGACGGCGGTCCGGCCCTCGGCCTGCTGCCGCGCGACGCCCTTCCGCGGGCTCTGCGGGCGGGGGACACCCCATGGCCGCGCCGGCAGGTGGACCTCGGCGGCTCCTGGAGCCTGATGATGTACACGGACGGGCTGATCGAGGGGCGCGTCGGGCCCGACAGTACGCAGCGACTCGGCCAGGACGGCATGGTCGCGATGATCAACCGCCGGCTGGCGGAGGGGCTCACCGGCGACGCCCTCCTGGACGCGGCGGTCACCGAGGCACGGGAGCTGAACGGCGGCGAACTGACCGACGACGTCGCGGTCCTGCTGCTCGACCGCGACCAGGAGCACAGCCGCCGGGGCGCGAACGGCGAACGGGGCCGGAGCATCCCGCGCCCCCGCCCCGAACCGACACCGCCGACGCCCGCCGCGAGCGCTCAGCGCCCGCCGTTGTAGGGCCCGTACGGCCCGTCACTGCTGGAACCACCGCGCCGGCCGCCGCCACCCGAGACCGCCTGCAGCGCGGGCCGTACGTCCACCAGGAAGACGATGGACGCGACGGCTCCGGCGAGTTGCAGGAACAGCATCGGCACGAAGAGATTCACGGCGACGGTGATACCGAGGATGATCAGCCAGAAGGACTTCTTCTGCTTGTCCGCGGCCCGGTAGGCGTCCTCGCGGGCCATCGCCGCCATGATCAGAGCGACCACGGCCAGGACGAGCATGACCATGTAGAGCAGCCAGACGAGTGTGCTGAATCCTGTGAGCAACATGGTGTGCACCGCCTAATAAATGGATGAGCGCCTCGCGGCCAAGGTACCGGGACAACGAGCCGGGCACCCCGAAAGGTGCCCACCCCGCGCCCCGGTACCCACGCCGGCCGGGGCGCCGGGACCCTACTTCGCGGTCGGCGGAGTGGTCTTCTTCGCGGCGGGCTTGCGCGCGGGAGCCTTCTTGGCGGGCGCGGCCGGAGCCTTGCTCTCCGGCTTGACCGCCTTCGGGGCGGGCGCGGGCTTGGCCGGACCGGACTTGGCCGCCGGACCGGGCCTCGCCGCCGGACCGGGCTTGGCGGCCGGAGCCGGCTTCGCAGTGCCTGTCGGCCGGGACTCCTTGCGCGGCTCGACGACGACGGCGATCTCGACGATCTCGTCGGCCGTCTCACCACGCCAGTTCTTGACGGTCTGCTCGCCGCGCTCGGCGACCTTCTCGTACGTCTCCCGGGCCCGCACCGCGTACTCCGCGGCCACGCCCAGACTCCGCAGCGCCAGGTCCTGGGCGCTCTCGCCCAGCTTCCGCAGATCGCTGTCGAACGACCCGATCACCTCGGTGACCTTGGCCTGCACAGTGGCCTGCGCCTCCTTGGCCTGCGAGGCCACCTTCTCCTGCACGGCCTTGGGGTCGGTGTTGCGTACCGCCTCGATACGCTCCGGCGCCTCGGCCCGCAGCTGCTCGATCAGCGCCGGGACCTTGCGCGCCTGCTCGACGGCGATGTCGGCCGTACCGGCGGCGAAGTAGAGGGGGGTCGGGTCGGTGAGGGTCTTGCGCAGGTCATCGGTGATGGCCATGACTGTGGTCCTCCCGGATCATCAGACTCAGTGTGAGGGTTTTGAAGGCTTTGAAGCCGTGTCGGCGTCGCTGCCGTCGGCCTTGTGGGGGCCATCGGCACCGGCACCCGATGCGGACTCGCCGCCGGTCTCCGATCCGGCTCCTTCGCCGGATTCCGGTCCGGGCTCGAACCCGTTCTCCTTGCGGAAGGAGTCGTAGATTTGCAGCAGAACACTCTTCTGCCGCTCGTTTATGGACGGGTCGGCCAGAATCACCGCCCGCGTCTCCAGCTCCTCCCGCTCCCGCTCATCCAGAATCCCGGCCCGCACGTAAAGGGTCTCGGCGGAGATCCGCAGCGCCTTGGCCACCTGCTGCAACACCTCGGCGCTCGGCTTGCGCAGCCCGCGCTCGATCTGGCTGAGGTAGGGATTGGACACCCCGGCGGCGTCGGCGAGCTGCCGCAGCGACAGCTGCGCGTTGCGCCGCTGCTCGCGCAGGTACTCACCGAGATTGCCGACGTTGAGGGATGCCATGCCCCGATGGTGCGCCACCCTTGCTAACTTTTGCAAGCACTCGCTTGCAAAAGTGCGCCACACCACTCGGACGGCCCCTGCGCCTCGCCACCGTCCCTGTCCGTTCCCGGTCCATCTGCGGTTTCCCGCCGGGTCTGCATTGTGAAGTGAACGGGTCCCGGACGACCTGCGCAGCGAGTTGCTTCACCGGCCCGCAAGGAGGATCGGACCAGTGGCGGTAGCGGGTTGAGGGTTGCGCTCGGTGCAGGCGTCCGTGCGTTCGTCTAACGGTGGCTTTGCCGGAAGGGACTGCGGCGCTGCCGTTCTGTCCCGTGAAGCCGTGGCGAGCTGCTGGTGCTGATGCTCTCGCGCTTGGCGGTCAGGATGGCTGGACTTGGTCGAAGAGGGCGAGGGCTTCGGCGGGGTCCGGGCTCACGAGGCGTTCCAGACCGGCCGTCGTGATCTTCGCCCACCTGCCGGCCCGTGCCCACATCTGTTCCTCGAAGGCGCGGACGGTCTCGTCCAGATCTTCAGGGCCGGTGGCGATGGACTCGGCGAGTTCGGCGCCTTCCAGCATCGCGAGGTTCGCGCCCGCCCCCAATGGGGGCATCAGGTGGGCGGCGTCGCCCAGTAGCGTCACCCCGGGGACGTGGGTCCAGGTGTGGGACACGGGCAGGACGTAGAGGGGGCGGTGGACGAAAGCGGTGCCGTGGCGGAGGAGGTCGAGGACGGGAGCGGCCCAGCCGTCGAACAGAGCCAGCAGGCTCGATCGCACGGCCTCGACGTCGGCCAGGTCCAGGTTCGTGTGCCAGTCCAGCGGCGCGCGGAACTGGGCGTACACCTTGACGTGGCCGCCGCTGTTGCGCTGGGCGACGAGCGCGCGGTTCACGCCGTACACAGCTACGGAACCGTCGCCGATCAGCCGGGCGAGGTCGGGGTGGCGGGTGTCGATGTCGTTGAGGGAAGTCTCGACATAGGTGACGCCGGTGTAGCGCGGTGTCGCCGACGAGACCGCCGGGCGGATCCGGGACCAGGCGCCGTCCGCGCCGACCACGAGGTCGAACGTCTCCTGCCGCCCGTCCGCGAAGTGGACCAGTACGCCATCCCGGGTCCCCGGCACCACCTGCGTCACGCCCCGGTCCCACTGGACGTCGAGAGGGCCGAGCAGCAGGTCACGGAGTTGCCCGCGGTCGATCTCGGGATTGGCCCGGTCATCCGGCCGGGGTCGCCAGTCGCGCAGGACAGTCCCGTCCGTGTCCAGGATGCGCATGGCCTGCCCCTCGGGACGGGACAGCGCCTGGAACTCCGCCAGCAGCCCCGCCTTGTCCAGCGCGAGCTGGCCCAGCCCTTCGTGCAGGTCCAGGATGCCGCCCGGGGGGCGGGCGTCCCGGGCGGGGTCGCGTTCGAGGACGGCGACCGGGTGACCATGACGGTGCAGGACGCGGGCGAAGGTGAGGCCGGCAGGACCGCTCCCGACCACTGCGATGCGGTGTCTCATACCGATACACTGTATTGCTCGTATACGGTGCATCGCAACGGTACGGTGTGAGCATGACTGTCTGGGACCGGCCGGAACCGCCGACTCGCCCCGTGCCGCTCGACCGGGAGCGGATTGTCGCCGCCGCCATCGCACTGGCCGACGAGGGCGGGCTGGAGGCGGTGTCGGTGCGCAAGGTCGCGGCCCGCCTGGACGCCGGCCCGATGCGGCTGTACAGATACATCTCCACCAAGGAGGAGCTGTTCGACCTCATGGTGGACGAGGTCCAGGCCGAGATTCTCCCCGAGGAACAACCCGGTGACTGGCGGGAGGCACTGCGTATCCTCGCCCATCGAACCAGGCAGGCCGCTCTCCGTCACGAATGGCTGGCCGACCTGCTCGGCGGTCGTCCGACCCTGGGTCCGAACGGCCTCGCCGTGACCGAGACCACGCTGGCCGCCTTCGACGGCCTCGCCGATGTCGACACCGTCATGCGCGCCGTGGAGACTGTCAGCGCCTACTTCATTGGCTCGATCAGGCGCGAGATCGCGAACCTACGGGCCGAGCACGCCACGGGCCTGTCCAAGCACGACTGGCAGCGCGCCCACGGCCCGCATGTGACGAGAATACTGGCCACCGGCCGCTTCCCGGCGTTGGCCAAGGCCGTGTACGACGGCACGGACGTGGACGCCGAGACATCCTTCGCAACCGGCCTGGACTGGGTCCTCGACGCCGTGGCCACCAAACTCACCCGGCCGCCGGCGTGACGCTCAGCTCTTGCCGAATGTGAGCGAGGTCGGGGCCGGTGTCCACGGGCCGTGCGGACCTGCGCCGCCACCATGAATCTTGCCGAAGGCCCCTCGCCTCGCCCCAGCAGGTAAGAGTCACGGCCCAGCGACGGGGGATCGTGGCGGACTGTGCAATCACTCGGACGAGGGGTTTGGTGAAGCTTCCCCTTGATCGGGGACACCTGCGTCGTCGACGCGTTCGCGAGTTCGAGGAGAAGCACTACGCCGACCAGGCAACGGCCGAACAAGTGAAACTGAACCCCCGCCGCCCCGCCCTGACCAGCTGATCAGCATCTCCCGCACAACGGGGGAACCTCAGGCTGGCCAGTCGGCGCCGACCTGGTCGGCGACGGAGAAGCCGGTTTCGCAGTCCGGGCACGTCGCGTGTCCGAATACGTGGGTCAGCGCGTGGGCGACCTCGTGTTGGCCATCAGAGATGGCGATGTCGTGGAGGCGTCGGCCGATGCCGTCGAGATCGGCAGGGTTCGCCGGGAGCAGGGGCCTCCCCTCGACATCGTCGTCCGAGAGCGCGTAGTCCTCGCTGGTGGAGAAGAATCCTCGCTCGCCGAGAACGATGAACAGGCCGGCCTCGCAGCCGGGGCAGTCGACCTCGTACTCCTCGTTCCCCAGCCCCTGGGCCAGATCTTCGCTCCAGCCCACGACGCCTTCGAAGCCCAGCATGGCTTCCAGCAGGTGGATGTAGTCGATGCGATCGGATGTCATCCGGAGGTGCTGCTTCGCTGCCGCCAGGAGGCTCTCGACCTCCACCGCGTGATGCGTACGGACGTCGCCGGCCCCGTGCTGCTGCTCGGCGCCCGCCATGATCGCGCCTGCCAGGGTCAGGGCGTTCACCGCCTGCTCGCGGTCGTCACTGCCGGCTACGTCGGCCAGCCAGGGCAGCGCCGCGAAGCTGGCCGAGTAGACGCTGCCCTGGTGGCACAGTGCTGACCACAGGTCGCTCCAGAGCTCGGGTTCCGGTTCCCGTGCGATCCGGCCCAACAGGGTGGGCATGTCTTCTGCCGAGCCGTAGGCGTGGCTGAGTTGCGACCAATCCGTCATGCGGGGATCAAACCAGGTTGATGCGCCTGGTCGAGGGCGGAGCGATTCGAAGTCGGCCGGCGTGATGCCGGAGGTGAGCACCGACAATCGCCTGCGGAGGCGGCAGCGGTGGAGTTCGAGGCAGGGCTGCCGGTACGCGGCCGTGTCCTTCCGTCGCGCGGGGTCGACACCCGTCCGCGCCTTCGCCTGTGGTCCGGACCCTGCGAAAGCGCCGGACGGGTTGCCGCCTGGGCCCTGCACTGATCATCCTGGACCCCGTAACCCCAGTCAATCCTATGGATTTCTAGCTATACCCAAGCTATAGCTTGGGGTTTATGACTTTGGAGGACCTGCGCGTCTTCGTGGCCGTGTGCAGGGCGGGAAGCCTCAGCGCCGTCGCCCGGGAGCTGGACCGCACGCAGTCAGCGGTGAGCCAGCATGTGAAGCGGTTGGAGCGAGAGACCGGTGTGAGCCTCCTGGAGCGCCAGCCACGAGGCGTCGTGCCCACACACGCGGGGCGCGTCTTGTGCGATGCCGCCTCGGGCAGTATCGCCGGTCTGGATCTGGCCCTGCGGCGTCTCGGGGACCTCGCCGACGGCAACAGCGGCTCCGTGCGCGTCACCACGGGCGGAACAACCGTGCGGCACTTCATGTCCGAGGCCGTCGTCGCCTTCCGTCAGCGCTACCCGAGGGTCAGTCTGGAGTTCCGGACGGAGACCTCCAGCCGCAACTGCTTCGACGCCCTCACCGCCGGCAACCTGGACCTCGCCTGGGTCACGATCGACGGCCCGGTGCGCGGTATCGAGCAGCGCCCCGTCGTCACCCTGCCCTGGGTACTGGCGGTCCGCGCCGACGATCCGCTCGCGGGCCGGCCCTGTGTCAGCACGGCCGAACTCACCGACATCAGCCTCATCCGGCTCCCTCAGAACTCCACCTCAGGTGCCCGCCTCGACGCCGCGTTCGCCGAGCTCGGCGTCCGGAGCAGCTCCGACACCAGCGTCGCCGACTGGGACACCGCCCTCCTGTTGGCAGAGCTCGGCCTCGGTCACGCCGTCGTGCCTGTCCTGCCCGGCCGGCAGGTACCCGGTGACGGCCCTCTACGTCTCGTTCCCCTCCCCGACCTGCCCCCGCTCCCGGTCGGCTGGGCCGTCCGCCGCTGGGACGCCCTCACCCCGCTCGCCCGGTCCTTCGCCGATACCGTCGCCCGCAGTTGTACGGAGAAGGCCGCCAACACGCAGCCCAAGTAGTACGCAGCCACTTCAGATGGGACAGGACTGTCACCGTCCCGCCTCTCCGAGGGCGAGGCGGTCCGAGTCCTTGTGAGGCATCTTCGTGAGGCATCCGGTCGTGCGCATCTGTCACGTCCCGACGTGATCGATGAGGGACATGTCGGACGCCAAGGCGCGGGCAGCGGCGGCGAAGTACTGCTCGTCGACGCCATGGGCGAGACCGAGAGTGACGCCCTGGCTGAGGCCGACGAACAGCGCCCTGAGTGCGGTGGTCAGGCGTTGCGCCTGATGCGGCGTCACGACGTCCCCGTTGTGCGATCTCCCGGCGAACAGTGCGATCAGGTGGTTCTCCTGCGACCGGACGGACGTGGCGAGCCGGGCCCCCAGGTCCGGGTCGTGCAGGGCCATGCCCAGCATGGTGATCTGGAGCGACAGGCGGGAACGCGCGTCGGGGTCGTCACAGCTACGCCGGTAGTACCGGGCAAAGGCATCGACCGCTTCAAGCAGATCCAGCCCGGCGGGAACCACCTGCTCGATCTCGTCGTAGTGCGGCCGCAGGTAGTCGGCGACCAGGGCGACGACCAGGCCGTTCTTGCTCCCGAACAGCGAGTAGACGGCACCGGTGGTCAGGCCTGCCCGTTCGGCGATCTCTTCGAGCCTGGCCCGGTGCCCGTCCCGGGAGACGACGTGGAACGCGGCATCCAGCAAGGCGCGGCGGTTGCGCTCCTTGGTCTCTGCTCTCGACATTCTCATAATGAAATTATTACCGTAATCTCGTTATCGAAATGGTCAGGACGTGCTCAGGGAGGAACGCTCATGGCCCAGATCGTGGCACCAGCAGTCACACTCCGGACGGCGGGGATCATCGCCGATGGCGTGGTCAAGGTAGTGCTCGCCGCTGTCTACATCACCGGCGCCGCCCCGCTCGGCCGTCTGCTCGGCGTGCCCGCCTGGCTGATGATCGTCTCCGGCGTGGCCCTGCTGATCGGGGGCGGGATCGAGATCGGGTGCGCCCGCAGCCGCCCGATGCGCACCTGCATGCGGCTCATGGTCGCCTACGACGGCGGCTGGGTCCTGGCGGCCCTTGCCGGCCTCCTGATCGCGTGGCAGGGCGGCAGCGCCGGGGGTGAGGTGTGGATCGGGTACCAGACAGCTGCCCCCGTCCTGCTCGCCGCGCTGCTGGTCGCCGCCAACCCGGCGCAGACCGCCTCGGATTGAGCGAGACGGTCTGCCCGCCCCCGTCTCGCTCCACCCTCCGCGACTGCGAACCGTTTCTGATCTACTGCCTGGCTGGATGTCGCTGTAGGGCTGTCCAGCCTGACTGTCCGGTCTGGACGTCCGGTCCGGACGTCCACGTCCTCTCGGCGGAGGGCTGCCCATGGTTGAGCTCGACACCGGCCGCCGACGATCTGTCCCACTCGGTCATGGGCCCCGAAGCGCGGAGCCCCACGTGACCCGAATCGGCGCGCCGAACTCCGGCCGCCCAGGTCCGCATCGCCGGCCGGACGACAACCACCTTGCGGGTCCCGCACCAGTCGGCGACCACGGCAGGGCATGCGGCTTCGGACGGCTTCCGCAACGCCTGCGGCCACGGAGAGGGGTACCTGTGCCCAACTCCCGGGCCGAGCAGGGCAGACGGAGTCTCGCTCCACCCGCGCCCGGCCGGAAATGAGCGGCGGGAACGGGAGGAACGAGGCTACCGTCATCGGTCGTGACCGAGACCGAAGCGACCTATCTGCACGCCACACGGACGGCCTACGACATCGTCGCCGTCGACTACGAGAGACTCCTCCGCGACGAACTGAACGCCAAACCGCTGAACCGCGCGATGCTCACCGCCTTCTCCGATTTCGTGCAGGCGCAGGCGCCGGGCACCGGGCCGGTCGCCGACCTCGGCTGCGGCCCCGGACACATCACGGCCCACCTCCACTCACTCGGAGTGGACGCGTTCGGCATCGACCTGTCACCCGAGATGATCGCGGTCGCCCGCCGGACGCACCCGGGCCTCCGGTTCGAAGAGGGGTCGATGACCGGACTGGATCTGAAGGACGGCTCTCGGTGGTGTCATCGCCTGGTACTCCACCGTCCACACCCCACCGGAGCTGCTGCCGACCGTGTTCGCCGAGTGCCACCGGGTACTGGCCCCGGGCGGCCACATGCTCCTGGCGTTCAAGGCCGGGGACCGGCTTCGGCACCTGGACCAGGCATACGGACACGAACTGTCGCTCGACGTCTACTGGATGTCCCCCGATCATGTCGCCGGCCTCATGGGCGAAGCAGGCTTCGGCATGACCGCCCGGATGGTCCGCGAACCCGACGAGAGCGAGAAGCCCCGGCAGGGCCGGCAAGCCTTCTTCCTCGCCCGCAAGCCCGAGGGATCGTGACGGGAAGCCCCGGGTTGAGCGAGCCGGCCGAGCACCCGGCGGCTCGTTCGCCCGTAGGCATCCGGGCCGGAGCGCCGCCCTGCCGCCTCGCCTTGAACGGGACAGGACGGGACGGGACGGCCGTACGACAGGTTCGCCCAGCCCCGGGGAAGAACGCAGGGAACCTTGATCGACACCGCTGAGCCACCATCAGCAGGTCTGCACGCCCGAGGTCCGAACCATCGACGAAGAGGAGACAGCGTGGCACCGGAGCGGCGATCCCACGACCTTGAGGCGTACGAGTCCAGAGTGCGCGACGGCCCGTGCTTCGTCTGTGCGTTCGTGGCGGGTGCCCCTGGGTCCGCGCATGTCACGGTGTACGAGGACGACGAGCACGTCGCCTTTCTCGACCGGTATCCGACCGTGCCGGGAAAGGTGCTCGTGGCCCCGAAGGCTCACATCGAGCACGCTGTCCGCGATCTGGACGAGCTCGCCTACCTGCGGCTGATGTCGGTGGTCCGGAAGGTGGCGCTGGCGGTGGAGGCGGTCGTGAAGCCCGAGCGCACGTATCTGCTGTCCCTCGGCAGCCAGCAGGGGAATTCACATCTTCATTGGCACATCGCCGGCCTCCCGGCGGGTACCCCGTATGCGCACCAGCAGTTTCACGCGCTGATGACCGAGAACGGCGTGCTGTCCGTCACGGACGAGGAGGCCGCCGCAACGGGTGCACGCCTGCGTGCGGCAATTTCCGGGGTCTGAGCGGCCGAGGCGTCGTGGGCGGATCCCCCCGGAGCCGCCGACGGCAGGGAGCCGCACGCGCCGGAAGAACACCGGAGGCTACCTGCAGAGGGCGGCGTCGACGAGATCCAGGACATCGGCGGGCCCCTGCTCCACCCGCGGCCCGTCGGCGGTGACGGCGATCGTGACGGCGCGGCCGTCATCGGTGACACCGGTGCGCGTCTGGTAGCCGGGGATGTCACCTCCGTGCCCCCACGCCAGACCGCCACAGCTCATCGGGGTGCTGACCACACCGAGTCCGTACCGGGCCCCGGGCCACATGCCTCCCTCCGGGACCTCGACGGTAGTGCGCATCTGGGCGAGCTGAGCGGGCTTGAGGAGCCTGCCGCCGAGCAGGGCGGAGAAGAAACGGTTCAGGTCGCCGGGGGTCGAGATTATCTGCCCGGCGGCCCATGCCCAGGAAGGGTCGAACTCCGTGATGTTCTCCAGCGGCTCCCCGGGCTTCGCCGCGAAGTAGCCCTGGGGGTGGGCCCCCCGGATGCGCTCGTCCCCCACGCCGGGGAAGTAGGTGCGGCGCAGCCCGATGCGGTCGATGACCCGGTGGGTGATCTCCTCGGCCAGCGGGCGGCCGGTGACCTTCTCGATGAGCAGGCCGGCCAGGACGTAGTTGGTGTTGCTGTACGACCAGCTGGTCCCGGGGGCGAACAGCGCCTTGTGCGCCAGCGCCATGTCGAGAAGGGCGCGGGGCTGAACGTACGTGTGCCGCCCCGTGCCGGTGAGGTCGCCGGCGTAGTCGGTGTAGTTCGGCAGTCCGCTGGTGTGCTGGAGCAGCTGACGTACCGTGATGCGGCGGCCGTCGATGCCCTCGCCCCGCACCAGGTTCGGCAGGTACTTCTCGACCGGGGCGTCGAGCGCGACCTTGCCCTCGCCGACCAGTTGCAGGACGACCACGGCGGTGAACGTCTTGGTGTTGCTCCCCGCCCGCACCTGCCCGTCGACCGGCACCTTCGCCCCGGTCCTCAAGTCCGCGACTCCGGCGGTGTAGTTGCGGGCGTGCCCGTCGCGGCCGACGGCGGCGGCCAGAGCGGCGGGGTACTCGTCCTCGTGCACCAGACGCTCCAGCCCCTGCCGTACGGCATCCCCGGAGCCGCGGGCCTGTACCGCGGACGCGGGCAGCGTGCCGCCCACGGCCAGCGCCGCAGCCATCACCGCCACCATGGCCACCCCCCGCTTCGGCCGGAGCGACGACGGGGCGCGAACACAACGAGGCCGACGGGAACGATCGGTCATGGGGGAACCCTCCTGATGCTGCGACCTGCCGGCCGCACCGGAAATCCGGACGCGCCCAGCCTGCACGCTCGCGAACCACCGATCGATCCGGGCAGCGGGCCCATGTGGTGTGGGGATACCCCCCGCCCGCCGGACAGCCGGCCGCGCGTACGGGTCGTCGAGTAGGCGGGCCGGCCACGGAATCCTGAGGTCCGGTACGGGTGCGCGCCCCGTCTACGGGTGCGCGCCCCGTCTACGGTGTGCGCCCCGTCTGCGGTGTGCGCCCCGTCCTCATCCGCGGCGGCGCTTGGGCCTGGGCGGTGGCCCGTAGGCCCGCACCAGGGCGTTGCGCACGGCGACGCGTCCGGCTTCCCGGAACGCCCCCCGGTGGGAGTCGATTTCGTGCACCTTGATACGCCGCAGGACGACGGCCACCGCGACGACCGTTCCGGACTCGCGGCCGACGAGACCGGCGAGCTCCTCGCGTACGCCTTCGACGAAGCCCTCGTGGAACGAGGCGATCTCCTCCGCCGACCGGCCGTTGACGGACGCGGTGTCGGCGGCCTCGAACGCGACGCCCTCCTCCCAGGGCTCGAAGTCCGCGACGACCTGCGCGAAGTCGGAGGGACAGCCGGCCTGGCGGGCGTACGTCGCCTGGACGCCCCGGATCGGGTGGGGCGGGAAGACTCGCGGGGCGGGGACCGGTGCGGGGATCGGTTCGGGGACCGGTGCGGGGACCATTGCCTCACGGTAGTCCCGGCCCGAAAGCCCGAAGGAAATGAATGTGCTGATCCGGTCCTTCGTCAGCCATGCTGCCCCCATGACCTCCTCACCGATCGGCTCCCCTTCCGACTTTTCCTCCGCTCCCGCCCCCGGCCCCGGCACCTTCGAGCTGGGCGGCACCGTCACCGTCCCGCGACTCGGCTTCGGCGCAATGCAGTTGCCGGGGCGGTGGAGCGGGCCCGCCGGTGACACCGCGAACGCCGTGGCCGTGGCCCGGCGCGCCGTCGAGCTCGGGGCGCGGCACATCGACACCGCCGCGTTCTACTTCTCCAGCACCCACCGCGCCAACGACCTCCTGCGCGAGGCCCTGCACCCGTACCCCGCCGACGTCACCATCGCCACCAAGGTCGGCCCGCTGCGGGACGAGACCGGTGAGATGTACGCCGAGGCCCGCCCCGATCAGTTGCGCGGGGAGGTGGAGCGGAACCTGGAGGGTCTCGGGGTCGAGGCCCTCGACCTGGTGAATCTGCGGGTGGGGCGGCTGGGTTCGGAGGTCGCGGAGTCGATCGGCGAACGGTTCGCCGTGCTGGCCGCGCTGCGCGAGGAGGGGCTGATCCGGCAGCTCGGCGTCAGCAATGTGACGCGCGAGCAGCTCGCGGAGGCGCGGTCGATCGCGCCGGTCGCCGCCGTACAGAACCGGTTCGGTGTGCTCGACCAGGCGGACGCCGCACTCGTCGACGAGTGCGCGGACGCCGGCATCGCGTACATGCCGTTCTTCGCGCTCGGCGGCGGGCACACCGAGCTCGCCGGCGCGAACCTCCGGAAGGTCGCGGACCGGCACGGCGCGACGGCGTTCCAGGTCGCCATCGCGTGGGGGCTGGCCCGCTCGCCCTCGGTCGTCCAGATCCCCGGCACCGCTTCGCTCGCCCACCTGGAGGAGAACATGGCCGCCGGTCGACTGGTTCTCGACGACGAGGACATGACGCTGCTCGGGCGT
Organism: Streptomyces sp. NPDC087845; assembly: GCF_044742755.1. Lineage (NCBI taxonomy): Bacteria > Bacillati > Actinomycetota > Actinomycetes > Kitasatosporales > Streptomycetaceae > Streptomyces > Streptomyces sp. NPDC087845. The sequence continues at coordinate 1,117,938 of NZ_JBIUVC010000001.1, forward strand.
CGCAAGTAGCGCCATGACCGCGCAGGACGTCACCGAGCAGAAGCCGGGTACCGGGCCACCCGGCTGTACGCAACGGCACTGGCACCTGCCGGCCGGGGAGTGACCGCACCGGACGGACCGGCCGACGGCGACCCGCCGGGAAACCGGCCGGTTCGCGTCGCCCCCCGTACGTCCGTCACCGCGCGGCGTCCGCCGTCCCCCGGCGGCCGGGTGCGGAACGCCCGGCATCCCCGGGACCGCAGGGCCTAGGATCCCGCCCATGGCTATCGACCCCGGCTACACCTGCACCTGCTGCGGCGAACACCACGCGGAACTCCCGATGGGGTACTCGACCATGGCACCCGACGTCTGGGACGCGAGCCTGGAGAACGATCCCGACAGCATGCTCTCCTCGGACCAGTGCATCGTCAGACACGAGCACTACTTCATCAAGGGCCTGATCGAGATACCTGTCCTCGGCAGCGAGGAGCCGTTCTCCTGGGGCGTCTGGGTCTCGCTCAGCCGGGAGAACTTCGGCCGCGCCCTCGACGTGTGGGAGACCCCCGGCCGGGAGTCCGAGCAGCCGTACTTCGGGTGGCTCAGCACCGAGTTGGGGCTCTACTCGCCCCGCACGACCAACCTCAAGACGAACGCCCACACCCGCCCGATCGGCCTGCGCCCCCGGATCGAACTGGAGCCCACCGACCACCCGCTCGCCGTGGAACAACGCACCGGCATCACGCGCGACCGCGTACGCGAGATCGCCGAGGCGGTACTGCACGGCCAGGACGCTCGCCCCTGAGCGGCCGGCGCCCCACGCCCGGCGGATCACCTGGCGGATCACCTGAGTCGCCCACCGTTCCGCCCGCTACTCCGCCCCGAGCCCCGACCGCAGCTGCACGAAGGCAAGCTCGGCGGCCTCGACCGCGCTTGCGTACACCTGGTCCGCGGTCTCCCCCGCGTCGATGCGCCGCCAGTTCTCCAGGGCCAGGATGCGCAGGACGGCGATGATCTGGCCCGCGGCCAGTCTGTCCCGCACCCGGTCGCCCAGCGCGCGGGCGAGCGCCGCCTCCGAGCGGCCCTGGTAGGCGTACATGCGGGCCACCAGGGACGGCGTCCCGTACAGCAACGCCATGAACGCCAGCACCTGAGGGACGTCACAGAGCCCGGTCACCGGGTCGCGCCGCTCCAGGCCGTCCAGGTAGTGGCGGCGCAGGGCGTCCAGGGGGGATTCGCCGTCCGCGCGGGCGGCGACCACGCGGGCCGCCTCGTCCTCGTGGTCGGCGAACCGGTGCAGGGCCAGGTCCTCCTTGGCCGGGAAGTACCGGAACAGCGTCGGCTTGGAGATGTCCGCGGCGGCCGCCACCTCCGCCACCGAGACCTTGTCGAAGCCCCGCTCCAGGAACATCGCGATCGCGGCATCGGACACCGCCTGGTACGTCAGCTGCTTCTTCCGCTCACGCAGGCTCATCGGCGCGTGCGGCACGGGGTCCGCAGCGTGCGCGGGGCCCGCGTGCGGGGCCGTCCCGGGGCCGGGTGTCTCTCCGCTCATGACCCTGAAGCGTACGCCTTGACCTCAATCGGACGTGACGTCCCGGAGCGGGCACACAGGCGCCGGACGGGGCCGGACGCCGGCGGCCGGAAGGGCACGGTGCCCATGCAGAGGGTGCCGGCCGGCGAGCGGGGCGGGCCGAGCCGTCGCCCCCTGCTCCTGCTCCTGCTCCTGCGTCCCGCTCACCCGACGACGGGCGGAAACGGACAGCCCCGGCTCGCCTCAGAACACATCCGGGCACCAGGCCCGCCGAGCCGCCCGGAACATCCCCTCCGCCAGCGTCACGGCACCCGGCGTGAGTTCTTCGATCCGGCCCAGGGCCGCCAGCCGGACCGGAGACTCGTCGCCCAGATACAGCGTCCCCAACTCCCGCACATCCAGGGCGAGATCGGCTGCGGACGAGGTAGGGGCGCAGGACGCGCCGGACGGGGAGGCCTCCAGACGGTAGCGGCCCGTGGTCAAGCCGGTGGCGTCGTGGATGTCCAGGGTCAGCGCGCCGGATGCCGCGTAGGTACGGGCTTCCAGTGCGCGTACGACGTCCAGGACGCGCACCCACAGCCAGTCCGCCTGCGTCACGATGCGGGCCGCGCGCGGGTCCGGGAGGAGAAGGGGAAGCAGGTCGTCGGGGGCGCGGCTGCCGGTGCGGACCGTGGTGATCCAGTCGATCGAGCAGACGAAGTGCCACAGCGCGCGCTCCGCGGCCGGGGTGACGGCGATCTGCCCGAGCACCGTGGCACGGTTCAGCGGTTGCTTGGCGTCGCTCCAGTTGTCGTCGGCGCGGTAGGCGATCAGGCCGTCGGGCTCGCCGTCCGCGTTGCTGTAGACGGCGTAGAAGGGTTCCGTCCAGGTCGAGGGTCCCGGCAGGTTCTCGCCGGTGTTCAGTTCCCACCAGCGTGCGTCGCGGCTGACCACACCGTGCTGCCGGGCGCGCAGCCGGTCGTGGAGGGCCGGGCCCAGTTTGCGTACGTCCGCGCCGCTCACCAGGTCGATCCGGCCGCCGTCCTGCGCGGAGGGGCCCGACCAGCGCGGGTCGAGGCCCGCCCTCGGTACGTCGATCTCCCACTCGGTGGCCCATGCCGCCGGGCCGAAGCCGTACCGCCCGTAGATCGGGTACTCGGCGGCGATCAGCGTGGCGACGACCTCGCCGCGCTCCTTCGCCGCCGCCAGATCCGCGGCCATCATCCGGCTGAGCAGCCCGCGACGGCGGTGCGTCGGTGACACCGTGACGTTGGAGACCGCGTCGGCCGGCACCGTGGCACCGCCGACGACCGTCAGCTCCTGCGCGAACGAGCGGAACGTGGCCACGCACCGCCCGCCGTCGAACGCACCCTGCGTCCGGTCCAGGTCGTTGTGGGGGAGGCGGTTGGCGACCTCCTCGTCCGTCACCGCCGGCGGACGCAGAAAGCCGGTGTTCAGGGACCGCAGCCAGTCGGGGAATTCGGATTCGGTGATCGTACGGACGTCAGGACGCATGCGCCCCACGCTAGGCACCGGCCCACCGGATGTCGTCCGATTTTCTTACGCCGCAGAATCCGGTTTCCCACGCCGCAGAATCCGGTTTCCCACGCCGCAGAATCCGGCTTCCCGCGCCGCGGAATCCGGTCAGAAGGCCGCCCTGATCTCGCCCACCTCACCGCCGCCGCCCAGCAGCGGCGCGCGTCCGATCCGGGAGACCACCGGGGCGTCGATGCCGAGCAGGCGCAGCGACTGGGCCAGCACCGGGCCGAGCGCCCGCGTGGCGCCGTCGTCGATCTTGAAGGCCAGCGCCCGGCCGTCCGCCAGCGCCACCGCCTGCACCGCCTCCGCGCCCATCTTCGAGAGCGTGCCCGGCACCTCCCGCATCAGCCAGGTGTCGGGGCGCCGCGTTCCGGCCACGTATTCGGGGTGGGCCCGCATCGCGTCCCCGACCCGGCGCTCCGCCGTTCCCGGTTCCGCCCGTACGAACGAGCGGAAGGCCCGTGCCAGGCCCACCAGGCTGATCGCCATCAGCGGCGCCCCGCACCCGTCCGTACCGACCGCCGCGACCGGCTCGCCGGCCGCCTCCTCGACCACCTGGTGGACCAGCTGCTGGAGCGGGTGCGAGGGGTCGAGGTAGGACGCCCGGTCCCAGCCGTTCAGCGCGCACACCGCGAGCATCGCCGCGTGCTTGCCCGAGCAGTTCATGGCGATCCGGTCCCGGACGTGGCCGGCGGCGAGATACGCCTCCGCCTCCGCCGGGTCCAGCGGCAGATCGGGCGGGGTCTGCAGATCATCCGGCGTCAGTCCGTGCTCGGCCAGCATCGTGCGGACGAGTTCGAGGTGGAAGCCCTCGCCGGAGTGGCTCGCGGCGGCCAGCGCCAGCCGCTCCCCGGACAGATCGAGGCCGGCCCGCAGCACGGCCGCGGCCTGCATCGGCTTGTTGGACGAGCGCGGGAAGACCGGCGCCGCCGGATCGCCCAGGACCCGCTCCACACTGCCGTCGGCGGCCAGGACGACCAGCGAACCCCGGTGGCGGCCCTCCACGAAACCGGACCGTACGACCTCGGCCAGGACGGGGTGGGCGGGGGATATGGCGGAGGGGGCGGCGCTGGAGGTCATGGTGGCCTTCCGGGGACGGGCGGGAACCCGCCCTCGGAAGGATCGCTTCAGGCGAGCAGGTCGTCTACTTGTGCTTCACCGTCACGGTACCTGCGCGCGATCTCCGCACTGCAATCGTCAGCGGTGCGTTGCAGTTGGTGACGACGCCGGGAGACCTGCTGCTCGGAGCGGACCAGGCGCCCCATCGCGGCGTGCAGCTCCTCGTCCGTACGGGCGTCGAGGTCGGAGAGCTCGACCTCGGCCAGCGTCTCGGCCGCCAGCCGGCGGTACTCGTCGCTGCGCGGCGTGGTGAGCGTGACGTGCCGGGCGGAGGAGCGGTGCTGGGACGGGGCGTCGGCGAGGATCTCCGAGAGCCGGTCCACCACCGGTGTCTCCGGATCCCGCCTGCGGGCCAGCTCGGCGCGCAGGATGTCGATCCGCCCCTGCACCAGCCGCCGCACATAGCTGAGATCGGCCTCGTCGCGCTGCGAATCGCGGCGCAGGGTGCGCAGCTCCGGCAGGCGCAGGCCGCCCAGCTCCGGCTGCGGTCCCGCGGACAGGCCGTCCACGCAGCCGTGGCTGGTTCGCTGCACGGGTGGGCGCATGATGCTGGTACTGGTGCCGGTGCTGGTACTCGTACTGGTACTGATGCCGGTGCTGGTACTCGTACTGGTGCCGGTACGCGTGACCGGCACGGCGCCGGGGGACTGCCCGGTTCCATAGGTACTCATGCTGGTGTCCATCCCCTCGACCGGTGCGTCGGCACACCGCCTTCCGAGCATGGTGCCACTCCAGTGGGGCATATGTGGATGCTCTGTACCCGTTCAGCCCAAGACAGGTTCGCCAGGATAGGTTGGGCCATATGCGTGCAGTGGTGCAGAGGGTGGACGGCGCGAGCGTCACGGTGGCCGACGGCGCGAACGCGTCGGGCGGACCCGAGGTCGTCGGCGAAATCGTCGGCGAAGGACTGTGTGTGCTGGTCGGAGTCACTCATGGGGACACGCCGGAGAAGGCGGCGCAGCTCGCCCGCAAGCTCTGGTCGGTCCGCATTCTGGAGGGCGAGAAGTCCTGCTCCGATGTGAATGCACCGCTTCTGGTGATTTCGCAGTTCACCCTCTACGGGGACGCGCGGAAGGGGCGCAGGCCCACCTGGAACGCCGCGGCGCCCGGCGAGATCGCCGAACCGCTGGTCGACGAGGTGGTGGCGCAGCTGAGGGCGCTGGGGGCGCAGGTGGAGACGGGCCGGTTCGGGGCGGACATGCGGGTCTCGCTCACGAACCACGGCCCGTTCACCGTCATCGTCGAGGTCTGAACCCGGTTCCGGCCCGCGCCGGATGCCGGCCCGCCGCGAATCCCGGCCCCCGCCGGATACGGGGCGGACCGAGCCGTCGGTGCAGACGGTGCAGACGCTCGCGCGTAGGGAATCTGCGCAGAGCTACGGCTCCACGACCGTCTCCTGGGCGGCGGCCGTATCCCCCGCGAGCAGCTCCGCGTCCACCGCCACGTTCCGCTTGACCAGGGCCAGCGCGATCGGCCCCAGCTCGTGGTGGCGGGCGGACGTCGTGATGAAGCCCAGCTGCCGGCCCTCGGCGCCGTCCGCGGCGAGCCGTACCGGTGTGCCGTGTCCGGGCAGCACGACCTCGCTGCCGTCGAGGTGCAGGAAGACCAGCCGCCGCGGGGGCTTGCCCAGGTTCTGCACCCGGGCCACGGTCTCCTGGCCCCGGTAGCAGCCCTTCTGGAGGTGGACGGCGGTGCCGATCCAGCCCAGCTCGTGCGGGATGGTCCGGTGGTCGGTCTCGAAACCGAGGCGCGGGCGGTGCGCCTCGACGCGCAGGGCCTCGTACGCCAGGATGCCGGCCACCGGGCCGTGTGCGGCCGCGTACGCCGCCAGGTCGGCGCGGGGCAGGAACAGATCCCGGCCGTACGCCGTCTCCCGTACCGTCACACCGTCCGGGACCTCCGCGATGGAGCCGGCCGGCAGGTACACGAGGGCGAAGTCCTCGGTGCGGTCGGCGACTTCGACCCGGTAGAAGAACTTCATGGACTCCAGGTAGGCGACGAGATCGCCCTGCGTGCCCGGTTCCGCGTGCATCCACACGGTCTCGCCGTCGTCGACGAGGTAGAGGGCGTGCTCGATGTGTCCGTGCGCGGTGAGGATCAGAGCCTCGGTGGCCTGTCCCGGGGCGAGTTCGCTGACGTGCTGGGTGAGCAGCAGGTGCAGCCAGGCCAGCCGGTCGCTGCCGGTGACGGTGACGACGGCGCGGTGCGAGAGGTCGACGAGGCCGGAGCCGTCGGCGAGGGCGCGCTGTTCTCGGAACAGATCACCGTAGTGCGCGGCGACGCCTTCGTCGCGGCCTTCGGCGGGGACGGCGCCGGGCAGGGACAGCAAGGGGCTCTTCATGCGACCAGCGTACGACGCGATTTACGGCTCGGGGCCGGCCGCCTACGGCTCGCCTACGGCTTGGGACCGGCCGCGTCGGCCGGCCGTGCCGCGGCTGCGGACGCCGCCTTCGCCGTGCAGTCGGCGCAGCGGCCGAAGATCGCGAAGTGCTTCATGTCCGTCTCGAACCCGAAGCTGTCCTGCAGCTTCGCGGTGAATTCGGCGACGACGCCGACATCGGCCTCGATGACGTTCGTGCAGTCGCGGCAGACCAGATGGATATGGTGGTGGCGGTCCGCCAAGTGGTACGTCGGCGCCCCGTGCCCCAGGTGGGCGTGGCTGACCAGCTCCAGCTCCTCCAGGAGTTCGAGCGTCCGGTAGACGGTGGAGATGTTCACACCGGACGCCGTCCTGCGCACCTCGGCGAGGATGTCGTCGGGTGTCGCGTGTTCCAGCGTGTCGACGGCTTCCAGGACAAGCTGCCGCTGAGGCGTCAGCCGATAGCCGCGCTGCCGGAGATCGGTCTTCCAGTCGGTGCTCACCACAGGCCCAGTGTAGGACCGGGTGAGCACCTGACCGCAGCTGTGTGCGAGAGGAACCCGTGAACTGCTCGCATCCGCGAATTACTTGAAGAAGGCGATGCCGTCGTCCGGGAGGTCGCCGAGGCCCTTCGCCATCGCCTCGACCTCTTCCGGGGTGACGACCTTCTTCAGGTGCGCCGACATGTACGGACGCAGCTCCACCTCGGGGGTGGCCTTCTCGCCGACCCACATCAGGTCGCTCTTCACATAGCCGTAGAGACGCTTGCCACCGCTGTACGGGCCGGAGGCCGCGGTGCGCGCCACCGCATCGGTGACCAGGTCGATCTGCGGCTTCTGATCGGCCAGCTCGCCGTACCAGATCTCGACGACGCCCTGGTCGCGGACCATGACGACCTCGACCTTGCGGTGCTTGTCGATGCGCCAGTAGCCCGACTCGGACTCCAGCGGCCTGACCTTCTTGCCCTCGGAGTCGAGCACCCAGGTGTGCGAGGTGTACTCCAGGAAGTCCCGGCCGTCCTGGCTGAAGGAGACCTCCTGGCCGAAGTTGCACTGCTCGGAACCCGGGAAGTCGGAGACACCCGCGCCCGCCCAGTTGCCGAGGAGGAAGGCCAGCGGGACGAGGTCCGGGTGGAGGTCGGACGGGATCTCGATCATGAACGGCTCAGACGATCTGTGAGGTGGGCGAGGGAAGGAGGGATCAGCGCTGACCCTGGTAGAGCTTCTTCACGGTCAGGCCGGCGAAGGCGAGAACGCCGACGCAGACCAGGACCAGCAGGGCGGAGAAGAATGCCTCAAGCACGGGAACTCCTTGGAACGAGCGGTAGGGCAGCAGTACGGGGCCCGGCCCCAGCCTAATGGGTGGGGGCCGGGCCCGCCGTTTCGGGGCTTGCGCCGGGAACGCCGAGGTGCGGGGCGGCCCGGCGGCCGGTTCCGCGGGGCCGGCGTCCGGGCCCCGCAGGCCCGGCGTCCGGTGGAACGGCGCGCCGATCCTGCGGAACCGGGACGGCGGTCTCCCACCGGGCGAGGGACGGCACCGCGCGCCGGAGCGGCCGCTTCCGCGAGGCGTTCCCGCTGGGCGCCGGCGGTTCCGCCCGGCGATTACAGTTCGGCACATGCCGAAGAAGCTCGTGATCAAGGTGACTGCCGGTGCCGACTCAGCCGAGCGCTGCTCGCAGGCGTTCACGGTGGCCGCGGTCGCCGTGGCCAGCGGGGTGGAGGTCTCGCTCTGGCTGACCGGGGAATCCTCGTGGTTCGCCCTGCCGGGGCGCGCCGCGGAGTTCGAGCTGCCGCATGCCGCGCCGCTGCCGGATCTGATCGAGTCGATCCAGGCGGGCGGGCGGATCACCCTCTGCACGCAGTGCGCGGCCCGTCGCGACATCACCGAGCAGGACGTCCTGGAGGGCGTACGGATCGCGGGCGCCCAGGTCTTCGTCAGCGAGATCATGGCCGAGGGCGTCCAGGCCCTCGTCTACTGACGCACCCCGCGTGCCCGTCCCCCGCGGCACAGAGGGGGACAGCCGTCAGCGCCGTCAGTGCCGTTTCTTGCCGTCGAGTTCGTCCCACCACTCGTCGGACTGCGGGTCGCCCGACGGGTCGTCCCACCAGCGGTCCTCCGGGCCCCGCCGGTTGGCGACCATGGCCGCGAAGGGCGGGATGACCATGGCGACGACACACATCGCTATCGCGGCGGGCATCGACCACAGCCGGACGAAGGCCCAGGCCGACACGAAGAGGACGATGCAGCCGCCCATCATCAGGAAATAGCCACGACGGCGTCGGGCGTACATACGTCAAGCGTAGGCCCGTTCCGCACCCACGCGAACGGCACGAAGGGCCGTACCCCGCTTCAGAAGGCGTCCAACCCCTGGGGTACGGCCCTTCGGCCGGTGAGGTGTCGCGGGAGCACCGGGCCGGTCGGCCGGACGGGCTCCCGCGTTCGGTACTAGACGGCGATGGCGACCTCGGAGAGGCCACCGGTCTGCGCCACGACCGTGCGGTCGGCGCTGCCGCCCGGGACGAGGGCGCGGACCGTCCACGTGCCCTCGGCCGCGTAGAAGCGGAACTGTCCGGTCGCCGAGGTCGGGACCTCCGCGGTGAACTCGCCGGTCGAGTCCAGCAGGCGCACGTAACCGGTGACGGGCTCGCCGTCGCGGGTCACGCTGCCCTGGATGGTGGTCTCACCGGGCTTGATGGTCGAAGCGTCGGGGCCGCCGGCCTTTGCTCCACACATGGTGTTCTGTCCTTCTGGGTCGGGGGTCGTCCTGGTCCGGATCGCGCTGGTCCGGATCGCGCTGGTCCGGATCGCGCTGGTCCGGGTCGTGCGGAGTTACTTGTTGGCGCCGAGCTCGATCGGCACACCGACGAGGGAGCCGTACTCGGTCCACGAACCGTCGTAGTTCTTGACGTTCTCCTGGCCGAGCAGCTCGTGCAGCACGAACCAGGTGAGCGCGGAGCGCTCGCCGATGCGGCAGTACGCGATGGTGTCCTTCGCCAGGTCGACCTGCTCGTCCTCGTAGAGGGCCTTGAGCTCGTCGTCCGACTTGAAGGTGCCGTCGTCGTTGGCGTTCTTCGACCACGGGATGTTGCGGGCGGTCGGCACGTGGCCGGGGCGCTGGGACTGCTCCTGCGGGAGGTGCGCCGGGGCGAGCAGCTTGCCGCTGAACTCGTCGGGCGAACGCACGTCGACCAGGTTCTGGTTGCCGATCGCCTTCACGACGTCGTCGCGGTAGGCGCGGATCGACTCGTCCTGCGGCTGGGCCTTGTACGCGGTGGCCGGGCGGGACGGGACCTGGTCGCCGTCGACCAGGTCGCGGGAGTCGAGCTCCCACTTCTTGCGGCCGCCGTCGAGCAGCCGGACGTCCTGGTGGCCGTAGAGCTTGAAGTACCAGAACGCGTAGGACGCGAACCAGTTGTTGTTGCCGCCGTACAGGACGACCGTGGTGTCGTTGCCGATGCCCTTCTCGGACAGCAGCTTCTCGAAGCCCGCCTGGTCGATGAAGTCGCGGCGGACCGGGTCCTGGAGGTCCTTGGTCCAGTCGATCCGGATCGCGTTCCTGATGTGGTTCTTCTCGTACGCCGAGGTGTCCTCGTCCACCTCGACGAGGGCGACCTGCGGGTCCTCGATGTGGGCCTCGACCCAGTCGGCGTCTACCAGGACGTCACTGCGGCTCATTCTGTTCTCCTCCGGGGCAGTCTGCGGCGAGATGGTGCGAGAGGGTGCGTGATGCGTATGTACGGCGGCGCAGGGTGCGGCGCACGTGCGACATGCGATCGGGATGGGCCCTGAATCGGTCCGAGGGGCCGGGGAATGCGGGGTACCGAAGGCTCCCGCTCAGACAGTGCGACAGAGCATGGCGGCGACGCGGCACAGGTCCACTGCCCGCCGCTTCGTGAGATCCGCCCGTCCCCGCTGCGGGAGACCGCCCATAGAGCACTGCATGGGACCGATCGTAGGGAGGTACGGGCGGACATGTCACCGTCGTATCGCATCCTGAGACTGGATCGTCCGCGATGCGAGACGTGGGCCGGATGGCGGTACCTCTCGCGGAGCTCTCCCGCCGCCCGTACCCGTCGGCCATCTGCGGATCGGACACGGCCGTCTCACTATGTGGAGCGCCGGGCCGTGGCAGCGCCCGGGAAGGCCGGGGCCCCGCCCCGGCGGGACCTGTCCGGCGGGACCTATCCGGCGAGCCGTACGTCCGTGCCCGCCACCGAGATCTCCAGACCGTCGGCGGTCGGCTGGATCTTCCGCAGCTTCAGGCCGCTGGGCAGCCCGCCGGCCTCCAGCGCGAAGTCGGTCTTCTGGCGCACCGCGCCCTCCAGCCCGGGAATGCCCTTGCCCGGCACCTTGTCCGCGTGCACCTTGAGGGTGTGGCCGTCGACGAGGGTGACGGTGGAAAGCACACTGCGCGACAGCGGGTTGCCGAGGACGTCGACCGTGCCGGTCACCTTCACCTTGCCGTTGCCGCCGTACTCGACGGCGACGCCGTCGCCGGCCGCCGCGGTCAGGTCCCGGTACGAGATGACGGCGGTGCCGGTGGCGCGCGCGGCGGTGGCACTGGAGTACCCGTCGGCCAGCTTCACCTCGTGCAGCGCGGCGTTCATCCTGCTGATCCGGACCCTGCGGCCGTTGGTGTCGGTCTCGATACCGGTGATCTCGACATCGACCTCGTCGAGCTGCGAACCGGCGATCTGTGTCAGGAACGGAAATCCCTTGATGGAGATGTCCGTGGAGCCGATCGTGGCGCCGGTGACCTGGACCCGGTCCGCGGCCTCCGACTCCGCGAAGTACACCGCCGCCCGGTCGACGGCGACGAAGATCCCGCCCAGGACCACCACTATGACCAGCAGTATTCGCAGTGCACGCATGCCCGCTCTTCCCCCACCCTGCATCCGGTCGGACCCCCGGCGCCCGTGCGTCCGTCATGAACGCACAGCACGCCCGGGTTGATCGACGAGCGGTGACCCCCCTTCGGTTCCCGTTCGGCTCCCGAAGGGGGTGACCGGTCCGCGCTACGAGAGCGCGCGGCCGAGCAGGTAGACGGCGGGGGCGGCGGCGGTGAGCGGCAGCGCCACACCGGCGGTCATGTGCACGAACCGCGACGGATAGTCGTAGCTCGCCACCCGCAGCCCGATCAGTGCGCATCCGCCCGCCGCGAGGCCGAGCAGCGCACCCTTCGTGCCGAGATCGGTGAACGCTCCCGCCGCGGCACCGGCGCCCGCGGCGGCGAGCAGCGCCACCACGACCGAGGCCGGACCGGGCAGCGGCAGCGCGCGGACGAGCACGGCGACCGCGACGGCCACCGCGCCCGCCGTCACCGCGTCCGGGACCGCCGCGAGGTGCCCGGCGGCCAGGACCGAGAGCGCGGCCGAGGCGACGGTGGCCATCAGCCCCTGCATCCGCTCGTCGGCGCTCGCGTGGCTGCGCAGTTGGAGGACCACGGTGAGCAGCACCCAGATCCCGAGGGTGCCGAGAAGGGCGGCCGGTCCGTTCTCGCGGCCCGAGGCGAGCAGCGCGACATCGGCGACGAGGCCGCCGGCGAACGCGAGCGCGATGCCCTGCCGGGCCGGCCACATGCCGTTGAGCCGGAACCACCCGGCCGCGGTCACGGCCTGGAGCAGCACCAGCGGTACGACCAGGGCGTACGGCCCGATCGCGGCACCGAGGGCGAGCAGCAGCCCGAGTCCCGCGGTGAGGGCGGCGGGCTGCATGCCCGGCGCGATGATCGGCGAGCGGCCCTCGGCGCGGGCGCGCTGGGCGTCGGTGACGCGGCTGTTGCCCAGGGTGGTGGGCGCGCTGTATCCGGCGGCGTCGAGCGCGGACGCGGTGGTGGCGGGGGGCGCGTCCGCGGGTACGGCCGCCCGGTCCGGCTCGGCGGCCAGGGACGCGGCCTGGGCGGGGGCCTGGGCGGGGGCCGGGGCCTCGGGAGGCAGCGGGTAGGCGCCGGAGGCGCCCTGCGACTGCGCGTGCTGCGGCTGCGCATGCTGCGGAAGGGGCGGCGGAGAGGCGGTCCCCGCGGTGGCCGGAACGGGCTGTTGCACCGGCTGAGCGGGTTGCACGGGCTGAGCGGGCCGGATGGTCGGCTGGTACTGGGTGTCCCAGGTCTGGCCCTCCCAGGTCTGCGTGACGCCGGGATCCTGCGGGCCGTGCGCCGCGGGTGCGTCGCCCTCCCGCGATTGCCCGGTCGGCCACGCGGGCGCGGGGCCGGCCTGAGGCGCCTGGTTCGGGTCGTGCGTGCCGTACGCCTGCTGCGGCGCTCCGTACGCCGCCTGCTGACCGTGGGGCCGGCCGCCGTACGACTGGTCGCCGTAGGCCTGGTCACCGTACGACTGGTCGCCGTAGGCCTGGTCACCGTACGACTGAGCACCGTGGGTCTGGCCGCCGTACGACTGAGCACCATAGGGCTGCGCATCATGGGCCTGGTCGCCGTAGGGCTGCGCACCATGGGCCTGGTCGCCGTAGGGCTGCGCACCATGAGTCTGGCCGCCGTACGACTGCTGACCATAGGGCTGCTGACCATAGGGCTGCTGGCCGTACGGCTGGTTCCCGTACGGCTGGGAAGGCTGCGGCTGCGGCTCCGGCTCCCGGCCGCTCAGCGGATCGTGCCCCGGCTCGTGCCCGTAGCCGTAGCCGTGGCTCGGGTCCTGTCCGTACGGACGCTGTTGATCGTTGCTGCTCATGTTCTGCGGTTCACCCTCCTGCGAACGGCGGGAGCACCTCGACCGTGCCGCCCTCGGCAAGGCGTACGGTCTCATGACTGCGGGTCCCCACGGGATCACCGTCGACGAGGAACGAGCACCTTTGCAGCACTCGGGTGAGCTCGCCGGGGTGGCGCTCGCGCACCACGTCGAGCGCCTCGGCGAGGGTCGCGGCGGCGTACGGCTCCTCCGCGGTCCCGGCGGCGGCCTTCGCGGCGGCCCAGTAGCGGATCGTTCCCGCAGACATGGCGGAGTTCCTCTCGTCTCGCATCAGCTGTCCATCATGAATCACCGCGCCGCCGCCCAGTCGCCGATGCGGGTGAGCAGGCTCTCGTCTGCGGCGTTCTCGGCGTGGCCCATGCCGCGCTCCAGCCACAGCTCGGCGCCGTCGCCCGCCGCTTCGGCCAGCATCCGGGGGTGGTCCAGCGGGAAGTACGGGTCCCGGTCGCCGTGCACGATCAGCAGCGGGGCCGGGGCGATCAGCCCGGCCGCCCCGACCGGGGAGAGCGGGACCGGATCCCAGTCGTCGCGGTCGATCCGGGTGCCGAACCCGTAGCGGCCGACCAGTCGGCCGGCGGGCCGGGTGACCATCCAGTGCAGGCGGCGCATCGGGGCCGTGCCCCGGTAGTACCAGCGGGCGGGGGCGCTCACGGCCACCACCGCATCCGCGTGCCCCTCCACATGCGCCCCCGCGCACGCCTCGATGCGCCCCTCCCGCTCCGCGACCCCACCGTCTTCCGTGCCGGCCGTTGACCGGCCCGTGTACAGCGCCCCGTGCCGCAGCACCACGGAGCCGCCCATCGAGAACCCGACGGTCACGACCCGCCGGTGTCCGAGCGCCCGCGCCCACTTCACCGCCGCCGCCAGATCCAGCACCTCGCGATCCCCGACCGTCGACCGCCCGCCGGACCCGCCGTGCCCCCGGAACGAGAAGGTGACCACCGCCGCGCGCCGGCCGAGAACCCCGGCGGCACGCCGCACCGCGGGACGGTCCACCGATCCGGTGAACCCGTGCGCAATCACGATCGCAGTACCGTCGAAGGATGTTTCCGCAACGGCTCCGGCACCCGCCGTACACGGCTCGTACACCGCCTCGATACGGACCCCGTCATCGGTCCGCAACGCGGTGCGCAGAGGACCGGGCGTGATCAAGGGAACAGAAGAACTCCGAAATCGTCCCTCGGACACAGAACTCATGTGGGCTATTCTGCTGGGAAGAGGATCCGGGCAAAGCAGCCCCCGGGTCCTTTTGTGCTTTTCAAGCGTTGTTACGGCGACGTTTCCACAAGCTCAGCGGTCCCGGGGCGCGGGGCCGCATCCGTAAAACCGTGTGACGAATGTCGTACGGCGAGCAGTGCGAAAGCCAGCACGAAACGTACGAAGAAGTGCCGCATACTCCCCCGGGCCGGAGCCCGGGAGTGCCCCTCTCGCAGGGAACGAGGAGGACCGACGTAATGGGCGAGCGAACTGTGCACGATCATCGACCGACGACCCAGGCAGGTGGGCGACGATGAGTTCACTGCTGCTCCTGACGAATGCCCTTCAACCGTCGACGGAGGTGCTTCCGGCCCTCGGTCTCCTGCTGCACAGCGTGCGGGTGGCGCCGGCCGAAGGCCCCGCTCTCGTCGACACCCCCGGTGCCGAAGTCATCCTGATCGACGGCCGCCGCGATCTGCCGCAGGTGCGGTCGCTGTGCCAGCTGCTGCGGTCCACCGGACCGGGCTGTCCCCTGATCCTCGTCGTGACGGAGGGCGGGCTCGCGGCCGTCACGGCCGACTGGGGCGTCGACGACGTACTGCTGGACACGGCGGGACCGGCCGAGGTCGAGGCGCGGCTGCGGCTGGCCACCGGTCGGCAGCAGATCAGCTCCGACGACTCCCCGATGGAGATCCGCAACGGCGATCTGTCGGTCGACGAGGCGACATACAGCGCGAAGTTGAAAGGCCGGGTCCTGGACCTGACCTTCAAGGAATTCGAACTGCTCAAATATCTGGCGCAGCACCCGGGCCGGGTCTTCACCCGTGCCCAGCTGCTCCAGGAGGTCTGGGGCTACGACTACTTCGGCGGTACGCGGACGGTCGACGTCCATGTGCGGCGGCTGCGCGCCAAGTTCGGCCCGGAGCACGAGTCGCTGATCGGCACGGTCCGCAACGTCGGCTACCGCTTCGTCGTACCGGAGAAGGTGGAGCGTGCGGCCGAGGAGGCCAAGGCCGGGGCCGCGTCGAGGACGGCCGCCGAACCCGTAACCCGTTCGGAGCAGTCGAGGGCGGCCGGAGCCGCGCAAGAAGCCCCGGTCCAGCCTGCCAAGAGGTAGGTATATCCGCGTAGACTGCCGCGCGTGGCCAAGGTGACGCGGGACGATGTGGCGAGACTGGCGGGTACGTCGACCGCGGTCGTCAGCTACGTCATCAACAACGGACCCAGGCCGGTCGCCCCGGCCACGCGCGAGCGGGTACTCGCCGCGATCAAGGAGCTGGGGTACCGGCCCGACCGGGTTGCCCAGGCGATGGCCTCGCGGCGGACCGATCTCATAGGGATGATCGTGCCGGACGCCCGGCAGCCGTTCTTCGCGGAGATGGCGCACGCGGTCGAACAGGCCGCCGCCGAACGCGGAAAAATGGTGCTCGTCGGCAACTCCGACTACCGCGACGAGCGCGAGGTCCACTATCTGCGGGCCTTCCTCGGCATGCGGGTCTCCGGGCTGATCCTGGTCAGTCAGGGCCCCAGCGAGCGGGCGGCGGCGGAGATCGAGGCATGGGACGCGCGGGTCGTGCTGCTGCACGAGCGGCCCGAGGCGATCGACGACGTCGCCGTCGTCACGGACGACGTCGGCGGCGCCCAGCTCGCCACCCGGCACCTGCTGGAGCACGGCAACGAGTACGTGGCGTGCCTCGGCGGCGTGGAGTCCACACCTGCGGTCGGTGACCCGGTCGCCGACCACGTCGAGGGCTGGCGCCGTGCGATGCACGAGTCGGGGCGCTCGACGGAGGGCCGGCTCTTCCAGGCCCCGTACAACCGTTACGACGCCTATCAGGTGGCGCTGAAACTGCTCGCGGGGCCGGACAGGCCGCCGGCCATCTTCTGCTCGACGGACGACCAGGCCATCGGCGTACTGCGAGCCGCGCGCGAGCTGCGGATCGATGTACCCGGGGATCTCGCGGTGGCGGGCTTCGACGACGTGAAGGAAGCGGGGCTGACCGATCCGCCGCTGACGACGGTCTTCTCCGACCGCCCGGCGATGGCACGGGCGGCCGTGGACCTGGTGCTCGACGACTCGTTGCGGGTGCAGGGGTCGCGGCGGGAGCGGCTGAAGCAGTTCCCGTCGGCGCTGGTGGTGCGGCGGTCGTGCGGGTGCGGGGAGCCCACGGCCGGGACGCGGTAGCGAACGGGGCGGGGCAGAGGCAGTAGCGCACGGGACGGCGGGACGCGGGAGAGCGGGCCGGGGCAGTGGGACGGGCACGTCCGGGCCCCGGTCGGCACCGCTCGGTTCTTTCTCCGCACAACGGGCAGCCGTACTCCTTATATCGGGCATACGAGGTTCTGCCGGGCTTCTCAGCGCGTGCTCAGGTTTCTCTCATCTTCGGCGGCCAGGCTCTTTTTCATGACAGAGAGCCAGCGCCCGAGCGGCGAGTACCCGATGTACCCCTCGTACGGCAACGGTGACGCGTCCTACCCGCCGCCGCCGTCCTACCCGCCCGTCCCCGAGGCGGCCACGCGCCGGCGCCGGGCCAAGCGGCCGGTGGCCCTCCTGGCGGCCGTGGCCATCGCGGCGGGCGTCGTCGGCGGCGGCACCGCCGCCTTCGTCGGCCGGCTCACCGGCGGCGACACGAACAGCACGGGCGGCGGCGTCGTCCCCGGCACCACCGTCTCGCAGAGCAGCAAGGGAACCGTCGCCGGTGTGGCCCAGGCCGTCTCGCCGATGATCGTCGAGATCAACGCGACCTCGACCGCGGGCAAGTCCACCGGTTCCGGCGTGGTCATCACGTCCGACGGCGAGGTCGTCACGAACAACCACGTCATCTCCGGCGCCTCGTCGATCAAGGTGAGGCTCAGCACCGGCAAAACGTACACCGCGAAGGTCGTCGGGACCGACGCCGACAAGGACCTCGCCCTCATCAAGCTCCAGGGCGCGAGCGGGCTGAAGACGGCCACGCTGGGCGACTCGTCGGCTCTCTCGGTCGGCGACCAGGTCGTCGCGATCGGCTCGCCGGAGGGCCTGACCGGCACCGTCACCAGCGGCATCGTCTCCGCCCTCGACCGCGACGTCACGGTCGCCAAGGAGGACGGCAACAGCCAGGGCCAGGGTCAGGGCGGGCAGAACGGCGGCCAGCAGTGGCCGTTCGAGTTCGGCGGCCGGCAGTTCAACGGCGACACCGGCGAGTCCACCACCACGTACAAGGCCATCCAGACCGACGCCTCGCTCAACCCCGGCAACTCCGGTGGCGCGCTCATCAACATGAACGGCGAGATCATCGGCATCAACTCCGCGATGTACTCGGCGAGTTCGTCCGGCGGATCCGGCGATTCCGGCGCGGGCAGCGTGGGTCTCGGCTTCGCGATCCCGGTGAACACGCTCAAGGCCGACCTCGACACCCTGCGGTCCGGCACCGGCTCCTGAGGAGGCACCCATGCACCATCCCGCGCGAACCCCCACCGGCCCGGCCGACCTGGCCCTGCCTCTCGCCCTCGTCACGGAACTCCTGACGGGACTCGCGACGGAACCGGCGACCGGACTCCTGACGGACGGCGCTCCGGAACGTGTCCCGGGACGCGTCCCGGAGGTCCGTACCGCCGCAGCCCGCGAGCGCCGGGCCGCGCGACGGCGGGCGGCGGCCGTGCGAGGCTGACAGCACAACGGTACGCACGGAACGAAAAGAGGACAACGAGCGATGAGCCCCGCCGAAGACGATCCGCAGCGCATCCTGATCGTCGACGACGAGCCCGCCGTACGCGAGGCCCTGCAGCGCAGTCTCGCGTTCGAGGGGTACGGCACCGAGGTCGCCGTCGACGGCCTCGACGCCCTCGCCAGGGCCGAGGCGTACGCCCCCGACCTCATCGTCCTCGACATCCAGATGCCGCGGATGGACGGCCTGACGGCGGCCCGTCGGCTCCGCTCGGCGGGCACCACCACGCCCATCCTGATGCTCACCGCCCGCGACACCGTCGGCGACCGGGTCACCGGCCTCGACGCGGGCGCCGACGACTACCTGGTCAAGCCCTTCGAGCTGGACGAGCTCTTCGCCCGTATCCGGGCCCTGCTGCGCCGCAGCTCGTACACGGCCGCGACGGGCGGCGGCCTTCCCGACGACGACGTGCTGGCCTTCGCCGATCTCCGGATGAACCTGGCCACCCGCGAGGTCACCCGGGGCACCCGCCGGGTCGAGCTGACCCGTACCGAATTCACCCTCCTGGAGATGTTCCTGGCACACCCGCGGCAGGTGCTGACCCGCGAGCAGATCCTCAAGGCGGTGTGGGGCTTCGACTTCGAGCCGAGCTCCAACTCGCTGGACGTGTACGTGATGTACCTGCGCCGCAAGACGGAGGCGGGCGGCGAACCGCGCCTCGTGCACACGGTGCGGGGGGTCGGTTACGCGCTCCGCCCCGGCGGCGGTGACGGATGACCGGGGCCCTGCACCGGCTCCGCGCCCTGCCGCTGCGGACCCGGCTCGCACTGCTGGTGGCCACGGCGGTCGCGGTCGCGGTGGCGGCGGTGGCGGCGGCCTGCTGGTTCGTGACGAAGGCGCAGCTGGAGCAGCAGATGGACGACTCGCTGCGCAACGTCCAGGTCGACTCGGCCTATGTGCAGACCCTGCTCGTCGCCTGTACGCGCCCCGATCAAGCGGCCGCACCGCAGCTCCGGGGAACGTACACCGTGCAGCTCGTCACCGTGTCCGGGAGCACGTGCGGCGCCGCCGAGGCGTCACCGATCGGCGTGACCGCCGCCGACATCGCCGTGGCCGCCCACCTGCGCGACAGCGCCCTTCACTCGGCCAGGGCCAAGAACGGCAAGGGGATGCGCGTCTACACCTACGCGTACGAGCCCCGCAGCCAGGTCCCGGGCCTGCTGCAGGGAAACTTCGCCGTCTCCATCGCCCGCCCGATGAGCGATGTCGACGACCCGCTCTCCACCCTCGCCTGGGTGCTCCTGATCGTCTCCGGCATCGGCGTCCTCGGTGCGGGCGCGGCCGGTCTCTGGGTCGCCCGCACCGGTCTGCGTCCTGTCGACGAACTCACCGAGGCGGTCGAGCACGTCGCCCGTACCGAGGATCTCACCGTCCGCATCCCGGTCGAGGGCGAGGACGAGATCGCCCGGCTGTCCCGCTCGTTCAACTCGATGACCGCGTCCCTCGCCAGCTCCCGCGACCGCCAGGCCCAGCTGATCGCGGACGCGGGCCACGAACTGCGGACGCCCCTCACCTCGCTCCGTACCAACATCGAGCTCCTCGCCCGCAGCGACGACACGGGCCGGGCCATCCCGCCGGACGACCGCAGGGCCCTGATGAAGTCGGTCAAGGCGCAGATGACCGAGCTGGCCTCGCTCATCGGCGACCTCCAGGAACTGGCCCGCCCGGACGCGGCGAACCCCGGCCCGCTCCAGGTCGTCGCCCTGCACGACATCGCGGACACCGCCCTGGAACGCGCCCGGCTGCGCGGCCCCGAACTGACGATCAGGGCGGACCTGACCCCCTGGTACGTGCGGGCCGAACCGGCGGCGCTGGAGCGGGCGGTGGTCAACATCCTGGACAACGCGGTCAAGTTCAGCCCGCCCCGCGGCACGATCGAGGTCGCGCTGCGCGACGGCGAACTGACCGTACGGGACCACGGCCCCGGCATCCCCGCGGAGGAGCTCCCCCACGTCTTCGAACGGTTCTGGCGCTCCCCGTCCGCCCGCCAGCTCCCCGGCTCGGGCCTGGGCCTGTCGATCGTCGCCCGCACGGTCCAGCAGTCGGGCGGCGAAGTGGTCCTGCGCCCGGCGGCGGAGGGGGACGGCACCGAGGCGTCCATCAGGCTGCCGGGAGCGCCGCAGCCACCGCCGGAGCTCTGAGGGGGAGCCGTCCTCCCCCGTTCCACGGGCCGCACGAGAGTAAGCAGCCGCCGCTCGCGGCCCGCCTCGTCCGTGCAAGGCGGCGTGAAGCCCCGCCGGGCCGGTCACCTCCCGGGGTTGTGCCGGATCAGCGATTCCACCAGGCCGGACCGGGTGGCGGGGAAGTCCAGCGGAACGATGCCGAGCCCGGTCCAGCCCGCCGCCTCGGAGCCGTCCAGGAACGACTGCACCTGCGGGTTGAGCCGGTCGGCGTTCCAGCGCGGCGGCATCAGGGCCGCGGTGCTGACGTAGTTCATGTACAGCTTCCCGGGCTGCTGGGCCGCCTTGCGGAACTGGGACTCGATCTTGGGGTACTTGGCGAACGGCTCCGCCATGTAGTCGTCCTGGATGTCGAAGAGTTCCGGGTCGGCGTAACGGACGCCGGGCAGACCGCCGTTGTCGGCGAGCAGCACGACCTTCCCCCGTGCCTCGCCCAGCGAGGGCAGCGCCGGGTCGATGCGGAACAGCGGCCGCCACCCCTTGCTGTCGAGGTAGAGGTCGAAGATCCGCCGGAACTCCGCGTCGCTCTCCTCGGAGTACTCCTGCTTGACCCGCATCAGCACGGTCTCGGCGGGATGAGCCGCCAGGAAGTCCCAGCAGGCGCCGAGCACGTCGCCGAACATCAGGTTCTGGTACGAGGCGCCGTGGTGGATGGCGAACGAGTCACCGGTGATCCGGCACCGTACGTCCAGGAACCGCAGCCCGCTGTCCAGCTGTGCGGCGACGGTGGTGTTCTGGCACTCCGTCCAGGGGCCGCCGTAGCGGGCACCGGAGTCGTGCGAGCCGGGGATCGTGAGGTGGTGCAGCGCGGTGGCGTCGGGGAGGGCGCCCATCCAGTCCTGGGTGGCGAGGACCTGCCGTGGCGCGGCGCCGGCGGGGGCCGCGCCGATGACGACGGTGGCGGTGGCGGCGAGGGCGCCGGCCAGGAAGTTCCGGCGAGTGGCGGTGTACGGGCTCATGCGGGGAGTGCCTCCGTCTGCCGTGGGGGGTCAGCCGTCAGATTATGACGGGTGCACGTCATTACAGGAACAGGGCGGACGGTTCCCGTCACGGGGCCGCGGCCGAGCCGGTCAGCAGGTCCAGACCCAGCGGGGTGCAGGAATGCCAGACCGCCTTGCCCCCCCCCGCTCAACGCGTACCTGCCCTCGGCCGAGGAACAGGCCACCGTCGAGCACCTCGTCTACCGCGTGCAACAGCACTGCATGCGCGGATACGGATTCCGGTACCTGCCGCATCTGTCCGCCGAGCACATCGACGCCGTGGTCACGACCGGGCGCGAGTACGACTCGCGCCGATACGGGATCAGCGACCGCGCCACCGCCGCCGGACGCGGATACCACCTGAGCCAGGAGCCACCCGGCACCAGGGGCCCGCAGCGCCACCGCCCTTTCGGTCCCGGAGCGCGAAGTGCTGTCGGGACGCGCACCGGACGGCCGGAAGCTGACAACCTCCGTCCGGAACAAGACCGTTCCCCATGGCGGATGCGCCGGGGAGGCCGAACGCACCGTGCACTTCGGCGCGGTGGACGAGGTGCAGCGGGGCTACGACCTCGTCGCCCGGCTGCGCCGCGAGATGTCCGAGCGCTCGCGCTCGGACCCTCGCGTCACGGCGGTGAACAAGAAGTGGTCCACCTGTATGCGGACCGCCGGATTCAGCTACCGCGATCCCGACGCGGCGGTCGACGACCCCCGCTGGGACCTGCGGAGCGCCGCACCGAGCCGCGCGGAGATCGCCGTCGCCGCGGCCGACATCTCCTGCAAACTGCGGACCAACCTGCTGGGCGTGAACTTCGCCATCGAGGCGGAGTACGAGAACGCGGCCATCGGCGACCACTCCCGCGAGCTGGACGCGGTGCGCGCCCACCGGGACGCCGAGACCGAACGGCTGCCACGGCTGATGCGCAGGTACGACCGGGCCCCGTAGGAGGGGTGTGCGGCCCCCTCGGTCCATGTCCACCGGGCGCCGGCCCCGGTCACCCCGGCCGCCCCGAGATGAGCGGCGGCACGCTCAACCTCTGCGGGAGAGACCTCGATGGAGATCAGAACGTGACAGTTGCGGGGGTAAGTGTCACGTTGTACGGAGGGGTAACCAGCGCGGGGTGGGGCGGCCGGGGGCACCGAGGGGGTGGGGCGCAGGCCACGCCGTGCTCGTCCGTCGTGGCGCCGTGCCCCGGTCCCCTCGCCCCGCGGAAACACGCAGTGGGGCGGTGGGCCCGCCGGCCCACCGCCCCACTCACCCGCATACGGGAGTTACTGGATGACCGTGATCCGGTCCGTCGCCGGCGGGGCCAGCGGCGCGGCGGCCGACGAGTGGGCCGCCAGGTAGGCGTTGAAGACGTCCAGGTCGGACGGGCCGACCAGCTTGTTGGTGCCCTGGCCGAGTGCCGCGAAGCCGTCACCGCCGCCCGCCAGGAACTCGTTCATCGCGACGCGGTAGGTCTTCGCCGGGTCGATCGCCGCACCGTTGAGCTTGATGGTGTCGGTGACCACGCGGGCCGCGCCCGTCTTCGTCATGTCCAGGGTGTACGTGAGGCCCTTGGACACCTGAAGGATCTTCGGGCTGGCCTCGTTGGAGCCGCTGACCTGCTGCTGGAGCGCGGTGATCAGCTGGGCGCCGGTCAGGTCGACGACGTTCATCATGTTGGTGAAGGGCTGGACGGTGAACGACTCCCCGTACGTCACCACCCCGTCGCCCTCGCTGCCGGTCGCCTTGTGGACCAGGTCCGCCCGGATACCGCCCGGGTTCATGAAGGCGACGACCGCCCCGCCCTTGTCCGCCGGGGCCAGGCCCTCCAGCTGGGCGTCCGCGATCAGGTCGCCGAGCGGCTTCTCGGGAGCCGTGGAGCCGCGGCCGTTGATGTCGGCGGTGATGTAGCCCTGCGGCTTGTTCGCGATGGGCGCCGCGAGGGTGTTCCAGCGCGCGATCAGCTCCGTCATGTCGGTGGCCTTGGGCTGGTCCCGGCTGACGATGTGGTTCGCCGACTTGGGGTTCGAGGCCCCGGCCGACTTCACCGACGTACGGACGATGTCCTTGGTGCGGCGGTCGTAGGTGAGCGTCGTGTCGGTGTAGAGCTTGCCGAACGACGACGCCGAGGTGACCATGCGCGGGTTGCCCGCCGGGTCCGGGATCGTGCAGACGTACGCCTGGTGGGTGTGGCCCGTGACCAGCGCGTCGACCTTGGGCGTGATGCCCTTGGCGATGTCGACGATCGGCCCGGAGATGCCGTCACCGGCGCCGGAGCTGTCGCAGTCGTAGTTGTACGAGGAGGAGGCCGGCGCCCCGCCCTCGTGGATCAGCGCGACGATGGACTTGACGCCCTGCCGGTCCAGTTCCTTGGCGTACTTGTTGACCGTCTCGATCTCGTCGTGGAACTTCAGGCCCTTGACGCCGTTGGCCGTGACGATGTTCGGCGTGCCCTCCAGGGTCACTCCGATGAAGCCGATCTTGACGCCGTTCTTCTTCCACACCGTGTACGGCTTGAGGATCGGCTTGCCGGTCTTCTCGTTCGTCACGTTGGCGGCGAGGTAGGGGAAGTCCGCGCCCTTGAACTTCTTGCCCTTCTCGTAGCACCCCTCGACCGGATGGCAGCCACCGTTCTGGAGGCGGGCCAACTCGACGGCCCCCTCGTCGAACTCGTGGTTGCCGACGCTCGTGACGTCGAGGTCGAGCTTGTTGAGGGCCTCGATGGTCGGCTCGTCGTGGAAGAGACCGGACAGCAGCGGGCTGGCGCCCACCATGTCGCCACCGGCCGCGGTGATCGAGTACGGGTGCCCCTTGCGCGCGGTGCGCAGCGAGGACGCGAGGTACTCGACGCCACCGGCCGGAATCGCCTTGGTCGTGCCGTCGGCCTGCGTCTCGTTGACCGTGCCCGCCGAGCCGGCCGGCGGCTCCAGGTTCCCGTGCAGGTCGTTGAAGGACAGCAGCTGTACGTCGACGGTACGGGCCGGCTTGTGGTGGCCGTGGCCGCCGTGGCCGTGCCCGTGGCCACGGTCCTGGGCGCCGGCCGGCATCGCGGCGACGAGCGCGCCGACGGTGGCGAGCCCGGCCGCGGCGGCGAGCACCCGCCGGGGCGCGCGGTTCTTCTGCGGTGTCGCTGACATCGGTCCCCTTGTGAGTTCAGCGGGAGGTTTGAGGGTGATGACGAGTCTGGAGACTTCGTGCCGCAGCCTAGGGTCAACGCGCGTAGCGCGACAGACGTCCAGGGTTACGAACTGGTTGCCATGCGGTCGGAATCGGGGGCAACTTCCGCACATCGCCCGCTTGGCGTACATACACGGGCAGAAGCGGACCGGCCCGATCCCACGACCGGCCGGATCCACCCCGGTCACCGATCCCCGCCCAAGCTGTCCGGCAGGACGCCGGACCCCGTGCGCACCCCCACAACGCCCCTCGCCCCCCGTACGCTCGTACACATGACGACTGACGTACCTCTCCCCGCCCCCGGACGTGAGATCCAGACGCTCGACGCGCTCTCCCCCGAGCAGGCCGGAGCCGTGTCCGACCTGCTCGCCGAGGCGGCCCGGTCCGAC
Organism: Streptomyces sp. NPDC087845; assembly: GCF_044742755.1. Taxonomy (NCBI): domain Bacteria; kingdom Bacillati; phylum Actinomycetota; class Actinomycetes; order Kitasatosporales; family Streptomycetaceae; genus Streptomyces; species Streptomyces sp. NPDC087845. Next base: position 1,142,758 of record NZ_JBIUVC010000001.1, read on the forward strand.
GGCCGGCAGGCCGTGTCCGAGCAGGGACGGCTGCAGTTGCGGGGCGGGCGGCGCGAAGGGGTGCGGCATCTGCTGCTCAGCAGCGGGTCCGTCCTGGTGGGGTACGCGCAGCTGGAGGACACCGACCCGGTCGAGGCACCCGCCGCCGAACTGGTCGTGCACCCGGCGTACCGCGGACAGGGGCACGGCCGGGCGCTGGGGGCGGCGCTGCTCGCCCTGACCGGGAAGCGGCTGCGGGTGTGGGCGCACGGCGGGAAGTCCGCGGCGCGGCACCTCTCGCAGGTCCTCGGCCTCTCCCTCTTCCGTGAACTGCGCCAGCTGCGCCGCCCGTTGAGCCCGCCGGACATCGCGGAGCCGGTACTGCCGCCCGGCGTCACCGTCCGCACCTTCCTGCCCGGTGAGGACGACGCCGCCTGGCTCGCCGTGAACCGCGCCGCCTTCGCCCACCACCCCGAACAGGGCTCGCTGACCCAGCGCGACCTGGACGACCGCAAGGCGGAGCCCTGGTTCGACCCGAAGGGATTCTTCCTCGCCGAGCGCGACGGGGAGCTGATCGGCTTCCACTGGACGAAGGTGCACGCCGAGGAACACCTCGGCGAGGTGTACGTCGTCGGCATCCGGCCCGACGCGCAGGGCGGCGGGCTCGGCAAGGCGCTCACCGCGATCGGGCTGCGCCACCTGGCCGCCGAGGCGCTGCCGACGGCCATGCTCTACGTCGACGCCGACAACAAGGCGGCCCTGGCCGTCTACGAGCGGATGGGCTTCACGACGCACGAGGTGGACCTGATGTACCGCACGGAGACCTGAGCAGCCACGACGCGCAACAGGGGCGGTGTCGCCCGACGCCACCCGCGCAGGGGGCGGTCTCTCTCGATGCCACCCGCACAGGGGGCGGTCTCCCTCGATGCCACCCGCGCAGGGGGCGGTGTCGCTTGACGCCGCCCCTTTTCTGCGCCACCCTTTCACTACTTAATTAGTGAAAGGGGTGAGCATGGCAGGGACCGCAGCGGTCGAGTACCGCATCGACCGGCGCAGCGGCGTCGCCACGTACCTCCAGATCGTCCAGCAGACCAAACAGGCCCTCCGCCTCGGCCTGCTGGAGCCCGGCGACCGGCTGCCCACCGCACGCGAGGTCGTCGAGGCCACCGCCATCAACCCGAACACCGTGCTCAAGGCCTACCGCGAACTGGAACGCGAGGGTCTCGTCGAGGCCCGGCGCGGGCTCGGCACCTTCGTCACACGGACCCTCGGCGGCGCGGCGGCCGTCGACGACGCGCCGCTGCGCGCCGAGCTCGCCGACTGGGCCCGCCGGGCCCGCGCGGCAGGGCTGGAGAAGGACGATGTGAGCGCGCTCTTCACCGCCGTACTGGACAAGACCTTCGAGGGGGAACAGGCCGGATGACAGGCGCTGCGATCGAGGCCTTCGGCCTCGGCATGAAGTACCGGAACAGAGGCGGGGGCTGGGCGCTTCGCGACTGCTCGTTCCGGCTGCCCGCCGGGCGCGTGTGCGCCCTCGTCGGCCCCAACGGTGCGGGCAAGTCCACCCTGCTCGCCCTCGCGGCGGGCTTCCTGCGGCCGGTGAGGGGGACGGTACGGGTCCTGGGCACGACGCCCGGGGAGGCACGGGCCCGGATCGCCTTCGTGGCCCAGGACAAGGCGCTGTACCCGCAGTTGACGGTCGCCGGGACCCTCTGGGCGGGCGCCGAGCTGAACCCCGGAACCTGGGACCGGGACACCGCCGAACGCATCGCCGGGGAGCTCCCGCGCGACGCCGCGGTCCGCACCCTCTCCGGCGGTCAGCGCACCCGGCTCGCGCTGGCCCTCGCCCTCGGCAAGCGGCCCGGACTGCTCCTGCTGGACGAACCGATGGCCGATCTCGACCCCCTCGCCCGCCACCAGCTGATGGGCGCGCTGATGGCCGAGGCCGCCGAGCACTCCACGACCATCGTGATGTCCTCGCACATCCTCACCGAGCTGGAGGGCGCCTGCGACTACCTCCTGCTCGTCGACGGCGGCCGGGTCCGCCTGGGCGGCGAGACGGACGACCTGCTCGCCGCGCACGCCCGCCTCACCGGTCCCGTACGGGACACCGCACCGCACACCGTCGTCGAGTCCCGCACGGCGGGGCGTCTGCAGACCACGCTGGTGCGCAGGGAGGGCCCGGTGGACACCACCGTCTGGGAGGCCGCGGAGCCTTCACTGGAGGAACTGCTCCTGGCCCATCTGCGTTCCCCCGGGGCGCCCGCTCTGCTGACGCCGAGCGCGGAGGTCCGCAGCCTTGAGGCGGTGGCGGCCATATGAGCGCGATCGCCCTGCGCGGCCCGGCCCGCGTCGTCCTGGCCCAGCACCGGCGGCCCCTTCAGCTCCTGGGCACGCTCCCCGTCCTGGTGGTCGTCGTGCTGGCCGGCGCCTGGCTGTGGACCGACCACGTCATGGACGCCTTCGCCGCGACGGGCTGCTCGGTGCGGCACACCACGCCCGGCTGCGGCGACACGGTGCGCGAGTTCCTCGACCGCCGGCAGTGGATGCGGGAGGTCCTCGACTGGTCCGGCCTGCTGATGATGGTCCTGCCCGCGTTCGTCGGGATCTTCGTGGCGGGCCCGGTGATCGGCCGCGAGATGGAGAGCGGCACGTACCGGCTGGCACTGTCCCAGTCCGTGGCACCCGCCCGCTGGCTCGCCGCCAAACTCGCCGTGCCCGCCGTCGTGACGCTGGCCTCCGTCTCCGTACTGTCGGCCGCCTGCGCCTGGGCCCGGGACCGGGCCGACGGGGCGCACCAGGGGCAGGAGTGGTACGAGCGCACCGTGTACGGCTCGATGGGCACCGTCCCCGTCGGCTACGCCCTGTGCATGCTGGCCCTCGGCGGCCTCGCCGGCCTGGTGCTGCGCCGGACCGTGACCGCAATGATCGTGACGGTGGTCGGGTACGGCGCACTGGTGGCGGCCGTCAACTCCGTGCGCGACCATCTGTGGCCGACCCTGACGGACACGTTCAAGCAGGGGAGCGGCTACCGGTTCCCCGACGGGGCGGTCGGCGTCAGGACGGGCTGGCTGACCCACTCCGGCCGGCGGCTGCCCGACAACGCGTGCCTGGACTGGGCCTCCGACTTCAAGCAGTGCCTGACCGAGAAGAACATCGACCTCCGCTTCCACGAATACCACCCCGCCTCGCACTTCTGGCCGCTCCAGCTCGTCGAGACCGGGATCCTGCTCGCCCTGGCCGCGCTCGCCGTCGCCGTCGCCTTCCGGGTGCTGCGCCGCCGCCACGGCTGAAACCCGCTGCCCGTTCCTCCGTTCCGGGCCCTTCCACGGGGCCCGGAACGGTGGGTACGACGCATCCGCGCACCCGCACACCGCTTCCTGCACGTCATGTCGCCGTTACCGGCCATTCAGAAGCGCTTGCGAACCTTTCAGGATGCAGCCAGCTGTGCCGACCCCCCGCAACGGGAGAAATCCCGGTGGCGCCCGTGCGAACCCCACGAACCACACGGACCGCGTGTTCCCCGCGATCTCCGCGCTCTCCCGCGCGCCCTCGGACCCCCCGGCGCGGAAGAATGGGTCCATGAGCCAGCAGCCCAGCTCCGAGGTCCCGGTCCAGGCACCTGTCCAGCCGTCGGTCGGCTCGCTCGCCGCGCACCGGCCGCGCGCCGTCGCCTCCGCGTCGCCCAACGGCGCCGCGCTGTCCACCCGGGCCGACCTCGATCCCGACATCGACGCCGACGTCGACGCGTACGAACCCGACGTCGACGGCGACGAGCTGCCGCGGGGCCGTTTCCTGGACCGGGAACGCAGTTGGCTCGCATTCAACGAACGGGTGCTCGAACTGGCCGAGGACCCCGCGACCCCCCTCCTCGAACGGGCTAATTTCCTCGCCATCTTCGCCTCCAACCTGGACGAGTTCTTCATGGTCCGGGTGGCCGGACTGAAGCGCCGTATCGCCACCGGCGTGGCCACCCGCTCCGCCTCCGGACTCCAGCCCCGCGAGGTCCTCGACCTGATCTGGACCCGCTCGCGCGAACTCATGGCCCGGCACGCCGCCTGCTACCAGCAGGACGTCGCCCCCGCCCTGTCCGACGAGGGCATCCAGCTGATCCGCTGGCCCGAGCTGACCGAGAAGGAGCAGGCCCGCCTGTTCACCTTCTTCCGGCAGCGGGTCTTCCCCGTGCTGACCCCCCTCGCCGTCGACCCGGCCCACCCCTTCCCGTACATCTCGGGCCTCTCGCTCAACCTCGCCGTCGTCGTGCGCAACCCGGTCAGCGGCCACCGCCACTTCGCCCGGGTCAAGGTGCCACCGCTGCTGACCCGCTTCCTGGAGGCGTCGCCGCAGCGGTACGTGCCCATAGAGGACGTCATCGCCGCGCACCTCGAAGAGCTCTTCCCGGGCATGGAGGTCCTCGCCCACCACATGTTCCGGGTCACCAGGAACGAGGACCTGGAGGTCGAGGAGGACGACGCCGAGAACCTCCTCAAGGCCCTGGAGAAGGAACTCATGCGGCGCCGCTTCGGCCCGCCGGTCCGCCTGGAGGTCGAGGAGTCCATCGACCCGTACGTACTGGACCTGCTGGTCCGCGAGCTGAAGGTGTCCGACGCCGAGGTCTACCCGCTGCCCGGCCCCCTCGACCTCACCGGGCTCTTCGGCATAGCGTCCCTGGACCGCCCCGAGCTGAAGTTCCCCAAGTTCATCGCGGGCACCCACCGCGATCTCGCCGAGGTCGAATCCGCCTCCGCGCCCGACATCTTCGCCGCCCTGCGCGAACGCGACGTACTCCTGCACCACCCGTACGACTCGTTCTCCACCTCCGTCCAGGCGTTCCTGGAACAGGCCGCGAGCGACCCCGACGTCCTGGCCATCAAGCAGACCCTGTACCGGACCTCGGGCGACTCACCGATAGTGGACGCCCTCATAGACGCCGCCGAGTCCGGCAAGCAGGTCCTCGTACTCGTCGAGATCAAGGCCCGCTTCGACGAGCAGGCCAACATCAAGTGGGCGCGCAAGCTGGAGGAGTCCGGCTGCCATGTGGTCTACGGGCTCGTCGGCCTCAAGACCCACTGCAAGCTCTCGCTCGTCGTGCGCCAGGAGGGCGACACGCTGCGCCGCTACTCGCACGTCGGCACCGGCAACTACCACCCCAAGACGGCCCGGCTGTACGAGGACCTCGGCCTGCTGACCGCCGACCCGCAGGTCGGCGCGGACCTCTCCGACCTCTTCAACCGGCTCTCCGGCTACTCCCGCCGCGAGACCTACCGCCGCCTCCTGGTCGCGCCGAAGTCCCTGCGCGACGGGCTGATCGCCCGGATCAACAAGGAGATCACGCACCAGCGGGCCGGGCGGTCCGCCTACGTCCGCATCAAGGTCAACTCCATGGTCGACGAGGCGGTCGTCGACGCCTGTTACCGGGCCGCGATGGCGGGCGTACCCGTGGACATCTGGGTGCGCGGCATCTGCGCGATCCGCCCCGGCGTCCCCGGCCTCTCCGAGAACATCCGGGTCCGCTCGATACTGGGCCGCTTCCTCGAACACTCCCGGGTCTTCTCGTTCGGCAACGGCGGCGAACCCGAAGTATGGTTCGGCAGCGCCGACATGATGCACCGTAACCTCGACCGCCGGATCGAAGCACTGGTCCGGGTCACCGACCCCGCCCATCGCGCCGCGCTCAGCCGTCTCCTGGAGACCGGCATGGCCGACACCACCTCCTCCTGGCACCTGGGTCCCGACGGGAACTGGACCCGGCACGCCACGGACGCGGACGGCCAACCGCTGCGGCACGTACAGGAAATGCTCATTGACGCCCGGAGGCGCCGGCGTGCGACGCCATGACCACCAGACGACGCAAGCGGACCTTACGGCAGGGGCGGTGCTCACGCCCTACCTGCAGGAACAGGCCGCCGAATTCCTGCGCAGCCTGCGCCTGCACCGCGAGAACAGCGCTCCCACGGACGCCGGAAGCCACGCCGCCGACGAGGCAGCCGCCGCGCTGCGCCGCTCGTCCCGCCGGATCGGCGGCACGCTGCACACCTTCCGGGCGGCGCTGGACGCGGCCTGGGCCGAGCAGCTCCGCACCGAACTGGCCTGGCTCTCGGGCACCCTGGCCCGGGAGCACGCCTACGCGACCCGGCTGACCCGGCTCCTCGAAGCGCTGCACGCCCTGTCCGGCACCTCGCTGCCCGCCGCCCGCACGGGATCGGGCACCGACTCCGCCGGTGACAAGGAGCGCGCCGCCCTCGGCGTCGGGGCGGCCCGCGCCGGTGCGCTGCTCGAACGGCAGCTGACCCTCGCCCGGACCCGTGCCCACTCCGCGGCGCTCCAGGCTCTCGGCTCCTCCCGCTTCCACGCGGTGGCCGACGCGGTCGCGCTGCTGGCCTCCGACGTCCCGCTCGCCGCGTCGGCCGGGGCCCCGGCCGAGGAGATGCTGCACGGGCCCGCCGACCGGGCCGAGCAGCAGCTGCTCGGCGCGGTGGCCGCGCTCCCCTCGGACAAGACGGCCGAGCCGTACAACGAGGCGCAGGACGCGCCCTGGCACCGGACCCGGCTGCTGCTGCGGCTGCACCGGTACGCCCACGAGGTGGTACGGGGCGGCCCCGACCCGGTCCTGGCCGCGCCGGGCCACGCGCTCGATCTGCACCGGGACGCTTCGGAGGCGGCCGCCGCGGCGGCGTCGGCGGCCCGTACCCCCCGGATCGCGCCCGCGACCGCGTACGCCCTGGGGGTGCTCCACGCCGACCAGCGCCATGAGGTGGAGGCGGCCCGCAGCGTGTTCCGGGCGAGCTGGCCGTTCACCGCAGCGGCCGTGATCGCGCCATGAGCGGGGCGGTGGGTGCCCGCGGCGGCAGGCGCACCGTGAAGAACGGCCCGGTGCTCGCCGCGGGGTGCGTGCTGTGGCGCCGTTCGGAACGCTCCGGCGAGCTGGAGATATGCCTGGTCCACAGACCCCGTTACGACGACTGGTCGCATCCCAAGGGCAAGCTGAAGCGCGGCGAGCCCGCGCTGGACGCCGCCCGGCGCGAGGCCCTGGAGGAGACCGGCCACCGCTGCGCGCCGGGCGCCGCGCTCCCCACGGTCCGCTATCTCGCGAACGGCCGCCCCAAGGAGGTCGCCTACTGGGCGGCCGAGGCGACCGGCGGCTCCTTCGTGCCAGGCACCGAGGTCGACCGGGTGAGCTGGCTCTCCCCGGCAGCGGCCCGTACCCGGCTCACCCAGGACCGCGACCGGGACCTGCTGGACGCCTTGCTCGCGGCCCTGCCGAGCGTCTGACCGGGGGCCGGAACCGCACCGTCCTGCACGGTTCACCTTCCGTTCACTCTCCCCCGTAGGCCGCTTCACCTGTTCTGCCTAACTTCGGCAGTGCACGGTGCACGGCGCAACGCCGGAGCACCCACCCCATCGCACGCCGTCGTAGAACGAAGAGACCTCGGCGGCTCCTGGAAGGAACACCCGAAAAGTGAAGCTTCAGCGCAAGAACCGGCTTCGTGCCACCGCGCTCGGTGCCCTCGCCGTCTCCGGCGCCCTGGTCCTCACGGCGTGCGGTTCGGACGACAACAGCGGCGGCACGACCGGCGGCAACGGCGGCAAGACGAGCGCCGCGTCGAACATCAAGTGCGACGACGCCAAGGGCCAGCTGCTCGCCTCCGGCTCCAGCGCGCAGAAGAACGCCATGGACCTCTGGGTCAAGAACTACATGGCAGGCTGCTCGGGCGCCGAGGTCAACTACAAGTCGTCCTCCTCCGGTGACGGCATCATCGCCTTCAACCAGGGCACGGTCGGCTTCGCCGGCTCCGACTCGGCGCTGAAGCCCGAAGAGGTCGCCGACTCGAAGAAGGTCTGCAAGGGCGGCCAGGGCATCAACCTCCCGATGGTCGGCGGCCCGATCGCCATCGGCTACCACCTGGAAGGCGTCGACAGCCTCACGCTGGACGCCCCCACCCTCGCCAAGATCTTCGACGGCAAGATCAAGAAGTGGAACGACCCGGCGATCGCCAAGCTCAACAGCGGCGCGAAGCTCCCGGACAAGGCCATCCAGGCCTTCCACCGCTCCGACGACTCCGGCACCACCCAGAACCTCGGCAGGTACCTGGGCGCTGTCGCCCCGAGTGACTGGAAGTACGAGGCCGAGAAGAAGTGGCTGGCCCCCGGTGGCCAGGCCGCGTCCAGCTCCTCCGATGTCGCCGCTCAGGTGAAGCAGGTCGACGGCGCGATCGGCTACTTCGAGCTCAGCTACGCCACCTCGCAGTCGATCTCCACCGTCGACATCAACACCGGCGGCTCCGCCCCGGTCAAGGCGACCCCGGAGAACGCCTCCAAGGCCATCGCCGCCGCCAAGGTCAAGGGCACCGGCAAGGACCTGGCGCTGGAGCTCGACTACGCGACCAAGGCCGAGGGCGCGTACCCGATCGTCCTGGTGACGTACGAGGTCGTCTGCGACAAGGGCAACAAGGCCGAGACCCTGCCCACGGTCAAGTCCTTCCTGAACTACACCGCCAGCGACGAGGGCCAGAAGCTCCTCACCGACGCCGGCTACGCCCCGATCCCGACCGAGATCAACGCGAAGGTCCGCGAGACCATCGGCTCCCTCTCGTAACCGAGAACGGAACGCACAGGCAACACCTGCAACACCAGCCACATCAGCTTCACCAGCCACATCAGCTTCATCAGCCACACCAGCTTCACCCAGCAGGCCGGTCCGGTGCACCCCTCCGGACCGGCCCGCCACCACCCATCCGGTGCACCGCCGCCAGGGGAGCCACGCCGCTCCCCCACACAGACCGGAAAGACCATGGCTTCCACCACACCGATAGAAACGCCGCCGGCACCGCCGGTGGCGCGCAAGCGCGCCGGGACCAAGTCCGGGCGCGTGGGCGACAAGGTCTTCCTGGGCCTCTCCAGGGGCTCGGGCATTCTGCTGCTCGTGATCATGGCGTCGATCGCCGTGTTCCTGACCTACCGCGCCTCGCTCGCCGTGTCCAAGAACGAAGGCAACTTCTTCACCACCTTCGACTGGAACCCGGCCGGCGACCCGCCGGTGTTCGGCATCGCGGTCCTCCTCTTCGGCACGGTCGTCAGCGCGGTCATCGCGATGGCCATCGCCGTCCCGGTCGCCGTCGGTATCGCCCTGTTCATCTCGCACTACGCGCCGCGCAAGCTGGCCGCACCCCTCGCGTACGTCGTCGACCTGCTCGCCGCAGTGCCGAGCATCGTGTACGGCATCTGGGGCGCCCTCGTCCTGGTCCCGTACCTGGAGGGCGCGAACCTCTGGCTCGACCAGTTCTTCGGCTGGACGTACCTCTTCGAGAAGACCGAGGTCGGCGTCGCCCGCTCGCTCTTCACCGTCGGCATCCTGCTCGCGATCATGATCCTGCCGATCGTGACCAGCGTCAGCCGCGAAGTCTTCCTCCAGGTCCCGAGGATGAACGAGGAAGCCGCCCTCGCCCTGGGCGCCACCCGCTGGGAAGTCATCCGCCTCTCGGTGCTGCCCTTCGGCCGCTCCGGCGTGATCTCCGCCTCGATGCTGGGCCTGGGCCGCGCCCTCGGCGAGACGATGGCCGTCGCCACGGTCCTGTCGCCGAGCTTCATCATCTCCGGGCATCTGCTCAACCCGGGCGGCGGCACCTTCGCCCAGAACATCGCCGCGAAGTTCGGCGAGGCCAACGAGCTCGGGCGCGACGCCCTGATCGCCTCCGGCCTCGTACTCTTCGTCCTCACTCTGCTGGTCAACGGCGCGGCCCGGCTGATCATCGCCCGCCGCAAGGAATACTCGGGGGCCAACGCATGAGCCAGGCAGCCAACACCGGCATCCAGGAGCGCCCCGCCCCGGCGGCGCCCGCACGCCCGACCAGCCTGAGCAGCCGGGCACTCCCCCGCTGGGCCCCCTTCGCCTTCGCGGCCGTCGCGATCGTGCTGGGCGTGGGCACCGGCGCGGCGGCGGGCTGGCAGAGCCGCACCCAGTGGGGGCTGTTCTCCGCCCTCCTCTTCGTCGTCATCTCGTACATCACGACCTCGGTCGTCGAGAACCGCCGCCAGGCGAAGGACCGGCTCGCCACCAGCATCGTCTGGGTGTGCTTCCTGCTGGCCGTCGTGCCGCTCGCCTCACTCCTGTGGACGACGATCAGCCGGGGCGCGGAGCGCCTGGACGGGTACTTCCTGACCCACTCGATGGCCGGCGTGCTCGGCACCGAGCCGACCGGCGGCGTCTATCACGCACTGATCGGAACGCTGGAGCAGGTCGGCATCGCCACCCTGATCTCCGCCCCCATCGGCATGCTGACCGCCGTCTACCTGGTGGAGTACGGCAAGGGCGCCCTGGCGAAGACCGTGACCTTCTTCGTCGACGTCATGACGGGCATCCCGTCCATCGTCGCCGGTCTCTTCATCCTCTCGATCATGCTGATGACGAAGACCGCCCCGTCCGGTCTGATGGGTGCGCTGGCACTCACGATCCTGATGATCCCGGTCGTGGTCCGGTCCACCGAGGAGATGCTCAAGCTCGTCCCGAACGAGCTCCGCGAGGCATCGCTCGCCCTCGGCGTCCCGAAGTGGCGCACCATCCTGAAGGTGGTCCTCCCGACCGCGATCGGCGGCATCACCACCGGTGTGATGCTCGCGATCGCCCGGATCGCCGGTGAGACCGCGCCGATCATGCTGCTGGTCTTCGGCAGCCAGCTGATCAACACCAACCCGTTCCAAGGCGCACAGTCCTCGCTCCCGTTCTACATCTACGAGCAGTACAAGGTCGGCACCGATCAGTCGTACGACCGTGCCTGGGCCGCCGCGTTGGTCCTGATCGCCTTCGTCATGATCCTCAACCTGGTGGCCCGCGGCATCGCCCGCTGGAAGGCCCCGAAGACCGGCCGCTGACCGCGGCACGAAAGAAGCAGTGATTCAGATGGCCAAGCGCATCGACGTCAGCGGCCTGTCCGCCTACTACGGCTCCCACCTCGCCATCGAGGACATCTCGATGACCGTGGAGCCCCGCTCCGTGACCGCCTTCATCGGCCCGTCCGGCTGCGGCAAGTCCACCTTCCTGCGCACCCTGAACCGCATGCACGAGGTCACCCCCGGTGGCCGCGTCGAGGGCAAGGTGCTGCTGGACGACGAGAACCTGTACGGGGCGAACGTCGACCCGGTCACCGTGCGCCGCACGGTCGGCATGGTCTTCCAGCGCCCGAACCCGTTCCCGACCATGTCGATCTTCGACAACGTCGCGGCGGGCCTCAAGCTGAACGGCTCGTACAAGAAGAACCAGCTGCCGGACATCGTCGAGAAGTCCCTGCGCGGCGCCAACCTCTGGAACGAGGTCAAGGACCGGCTGAACAAGCCCGGCTCCGGTCTCTCCGGCGGCCAGCAGCAGCGCCTGTGCATAGCCCGCGCGATCGCGGTCGAGCCGGACGTACTGCTGATGGACGAGCCGTGCTCCGCCCTGGACCCGATCTCCACCCTCGCCATCGAGGACCTGATCGGCGAGCTGAAGGAGCGCTTCACGATCGTCATCGTGACGCACAACATGCAGCAGGCGGCCCGCGTCTCGGACCGCACGGCGTTCTTCAACCTCGCGGCGGTCGGCAAGCCCGGCAAGCTCGTGGAGATCGACGAGACGGAGCGCATCTTCTCCAACCCGTCCGTCCAGGCGACCGAGGACTACATCTCGGGCCGTTTCGGATAACCCCAAGGATGGCCTTGAGGTGCTGCATGGCGGTGCCACCACAAGGCGAAGGGGCCGCCCCCACTCCCCGCAGAGGGAGTGGGGGCGGCCCCATTTCCGTACGCACCGCCCGCCCGGTCACCCGAAGAGCAGCACCACCGGTCCGGGTCACCCGAAGAGCAGCGCCACCAGCCCGTAACTCGCGGCAGCGACCAGCGCCGCGGCCGGCATCGTGATGAACCACCCCAGGATGATGTTCTTGGCAACGCCCCACCGCACCGCGTTCACCCGCTTCGTGGCGCCCACGCCCATGATCGCCGAGGTGATCACATGCGTCGTGGAGATCGGCGCGTGAAACAGGAACGCCGAGCCGAACATGATCGACGCACCCGTCGTCTCGGCGGCGAACCCCTGCGGCGGGTCCAGCTCGATGATCTTCCGGCCGAGCGTCCGCATGATGCGCCAGCCGCCCGCGTACGTACCCAGCGAGAGCATCAGCGCGCAGACCAGCTTCACCCAGACCGGAATCGGGTCGCTCGGGCTCTCGACATCGGCGATGACCAGGGCCATCACCACGACACCCATCGTCTTCTGCGCGTCCTGCAGACCGTGGCCGAGCGCCATGCCAGCGGCCGAGACCGTCTGGGCGATCCGGAAGCCGCGCTTGGCCTTGTGCGGATTGGCCTTCCGGAACATCCACATGATCGCGACCATCACGAGGTAGCCGACGACGAGGCCGATGACCGGCGAGAGGAACATCGGGATGACGACCTTGTCGAGCACCCCGTCCCAGTGCACCATCGTCCCGCCGGCGAGCGCCGCCCCGACCATGCCGCCGAACAGCGCGTGCGAGGACGAGGAGGGCAGCCCGAAGTACCAGGTGACAAGGTTCCAGATGATCGCGCCGACGAGCGCGGCGAAGAGGATCCCCATCCCCTTGTGGCCCTCGGGGGTCGCGATCAGGCCCTCGCTCACGGTCTTGGCGACACCGCTGCCGAGAAACGCACCGGCCAGGTTCATCACCGCGGCCATCGCCAGCGCCGCGCGCGGAGTGAGCGCACGGGTGGAGACGGACGTGGCGATGGCGTTCGCCGAGTCGTGGAAACCGTTCGTATACGTGAAGCCGAGCGCGACACCGATGGTCACGATCAGCGCAAAGGTGTCCACGTGGTTCAGGACTCCTTGACCGCGATGGTCTCCACCGTGTTGGCGACATGCTCGAACGCGTCGGCCGCCTCTTCCAGCACGTCCACGATCTGCTTGAGCTTCAGCACCTCCATGGCGTCGTACTTGCCGTTGAAGAGGTGGGCGAGCAGTTTGCGGTGGATCTGGTCGGCCTGGTTCTCCAGGCGGTTGACCTCGATCCAGTACTCGGTGAGATTGTCCATCGTGCGCAGACCCGGCATCGCCTCGGCGGTCAGCTCGGCCGCCCGGGCCAGCACCTCGATCTGCTGAGCGACGCCCTTGGGGAGTTCCTCGACCTGGTACAGCACGACCAGGTCGACGGCCTCCTCCATGAAGTCCATGATGTCGTCGAGCGACGAAGCGAGGTTGTAAATGTCCTCGCGGTCGAAAGGCGTAATGAAAGAGGAGTTCAGCTGGTGGAAGATCGCGTGGGTGGCATCGTCCCCCGCGTGCTCCGCTGCCCGCATGCGCTCCGCGATCTCGACTCGGGAGGCAGAATCCGCCCCGAGCAGTTCCATCAGGAGTTTCGAGCCCGTGACGATGTTGTCCGCGGATGCGGAGAACATGTCATAGAAGCTCGTCTCCCTGGGGGTCAGACGAAAGCGCACGTGGGGTCCTCGGGGTGCTTTGGATTCGGTCAGGCTGATGCTAGGTGCATCATCCGGCCACGGCTAACCGGCGTTCTTCAGTGTCGCGCATCGGGCACGGCGATCGGCACGGGCCCCCGGTCACGTTTCGGCAGAATTCGTTAGGATATACCCACCAGGGGTATATAAACGGCAGGGTAATGGGAAAACGGGAGGCAGTAATGACCACCACCGAGGCCGCCGGTTCCACCGCCGCCACCCCGGCGACGGAACCGGTCGTCACCGACCACGACCGGGGTATACACGGCTATCACCACCAGAAGGCCGAGCACCTCAAACGGCTGCGCCGGATCGAGGGCCAGATCCGCGGTCTGCAGCGCATGGTCGACGAGGACGTCTACTGCATCGACATACTCACCCAGGTCTCGGCGTCCACGAAGGCGCTCCAGTCCTTCGCCCTCCAGCTCCTGGAGGAGCACCTGCGGCATTGCGTGGCCGACGCCGCGGTCAAGGGCGGCGAGGAGATCGACGCCAAGGTCGAGGAGGCCACGAAGGCCATCGCCCGCCTGCTCCGCACCTGATGCGGGGCTCCGTCCTCACTCCCGGTGGTCGGCCTGCCGGGGGACGGCGGTCCGTTCCGCGATCACCCGGACGTTCAGCACCTCGTCGATACGGTCCGCGCTGAGCCGTTCCCCGATCGCGGCCGAAGCGGCGATCATCAGCTCGCCGCAGAGCTCGATCTCGGCGAGGGCCACATGGTCGGATACGGTCCGCGTGCCGAGCATCACCATGTCACTCACCTCTCACTGCCGTCGCCGACTTCCTAGCGTAGGGAGCGGACCACACGCCGCGCATGGCACGGACGGACCATTTCGCGCCCGCCGCCCTGCCTAGGCCCCGCGCCGTCCGTCCATCGCCCGGCCGTCTCCGCCGATTACCCCGGCCGATGTACTCGGCCGAGGTCCTTTGCCGATGTCCTTTGCCGATCGCCGATCGCGGTCCACTGTCTGCTGGCCACTGCCCGCTGCCTGCCGCCTGCCGCCTGCCGTCCGGCTATCTCTGCTGGATCTTCCCGGTGTAGATGTCGCGGTCGTCCGGCAGTCGAACGGAGACCGGCACACCGAATCCGTAGAGCAGCGTCGTCGACACCACCTCCACCGCCGGCCCTTTGTCGGCGAAGGTGAAGCGGTGGCGCACCTTGCGCAGCCGCCCCTGTTCGTCGAGATACGCGTCGAACGGCACCGCGTGCGCACGGAACCCTTCTGCCGCGGCCGTCAGCGCACCCCGTGATTCCGGCGACGCCTCGCGCGCCGCCCGGCCGATGTCCAGAACACCCCGGTAGTGCCGCACGGCCACCCCGGCGAGCTCGGTCCGTCCCAGGTACGTCACCTGCCGCGCCCCGCACAGCAATTCGGCGGCGGTCATCGGATCGGTCACGCCGCCGGTGACCAGATTGCCGTCCTCCAGGGTCGTCGTGTCGACCCTGACCCACTTGTCCTCGGGCACTCCGGCGCCGCGGTTCATCATGTAGAGCGCGCCGGGGGCGAGCAGCTCGGTGATGGGGCGGTGCTCGTCCTCGCCGGCGGCGTCCTCGGGCAGCACGACCGTGAGCCGGCCCGTCCGGTGCCGGAAGTCGTACGTCCCCCGGCCCCTGATCGTCACCCGCGTCCCGCCCGCCGCGGTCTCCATCGACGTGCGCACCTCGGCGCTTCCACCGACGGTCCGGTCCCCGGCCCCGGTCACCGTCGCCGTGCCCGTCCCGCTCACCGTCCTCGTGCCCGTCCCGCTCACCGTCCTCGTGCCCGTACCCGCGAGCACCGCGGCCGCGCGGTGGACCGCGTCGAGGGATTCGGCACCGCCCCGTTCATCGGCCATGGCACGGTCACCGCCGCCACCGCCGCCCGAGCATCCTGCGGTCGCCGCCAACACGCCCACCACGGCAAGGGCGCAGACAGCGCGCGCCCCGCCTCCGGACCTGTGCTGCTGCACCACCATCGCCTGCCAACCCCCAACGACGTACCGCTTGCCCGAGCCCCCCCTCCGTTCCGCATAACGACGGCCCGTGTCCCCCGTCACGCCACTCCCTTATGCCACACCGCCGGGTGGCCGTGCCCAGTACCGTGGACGGGTGTACGTCCAACACACCGAAGAGGTACCGCAGACTCCCCCCGCCCCCGCGTCCACCGGGCACGATCCCACGACCGTGGAACGCGGCTCGTTCTGCACCGCCCGCTGCAGTTGCGGCTGGTCCGGGCCCGCCCGCCGCTCCCGGGACCGGGCCCGCACGGACGCCGCGGAACACCGCGCCGCACCCTGACCCTTCCCCCCTGACCTCCCCTCCCCCTCCCCGCTCCCTCCTCCCGCGCCGATCCCCCTTCCTCTTCCTCCCCTTCCTCTTCCTCTTCCTCTTCCTCTTCCTCCTGCGCCGATCCCCTCTTTCTCCCGGCGTCCCCCCACCGAACGGCCCATGAGCGCCCGCCCCGGAGGTCCGATGAACCCGCTGCCCCTGCCCGACCGGCGCACCCTGCTCCTCGCGGGGGCCGCGGCAGCCCTCACCGGCGCCACGGCGACCGCCTGCAGCGACTCGTCCGGCTCGGGTACCGACGCCGGAGCGGGTTCCGGCTCCGGCTCCGGCTCCGGCGGAAACGCATCGGGCACAACAGGTGCCACTCCCGCCTCACCGGCCCCGTCGAAGCCCGCCCCGTCCGGCCCGGCGGACTGGTCCGCCCTGGCCAGAAGCCTCGACGGCCCCCTCATACGCCCCCAGGACGCGGCCTACCCGACCGCCCGTCAGCTCTACAACACCCGCTTCGACGGTCAGAAACCCGCCGCCGTCGCCTACGTCAGCCAGGAGGCGGACATCCGCGAGTGCCTGGCCTTCGCCCGGCGCACCGCCACCCCCGTGTCCATCCGCAGCGGCGGCCACTCCTACGCCGGCTGGTCCAGCGGAAACGGACGCCTCGTGCT
Organism: Streptomyces sp. NPDC087845; assembly: GCF_044742755.1. NCBI lineage: Bacteria > Bacillati > Actinomycetota > Actinomycetes > Kitasatosporales > Streptomycetaceae > Streptomyces > Streptomyces sp. NPDC087845. The sequence continues at coordinate 1,159,129 of NZ_JBIUVC010000001.1, forward strand.
CGACGTCTCGTCGCTGTCCCGCGTCGAGGGGGACGGCACGATCGGCGCGGGCGCCAAGCTCATCGACGTCTACCAGGGCCTGGCCCGCAACGGCCTGACGATCCCCGGCGGCTCCTGCCCCACGGTCGGCATCTCCGGCCTCACCCTCGGCGGCGGTCACGGCGTCGCCTCCCGTGCGTACGGCCTGACCTGCGACAGTCTCACCGCGGCGACCGTCGTCACGGCCGACGGCAAGACCCTCACCGTGGACGCCAAGCACCACCCGGACCTCTTCTGGGCGCTGCGCGGCGCCGGCAACGGCAACTTCGGCGTGGTCACCGCGCTGACGTTCCGTACCCGCCCCGCTCCGCAGACCGTCACCGCGTACATGTCCTGGCCCTGGTGGCGTGCCCGCTCCGTCGTCACGGCGTGGCAGGAATGGGGGCCGTCCCAGCCGGACGAGATCTGGTCCTCCGCGCATCTCGACGCGGGCCCCGGCGGCCGCAACCCGACCGTCTCGGTGGCCGCGTTCAGCCTCGGTACCTACGGCGACCTGCAGAACGCCGTCGACCGCCTCGCCGACCGGATCGGCGCCCCGGCCTCCTCCGTATCGCTGCGCCGCCGCAGCTACCAGGAGTCGATGCTCGTGTACGCGGGCTGCTCGGGCATCACCGACGCCCAGTGCCATCTGCCGGGCACGACGCCCGGCCGCACCCCGCAGGGCGCGCTCCAGCGTGAGACGTACGCCGCCGCTTCCGACTTCTACGACCGCTCCCTGTCCCCGGCAGGCGTACAGGCCCTGCTCGACCGGGCCGAGGCATTCACCCGGATCCCGGTGAGCCAGGGCGGAGGCAGTGGCTCCATCGCGCTCACCGCACTCGGCGGGGCGATCAACCGGGTCTCTCCGGAGGCGACGGCCTTCGTCCACCGCCGCTCGCGCATACTCGCCCAGTACATCGGTTCCTGGCGCCCCGGCACGGCGGGCAGCGCCCCACAGGACTGGCTGAAAAATACCCATGCGGTGATGCGCCGGTACGCGTCCGGAGCGGCGTACCAGAACTACACGGACCCGACGCTGGCCGACTGGCGCCAGGCCTACTACGGCTCGGCGGCCGACCGGCTCGCCCGTCTGAAGACGCAGTACGACCCCGGGCGCCTCTTCGCCTTCCCGCAGGCGCTCTGACGCGCGGTCGCGGTCGTGACGCCGCACCGCGCCGCGCCGTCCGATCGCCGCCGCCGGGCTGCGTGCCCGCGCGTCTCCTGGGCTCTGTCCACGCGGCCGGTGAACGCTTTCGGTGAAGGTTCCGGTGAACGCTTCCGGTGAAGGCTTCCGGTGAAGGCTTCCGGTGAACGCTTTCTACGCGGCCAGGTCCTTCTCGCCGTCCCCGCCGGCCGTGCCCGGTCGCGGCTCCGGAATCCCGAACGCTCCGGCCCGCCCGCCGGACGCCACCGACGGCACCGGCCGGCGCGACCGCACAAGCCGGCCGAGCCGGTCCGAACGGGAGACGGCCGCCGTCAACGGAGTCAGCAGCATCATCGCCAGCGGGGCGAGCAGCAGGGCGACCGCCGTACCCAGCGCGAATCCACCGATGACGTCGGTCGGGTAGTGGACCCCCATGTAGATCCGGCAGAACCCTTCCAGCAGAGCGAGGGCGATCGCGGCGATGCCGAACTTCCGGTTGGCCACGAAGAGCCCGACGGCCAGAGCCATCGCCATGGTGGCGTGGTCACTCACGAAGGAGAAGTCGTTCTTCCCGTCCACCAGGACGTCCAGCCCCTGGTGGTCCTTGAACGGGCGCGGCCGCTCCACGAAGCCTCGGATCGGGATGTTGATCAGCAGCGCGATCCCGGCGGCGAGCGGCGCCCAGACGATCCCGGAGACCGCCGTCACCGAATCATCGGCCGTGCCGCGCCGGCGCACGCTCCACCAGCACCACAGGACCACCAGGACCATGCCGAGCATGATCCCGTACTCGCCGACGAACTCCATGACCCGGTCGAACCAGGTGGGAGCGGACTTCGCCAGTCCGTTGATGTCGTAGAGCAGGCTGACGTCGGGGTTCGACCCATCCAGTGCGAGTCCAGCCATCTGCTGCGGCCCCTTGCCTTGTCTGCTGCCGCGGGGCACACCCATGTGCACCGCTTTGACGAACCCCCGTGTCGGTTCGATCACTGCGTGGATCGGTAAATCGGTCGTACGTGGATCGGCACCGCGTGGTTCGGTACGGCGTGGCGGCTCCGCCCGTGAGGGCTTCCCCGGTCGACGACACATGGTCGGTGCACCGCTGATCCGGTTCATCCGGTCCACCCAGGGAACGACGTGCTCCGTGCGTGCGTTCCACTCTCCACCGAATGATCACCATGACGTTATCGAAGAGTGACTCATCGTCGCAGCTCAGGGCCCAGGCTTCACGGAGAGTTCCGGCCACCGCCGACCCCGCGTCATGCCGCCGGAAGGGCGGTCGGAAGAGCCGCGGCCCCGTCCTTGGTCACGCGCGTCGCGCCGAAGTAGTCGGGCGTGTCGATCTTGTCGAACCGGATCACGGCCCCGGTGTACGGCGCATTGATCATGTACCCGCCCCCGACGTACAGCCCCACGTGGTGGATGGCCCGCGAGTTGTTCAGGTCGTCCGAAAAGAACACCAGGTCACCGGGGAGCAGCTCGTCGCGCGAGGGGTGCGGGCCGGCGTTGTACTGGTCGTTCGCCACCCGGGGCAGCTCGATGTCCACGGTCCGGTACGCGGCCTGGGTCAGCCCGGAGCAGTCGAACCGTCCGCCCTGCTCGGCCGTGCCGTTGCCGCCCCACAGGTACTTCGTACCGAGCTTCTTCTGCGCGAAGTAGATGGCCCCGGCCGCCTGCTGCGAGGGCTGCACCCGTCCGACCGGCCGGGCGAAGCTCTTCTCCAGGGACCGGATGATGGTGACGTAGTTCTTCGTCTCCGTGATGTCCGGCACCCCGCCCGACCGGATCACCCGGTACGCGCCGGCGTTGTACGCGGCCAGCATGTTGTCCGTCTGATCCCCGGGCACCTTCTTCACGTACCCGGCCAGTTCGCAGTCGTACGAGGCGGCGGACGGAATCGCGTCGGCCGGATCCCATACGTCCCGGTCCCCGTCCTTGTCCCCGTCGATCCCGTGCCCGGCCCAGGTGCCCGGGATGAACTGAGCGATGCCCTGTGCCGCGGCGGGACTCTGGGCACGGGGGTTCCACCCGCTCTCCTGATACAACTGGGCGGCCAGGAGAGCCGGGTTGATGGCGGGGCAGAGGTTGCCCCACTTCTGCACCAGCGGCTGGTACTTCGCGGGCACGGCCCCCTTCGCCAGCCCGACGGCCCCGCTCATGCCCGAACCGGCGAGTCCCGCAGCGGCGGAGTACGTACCGACGACGAGCAGCCCCACGAAACACATGGCCATGCCGACGCCGATGCCACCGATCACCCAGAATTTACGCACCCCTCAACCATCCCCCATCGGGGCCGCGTTCATGGGCGGTTTCGCGGGTGTGTACGAATCAGCCGGGTCATCGGGGGCGCGGACCGGTCACTTCCGCGCACCGGCCGGGCACTCCGGTGCGCCGATCGGCCGCCCCTGTGCACCGACCGGTCGTTCCTGTGCACCGACCGGTCGCTTCTACGCACTGCGCAGTTGTTCCTCCGTACTGCGCAGTCATTTCTCCGTACTGAGCAGCCATCAGGATGCCCCGGTGGACCAGTAGTCCGAGTGCACGTTCGGACGAGGGAGGGGGTAGACCCCCTCGTACGCCGGTCCGTTGGGCTTGGACGCGGAGTCGGCGACCTTCGACTCCTTCACGCAGGGGCTGTCCGCCTCGAAGAAGGCCTGGCCCTTGCCGCGGAAGCTCACGCTGATGCCGAAGCCCGCCTTCGTCTGCGCGTAGACCGCCGGGAACTCCTCGTCGTTGTTCTTGGCCTTGATGCGGTAGTCGCTCTTGCGCCAGAACTTCTCGACCTGGTCCAGGAAGTTCTGCCGGCGCTCCGCCGACACGATGGTCATCACGGTGCGCCTGCGCGTCACGTCGCAGCTGCCCGTCGTGGTCGGCCCGTGCGCCCACTGCACCTCGGGGTTGATCTCCTTCAGTACGGCGTCGAGCATGCCGTCGGACCGTTCGGCGGCCTCCTGCATGTTCATGCCGTTCTCCTTGGTGCTCGTGGCGCTCTTGGCGCTTTTGGTGGAAGCCTTCGTGCCGCTCCCGCCCGATTGTCCGTCGTCGCTGCCGCAGCTGGACAGCGCGAAGCCGGCAGCCAGGGTCACCGCAACGATCTGGAACCTTCGCTTCATCGCTGTTCCTCCATCTTGAGCCTGTCGGAGTGTCCCGACACGATCAGAGCGATGCTGTCCGCCGACATAGCGTCTCGTACCGGATCGAAGTAGTTGGAGTGCGCGTCGAAGCTCACTCCGCCGGTGCTGATCAGGGGCTGGCCGGGGGCCACCGGGAATCGCCTGGCTCCGAAGGCCTTGCTCGCCGGGTCCTTGCCGAACCAGAGGTCGTCGTCGCCCGGATCGGCCAGGTCCCCGGCGAGGTACGCCCCGGCGGGGCCTCCCAGGATCATCCCCACCGTACCCACCGCGACCTGTGTCTTGGACGGGAGCTTGGTCACCGGGTCGTTGGCCGCGGCACCGACGAAGACGTGCCCGCTGCCGACGCCGAGGTCCACGGCGCGGTCCACACCCACCCCCGGGCTGCCGACCAGGATGATGTCGTCCACCCCCGGTATACCGCCGTCGCGCTGCGTCGCGGCGCCCACGGTGCGTGAACCGTAGGAGTGTCCGATGGCCGTGATGTGCGGGTCCCTGTTCTGGTTGGTGGCCACGATGCCGCCCATGAAGTCGTCATAGGCCACGCCGCCCTTCTCCGCCCGGCCGGTGCCCGCGACCGCCAGGCTGTGCAGCCCGTCCGGCGTCTGCGGTGCGTCGTATCCGAGCCAGACGATCGACGCGGTGGACGGGTCGTATCCCTGGGCGCCGATCGCCGTGTCACGGGCCCGCTTGAGGTCGTTCTTCGCGAATTCCTCGTCGAGGGACGTGTTCAGCCCCGGCACGTAGGCCGACACGTTCTTCGAGGTGTCGGGGTTGCCGTAGGAGACGATGGCCCGCCCGTTCCCCTCGTCGCTGATGCCGATCAGGTACATCGGCGGCTGGCTCCCCTCCTTCAGCTGCCGGTCGATCTCCTTCAATCCCGCCAGCTGGTCCTTCGACTTGGAGTCGGTCTTCCCCTCCAGCTTCGAGATCAGGTCCGGGAGGTTCTTCCGGTTGGCGGCGTCCCTGTCGGCCACCGGGATGCCGTCCAGATTGCCGATCTTGTCCGGGGAGAGGTCGAGGTACTGATCGCGCTGCTGCTGCGTCAGCCCCTCCCACCAGCTCTTGCGTTGGGCCGGGGTGGCACTCTGCGGGATGCGGTCGTTGAGGTAGTCGCGCTCCTTGTCCCGTACCGCCGCCTCGACGCGCGAACCGGAGCCGGGCAGCCCGGTGAGCGCGCCGCCGCCCCCACCGGAGGCCTTGGCCATGTCCCAGGCGGCACCCGCGTGGTCGCCCTTGCTCCACTTCTCACCGGCGCCCCGTGCGGCCTGGCCGTACTGGTCGACGATGCCCTTGACGCTGTCGGCCGGGTGGATGACCGTGTCGACGGCACCGCTGACGTCGCCCCACAGGCCGTCCTTGCCGATGACGCCCGTGACGAAGTCGCCGTCCGAGGGGTGGGAGGAGCCCGGCTTCTGCTCTTGTCTACCCGCGTCGACCTGCGTAGAAGAATCACCGCCGGCCGAGCCGCCGGCACCGCCGGAGGTGTCCGTACCACCGGAGCCGCCGGAGGATGTCGAACCACCGGAACCGGAACCGCCGGAACCAGAACCGCCGGCGGCGCCGGATCCGCCGGACGCGTCGGAGCCTCCCGAAGCCGTCGATCCGCCCGAGCCCGAACCGCCACCGGACGTGTCCGACCCGCCGGAGCCCGTGCCGCCGGTCACCGTGGAGCCCTCGGAGCCCGCCCCACCGGTGGATCCGGACCCTCCGCCGCTGTCCGCGCCCTTGCCGGCGACCACGTCGACGTCGGGTGCCGGGCAGGCGCTTCCGGTCAGTTGGCAGATGGCGTTCCGGATCTCCCCGGTCAGCTGCCCGCCGATACCCGTCGCCACGAGCCCGCCGATGAGGGCCACGACCACGAGGATCATGCCCAGGTACTCCATCGCGGTCTGACCGGCGTCCCGACGCCACTTGATCATCCGCGCGATACTGAACGGCCGGTGTTCGGCACGCTGTTCTGCGCTGAGCCCGAACCATTCACGGGAGCTGGGCCGGAACAGCAGGACGACGACGGCGACCGGCATCACCAGCTGCGCCACACCCTGCCCGCCGGTGCCCTCGCCCAGCGTCGCCAGGGCGCCGACGGTGAGCCAGGCGTGTACGGCGAGGAGCCCGCGCCAGATCCAGACGCCGCCGGTCCGCATGTACAGCGACAGCACGAATCCGGCGACGCCGGGCAGCGCCGCGTACAGCAGCATGCCCAGCAGCCGGCCGTCCACCGCGTCGACGGACGAGGCCACGACGAGCGCGTCGAGCACACCCACGACGGTGACGACGAAGAGCAGCCGGACGAGAATCAGCACCGCCTGTAGAGGACGCGACAACGACCGCCTGCCCGAAGGGGCTTCGGCAGCACTCATGTCGGCGCCACCCGGAATCGCTAATTCTCGTATGCCAGACACGACGGGTCTCCCAGCTTGGTGAGTGGGCGCAGTGACAGTTCAACCGGTCTCTGTATGCGACCACACCCACACCGGGCCCGGCATGGGCCCCAGGGCCCAATGCCAGACTCAAAGTCCCTGGTGGCCAGCCTGTCCCTTACCCCCACCGACTGGCTTGATATGGGTCATTGGGGCGGAGACGGGGCGTCAGGGGGCTCCGGCGGACCAGAAGCCGGAGCGGACGTTGGGGCGAGGGATGATCTCGACGTCGGCGTAGCTCGGCCCGTTGGGTCTGGCAACTGGATCCGCGACTTCAGATTCCTGTACGCAGGGGCTGTCAACCTCAAAGAACGCTTGGCCTTCACCCCCGATGATCAGGCTGACGCCAAACCCGTCCTGCGTCTGCGCAAAGATTGCCGGTACGTCCGCATCATTATTGATCGCTTTGATCCGGTAACCACTCTTCCGCCAGAAGCGATCGACCACACCCAGGAAGCTGCCTCGGCGCTCTGCTGACACGATGGTCATTACCGTGCGCCGTCGAGTCACATCACAACTGCCCGTGGTGGTGGGACCGTGCGTCCACTGCACTTGTGGATGGATCTCTTGAAATATGGCGTCGAGAATTCCGTCAGAACGCTCTGCCGCCTCCTGCATGTTCATGCCCAACATTCTCTCATTCGAATTCATGAAACCATCAGCGCACGCAGAGATGGGCGCCAACAGAAGTAACGCCAGCACGGCAAGCCAGATCTGACGTCTCACCGGTATTCCTCCACCTTCAGCTTTTCGGGATGCCCTGCTACTACCAGGGCAATATTGTTTGCCGATACAGAATCTCTCCTCGGATCGAAATAATGAGAGTGCGCACCGAAGGAGACCCCTTCACCACTGATCAACTTGGGGCCCTCATCTACTTGAAAGCGCCTTGCGCCGAATGATTCACTCGCCGGGTCCTTGCCGAACCAGAGGTCGTCGTCCCCCTGATCGGCGATGTCTCCCGCTACATAGGCAGCCACCGGCCCAGCAGCGATCAGCCCCACAACCCCGGCGGCACTCTGCTGCTTCGACGGGAGTTTCGTCACGACATCGTGCTCAGCCGCTCCGACAAAGACGTGACCCTTCCCAACCCCGAGATCCTCTGCGTGGTCGACCCCCACCCCCGGGCTGCCAACTAAGACGATGTCGTCGACTCCCGGGATCCCACCGTCTCGCTGCGTGGCAGCACCCACTGTTCGTGAACCGTAAGAATGACCAATGGCGGTCAAATGCGGGTCTCTATTTTCATTGGTCGCCGTCAGGCCACTCATGAATCCACTGAAGGCACGTCCACCCTTCTCTGCCCTTTCGTTGCCCATAACGTCCAGGCTCCCTAACCCGTCTGGGGACTGCGGCGCGTCGTAGCCGAGCCACACGATCGCCGCACTTGAGGGATCATGAATGCGAGTACCGATCGCAGTGTCGCGGGCACGCTTGAGGTCATCCTTTGCAAAGTCTTCATCCAAGGAAGTGTTCAATCCCGGCACATACGCCGAAACATTCTTTGCAGTGTCAGGGTTACCAAACGAAACAATCGCCCGCCCATTGCCCTCGTCGCCGATCCCGAGCAAATACATCGGCGGACCCCCAGGTTTGTTCCCCGCCCGCAGCTGTCGGTCGATCTCCCGCAACCCCGCCAGCTGCGTCTGCGACTTCGTGTCGTCCCGGCCCTCCAGCTTCCCCATCAGCAGCTGCAGGTTGTCCCGGTTCGCCGCGTCCCTCACCAGGGCCGGAATGCCGTCCAAGTTGCCGATCCGGTCCGGGTACACCGCGAGGTACTCCTCGCGCTGTTCGTCCGTCAGGCCGGCCCACCAGGCCTTCCGCTCGGCCGGGGAGGCGTCGAGGGGGATGCCGTCTTTCAGGTAGCCGCGTGCCGCGTCCCGTACCGCGGCCGCGTCGCCCGCCGCGTCGGTCCAGGTGGCGCCGGGGACCTTCAGGCCCTCCTCTGCCTTCAACCTGCGCAGGATCCGGGCGTACCGCCAGTCGATCTCGGCCGCCGTCCGTACCGCCTTCGCCACCCGGTCCGCGATGTCCTGCGCCTTCGGCGCGTTCGGGTTGGGCGCGACCAGGCCCGAGGGCGGCAGGAGGCCCGGCGCCGCCGCCACCGACGCCGTCCCGCCCGGTAGCGGTCTGCCGTCGATCAGGCCGCCGTCCGCCGCCGGGTATGTCACCGAACCGTCCGCGTGCACGGCGAACTTCAGAGACTCCGCGTCGTCCAGCGCCTCCCGCAACGCCCGCTGCTGGGCACGCAGCTCATGGGCCATGCTGTTCAGCGTCGTACGGAGCAGGCCGCACTCCGTGTAGGCATAACTCAGGTTCTGGCTCAGCTGTTTGAGCCTCCCGGCCGCCGCCTCCGCCGCCTCGCCACGCTGCGTGCCGCGCAATCCGTTCAGCAGTTGCGTCTCGATCCGGTCCCGGCCGGCGTCGGCACGATTGCTCGCTTTTCCCCAGCCGTCGGCCGCGCCTTCCAGTTCGCCGCACTTCAGGTCCCGCAACTGCGCCCAGGTGAGAGTCATTGCGCCCCACCCGCCACCGGCGCGAACGACGCCCTCACCGTCTCGTCCGTCCCGCCCTGGGTCCGGGCGACGGCCCTGAGCTTTCCGGCCAGGGCCCCGCACTCCCCCCGCGCCGACTCGAACCGCCGCTCCCACGACTCCCGTACGGCTCCCAGCTCCGCCAGCGCGGTCAGGCCGGCGGTCCCCGCGAGCAGCCCCTCGTGCGCGGTCTCCAGCTCCGACTTCACCGGGCCCAGATGCGTATGCATCCCTTCCGCACCGGCGGCGGCCCGCAGCCAGGCTCCGTCGCTGTGCTTCAGCACGTCCCCGCCGCCACCCGCCTCGCCCACCGGATCGCTCAGCCGCTGACGGCCCCCCGGCTGTCCCATCACTGCCACTCCGGCCACCCCGCTCCGTCCTTGATCGTGGAGCGGCACTGTGCCAAACCCCGGGTCGGCGACACGCCGCACCCGCACGCGCCCCACGGCGTATCGCCCCGCAGGCCCGGCGTACCAGGCCCCCACGGTTCACCCGAACGAGCTGCGCCCCGGGCCCGCACACGAGGCCGCCGGCCGGATCCGACAACGCGGGCGGTCGCCCCATGTCATCCATTTCCAGAGTGAGTTGGCGTGCCACGGACACGCACGCACAACACGGGGAACAGTCAGCGGGAAACAGTCAGTGGGGAACGGAGAGCGGGGAACAGTCAGTGAGGAACGGAGAGCGGGGTGACACGGGTTGTGGGCGTGCACGGTGCGGGCAAGCAGCTCATGGGCAACGGGATGCTGCGCGGCGATTGGTTTCCCGCCCTCTCCGACGGCCTTCGCCATGCCGGCCAACCGGTCCTCCCGGACGGGGAGTTACCCCCGGCGTCGTACGGAGATCTGTTCCGGCCACCGGGGCGCCCCCTGACCGCGGGCGACCCCATGTACACCGCGTCCGACATCACCGACGGCTTCGAACTCGACGCTCCGGGACCTCCGTACCGGCCGGCCGATCACCGGCCGGTCACCGGGCACGAGACCCCGGTGATCGCGGTGGACTGCACGCTCGTCGACGGCCGGTCCGTCGCCGTCACCACGTCGTCCCACGACCGCGCATGGCATCGGGCCCGCCTCGGTCGAGGCCATCCGCTGGCATGAAGCGGGGCTTGGGCCGCGCGCACACCATGCGGACGGCGGCGGCCGGGAGGAACCGGTCGTGCGGGGGTCAGACCGCGAGGCCGGCCGGTGCCGGGTCGGCGGCCAGGCGGGCGTGCAGATGCTCGTCGTGGTACGCGCCGTCGCCGTACCGGTGGGACTCGCGCAGCGTGCCCTCGGGAAGGTAGCCGCAGCGGTGGGCCACCCGGCAGGAGGCCTCGTTCTCCACGGCGTGGGCGATCTCGATCCGGCGGGCGTCGGCCGTGGCGAAGGCCCAGTCGGTCACCGCGCACGTCGCTCTGGTGGCCACGCTCCGTCCCCGGGCGGCCGGGAGCGTCCAGTAGCCGATCATCGCGAGGCCGTCCGCGCGGTCGACCCAGCGCAGGCCGACGGCGCCCAGGAGGGTGCGGTCGGCCGCGCCCAGTACCGCGAAGGAGGCGGCGTCACCACGGTCCCAGCCGCCCTCGCGCAACTCCACCCAGGTCATGGCCTTGGTGCGGTCGGCTGCCGGGAAGGGGTTCCAGCGGGCGATCAGCGGATCCCCGGCGGCGGCGACCAGGCCGTCCAGCATCGCCTCCAGCTCGGCGGCCTCCCGTCCCCACGGGCGCAGCAGTACGTCCCCCAGATCGAGCGTGGCGCGAACGAAGATCCGCCGGTCGGTGGGGTTCCGGGCAGCGACCGGGGGTACGGGGGCGGAGGCACTCATACCCCCCTTCCTACGCGCCCTTTCACCCGGCCGCCAGCGATTTTCGCCTGTCACGGGCCTGTCGGCACCGCTCAGCAGACCGCGCCCGGCCCCGCCGCCGTGGCCGTCGCCCGGAGCAGGTCCCGCACCAGGTCGTAGTCGATGGCCTCCGCCTTGCGGAAGCGCAGGCAGCCCTTCCCCATGTCCTGGCCGGCCAGCCGCTCCGCGAACGCCTCACGCACGTCGCCGCGCATCAGGTAGAAGGAGATGTACTGCTTCTGGGCGGCGAACGCGATCTCGACGGCGCCGTCCCGCTCGTACGCGGGCATCCCGTACGCCATGACCTCGCCGAACCCGGCCAGCTCCGCCCGGCACAACTCCCGCAGCCGCGCCAGGGCGTCCCTGCGTTCCTCGGGCACCTCGGCCAGATACCCGGCCACGTCCTTCGCCTCGCTCCGCACCATGCGACGAGGCTATGCCCGCCCGGTACGTCTGTCGCCCGGTACGGCCCCGGTCCCGTCCTCCTCCTTCTTCTCCTTCTCCTTCTCCTCCGTGGCCGCGCATTCCACCCAGAGCAGCTTCCCGCCCTGTCCGGGCAGCCCGCCGCGCATGGGGTATGCGCCCCAGTTCTCCGCATAGAGGGTGACGAGATACAGCCCCCGCCCGCGGTCGGCCAGTTCCGCCGGCGCCTCCGCGCTCCGGTGGAAGGGGGCGGGGACATGCGGGTCGGTGTCCCACACGCTCAGCCGGACGCGGCTGGGCCCGGCGTCGCGCAGACGCAGGGAGTACGCCCCGGAGGAGTGCAGGTACGCGTTGGTGACCAGCTCGCTCGCCACCAGCTCGGCAACCTCCGTGTCGGGTCCGTCCGTGTACTACGTACGCGGACCGGTTCCCGCGCTCGACACGGCGCAGCTCGACCAGTCGCACGGGCCCGTTCTCATCGACGCGGAGGCCCAGTTGGCCCAGTACCGCCTGCTGCTGGAACGGCCCGACGACACGGCTCTGAACGTCGAGCGGACCCGAGAACTCATCCACAAGGTCGCCCAGTGCCTGTGAAGGGAACCACGATGTCCGCACCCACCTGGCAGAGGTCGTCCTACTGCGCGCAGGGCGAGGCCTGCGCGCACGTGGCCGCGACAGGCACCGGAGCGGTACTCCGCACACCACGCCCGCCGCCTGGTCGGCCCTCGTACGCGCCCTCAAGGACAGCCGCACCCAGGACTGACACCCCCGCCTGCCTCATCTGACGGGTACACCTCCGCCCAGGATGTCCGGGCCGGCGCATTCCACCACTCCGTCGAGCGCGCGGCCAACAGCCGTACCCCCGAGCGAAAACGTGACACCGCATGGGCCAACCGTCACGTTCGCACACCATGCAGGATGGCCCCCGGGCCGCCGAACGCCCCCTCCCTCCCAAAGAGATGACGGCACCACCACCCCACAAGGCGTCCGGACGGCTGCACCCAACGACTCGTTCGTCGTGCACTTCAGCGACGGCCGCGCGAACGAATCCCCTGGGGACACAGGAACCTCCAGCGGTTCGCCGCCGACGTCGTGCCACACCCAACCGCGAAGTCCGGCCGCGCGGCACCCTCCGAGCCGCATACTTCGCATGCCGATACATGCTTCCGGCGTGGAGAAACGCCAGCCGACCCCAACCGAACCGCAGTACTTCATCCTCGCCGCTCTTCTGGACGGGCCGCTGCACGGGTACGGCATCATCAAGGCCACCGAACGCGCCACGGACGGACGGCTCAGGCTCGCCGTCGGCACCCTGTACGGGGCGCTGGAGCGGATGGAGCGGTCCGGGCTGGTGGCCGTCGACCGCGAGGAGGTCGTGGACGGGCGGCCGCGCCGGTACCTACCGGCTCACGCAGGACGGCACCGGCACGCTTGAACGGAAAGTGCTGCGCATGCAACAGGCGGCGGCCGTCGTCACCGGACGGCTCGGGACCCTCAAGACGGCCCGGGCATGAACCGTCTGCTGCTCGCCGCGTATCCCAAGACCCACCGCGACCAGTACGGGGACGAGCTGCTGGCCTGCCTCGCCGAGGCGCACCCCGGACGCGACTGGCCGCCGCCCCGCGAGATCGCCGCCCTGCTGCGCGGAGGGGCGCAGGCACATGCCCGGACCGCCGCCGACGACTCCGCCCGGCCGTGGTGGCTGGACGGCATTCATCTGGCCGCCCTCTCCCTGGCCGTGCTGGCGCTGGTGCCGTATCTGCAGGACGTGTGGGACTGGACGCTGCGCATCGACCCCGGCAGCCGCGCCATCGGCTTCCACGCCACCGGCTGGTATCCGTGGGCGCAGGGGCCCGGCACGCAACCGCTGATGCTGCCCTACGGACTGCTCCCGCTGGTCGCCGTGGTCGCGTTGCTGCGCGGCAAGCCACGGATCGCGCTCCCGGCCTCGGCTGCGATGGTCTACGCCGGAGGCACGCTCGGCAGCTCGACGATCTTCGGTGAGTTTCCCGAGCGGTCACGTGGCCATCGCCGCCGGGCTGGCCCTCGGCGCCGTTCTCGTCGCCTCCCCGCGCAGCCGTCCCTACGTAGCCGCCGCCGGTGCGCTGTGGCTCGCGGTCACCGCCGCCGCCGTACAGGCGCTCTACTGGCATCGGCCCAGCGACGCCCTCGGCGCCACGCTGCTGGCCTGCGCCGCGTACGCCGTCGCGACCCGGCTGCTTCCGCCCACCCTGCCGGGTGCCGCGCCGGGTGCTGCCGCGCCGGATCCCCTCCCGCGCCGCCGCGCGCTGCCGGCTCTGGCCCTTGCCCCGGCGGCGGTCGGTGCGCTGCTGGCCGGCGCACGGGAGGATGCCCTCGCGCGCCCGTTGGTGTTCGCCGGGGCAGCGTTCCTGTGCGCGGTACTGCTCTGGGCCACGGCGACGCGGCGGACCGGAAGGCCGGCACCGCCCCGTCAGCAGTGACTCGCCGAAGCGGACCGGCGAAACCGGGACCGCGGACCGGCTCACCCGGGTTCCCGGCCCGCCGGCTCCCACCGACGGCCACGTGTCCCCCTCCTCCGTCGCGGGCATGATCAACGGCATGAACGACGCCCCGGGCCGAATACTCCACTGGAACTTCTTCGTCGGCGGCCACCTGAGCGCCTCGGTCCCCGTACGCCTCGTCGAACGCACCGAGGCGGGCCAGTTGGTGTGGATGGAGACCGGCACGCCGATGTGGCGTACGAAGCTGCCGCGCGGGACTTCGCACCTGCGGGACATCGCCCCGCACGCGCGCCCGCCCGGCGGATTCCCGGTGGTCGCCGACCGGTGGCCGATGGGCAGCGCGCTCTTCTACCAGCCGGCCGGTGCCGCGCACTCCGTCCTCTGGCTCTTCGGCCGCAGACAGAAGTTCCGCGGCTGGTACGTAAATCTGGAGCGCCGGGTCCACCACGGGGACGACATCGACATCGCCGACCACGAACTCGACATCAACGTGGCGCCGGACCGGAGCTGGCGGTGGAAGGACGAGCAGTCCTTCACCGAGAAGACCGGTGACCCGGCCTACTGGTCGGCCGACGAAGCGTCAGCCATCAGGAGCGAGGGCAGGTCCGTCGTACGGCTCGCCGAGGCCGGAACGTTTCCCTTCGACGGCACCTGGTGCGATTTTCGGCCGCCGCCGACCTGGACGACACCGCCTCGCCCGCCCGTCCCGCGCCACCCCTTGCTCTGACCAGGACCGGAGCTGACCAGGCGCTGCGCGACGGTCTCGGCCAGGGTGGCGGGATGGCAGTCATTGCCCGGGGTCACCCCCCGTGATACACAGAGTAACCATATGTATTCGGTCATTCCCCGATTCGATGCGCAGGTCAGGGGGTCGGACCGGTCAAACGTGCGAGATCCAGGTAAAGAGAGCCGTCAAGTCGTCGTACGAGACCACTTTCATCAGCGAAGATAGAGAGCGACCCATGTCACGTGACAGGGGCAACGAACTACCCAACAGGGGCGGTGACTTACATGATCCTGGCAGCTGAAAAGGGCGACATCACCACCATCATCGGCGGAATCGCCCCGAACTGGGGGCCGTTCGGGACCTTGGGCAACGAGGCCCGCGTAATGATCGAGGTCGTGATGGCCATCGCCATCCTGCTCTGCCTCGGCATCGCGGTCTGGGGTGCGGCAAAGCAGCGCATCGGCGCCACGGCACTGCGTGACACATTCAGCGCGGAGCAGGGCAAGGGTCTGATTGTTGCCGGTCTGACCGGTGTGTTCATCATCGGATCGCTGGGAACCCTGTTCACCATCGTCTACGGGATGGCCGTCTGACCGGCTGCCATCCCGCGCCAGGGGCAGTCCCGCCCACTCCCACACCATCCGTCCGTCGTGCCCACCGGCAGAGGTTGCGTCTCCCTGATGTCGAGTCACCACACCGCGCCCGCGCGGGAACCCGCACGGCTACCGTCGTACTACCCGGTTCAGGAAACGGTTGAGGGAGCGTACGCGGCATGAGCCTCGGCGACGACAAAGGCTACGGCAGCGGCTCGGGCCGTACGGACGATGGCTACAGCACCATCGGCGGTACGCGCCAGACCCGCACCCGCCTCCCCGACGGCGAGGGCGGCGACAGCTACGGCACCCCCCGCCGCCCCGCCCGCAGCTCCCGCTCCCTCGTCACGGTGGTCGGCGTCGTCGTCCTCCTGATCGCGGCCATCGCCTTCGCGAACATGGGCGGAGGAGGCGGGAACGGCAGCGGCGGCGGCTCGGGGAAGACGGGGAACAAGCCGGATTCGTCGTCCACGGCGGCCACGGGGACGAAGCCGGTGACGGGGAAGAACGGCTCGATCCCTTCGGGCTTCGCCCATGACGAACAGGGGGCGCAGAGCGCGGCGGCGAACTATGCAGTGGCGCTCGGCTCTGCCGACATGTTCGACAAGGACCGTCGTCGCACGGTCGTCACCGCCGTATACGCCCCCGCGGTTGCCGCTGCCCGTCAGGGAGATCTCGACAAGGTGTACTCCGGTCAGGACTTCCTCACCAGCATCGGGCTGAACGCTGACGGCACCGCACCGGCCGGCCTGACCTTCATCTCGCGTTCCAACCCGGCCGGCACCAAGGTCGTGAAATTCAACGGCGACACCGCAAGCGTCGCCGTTTGGTACTCAGCCCTGTTCGGGCTTGCCGGCGAAGGTTCCAAGAACCCCGTCTCCGAGAGCTGGTTCACCAACACGTTCGACCTGGCGTGGATCAACGGAGACTGGAAGGTCACCGACTTCACGCAGAAGGACGGCCCTACACCCGTCGGCCGCGACCAGGCCGCTTCTCCCGCTGAGGAAATGGCTGACGCCGTCGAACAGTTCGGAGGGTTCACATATGCCCGGTAAACGATCCAGTCGAGCCCTTTCACTCACGGCGGCAGCCACCAGCCTGCAGGTCGCTCTCGTCATGCTGGCCAGCCGCGCATTCGCTGAGCCTTCCCCGAGCCCGACGCCCAGCAAGAGCAACAATGCGTGCGACCTGATCCGCGGCCCCGCAAAGGACTACTGCGAGAAGGGCGACGCGGGCGCCCCCAAGACCGACGCCCCCTCCGGCCTCGACAACTCCCTGGACCCCCTCTCCTCCCTCGCCCGCGGCTGCGCCGACGCCGCCGCATGGATCGTCGGCAAGCTCAGCGAGGCCGTGAAGGGCACCGCGAACGTCGACTTCACGAACACCAAGTTCCTCCAGCAGTACGCGATCGTCTTCGCCGCCTCCACCGTCCTCACCCTCGTCCTGTGGCTGCTCGCCGTGGCCAAGCGGGCCATCCGCGGCGTACCGCTGACCACCGCGATCTCCGAGGCCGTCGGGTTCCTCTGGCTCACGGTCCTCGCCTCGGCGTTCACCCCGCTGATCCTCTACACGGTCGTCTCCGCGACCGACGGCGTCACCGAGATCATCGCCACGTCCTCGGGTGGCCAGACGGACGTCTTCTTCGGATCGTTCGCCGAAGCGCTCAAGAAGGGCTCCGACATCGGCGGCGGCCCGATCATGCTGATCGTCGTCTCGCTCGTCTCGATCCTCGCCGCGGGCATCCTCTGGCTGGAGCTCGTCATCCGGGCCGCCCTGCTCTACGTCGGCGCCCTCCTCGGCACCGTCGTCTACGCAGGGCTCGTCGACAAGAACATGTGGGGACACGTCCGGCGCTGGGCGGGCATCATGATCGCGGTGATCATGGTGAAGCCGGTCATCGTCGTCGTGCTCGGACTGGCCGGCGCGCTCGCCGAGGACGACGGGCCGAACGCGTTCTCCGCCGTCGTGTCCGGTCTCGCCATCATCCTGCTCGCGATCTTCGCCTCCGCCCTGATCTACCGTTTCGTCCCCGGCTTCGGCGACGAAATCCAGGGCGCCCGCACCAACCGCAAGCAGGCCACCGACGGCTCCCAGGCCGCCGCGATGATCAGCTCCCCGGCCGCCCTCGTCTCCCAGGGCATCAAGACCCACAGCAGCCGCAGCGGCCAGAACGGCGGCGACAGCGGCAGCGGCGGCGGCCGGCCCGCCAACCCGATCAGCGGCGGTGTCGCCGCGCACAGCTCCCGCAACTCCGGCGGCGGAGCCGGTGGCGGAGCCGTCCCCGCCGCGCCCCCGCCCCGCAGCGGCTCGGGGCCGACCTCCGGCACCCCGCACGGCAGCCGCTCCCCCCGAGGTGGCGGATCAGGCAGTTCAGGTAACAACAGCACGGGAGGTGGAGGGCGTTGACGACTCCGTCCCACACGATCACGCCCCGCCGTACGTATCTCATCGGCCGCGCCCGGCCGAACGCGATCGTCGGCAAGAACCGCGAGACCGGCGAGATCACGCTGATCATCGCCGGTGCGTTCCTCGGCATGATGAGCGGACTGGCCGTCCCCTATCTGGGGCCGCGGATCATCCTGCTCGTGGGCTTCCCCCTCCTCGCCCTGGCGATCGTGTACCTCCCGTACAAGCACCGCACCATCTACAAGTGGTTCGAGATCAACCGCAGCTACAAGCGCACCCTGCGCCGCGGTACGACCTACCGCTCCGCCGCCATGGAAGCCGGCATCGGCGCCGACGGCCGTGAGGTCGAGATCGGGCCGCCCCCCGGCATCGGCCGGATCAACTGGCTCGCCGCCCCCTTCGGCCCGGACGAGATCGCCGTCCTCCTGCACGCCGACCGCCGCACCGTCACCGCCGCGATCGAGATCGAGGGCCCCGGCGTCGGCCTGCGCGACAGCGAGGACCAGGAGGCGCTCGTCGACCGGTTCGGCACGCTGCTGAAGCATGTCGCCAACGGCGACGGCTTCGTGACCCGCATCCAGATGCTGGCCCGCACCCTCCCCGCCGACCCCGACGCCCACGCCAAGGACGTCGCCCAGCGCGGCGACAAGACGTCCCCGGGCTGGCTGCAGGAGTCGTACGACCAGCTCCAGTCCATGGTCTCCACCTCCAGCGAGCAGCACCGCGCCTACCTTGTCGCCTGCATGCACTACACCCGCGAGCTGGCCGCCGAGGCCAACGCCATGGCCCGCGCCGCCCGCCCCGAGGCCGGCCGCAAGCTCGACCGGGACGCGGGCCTCGCCGTCGTCATGGCCCGCGAACTCACCGACATCTGCGCCCGCCTCGCCGAGGCCGACATCCGGGTACGCCAGCCGCTCGGCCAGAGCCGGCTCGCTTCCCTCGTGCACTCCATGTACGACCCCGACCACCCCATCGACCACATCCAGGCCATGACCAAGCGCAATGCCTGGCCCGCCGAACTGGACGCGGTCGAGCCGACGTTCCTCCAGGCCAAGACCCGCGAGTCGGCCACCCGCGCGCCCTGGTGCCACTCCACGGCCTGGGTGAAGGAGTGGCCGATGACGCCCGTCGGCGTCAACTTCCTGGCCCCGCTCCTCGTCCACACACCCGATGTGATCCGTACGGTCGCGGTCTGCATGGACCTCGAACCCACCGAGGTCGCCATCGAACGGATGCTCACCGAGAAGACCAACGACGAGGCGGAAGCCAGCCGCCAGGCCAAGATGAACCGCACCGTCGACCCGCGCGACATCGCCGCGCACGGCCGTCTCGACCAGCGGGGTGAAGATCTCGCGAGCGGCGCGGCCGGGGTGAACCTGGTGGGGTACATCACCGTGTCCTCGCGTTCGCCCGAGTCCCTCGCCCGCGACAAGCGGACGATCCGGGCCTCGGCCGGCAAGTCGTATCTCAAGCTGGAGTGGTGCGACCGCGAGCACCACCGCGCCTTCGTGAACACCCTGCCGTTCGCCACCGGCATCCGTCGCTAGCCGCACACAACCGAGAGAAACGAGAGGGAGGTCGGTCACGCCATGCGAGATCCGCTGTCCGCACTGTCGGATGCCTTCACCGCCTTCCTCTTCGGGAAGGTGGAGACGACGAGGCTCCCCGTCCGTACGTCGACCGGACAGGCCCAAGCCGTCTACCTGCCCACCGCGGCCCCCGGCCTCGGCGACTCCGGCGTGATCATCGGCCGTGAGGTCTACTCCGGCAAGGGCTACATCTACGACCCCTTCCAGCTGTACGGACAGCAGCTCCCCGCCCCGCACTGGCTGGTGCTCGGCGAGTCCGGCAACGGCAAGTCCGCGCTGGAGAAGACGTACGTGCTCCGCCAGCTCCGCTTCCGCGACCGCCAGGTCGTCGTCCTGGACGCCCAGGGCGAGGACGGCGTCGGCGAATGGAACCTCATCGCACAGGAGCTCGGTCTCACCCCGATCCGCCTCGACCCGACCGCCGCCCTCAACGGTGGCATCCGGCTCAACCCGCTCGACCCCGCGATCACCACGACCGGCCAGCTCGCCCTGCTCCGCACGATCATCGAGGTCGCGATGGGGCACGGCCTGGACGAACGGTCCGGCTTCGCGCTGAAGGTCGCCCACGCGTACGTCAACGAGACGATCACCGACCGGCAGCCGGTCCTGACCGACATCGTCGACCAGCTGCGCCACCCGGAGCCCGAGTCCGCCGAGGCGATGAACGTCGACATAGACGACGTACGAGCCTGGGGCCTGGACGTCGCCCTCGTCCTGGACCGCCTCGTCGACGGCGACCTGCGCGGCATGTTCGACGGGCCCACGAGCGTCGGCATCGACCTCGACGCCCCGCTGATCGTCTTCGACCTCTCGCACATCGACCGGAACTCGATCGCGATGCCGATCCTGATGGCGATCGTCGGCGTGTGGCTGGAGCACACCTGGATCAGGCCCGACCGGAAGAAACGCATCTTCCTGGTCGAAGAGGCCTGGCACATCATCAACTCACCCTTCGTGGCCCAGCTCTTCCAGCGCCTGCTGAAGTTCGGCCGACGGCTGGGTCTGTCGTTCGTGGCCGTCGTCCACCACCTCAGCGACGTCGTCGACGGAGCGGCGGCCCGCGAGGCCGCGGCGATCCTCAAGATGGCCTCCACCCGCACGATCTACGCCCAGAAGGCCGACGAGGCCAGAGCCACGGGCCGGGTGCTCGGCCTTCCCCGATGGGCGGTCGAGATCATCCCGACCCTCACCCCCGGCATCGCGGTCTGGGACGTCAACGGCAACGTCCAGGTGGTCAAACACCTGATCACCGAGGCGGAACGCCCCCTGGTCTTCACCGACCGCGCGATGACCGAGTCCTCCGCGCCCGAGCTCGTCCCGGAGGACGTACGCGCCGCCGACCTGGAGGCGGAGCAGCGCGCGGCACGGATCGAGCACCAGCAACGACTGAACGAGTCGTCCGAGTCAACGGTGGCCTGACATGGCGGGGCGCGGCGAGGTACGTACCGACGGCGGCGGAGGTGGCGGCGGAGGTGGCGGCGGCATCCCGGACGGCCTGCTGATCGGCCTGCTGGCCTTCCTGCTCGGGCTCACGCTCCTGGCATGGACGGCCACCGGCCTGGCCGGACTGTTCGCGCACGGCGCCTGGCCGGAGGGCGTCTCCCTCACCGAGACCCCCCTGGCGATGCGCCGGCTCGTCGCCGCACCGCACGACCTTCCGTCCGCCTGGCCGAACACTCCGGCGGACGAGCTCTCCGGGTACGGGCTGTTCTGGGGCCTGTTCATCGGCGAACTGATGGTGCTGTTCGTGCTGACGGTGTTCGTGCTCGGGGTGGTGGCCCGCTGGCGCGCGGTACGGGCGCGGCAGCGCAGCGAACGGTACGGGGACGAGGGCGGCTCGCCCGTACGGTCCCCGCTGCACGAGCCCCGGCCGGAGGCGCAGACCCCACCGCAGCAGCAGCCGCAACCAAACCTGGAGACACAACCGCAATTCCAACCCCAACCGCCCCAGCCCCAGCCCCAGCCGACGCTCCAGCACACAGCGGTCGCATCCGCCCCACCGGCGCCCCATACCCCGGAACCGGGCCCCGCTACCTCCACCTCCATCCCCACCCCCACCAACATCCCCACTCCCCTCCCCACGGGGCACCCCCCGTCCGAGACCACAGCCCTCCCCGCCCCCGCCCTCCCCACGCTGCCTGCCCCGCGTACCCCCCTCGTCGTCTACGGACCGGCCGCCACCCGCCGCCCCACCGTCCTCCAGGCGATCCAGGAGGCCGACGGGCCCGCGCTCGTCCTCACCTCCGACCCCACGGTCTGGGCCGAGACGAAGGACGCCCGCGCCAAGCTCGGCCCGGTCCTCGTCTACGACCCGGGCCACTTCTGCGACACCCCGGCCCGCCTCCACTGGTCCCCCACGACCGGCTGCGAGGAGCCCGACACGGCCGCCGCCCGCTCCACCGCGCTGCTCGCCCCGGTCCGCCCGCAGGCCCGCATCGACGCGACGACGGCCGACACCGCGGAAACGCTCCTGAAGTGCTGGCTGCACGCCGCCGCCATCGACGGCAGGCCCTTCCGCCAGGTCCACCGCTGGGCCCTCGGCGGCAGCGCCCACGAACCGGTGCGCCTCCTCCGTACCCACCCCAAGGCGGCCTCCGGTTTCGCCGGGCTGCTGGAGTCCGCCCTCACCGCGCATCCCGAACGCCGTGAAGTGGCCCAGGAGTTGACCGTACGAGCCTTCGCCGCGCTCTCCTCGGTCCACATCCGGGAGGCCTGCACGCCGAACCGGGCCGATTCGCTCGCGCTGGAATCTTTTGTCCGCGAGGGGGGCACCCTCTATGTGGTGGGCGAACCCATCGAGGATCCCCGCTCGGGCCCCGGAGCAATGCCCCTGCTCACGGCGCTCGCCTCACACGTGGTCGAGCACGGCCGCCGCTTGGCCGCACGGTCAACCGCCGGTCGGCTCGACCCACCAATGACGCTGGTACTCGACGATGTCGCCGCGGTGGCGCCCCTGCCCCGGCTCCCCGAGCTGCTGTCGACCGGCCACGCCCAGGGCCTGCCGACCCTGGCCCTCCTCCGCTCCCGGGAACAGGCCCGCGCCCGCTGGTCCCAGGAACTCACCGACCCACGCTAGCCGGCACCTCCCGGCCCACACAGGCCACCACACCACCCGGGCCCACACCCGCCCGGCGACCCCGGCGCCACACGCCCACGGCAACCACCCCGTCCACTCCCACCACCACAGCAGCCCCACCTACCAGCCGCCCCGCCTACGGCCGCCCCACCGCGTACTCGATCTCCCGCGCAGACGGATCGCTCGGCACCGGCACCGACTGCCCGGTGGGCGCGAACCCGATCCGCCGATAGAACGCCGCGGCCCGCGCGTTGTCCTCGTGCACATACAGCCGCACACGCTCGATCCGGGGCTCCCCCAACGACCACGCCCAGTCCGTCCCGGCCCGGAACAACTCCTCGGCCAGACCCGCTCCCCGCGCCTCCGGCCGTACGAACACACCGACCACGTGCGCCTGGTGGAGGCCGGCCGGGGCCCCGAACGGCACCGCACCACCACCGCTGTCCCCGTCCCCGTCTGCGTCCCTGTCCCTGTCCGCGTTCTCGCCCTCACCCTCATCCCCGTCAGGCCGCTCGATGAGCACGGTGACGCTGCCGTCCCAACGCCCGTCGGGGGCGACGGCGACGAACTGCCGCACCTCACCGCCCCCGGCCTCGGACGCGCTGAGCGCCCGGTCCCGCCAGAACTCGTCGGAGTGGGCCGCGCTCTGCGCGTAGGTCTCCAAAAAGGCCATCGGCGCCACCGGGTCCCGCAGCGCTGACAGCCGCAACTCCTTGACCAGAGACCATTCGTCGGCGCGCACGGCACGAATCACGTGTTCCATTCGCCGATCCTGCCTCTCCGCGCCGGACCTGCGCAAACACCATCCCGCTCACCACCCGGCTCACGGCCACGGGCACCCCGGCCCGCCCCGCCGCCGACCATCCCCGACCGCCGCAGACCGGCCCCGACCGTCCCCGCGTCGTACCCCGGTACTACGCCACCCGCCACATCCCGCCCCTGGTCCGACGCCCGCCGCGCGCCGTCTCCGTAGCGTCGACCGCATGATCAGGGCATACGAACTCACCAAGAGGTACGGCGACACCACCGTCGTCCAGGACCTCGACTTCACGGTACGGCCCGGCACCGTCACCGGATTCCTCGGCCCGAACGGCGCCGGGAAGTCGACGACGATGCGCATGCTGCTCGGCCTGGACGCGCCCACCCGCGGCCGCTCGACGATCGGCGGACGGGCGTACGCCGCCCACGGCGCACCGCTCGCCGAGGTCGGCGCGCTCCTGGAGGCCCGCTCCGTCCACCCGGGCCGGACCGCCTTCAACCACCTGATGGCACTCGCCCACACCCACGGCATCGCGCGCCACCGCGTCGAGCACGTCCTCGGCCTGGCCGGTCTGACCGCGGTCGCCCACAAACGGATCAAGGGCTTCTCGCTCGGCATGGGCCAACGCCTCGGCATCGCCGCCGCGCTGCTCGGAGACCCGGCCACCCTCATCCTGGACGAGCCGGTCAACGGCCTCGATCCGGAGGGCGTGCTGTGGATCCGCAACCTCCTCAGGTCCCTTGCCCAGCAAGGCCGTACGGTCTTCGTCTCCTCGCATCTGATGAGCGAGATGGCCCTCACCGCCGACCATCTGATCATCATCGGCCGGGGCCGGCTCCTCGCCGACACGACGATCGCCGACTTCGTGGCCACGGCGGGCGGCGCCTCGGTCAAGGTCGTGACCCCGCAGGCCCACGCCCTGCGTGCGCTCCTCACCGGCCCCGGCATCGAGATCTCCACCGGCCCGGCCGCGCCCCCCGACGAGCTGGAGATCCACGGTACGGACGCGGCGCACATCGGCCGCACCGCGGCCGCGCACGCCATCCCCCTGTACGAACTCACCCCGCGCACCGCCTCCTTGGAACAGGCCTTCATGGACCTGACCCAGGAGTCGGTCGAGTACCGGATCACCACCCCCGAACCGACCGGAGCTCTCACATGACCACCGCAGCCGGCCGCCCGGCCCGACTCCCGACACCGCACCAGCACCAGCACCAGCACCGAGTCACAGCGACCCGCGTCCTGCGCTCCGAATGGCACAAACTCCGTTCCCTGCGGTCCTCCTGGATCACTCTGGTCTCGGCGTCCGCCCTGGTTCTCGCCATCGGTCTGGTCATGGGCGCGACCTACACCTCCGACGGCGGCGACTCCGACGTCGACCCGGTCGTCCTGGTCCTCTACGGCTCGGTGCTCGGCACGCTGTGCACCGTGGTGCTGGGCGTCCTGGTGACCGCGGGCGAGTACTCGACGGGCCTGATCCGCGCCTCGCTCACCGCGGTCCCCCGCAGACTCCCGGTCCTGTGGGCGAAGGCGGCGGTCTTCACCGTCACCGTCTTCGTGGTCATGTTCACCACCGACCTGCTCACCTTCGTCACCGCCCAACTCCTCCTCCACGACACGGATCAGGCGGCCTCGCTCGGCGACCCGGGCGTGTTCCGCGCGGTCGTCGGCAACTCCGTGGGCATCACCCTGCTCAGCGTGATCGCGCTCGGCCTCGGCGCCCTGATCCGCTCGGTGCCGGGCGCGATCGGCGCCTTCATCGGAGGCGTCATGGTCCTGCCGGAGATCCTCACCATGCTCCCGTACGACGCCGTGCAGAGCGCCGTCACCTACTTCCCGACCCAGGCGGCCGGCGCCCTCGGCTCCGCCACCCCTCTCCCGGGCGAGGCCCCCGTGGGCGGGGCCCTGCTCGCCCTGTGCCTCTGGGCCGCTGCGGCCCTGGGCGCGGCCGCCCTGCTGCTGCGCCGTCGCGACGCATGACGAAGGGGCAGCCCGGACGCCAGGATGGACGTGTGACGGACGACGACGAGAACCGGCCCCCGGGTCCGGGCGGCTCCCCGCTCACCGGCCACCTCCAGCGCCTGCTCCGGCGCGTCCGCGCGTTCGACCTGCGCCGACCGGTGGTCTGGAACGGGCTGCTCACCACGTTCTGGGTGATGTTCGCCGTACTCGACTTCACCTCCGGCGGCTGGCGCACCGTGGCCGCCGACCCGCGGGCGCCCGAACCACTGGTGCTGCTGACGAGCCTGGCATTCTCCGTACCGCTGCTGTGGCGTCGCACGCATCCCCTGGCCGTGCTGGCGTTCATGACGCCGTTCGCCCTGGTCAACGTCTGGACGGGGGCGGTCGTCCAGGCCGCCCACCTGCAGGACATCGCCGTCTTCAACATCGCGCTGCGGCTGTCGATGCGCACTCTGGCCTGGGCGGGCGCCCTGGTGGCAGCCCCGCTCGTCATCGGCATGCTGCGCTTCCCGCACACCTGGGACCTGCTGTTCGTCCCTCACCTCTGGGCGTTCGCGCTCTCGTCCCTGCTGGGGATCGTGGTCCGTACGCGCAAGGAGTACACGGCAGCCCTCGTCGACCGCGCCCACCGGCTGGAACTCGAACGCGACCAGCAGGCCCGGCTCGCGGCAGCCGCCGAACGCACCCGTATCGCCCGCGAGATGCACGACATCATCGGCCACAACCTCTCCGTCATCACGGGCCTCGCCGACGGTGGCGCCTACGCGGCCGCCAAGAGCCCGGACCGGGCCGCACAGGCCCTGGAAGCCATCGGCGCCACCAGCCGCCAGGCCCTCACCGAACTCCGCCGGCTGCTCGGCGTCCTGCGCGACCACCCCGCCGAGGCCGACCGCGCCCCGCAGCCGACCCTCGACGACATGGACGCGCTCCTCACCGGCGTACGAACGGCGGGCCTCCCCGTACGCCTCCGCGTCCACGGCTCACCTCCGACGCCCCCGCCCACCGCGGGACGCCAGTTGACGGTCTATCGGGTGGTCCAGGAGGCTCTGACGAATACGCTGAAGCACGGCGGCACGGCCCCGCCACTGACAGCGGAGGTCACTCTCACCTACCGGGCGACGGAGCTGGAAGCCCTGATCACCGACACGGGTACCAGTGGCGGCGGGCCCGAGGGCGGCGGGCAGGGAATCGCCGGGATGCGCGAACGGGCATCCCTCTACGACGGCACACTCGAAGCAGGCCCGCTACCGCAGAAGTCGGCCTCCGCAGCCGGCTGGCGGGTCCGGCTCCGGCTTCCCCTGGAGGACACACTCTCGTGACGACCGTGCTCATCGCGGACGACCAGCCGATGCAACGCTTCGGCTTCCGCATGCTGTTGGAGAGCCAGGACGACATGACCGTCGTCGGCGAGGCCGCCAACGGCCATGAGGCCCTGGACCTCGTCTCCCGGCACCGTCCGGACGTGGCCCTGATGGACATCCGTATGCCGCTCCTGGACGGCATCGAGGCCACCCGACGCATCATCAGGGCCGGTTCCCGTACCCGTGTCCTCATCGTCACGACGTTCGATCTCGACCGGTACGCGTACGACGGCCTCCGCGCCGGCGCCAGCGGCTTCCTCATCAAGGACGCGCTGCCGGAGGAGCTCCTCTCCGGTGTCCGAGCCGTGGCGAGCGGCGACGCAGTGGTCGCCCCCAGCCTCACCCGCCGCCTCCTGGACGCGTATGTGCAGCATCTGCCGACCGTTCCCGGCGGCCCTGCCGCCCCGGACGCACGTATCGCGACCCTCACCGAGCGAGAGAGGGAGATCCTCACGGTCATCGGCCGGGGCTGGACCAACACGGAAATCGCCGAACGACTGCACCTCGCCGCATCGACCGTGAAGACACACGTCACCCGCATCCTCGCCAAAACAGGATCCCGCGACCGAGTCCAGGCAGTGATCCTGGCGTACGACACCCACCTGGTCACCCCCGCCTGAACAACAGCCTTCACCCGGGAAAAAGAAGGGGTAAACGCAGAAAAGCCCCGTGCCACAAGGGCACGGGGCTTCTCACAAAAGGAGTTCGGCGGCGTCCTACTCTCCCACAGGGTCCCCCCTGCAGTACCATCGGCGCTGAAAGGCTTAGCTTCCGGGTTCGGAATGTAACCGGGCGTTTCCCTAACGCAATGACCACCGAAACACTATGAAATTAACCAACACCGGAACAACACGGCCGTTCGTTATTTCAGAACAAACACAGTGGACGCGAGCAACTGAGGACAAGCCCTCGGCCTATTAGTACCAGTCAGCTCCACCCGTTACCAGGCTTCCACATCTGGCCTATCAAC